>NZ_CP128988.1:625000-1250000 GCF_030406045.1 Thiohalobacter sp. IOR34
CCGTTCCACCCAGATCCAGACCTTCGACCGGGCCGACGTCATCGTTCCCAACTCGGAGTTGATCTCCAACCAGGTGACCAACTGGATGCTGTACGACGCACGCGGCCGGGCGCGGATCCCGGTCGGGGTCGCCTACGGCAGCGACACCCAGCAGGTGAAGGCCATCCTGGAACGGGTCGCCGCGGAACACCCGGGGGTGATCACCGATGGCAGTTCGCCGGAGCCGCGGGTGCTGTTCCGGGCCTTCGGCGACAGCTCCCTGGACTTCGAGCTGCGCTGCTTCATCTACGATATCGACAAGCGATTGCGGGTGATCAGTGACCTGAATTTCGCCATCGATGCCGCCTTCCGCGAGGCGGGCATCGAGATCCCCTTCCCGCAGCGCGATGTGCATGTGCGCGACTGGCCGTCTCCGCCAGAAGCCGGAAGCTAGAGGGTAGGAGCGGCCTCCGGGCCGCGATGCGGCGCAAAGCGCCGGTATGGAAGCCAGAATCCGGAATTCAGAATCCAGAAGGTAGGAGCGGCCTCCAGGCCGCGATCTCCCCGCGCGGCCGCCGCTCAGGTGCCCATTTGCGTGCCGCCCTGGTGCTAAAGCCCGAGCCCCGGCCGGACGCTATCCCTGACAAGGTCATGGAGACCCTCGCCTGACAAGGCCGTTTCCACCGCAGACCGGGGGAATGCCAATGAGCCCAGTCAAACGCAGTTCCATTTCCGTGTCGGCCACGGCGCCGGCCAAGAAGCACAAGACCAAGTCCTCGGCCAATGCCATCCGCCGCGCGGTGGCGCGCCGGCGTATCGAGGAGCGGCGCGAGGCCGAATGGTTGCGCGCCCAGTTGCACGAGGTCTTCGACGAGGACTGACCCGTCTTCCCTTCACCCTGGCAGCGGCCGCCGCCAGAGAAAGCCGCCCAGGCTCAGGCCGCGCGCCGCCATGAACAGCAGCAGCGCGGCCCAGAGCCCGTGGTTGCCCAGGGGTTGCAGCAGGTACCAGGCCGGCAGATAGACGGCGAACACCGCGAGCAGCATGCCGCGGCGCAGGTCGGCGCTGCGCGTGGCGCCGATGAACACCCCGTCCAGCCAGAACGCCCAGACCGAGACCAGCGGCAGGGCGATCACCCAGGGCAGGTAGCGCAGCGCCTCGCTGCGCACCGCCTCGATGTCGGTGAGCAGGCCGATCAGCGGCTGGCCGGCGAGCGCGAACAGCAGGCTGAAGAGCAGGGCGCTGAGCGCCGACCACAGGGCTGTGTCCCGCAGATCGCGGCGCAAGGCTTGCCGGTCACCGGCCCCCAGGGCGCGGCCGACCAGGGCCTCGGCGGTGTGGGCGAAGCCGTCCAGCCCGTAGGCCATGAAGGTCTGGAAGTTGAACAGCACGGCGTTGGCGGCCAGGATCAGCTCGCCGAAACGCGCCCCCTGGATGGTGAAGAAGGCCAGGGCGCCGAGCAGGCCGAGGGTACGAAGGAACAGGTCGTGATTGACCCGCAGCAACTGGCGCAGCGCCGCGGGCTCGCGCAGCGCCGGCCAGGACCAGCGGCCGGGGAAGGTGCGCAGGGTCCGCCGGGCGAAGCCCAGCGCCAGCAGCAGGCCGAGGTATTCGGCGATCAGCGAGGCCAGGGCCACGCCCTCCGCCGCCATCCCCAGGTGCATCACGAAGACATAGTCCAGCAGGGCGTTGCAGCCGTTGATCAGCAGCATGACGATCAGCGGAATGCGCGAATTCTGCAGGCCGAGGAACCAGCCCCAGAAGACGTAATTGGCCAGCGTCGCCGGCGCCGCCCAGATGCGAACCCCATAGTAGCCGCGGGCCGCCTCGGTGACCGCCGGTTCGGCGTCGATCAGCCGGAAGGCGAGAGCCGCGAGCGGTGCCTGCAACAGCAGCAGGACGAGCGCCAGGGCGATGGCCAGCAGCAGGCCGCGGCCGAGCACGAGGCGCAGCGCATCGCCGTCCTCCGCGCCGCAGGCCTGGGCGGTCAGGCCGGTGGTGCTCATGCGCAGGAAGCCGAAGGCCCAGAACAGGAAGTGGATGATCATGGCGCCGAGCGCCACGGCGCCGATATGACGCGCCTCCGGCAGGTGACCGACCACCGCGGTGTCGATCATTCCCAACAGGGGCACCGAAAGATTGGATAGAATGATCGGGCCGGCCAGTGCCCAGATGCGGCGCTGCCGGTGTCCTGTCGCGGTGACGGGATTCATGGGCTGCGCAGTGTGCCGCCTTTACCCTCCAATATCCAGCGGCCGGCCGCGGGAACCGGAAAGGAAGCGCGATGCGGAGACTGGTGATCTTGCTGCTCGGTGCGGCGCTGCTGGGCATGGTGCTGCTGCTGGCCCTGCCCCATGCCATCGACTATGGCCTGCGCCAGGCGCTGCGCGCCGGCGGCGCCGTCGAGGTCGAGCTGCAGCGGGTCCACGTCAATCCCTTCACCGGCACCCTGCGTCTGTCCGGCCTGCGCCTTGGCGATGGCAAGGGATGGCTGGAGCTGGACAGCCTGGATCTCGGCTTCGAGTGGCGGCCGTTGTTGCAACGGCGGCTGCACATCCGTCGACTGTCCCTCAGCGGACTGCGCGTCGAACTGAGCCGCAGCGGAAGGCACTGGCGGATGGCTGGTCTGGCGAGGCCGCTGCCGATCCCCGCGGCGCCGCCCGTGGCGGACACGGGCTGGGCCCTGCAGCTCGATCGGCTGACGCTGGCCGCGGCGCGTCTCGACCTGCGCCTGCCGCAATGGCACAGCCGCCTGCACGTGCGTTCGTTCGAGATCGGGGACCTGGACAGCGCCCGGCCGCAGCAGCCGCTGCACCTGGCCCTGACGGGTGCGCTCAACGGCCGTCCACTGACGCTCTCCGGAGAAATCCATGCCTTCGCGCCGCGGCTGCATGGCCGGCTGCGGTTGCGCGCCGAGGGGCAGTCGATCGCGCCTTACGCCGGTCTGCTGCCGGCTGACTGGCGGGGGATCGGCGGCCTGCTCGATGCCCGTCTGCGGCTCGACTTCGAACGCCGTCCGGCGGGTCTGCAGCTCCGGCACGAGGGCCGGCTGACGCTGCGCGAGGCGGCGCTGGAGACGAACAGGCTGCGGTTCTCCGGCGAGCGCCTGGCCTGGCAGGGCAAGGGGCGGTTCGAACTGGGCGCGGTCATCGGCCTGTTCCTGCAGGGGCGGCTGGAGGGGCGGGGCCTGGCGCTGGCCCAGGATCAGCCGCGGCTGCGCCATGCCGCCCGGCGGCTGGCCTGGGGTGGACGCCTGGACTGGCCGGCGCTGGATGCGCCGGGCGGCCTGAGACTGCAGGGTACGCTGGATGGCGTGAGCCTGCGCACCGAGGAGACAGAACGGGCAGTGACCCTGCTGGCGCTGCAGTGGCTCAAACTGGACGGCGTCGAGGTCGAGGGGCCGGCGCTGGTCCGCCTGGCCGGGGTGGATTTCCAGGGGGGCGAGGGACTGGTCGCGGCGCCGCTCCCCGGCCAGCGGCGGATCCCGCTGCTCGGCGTGGGGGCGGGCACGTTGCGGCCGGTGACGATTCGCGGCCGGGAGATCGATATCGGCCAGGTCCGCCTGCAGGGGCTGCGCTTGCGACTGCGGCGGGATGCCACCGGCCGCTGGCTGGTGCCGCCGCTGCCGGCGGGCGGTGGCGGCATGGCGGTCCGCCTGCGTCTGACCAGTCTGGAACTGGCTGAGGGCGGTTATGTCGAACTGCTCGATGCGGCCGTCACGCCCGCTGTGAAGAGTCGCCTGGCGATCGAGGGGTTCCGTCTCGCCGGGCTCGATACGGGGGACGCCGGGCAGCCGGTACGGCTGTATCTGGCCGCCCGCCCCGGGGAGTATGCGCGGCTGCAGGCCGAAGGCTGGCTGAAACCCTTCGGCGAGGCGCTGTCGAGCGAGCTGCAGCTCAAGCTCGAGCGCCTCGACCTGCCGCCGCTGTCGCCCTACGCCGAGGCCCAGTTCGGCTACCGGCTGGAGAGTGGCACCCTCGACCTCGACAGCGAGCTGAAGATCGAGGCCGGGCGTCTGCAGGCGGAAAACGACGTCCGCCTGCACCGCCTGGCAGTGCAGCGGGTCAGCGAAGAGAAGGCGGCCGAGGTGGAGAAGACCCTGGCCATGCCGCTGGAAACGGCGCTCGACATGCTGCGCGACAAGCAAGGCGACATCCACCTGCAGTTGCCGGTCGCCGGCCTGCTCACGGACCCCGCCTTCGACCCCTCCGATGCCATCCGCCAGGCGCTGGCCAAGACCCTGAAGACGGCGGCAGTCGGCTATCTGAAGTATGCCCTGCAGCCCTACAGCACGCTGTTCGTGGTGGGCAAGTTCCTGGTCGACAAGGCCGGTCGCCTGCGGCTGGAGCCGCTGCGCTTTGCGCCGGGTGCGAGCGAACCCGATGCCGCAGCCGGTGACTACCTGGCCAGGATCGCCCGGCTGCTCGACGAACGGCCGGCGCTGCAGCTCAGGATATGCGCCTTTGCCGTGGCCCGGGACCGGGCTATGATGCAGGTGCAGCGGCGGCCGGCCAGGGTGGATCTGGAAACGGCCTTGCTGAACCTGGCCGATGCCCGGGCCGCGGCCGTCCGCCGGCTGCTGGTCGAGACGCACGGCATCGATCCGGCGCGGCTGCTGGTCTGCCGTTCGCAGATCGATGCGGTGGAGAATGCCGAGCCGCGTGTCGAACTGGCGCTTTGAACCAGAGCCGTTTTCCCCATACAAAGGACCTGCGCAGGTGATAGATAGATTGACCGACTGGATCAGCCGCTTCCTGGAGTGGGGCGCCCGCGGCGCCGACACCCTGCGTCGCCTCTACCATCCGCGCACCCTGAAGGAGAAGGGGCTGCTGTGGAGCCTTGGCCTGCTGCTGCTGACCTATCTGCTGGTCTGCGGGCTGCTCGGTGTCTACTGGAGCCGCCAGCCGGAGCCCTTCGATGTGCGCCAGGTGGCGCTGGAACGCGCCGCCGGCGATAGCGAGCGGCTGGTGGTGGGTTATGTCTACACCAGCACCCTGATGCGCATCGGTGAGACCCTGCTCGACAAGCCCGGCGGCTATCTGTCCAACGATCTGTTTCCGCCTGGGCTGTGGCTGGACAACATGCCCAACTGGGAATTCGGCAGCCTGGTAATGCTGCGCGACGGCGCCGCGGCGCTGCGCAATCACTTCTCCCGTTCCCAGTCGCAGTCGGTGGAGGACAAGGACCTGGCCCAGGCCGAGCCGCAGTTCAATTTCCAGAACGATTCCTGGATCCTGCCCGCCACCGAAGGGGAATACCGCAAGGGCCTGCGCGCCCTGGGTCGCTATCTCCAACGGCTTGCCGACCCGGCCGCTTCCGACGCCCAGTTCTATGCCCGTGCCGACAACCTGCGCCAGTACCTGGAGATCGTCTCCAAGCGGCTCGGCAGCCTTTCGCAGCGGCTCAGCGCCAGCGTCGGCCAGTTGCGCATCAACACCGACCTGGCCGGGGAGACGGCGGCACGCCAGGCGACCCGCAGCCCGGAGGCGGTGGAGGTGAAGACCCCCTGGCGTGAGCTGGACGATGTCTTCTACGAGGCGCGTGGCACGGCCTGGGCGCTGCTGCACATCCTGCGCGCGGTGGAGCTGGACTTCAGCGAGATCCTGCGCAAGAAGAACGCCCTGGTCTCGCTGCGCCAGATCATCCGCGAACTGGAGGCCACTCAGGAGCCGACCCTGAGTCCTTTCGTCCTCAATGGCAGCGGCTTCGGCCTGTTCGCCAACTACTCGCTGACCATGGCCAACTACCTGGCCCGCGCCAATGCCGCGGTGATCGACCTGCGCGATCTGCTGCAGCAGGGCTGAGTCAACTGCTCTTGCAGGTCTTGACGCCGAGCAGGGTATACAGCGGGCAGAAGCCGATCAGGCCGGTGATCAGGGGGATCAGGCCGAGCCAGCCCCAGGGCGTCTGCGGGCCGACGAAGACGATGGCCACCAGGGCAAGGCCGATGATGATGCGAAGGGCGCGGTCGATGCCGCCGACGTTGCAGGACATGATGCGGTTCTCCTCTTGCTGTTGAAGGGTATCGAGAGTGCGCCCATCTTCCCCTTCGCCCGCCGTCCTGTCAGTGACTGAGTCACACAGCTTTACGGGCCGCCTTGCTGCAATAGGCGGGCCAGGGCAGCGGCATCGCAAATGCGGATGCTGCCGCGGCCGAGCTCCAGCCAGCCGCGTTCCTCGAATTGCTTGAGATGTCGTGACACCACCTCGCGGGCCGTGCCCAGTTCGGCGGCCAGGGCCTGATGGGTGATCCGCGCCCTGTCGCCGGCATCGCGCAGGCCGAGCAGGGTGTGGGCCAGCCGGCTGTCGATGCTGCAGGCCGTGAGCTGCTCGATACGGGCGATGATCTCGGCCAGGCGGGCGCCGAGGCGGGCGAACACGAAGCGGCGGAAACGGCCCGACTCCTGCAGCGCCGCATCGAAGTCCCGCCCGGCGACCAGGAAGGCCTGTACCTCGGTCTCGGTGACGCCTTCCGCCGGGTAGTGGTCGCCACCCAACAGACAGGACGTGGTGAGGACGCAGGAGTCGCCGGCACGGACATGGTAGAGCACCACCTCCCGGCCACTCTCGGTGAGAAGCTGGACGCGCACGCTGCCGCTGGCGACCAGCAGATAGCTTTCGCAGCGGCCGCCCGGCTGGAACACCCGCTGGCCGGCGGGCAGCGTCACCAGCCGCGCCTGCTCAGCCAGGGCGGCGAGCACCGGATCGTCGTCGGCAACCAGTGCCGGAAATTGCCGTTGCCAGAGTGCCTGTTTGTCACTCATATATGCTGTATGCTCCCGCGGCCCGGCAATTGTGGCTCATGATAGACTTGGCCATCTCTGCCATTGCTTCAGCAAAACGCTTTTCTCTTTGCCCGGTTTTTTTCATCACTCATGAGACGCACCCCATGGTTTCTAACGATTTGTGTAACCGGCTGGCTAACCCAGAGCGACGAGGAACGAGAAACGTCGGGGTAGCCAGTCTGGATTGACGCGATTGTTATGCCTCATCACAATACAGGTTATTGATATTCCTGGGGGGTTGTGAGATGAGCAAAAACACCAGTATTACTCTTGGCCCTCACTTTGAGCGCTTTATAAATAAACAACTGAAAACCGGGCGATTCTCTTCCACTAGCGAAGTGATTCGTGCTGCTCTGCGGTTGTTGGAGGAGGAAGAAACCAAGCTTTCTACCCTTCGAAAATTACTTGAAGAAGGCGAGCAAAGCGGGATCTCCAACTACACGCTTACAGGGCTTATCGACGAACTGAACAATGACGTCCACTAAATAGTGCCTCATTTTCTACTCACCAATGCAGCCAAAAACGACCTGGTAGGTATTGCCAAGTTTACGCAATAACGCCGGGGAGTCGATCAGCACAATAAATACTTGGCCCAACTTGATGATACGTTTCATCAGTTAGCCGACAACCCAGAGCTTGGCAAAATCTGTAATTACATTAAGCGTGGCTATAGAAAATTTCCTATCGCCAACCACGTAATCTATTACCGAGCCTACTCCAACCGAATTGAAATTGTTCGTGTGCTTCATAAGCGCATGGATGTTTCCGAATCCATTTTTCAGACATAACGTATAGGATTCTGGGGACAGTAGACATATTTCGCCTGCAACAGCGTTCTATCCGAATCCCCTCTCAGGCCTGGATTCTTCTACTCCGAGTGTGCAGCCAAACCATAGGAATATTTGAGTATACTGTCCCCGGAATTCCAATCATGCTACTGCAATATTCAACAGCAACGTGATAATGCTTGCATAGTGGCTACTTCACATCACCCCGAGTCAACTTCTGATACACACCAAGACCGACAACCACCAAAACAGATGCAATTAACAAGAAAGTCGGGTAGATCAACATAGCAATATCCTTTTTCCCGGCATCAAAAATGAAAATCAGAGCAGGGATTATCCCTTAACTGGGGTGTCCGGTGGAATTGGGCCACGTCACATTTAGCCCAATTCGATAATTGAACCGCCCCGGGTTTACCGGAGACTCTATTTCTTGAGAGGATAGAGTCATGAAGAAGAGTACGAGATATTCCCCGGAAGTGCGGGAACGGGCGGTTCGCATGGTGTTCGAGCACCAGGGTGAACATGATTCACAGTGGGCGGCGATGGCCTCCATTGCGGCCAAGATTGGCTGTACGCCGGAGACACTTCGGAAATGGGTGAGGCAGGCGGAGCGTGACCAGGGACTGCGAGAGGGCCTGACGACCTCGGAACGTGAGCGGCTCAAGGCGCTGGAGCGGGAGAACCGGGAGCTGAAGCGGGCCAACGAGATACTGAAGACGGCGTCGGCTTTTTTCGCCCAGGCGGAGCTCGACCGCAAGCTGAGGAGATGATCGCCTACATCGACGATCACAAGGATCGCTACGGGGTCGAGCCGATCTGCGCGGTATTGCCGATTGCCCCGTCGACCTACTACGAACACAAGGCCCGTGAGGCCGACCCGGAACGGCTACCGCCGCGTGTGAAGCGCGACCAGGCACTGTCCGATGAGGTCCGGCGGGTCTGGGAGGAGAACTTCCAGGTGTATGGTGCCCGGAAGGTCTGGCGTCAGTTGAACCGGGAGGGGTTCGCGGTGGCACGCTGCACGGTGGAGCGTCTGATGAGGTCGCAGGGGCTGCGTGGCGTGGTACGTGGACGCCGCTGCCGGACGACGGTCGGCGATGAGGCGGCGGACCGTCCGCTGGACCGGGTGAACCGGCGATTTACGGCGACGCGTCCCAACCAGCTGTGGGTGGCGGATATCACCTTCGTGGCAACCTGGGCGGGCTTTGTCTATGTGGCGTTCGTAGTGGACGTCTACGCCCGCCGGATCGTAGGCTGGCGCGTGTCGCGCTCGCTCCGGACGGACCTGGTGCTGGATGCGCTGGAGCAGGCGCTGTGGTCTCGCCGGGACACGGAGGGTAACCGCAAAATAAACGACGCCCTACCTGCCTGAAGCTGTTTTCTGCAAGCTCCGCCATTTCAAACATGGCGGAGCAAGAAGATGGATCGAGTTGAAGAGAACGAGCTGACGGAGCGTCAGCGCTACTGGCTGGAACAGGTCCGTGCCTGTGAGGCCTCGGGAAAGACGGTTGCCGAGTATGCGGCGGAACAGGGTTTCTCCGCCTCGGCGATGTACGCCGGGAAGCAGACGCTGATTCGCAAGGGGGTTCTGCCGCGCACACCGCCAAGCCGGTTCCAGCGGGTGCAGATAGCCCCGATCCCGGCCGGTGACGACTGGCGTATCCAGTTACCGAACGGTGTGTCGGTGGCGTTCTCTGGCGAGGTGGACAGCGCTGCCCTGGCGATCGTCCTGAACACGGCGGCCACGCTCAGATGATGCGGCCCTCGAACGACCTGCCCGTTGTGTACCTGTGCCGGGACGTGGTCGACTTCCGCAAGGGGATCAACGGTCTGGCGGTGCTGGTAGAAGAGGTCCTGGCGCTGGATCCGTTCTCCGAGCAGCTGTTCGTGTTCTGCAACCGGCGGCGGGACAAGGTCAAGATCCTGTACTGGGAACGCAACGGCTTCTGCCTGTGGCACAAGCGCCTGGAGCGGGACCGCTTCAAGTGGCCGCGCAAGGTGGATGCGGAGGTCATCACGCTGACCGGCCAGCAACTGAACTGGCTGCTGGACGGTTACGATGTCATGCGCCTCCAGCCGCATGAACGGTTGCACTATCGCAGTGTTTTGTAGCGTATTTTACCGGTCATTGTCGTATAATGGAGTGCATGCCGATTGCACTGGATCAGCTGCCGGATGACGTCGAAGCCCTCAAGGCACTGGTCGCCGACCAGCTCAGCCGCAACGAACAACTCACCACGGAGAACCAGCGCTACAAGGCGCAGGTACTCACCCTCACCGAACAACTGAACCTCGCACTGGCCCGGCGCTATGCGGCCAGCAGCGAAAAACTCTCGCCCGACCAGATCCGGCTGTTCGACGAAGCCGAGGTTGAGGCCGAGGCTGCGGAGTCTGATGAAGACGCCGTCGTCGCGGTCCCCGCACACACCCGCAGGAAGCGCGGTCGCAAGCCATTACCCGACACACTGCCTCGTATCGAGGTGGTCCACGAGTTACCGGAGCCGGACCGGTTCTGCCCGCGCGATGGTGCCCGGCTGGCCGAGATCGGCGAGGTGAGTTCCGAACAGCTGGATATCGTCCCGGCGAAGATCCGTGTGATCCGGCACATCCGCAAGCAGTACGCCTGCACCTGCGGCCAGTGCATCAAGACCGCACCGCTGCCGCCCCAGCCGATCCCCAAAAGCCTGGCCTCACCGGGCCTGCTGGCGCACATCACGGTCTCGAAGTACCAGGATGCGCTGCCGCTGTACCGGCAGGCGACGATCCTGAACCGGATCGGGGTGGATCTGCCCCGGGCGACGCTGGCAAACTGGATGATCCAGGCCGGAGCGCTCGTCCAGCCGGTGATCAACCTGCTGCGAGACCGGTTGCTGGCCTATGACATCGTGCAGATGGACGAGACGCCGGTGCAGGTGCTGAAGGCACCGGGCAAGACCGCCCGGTCGAAGTCCTACCTGTGGGTGCAGCGTGGCGGGCCACCGGAGCAACGGGTGGTGCTGTACGACTACGACCCGAGCCGGAGCCAGACGGTGCCGAAGCGCCTGCTGGAGGGCTTTACGGGCTATCTGCAAACGGATGGCTATGATGGATACAATGCTGTTGTGGCGGCCCATGGCCTGACGCACGTGGGCTGCATGGCGCATGCACGGCGCAAGTTCCACGAGGCGGTGCAGGCGCAGGGCAAGGGCAAGCACAAAAACCGCAAAGGCGGCCATGCCCATCGGGGTCTGGCGCTGATCCAGAAGCTGTACCGGGTAGAAAAGCAGGCGCGCACGCTCGAACCGAAAGACCGCCATGCGCATCGGCAGCGCCACGCCAAACCCCTGCTCGAAACCCTGCGGACCTGGCTGGACGAGGTCCTGCCACAGGTACCGCCGGCCACGGCCACCGGAAAGGCGCTGAACTACCTGAACAACGAATGGCCCAAGCTAGTTCGCTACCTGGAGGACGGCCGCCTGGAGATCGACAACAACGGGGCGGAGAATGCCATCCGGCCATTCGTGGTTGGACGCAAGAACTGGCTGTTCAGCACATCCGTAAAAGGCGTGAAAGCCAGCGCCAACCTGTACTCGTTGATCGAGACGGCCAAAGCGAACGGGCTGGAGCCTTATGCCTACTTGCGGCGGGTGTTCAGCGAACTGCCCCGGGCCAATACCATTGAAGCCATCGAGGCGCTGCTGCCCGGCGCCTGAGACGGCAGGACCGTGGCCGCCTCCCTGCAGCCACGGCCATTGGATACCTCGGGCGCCTACAGCACCTTCACATCGACGCTCCCTGTCGCGATCCCGGCATCCCTGCCGAGGCTCAATGTAACACGCCCGTCTCGTCCTGCAAGCCCTGGACCCCACCCCCAAATGTCACTTGGCACCACAGCGCAAGGGCGTCGGTCATTTTGCGCTTACCACGGAGGGTCTAGTGCATCACAGCGACCGGGGTTGCCAGTACCTGTCGGTGCGCTATACGGAGCGATTGGCCGAGGCAGGTATTGAAGCCTCTGTCGGCAGCCGGGGTGACTCATACGACAACGCTTTGGCGGAAACGATCAATGGCCTGTACAAGGCCGAGGTTATCTACCGGCGGGGTCCCTGGAAGAACATGGAGGCGGTCGAGTACGCGACCCTGGAGTGGGTGGACTGGTTCAACCACCGGCGGCTGCTGGAGCCGATCGGCAATGTGCCACCGGCGGAGTTGGAAGCGGCGTATTATCGCCACCAGCAAGAGTCGGCCAAGGCGGCCTGACTCAAACAAAACAGTCTCCGGAATATCCGGGGCGGTTCACATAGGGATGCGGTGTCGTTTTTGCCATTATTTACTCTCCTGTTGCAAATAAATTACTTGAAGGCCTAACGTTTCACATCACCGGCAGCAAAAAGCAGAGCGAGGAACGAGCGGCGCTTTTTGCTGTCCGAGTGAATGTGATTGTTAGGGCATCGACTTACATATATCATGGGGCTAACCAATCTCTATCAGGGCGCGCCAATTGCCTTGCATTGTTGTACGCCATATCCAGCGTTAAACATGTTGAAGCCCTGTAAAAATCAGAGAACCTCTCTACAACTAAAGCCAAGTCGGCCTTTGATGGGTTCGTCAGACTCAAAGGCAATAGAAGCTGTATACTTCCCTGGTAATACTGCGGGATAGCTGTTTTATAATTTCTCTTGACTCTTTCTATAGCAGAATCAATTGCACCTTTTACAATATTCTGCAACCCATACGGATTCATTGTCTGCAGATCGGAAGGAAACCTATCAATGTTATCCGCAACAACATGCTCTACATTTATTCTCAGTTCTTTACGAGTATCGAATACTAAGACCGATGGGTCATCAAAATAATGGGGCATTTCTGGCAATGAAGAAAACCTGTTCAATTCCCATTCACCTTTCCGGGCGAATTTTTTGAAATGCCAGTAAGGATCAGAATCCTCCAGCTTATTCCTTTCAAACACTAGGAAGATTGGCTCTTGGCTGGAGGTAATTAGCCCGCAATTCCAACAACAAAACTCTTCATCTGGAGTGACAGCTATCTTTTTCTCTTCAGCCACTCTTCTATAGGTGTATGTTACATAGTTACGCAGCACCGGATGATCATGGGAAGATGTCATATTCTTATAATCCCAGTCTTCCGGCTCAGCCATCTTGGCAAGAAACTCGATATTCTCATCAAATTTTGGCATCAACGCGAAATCACGGAAAAGTTCTGGGAAGTCATACGGCTTTCTCTTTGTCATATATTGCCTCTTTTTGCTCTTCTTGCCCTAACGATAAGGGTAACTGGCTGGCAATGAAGCGCAGCGGAATTGCCAGTCCATGTTGACCCGCTTGTTAGATGCATAGCTTCTCAGCACGTAAATTTGTTTCATTATATTCCCAGAATTCAACATCACATGGAACTAAATGCTTGTATGTTCGTAAATAATACTGCGCCAATGTTTCTTTTCTTTTTTCGCTAAAGTCGTACAAAACAAACATGATTTTTCGGAAGCCCTTTGGTGCGGCCACGAAATAATACATAGCCTCATTCCAAACTGTTAGCTTTGCACTTGGCACATTGGCTCCGGATGTCCATTTGTGCGACTTGCACTCAACTATTATTTTTTGTTCGATACTTCCCAAGTCAAATGCATGTTCCTTTTTTATGCCTTCTATCCCAACTTGCACTTTAACATTGCGTTCCAGCGTTAATCCTTCACTCTTAAAGAACTCCAATGCTGTTAATTCAAAATCATTGCCGACATGTGCATTTGATCTTGATCCTATTCTTTGGAACGGCTTACTCATATTTCCCTTTTGCATCTAACGCCGAGCTAAGGGGACGCGCGTTTTTTGCGCGTTCCCGCTTTAGCGCCTTGTTGGGCGGCAGCCATTACTTTATGGTTGCCGCCTGATTTAATGTGCGTGCTGAGCCAGGAACTCTCAGCGCATACTGGTTATTGTGTTTGCAGAAAGCACTGGCAGAAACATAGAAATAAATGCTTTTTGCTTTTAATCAGCTTTTGCCTTTTATTCGTGTTTCTCCTTTGCAGCATGCAAATAAACCATTTTTTTAGTTTTTTTGATCTTGCCGCTATTATTTTCGAGTTGGCAATATCCTTTTGTTTTTTGTTGCGCCCAACGCTATGCTCACTGGTAGAAAAAAGCAAAGCGAGGAACGAGCGACGCTTTTTTCTGTCCAGTGGAGCTATTTGTTAGGGCTGCTTGATTCTATAATTTTCATGATTTCGCGGTATTGTTTTCGGCTTTCTTCCAATTTTTCGCTGTCAAAGTCGGCAATCAGCTTAATACACAAAGAACGAAGTTGGTCATCAGCGCCAGCGCGAAGCCAATGATCTGGATACAAATAGAGACCCTTGGTTAAATTTGTACCCAATTCTTTGTATTTTTCTTGCAGCATTCCTGAAACCATTTGATTGTTAAATGTAGAAAGAATGACGACTGAAAGTATTACGCCGCTTGTGTATCCGCCTTTAGTTGAAACCTCCATGGCAAGAATGCTTAGCTCCCAATCTGCCCCTTCGTCTACAAGAGTGACATCTTGTAGAGACCGCAACTCTCTCTTAATGTAACTTTCAACTTGCCCCTTTATGTTGTCATCAGCCGAAACGGTTACTTTCACTTTTGCAGAAAATTGATTCGCACTACCCTGTGCTGCTCTTGCCACATTTCCAAAAAGGATAATTAGAATAATCGCCGGTAATAGAAAACCGACATGTTTGATATTTCGCACCGTTCTTCTCCTATTGCGCCCTAACAGTGTGTATCTGGAAAACTTCCATGTTTAAACACGGAAACTTTCCATATAGTCCCTCAGGACAATTTCCGTACGAGTCAATCTATTTCCACGAAGCTAGCGCGTCTTTTGGGTTATATCAATAGAATATCGCAGATTTTCCTGTTGGGTTTCTTCCGGAGGCCTGTAGTCAGGATTCGTAAATTACGGGAGTTTCCATCTAGCCCGCATATTGCACGAAGACGGCCCGCATGATCGGCATGCAGGCTGGTAAATGGGGCGGGAACTCGTAACCCGGCTTTGTGCCTGTTCGATCGACTCCGGGCATTGCCCGCCGTGGATCCCCCGATCGCGGCCTGGAGGCCGCTCCTACGGGGCATGGCGGCACAATGTGTTGGCGTAGGAGCGGTCTTCAGGCCGCGATCGAGGCGCAAGGGGTACCACACCCTGCTCGCCACGATTGCCTAATCCGGATATTGCACCAAGGATTCGATGCTCAGGGCGAGGCTGGCAAGGCAGCTTGGCCGATCGCCCGCAGAAGCATAGCCATAGCTATGGTTCAATGGGGATCGGCCAGGATGCGCAGCCAGATGCGTCCTGACATCGAATAGGCACAAAGTGTACCCCGCCACGAGGGCCTATTTGCGAGCCTCCTGGCCTTGTATACCAGCCTGCACTCCGATCATGCGCGCCGCTTTGGTGCAATAGCCGGGCTAGCTAGGCCGCGAGCTGGCGGGCCATGGCGTCCAGGGCGTCGCGGCCGTCCAGCACTCCGGCGGTGAGCGTGCGGGCCTCGGACGGGGTCAGGCCGAGGGCATTGAGCAGCATGACCGGGGGTTCGCCTTCGGCGCCTTCGCCGATGCCGTGGCCGCGGAGCAGTGTATCGACCAGCAGGGTGAGGTTGGCGTACAGGGCGTGATCGCCGGCGTAGGCCTCGTTGTGGTGCTCGCGGCAGGCGACCGCAACCGCCTCGGGCATGTCCCAGGCCTGCATCAGCCAGCTTCCGGTCTCGGTGTGTGGCGCGCCCGTCAGACGCTTCTCGATCAGGGTCACGGGGACATGGGGGTTGGCGGCGACCAGCCGGTTGAGGAGGAAGAATTCGCTGCGGAACAGGTGGCCGCAGAGCAGGAAGCCGAAGTTGTGCAACAGGCCGCAGAGATAGGCGACGCCGGGATTGATGGCCAGTTGGCCGCGCACCGCGCTGGCCAGGGTCTGGGCCAGGGCCGCGCTGTAGGTGGCGTGTTGCCAGAAGGCCTGCAGGCCGAGCGGGCCGTCGGCCGGGTTGCGGAAGGTGCGGCTGGCGGCCAGTCCCAGGGCCATGTTGAGCACCGTCTCGAAGCCGAGCACCCGTGCGGTGGCTTGCTCCAGGGTGTCGACCTTGCCCTGAAAGTTGAACAGGGCGGAGCGTGCATAGCGGATGATCTGCGCTGTCAGGCTGGGATCGGCCTGGATGACATCGGTCAGGTCACGCACCGTGGCGTTGGGGTCGTTGCGGACCCGCAGCAGTCGGCGGGCCATCTCCGGCATGGCCGGCAGACGCTCGATGGATTCGATCTGGCGGCGCAGTTCGGCGGCCGGACGCAGGGCTTCCAGCGGATGGTTGCGCTCGAACTGGCCGGGCAGCAGGAAGTCGCGTGGATCGCGGCTCTCCAGCACGGCCAGGGAGCGGGAGATGGCCAGGGTCGCGCTGGCGGCATGCAGGGTCTGGAACTGGTCTCCCGGCATGCAGGCCAGGCAGTTGTGGTAGCCCGGCTCGAAGCAGACCTCGCCCGCCTGCAGCAGGGTCTCGTCCACCACGGTCTCGACGCCGTAGGGTTCGCCGAGCGGGGGCACGGAGCCGGTCTCGCAATCGCTGAAGGTGGCATTCACCACCGGGGGCGGCGCCGGCTGCAGGCTGCGCCCGAAGTGCTGTTGCAGGGCATGGAAGTCGATCAGCCGTTCGGCCGGCAACACGGCCAGCAGCAGGCCGCGCCCGTCCTGCAGCAGCACACCCCGCACCAACTGCTGTTGCTGCAGGCCGCTGGCGGCGGCTGCCTCGTACAGGGTCCGGGTCGGGGTGTGTGGACGCAGTTCGAAGCGGGTCCTGTGTCGTTCCAGGAAGGTCTGGAGCCTGTTGGCCAGCTGCATGTGGGGCTTCCTGTCGTTGACGTCCGTTCAGATTAGGCGGCACCGGCGTGGTGAAATGCGCAGCGGATCACATTTTCACGACCGGGCGGCGGGTTTGATGTCGAAATCGGCCCATACCGGGCAGTGGTCCGAGGGCTTCTCCATGGCGCGGATGTCGTAGGCGATACCGGCGTCGAGACAGCGCTTCGCCAGCGGAGGGGTGGTGAGGATCAGGTCGATGCGCAGGCCGCGCTTGGGGTCGCGCTCGAAGCCGCGGCTGCGGTAGTCGAACCAGCTGAAGCGGTCGTCGACCTCCGGGTGGCACTGGCGGAAGCTGTCGACCAGGCCCCAGTCGAGCAGGCGCTGGTACCATTCGCGTTCCTCCGGCAGGAAGCTGCACTTGCCGGTGCGCAGCCAGCGCTTCCTGTTGTCCTCGCCGATGCCGATGTCGATGTCCAGCGGGGCGACGTTGAGATCGCCCATCACCACCAGATAGTCCTTGGGCGAAAACTCGGTCTCCAGGTATTTCAGCAGGTCGGCGTAGAACCTGCGCTTGGCCGGGAACTTGGTCTCGTGACTGCGGTTCTCGCCCTGCGGGAAGTAGCCGTTGATGACGGTGAGGCGCTTGCCGCCCGCCAGGGCGAAGGTGCCGCGGATCAACCGGCGCTGTGCCTCCTCGCCATCGAAGGGGAAGCCACGGCTGACCTCCAGCGGCATTTGCCTGGACAGCAGGGCCACCCCGTAATGGCCCTTCTGGCCGTGATAGTGGGCATGGTAGCCGAGGGCCTGGATGTCCTGTTCCGGAAATTCCTCGTCGCGTACCTTGGTCTCCTGGATGCCGATGATGTCCGGGTCGTAGTTTTCGGCCAGGGCCTGCAACTGGTGGCGGCGGGCGCGAATGCCGTTGGTGTTGAAGGAGACGAGGCGCATAGGGGGGAAGAGCTCCGGGGGTTCTGCGGAAGCCCCCATTCTAACCGAGTGCCGCGGTCCGCCATAGCTCGCGGTGCCCGGAGCGTTCGGGTACCATCGGTCCTCCCCCCGGCATGGCGGTGAACGGCGATGAACCAGCCTCTTGCTTCACGGCAGAAAGCCCTCCTGGAGCGACTGATTGCGCTTGCCCGGCGCCTCTATGCCGAGACGGCGGATTTCCGCGAACGGCCCGATCAGCTCCAGTTGTGGTACAACCGTGGCTATGCCAACGGCATGCTCGACGCGCTGCAGGCGCTCGGACACGGGGCGGCCCTGGATGCCGGACTCGAGCCCGATGGCGATGATCCCACCGAGGGCCAGGCGCTGCTCGGCTGGGGACAGGCCTACCGCCACGGCTGGGAGACCGGCCGGCGGGAGGCGCTGGAGGTGATGGAGTCGGCCCCCTGAGGGGCGCCGCCCGGGAGTGACCATCATGGGACAACAGACGAGCGGACGTTTCATCGGCCGGCTGAACCGTTATCTGCTGGCCGGCATCTTCACCGCCATCCCGATCTGGGTCACCTGGCTGATCATCGAGTTCTTCGTCCGCCAGCTGTCCAGTCTCGGCCGTCCCTGGGTCCAGGGGGTGGCCCGGGTGGTCGAGCCCCTCTGGCCGACGCTGGCGCGCTGGTTGCTGGAGCCCTGGTTCCAGTCGACCCTGGCCGTGTTCTTCACCCTGCTCAGCCTCTCTCTCCTCGGCTGGGTGGCGACCCGGGTGATCGGTCGCAAGCTGATCGGCCTGTTCGATGCCGTCATCGAGCGCATCCCCTTCGTGCACAAGGTCTACGGCGCCACCAAGCAGCTGATCTCGGTGATCCAGCAGAAGCCGGAGGGGACCCACCGGGTGGTGTTGATCGAGTTCCCCTCGGCGGAGATGAAGGCTGTCGGTTTCGTGATGCGCACCCTCACCGACGAGGTGACGGGTGAGGAGCTGGCCGCCGTCTATGTGCCGACCACGCCGAATCCGACCTCCGGCTACCTGGAGATCGTGCCCATGGAGCGGCTGGTGGCCACCGACTGGAGCATGGACGAGGCGATGACCTTCATCATCTCCGGCGGCGCCGTTGCCCCGAGCCACTTCCGTTACCGGCAGTCCGACAGCGGGGGTGAATGAAGGCGCGTGGCCCGAGAATGACAGCGCCTGCCGGGCCCCGCGAGCGCTATGCGCTGGACCTGCGGCGCGGTGATTTCCTCCCCGACCCGGCGCAGGCCGAGGCGGTGGAACAGCTCCAGCAGTTGTACGAGGCGCTGCTGACGGCAGCCCCCGGCCGCTGGTGGCAGCGGCTCCTCGGCCGCCGGCCGCCGCCCTTGCCCGGCCTCTATCTGTGGGGCGGGACGGGCCGTGGCAAGACCTACCTGATGGACAGTTTCCACGACTGTCTGCCCTTCACCGAAAAGCGGCGGGTCCATTTCCACCGTTTCATGCAGGACATCCATGCCGAGCTGCGCCGGCTGCCGAAGACCCCGAATCCCCTGGCCCTGATCGCCCGCCGCCTGGCCGCCGAGGTGCGGGTGCTCTGCGTGGACGAGTTCCACGTTCACGACATCGCGGACGCCATGCTGCTCGGCGGCCTGCTGCAGGCGATGTTCGAGCGGGGCATCGTCCTGGTTGCGACCTCCAACGTGGCCATCGACGACCTCTATCTGGACGGGCTGCAGCGCGACCGCTTCCTGTTCGCCATCGAGCTGCTGCAGCGGCATACCCGGAGCGTCCGCCTGGCCGGCGAACAGGACTTCCGTTTCCGCCGGGACCAGGCCGGCAGCGCCTATCGCTGCCTGCAGGGGGCGGCGGCGGAGGCCTTTCTGGAACAGCTCCTGGCCGAGGCTGGGGTCAGCCCGGGCGGCGGCGTCTTTCCGGGGCGGCATCGGCGCATCCCGGTGCGAGCCATGGGTGAGGGTATCGCCTGGTTCGATTTTGCCGCGCTGTGCGAGGCGCCGCTCTGGGCGGCGGACTATCTGGACCTTGCCCAGTCCCTGGACACCCTGCTGCTAGGCGGCGTGCCCCAGATGGGCGAGGAGAAGGACGATGCGGCCAAGCGTTTCATGCACCTGGTGGATGCGCTCTACGACCAGCGGGTCAGGCTGGTGTTGACCGCCGAGGTGCCGGCGGAGCAGCTCTATACCGGCCGCTATCTGCGTTTCGCCTTTCGGCGCACCGTCAGCCGGTTGGCCGAGATGGACAGTCGAAACTATCAGCCTGTCGGACAGGAAAAAGGGGCCTCACCCGCCGGGTGAGGCCCCTTTGTCGTCAGCCGCGGGTTCAGACGCAACCGGTGGGCTTGGGCAGTGCCCCCCACTTGCAGATCAGCTTCATCGGCCCCTTCTTGAAGGTGTCGTAGAGATCCTTGGAACTCACGTTGAGGGCCTTGGCGAACTTGCGGATCGGCGGCACCACGCCGTCTTCCTCGTACATGCGGCGGGCCTCGCGGATGTAGTTCAGCATCTCGTCGGTCAGCTCGTAGCCGTCCATGCGGGCCAGTTCGCGGGCGACGTCCTCGTTCCAGTCGTCACGGTTGACGAGAAAGCCTTCGCCGTCGAGTTCGAGCTTGAGTTCAGCAGTTGCGTTCATCAGGGTATTTCCTCATTGCATTTGGGATGGTGGATGGGTGGCAGGCGCGGGTCCTGCGTTCGGGATCCTTTTGGCCTGCCGCGCCGGGAGTCGTGTCTGTAAAGTTGAGTAATTTTATCAAGTATTGGGTGGCCACGTCCAGAAAAATCTTTTCCGGGCCTCCCGGCGGGCGGAACTGTGAGCCAGGGCCGGGCGCCGCCGCGGGCCAGGGACTACACTGGGGATCCTGGGTAATGCGGCTGACCGCCCGGTGGCCCTGTCTGGAGAGGAGGACGACGCTCATGATTGCAATCAGGGGATGTTCCCGGCGCCTGCTGCTGGCAGCAGGACTCGGTCTTGCCACCCTGGTCCAGGCCGGGGAAGGGGTGGGTGAGAAACCGGAGGGCTGGGTCGCCCGGGCCCAGTTCACCCGCGGCATCGAGAACCGCGAACCGGTCGATGAGGTGGTGATCCTCGGCAACGACGAGACCGAGATCTATTTCTTTACCGAGCTGCGCCGGCTTGCGGGCCACACCGTGACCCACCGCTGGGAATACCGCGGGCAGGTGATGGCCGAGGTGCCGTTCAAGGTCGGCGGGCCGCGCTGGCGGGTGTATTCGCGCAAGACGCTGCGGCCCGGGCAGACCGGTACCTGGACGGTGGTGGTGGTGGACGAATCGGGCTGGCCGCTGCAGGCCAGTGTCTTCAAGTATCAGGATGCGGCGCGGCCGGTGGAGGGCGAGGGGCGGGTTGGCCTGCCGCCTGCGCCGCCGGTCGAGGAGCAGCAGGCGCCGGCCGAGACGCCCCGGGAACCCTCCATGTCTCCGAACTTGCCCGCGTCCCGGGAGAGTTCCCAGGAGAGTCAAGGGACTCAGGACACTCAGAACACTCAGGAGACTCAGGAGACTCAGGAGACTCAGGAGACTCAGGAGACTCAGGAGACTCAGGAGACTCAGGGGGCGGGCGAGGCTCCCGGGGACTGAGGCGCATTCCCTGGCACGGGGCCGGGGGCTGAGGGCGGCCGGGTGGTGGCGGTCGGCGTTTCGGGCAGGGCCGCTGGCGGGGCGCTGCGCTCCAGAGCGGTGAGACGTTGCTCCAGGCGGCGGATGGCCGCTGCCTTCAGGCGCTGTTCCTCGGCCGCAATGGCCCTCCGCCAGGCCTGCAGCTCGGCCGGGTCCGGCGCCGGGGCGGCCGTCTGCCGGGGTGCCGGCTGCAGGGGTGTGGCGGGCGCGGTGGCCGACGCCGTCTCTGTCGCCGTGGTGGTGACAGCGCTCATCCGCTGCAGCCAGCCGCGGCCCCAGTCGCCGGCCTGGACCGGCAGTTCGGTGAGGCGCTGGCGGATCTCCGGCGACTTGGCCGTGAAATAGGTGGTGGCGGCCCCCAGGCCGGCGCCGGTGGCCACGATCAGTGCAATCAGCAGGCTGCGCCCGCGCCCACTGTGCCGGGGGGCGGCGGGTTTCGGCCGGTTCGGGGCCGATCGCTGGTCAGCCGCGGCAGTCGAGGGCGCGGGATCGGCGGAGGCCAGTTCGAAATCGGCGCGGCCGGTGCCGATGCGAGGTCGCGGGCTGCCGGTGAGCAGGGCGATCTCGAAATCGGTGGCCGTCCCCTGGGGGCGGCCGGCCGGCGGGGGCGGCAGGGGGTCGCCCGGTGACCAGCAGCGACGTTCCCGCAGTTCCCGGCGGGTGAGTTCCAGGCGCAGGCGCTCGAGTTCCTGTGCGGCCTTGCGCTCCATGCGTTCGGCCGCGGCGATGCGCTGCTGGGCGGCCTGGTGGGTGGAAGAGGAGAGCTGGATCTCCTGCGCGGCCTGTTCCCGTACCTGACGGGCGGTCTCTAGCAGGTGTTCCAGTTCCCGCAGCCGCGCCTCGCCCCGGGCGGTCCCTTCTGCCAGAGGGGCATCCTCGCCGCTGAGGCGGTTGCCCAGGCTGTAGATCTTGGCACTGCGTGGCTGCATGTCGGCTTGTCTTTGCTCCGGCGATTCGGTCGCGGGTTGCCTGCTAGGGCCTGTGAACACCACCCAATGGGGTAGTGTTCACAGGCCCTAGTCTAACGGTGGCCGGCGGCGGGTCCGAGGACACAGGTCGCAGTGGCGTTGCCAACCGGCCCACAGTTCGGGATGCTGCCGCCCCAGTCCTAGCAGCCTGTCGGACTCAGGACTGATCTACTGTGCTGGTGGTAGAGCGGCCCAAATATCCCCGATTTCTCGTTGCGTAGGTCCACTATGCGCCTCGAAATCGTGAACATTTGTGCTCGCTCTACCACCATGCTCGCTACGATCGCCTAAGTCCGACAGGCTGCTAGGCTCCCTCATGGTGTATCGGTGGCCGGCGCCCCTGCCTTGAGCGCCGCTGTCCGTCCTGTGACCGATTTGACGAAGCGGACGGCAGGCCGCAGAGTATGTTTCAACCGTAATGGCAAGAAGGAAAAGTACCCATGGCATCCACTGTGGACGAATTGAGCATCGAGTATGAGGAAGACGGGCAGGTCCTGGTCAAGCAGCTGGACAAGGTGGTCCTGAGCAAGGGGGCCTGGTCGACGGTGATCTTCCGGTACCAGGACTGGGATCGCCGCAAGGAGGCCTATGGGCCGGACCGCTACACCATCCGCCGCTACCAGAAGCGCAACGGCGAGTACATCCAGAAGTCCAAGTTCAATATCTCCAGCCGGGATCAGGCCCGGGGTCTGATCGAGGCCCTGCAGAAGTGGGTCGACGCGGATTGAGAGCGGCCTCGAGCGGATGACATGGCGCGGATCGTGCAAGATCCACCTCGGGGCCGGTCGCCTGCCGGCCCGTGCCGCCAGCGAGGTCGGTCGTCATGCGCAGTTACATCCGTCATCCTTCCGAGATTCCCATCGAATTCCGTCCCGAGCAGGGCCGGACGCTGCAGCGCGAGGTGCTGAACAACGTCAGTTGCGGCGGGCTCTCCTTTCAGACACATAGCGCCGTCGAGCCCGGCAGTCTGCTGTGGCTCTGCATCCGCTGCGTCCGGCCGGTGTTCGAGGCCCGGGGGCGGGTCAGCTGGTGTCGCTGGCGCCGCGATCACTACGAGGTGGGTGTCGAGTTCATGGCGCCGGAGGACCGTTACCGGGCGCGGATGGTGGAGCAGCTCTGCTACATCGAACGCTACCGGCGCGATGTCCTGCGGCGCGAGGGCCGCCGCCTCACCCCCGAACAGGCGGCGCACGAATGGATCGACAAGTACGCCCGCGACTTTCCTCCCATTCCCGCCACCCTGCCGGGGCACCCGGCCTGAACGGCAATACCGCCCCGGTCGGCAGGGGGTGACGGCCATTGACACGGGCCATAAATCTAAATGATAATATTTATCGTTTAGATTGATTATGGAGGTCGATGGCTCATGGCATACAAACTGGGAATCCGCGCACTGCTGGCCGCTGTGCTGGTGGCGCTGGCGGGGGCCGCCTCGGCGGCCGAGATCGTCAACCTCTATTCGGCGCGCAAGGAGGCCCTGATCCGGCCCCTGCTCGACCGCTTCAGCGCCGAAACCGGTATCCAGGTGAATCTGGTCACCGGCAAGGCCGATGCCCTGCTGCAGCGGCTGCGCAGCGAGGGCCGCAACAGTCCCGCCGATCTGCTGTTGACCACCGACGCCGGCCGTCTCTACCGGGCCAAGAAGGCCGGGGTGCTGGCCGCGGTGCAGTCGGAGATCCTCGACAGCCGGGTGCCCGCCAATTACCGCGATCCGGAAGGTTACTGGTACGGGCTCTCGGTACGCGCGCGGCCGATCGTCTATGTGCGGGACCGGGTCGATCCGGCAGAGCTGTCGACCTACGAGGCGCTGGCCGAGCCCAAGTGGAAGGGCCGCATCTGCATCCGTTCCTCGAACAACATCTACAACCAGTCGCTGGTCGCCTCGATGATCGCCTCGCGCGGCGTCGAGGCCACCGAGGCCTGGGCTCGCGGGCTGGTGCGCAATCTGGCCCGGCCGCCGCGCGGTGGCGATCGTGACCAGATCCGCGCCGCGGCCGCTGGCCAGTGCGACCTGGCCGTGGTCAACACCTATTACCTGGCCATCATGCTGCACGACCCGGATCCCGCCCAGCAGGCGGCCGCCCGCCGGGTGGCGGTCTTCTGGCCCAACCAGGACGACCGTGGCACCCACGTCAACGTCAGCGGCATCGCCCTCACCAAGGCGGCCAGTCACCGCGAAGCGGCCGTCCGCCTGATGGAATACCTGAGTGGCGACGAGGCCCAGGCCTGGTATGCCAGCACCAACCACGAGTATCCCATCCGCCGGGGCATCGAGATCAGCGAGACCTTGAAGGCCTGGGGGACGTTCCGGGCCGACACCCTCAACCTCGACATGCTCGGCCGCTACAACGCCGAGGCGGTCCGGCTGATGGACCGCGCCGGCTGGAAGTGAGCGCCGGCCGCAGCGGCGGGGAGCGGCCCGCTTGAACGGGACAGTCGCCAGCCTGCCCTGGCCCCGCGCGATGCGCTGGCTGCCGGGCGGCTGGCGTGCCGCCCTGCTGCTGATCGCCCTGCTGGTGTCGTTGCCGGTGCTGGTGGTGGTCGGTTTCGTCTTCCAGCCGGCAGGGGAGGTGTGGCGCCATCTGGCGGATACCGTGCTCCGCGACTATGTGCTCAATTCCCTGCTGCTCATGGTCGGCGTCGGGATCGGCACCTTCCTGCTCGGCGTCTCCACGGCCTGGGTCTGCACCACCTGTGACTTCCCCGGCCGGCGCCTGTTCGAATGGGCCCTGTTGCTGCCGATGGCCATGCCGGCCTACATCATCGCCTATACCTACACCGGGATGCTGGATTTCGCCGGCCCGGTGCAGAGCGCCCTGCGCGCGCTGTTCGGCTGGGGCTACGGCGACTACTGGTTCCCGGAGGTCCGCTCCCTGGGGGGCGCTGTCGCCATGCTCTCGCTGGTGCTCTATCCCTATGTCTACCTGCTGGCCCGCGCCGCCTTCCTCGAACAGTCGGTCTGCGTGCTGGAGGTGAGCCGGACTCTCGGCGCCGGTCCCTGGCGTACCTTCTTGCGGGTGGCCCTGCCGCTGGCCCGCCCGGCGCTGATCACTGGCCTGTCGCTGGCGCTGATGGAGACCCTGGCCGACTACGGGACGGTGCAGTACTTCGGCGTCAGCACCTTCACCACCGGCATCTTCCGGACCTGGTTCGGTCTCGGCGATCCGGCCGCCGCCGCCCAGCTTTCCTCACTGCTGCTGCTGTTCGTCTTTGCCCTGGTGCTGATCGAGCGTGGCTCCCGGCGCCGGCTGCGCTATCACCATACCAGCAGCCGCCACCGCGCCCTGCCCCGCCACCGCCTGGAGGGCTGGCGGCTGGCCGTTGCCCTGCTGGTCTGCCTGATCCCCCTGGGACTGGGGTTTCTGCTGCCTGCCGGCCAGCTGCTGGCCTGGGCGATGCGCACCGCCTCGCGGGTGGTCGACGGGCGTTTCCTGGAGCTGGCCCTGAACAGCCTGCTGCTGGCCGCCGCCGCGGCCCTCATCGCCCTGCTGCTGGGGTTGATCATGGCCTATGGCCGGCGCCTGCACGGCAACTGGCTGAGCGCCGCTGCGGTGCGTGTCGCCGGACTGGGCTATGCGGTGCCGGGGACGGTGATCGCGGTCGGCGTGCTGATTCCCTTCGCCTGGCTGGACAATGCGCTCGATGGCTGGATGCGGGCCCGCTTCGGTATCTCCACCGGGCTGCTGCTGTCCGGTACCCTGACGGCCCTGCTGTTCGCCTACACGGTGCGCTTTCTTGCCGTGTCCCTGCAGACGGTGGAGGCCGGCCTGGGCAAGATCCGTCCGAGCATGGACGAGGCGGCGCGTTCCCTGGGGCTGGGGCCGGGGCGGGTGCTGAAACGGGTGCATCTGCCGCTGCTGCGCGGCAGCCTGCTGACCGCGCTGCTGCTGGTGTTCGTCGACGTGCTCAAGGAGCTGCCGGCCACCCTGATCCTGCGGCCGTTCAACTTCAACACCCTGGCGGTGCGCGCCTACGAGCTGGCCTCGGACGAGCGGCTGGCCGATGCGGCCAGCGCCTCGCTGGCCATCGTGCTGGCCGGCATCGTTCCGGTTATCCTTCTCAGTCAGAGCATCAAGCGCGGGCGCCCCGGTCATGGCTAGCGTGAACGAACTTCGAGTTGAAATACAAGGGCGAGATGGCCATGAAAGGCACGCCTGGGCGGGTTACGGTTTGTGCCTGTCCGATTTCAGGCCGAATCGGGCCTCGCATCCTGGGCGATCCCCCTCAAACCATGACGACGGCCATGCTTTTTCGGCCGATCACCCAGGCTGCTTTGCTGGCTTTGTCCTGAGAACCGAATCCTGGGTGCACTATGCGGGCTAGACTCCTGGAGGTCGACAACTGCGTCCTCGGCTACGGGGACACCCTGGTCGTGAAGGGCGTCTCCTTCCAGCTGGAGGCCGGTCGCATCGGCTGTCTGCTCGGCCCCAGCGGCTGTGGCAAGACCACCCTGCTGCGGGCCATCGCCGGCTTCGAACAGCCGCGGGAAGGCGAGATCCGCATGCGCGGTCAGGTGGTCAGCCATGCCGGCTGGGCACTGCCGCCGGAACAGCGCCGGGTGGGCATGGTGTTTCAGGACTTTGCGCTCTTTCCCCACCTCAGCGTGCGCGACAACGTCGGCTTCGGTCTGCACCACCTGTCGGAACGCGAACGCCGGGCGCGGGTCGCCGGCCTGCTGGAACTGATCGGTCTGGAGGCGCATGCCGGCGCCTACCCGCACCAGCTGTCCGGCGGCCAGCAGCAGCGGGTCGCCGTGGCCCGGGCCATTGCGCCGCGCCCGGAACTGCTGCTGCTCGACGAGCCCTTCTCCAGCCTCGACGTCGAGCTGCGTGAGCAGATGGCGCGTGAGGTGGGCGAGATCCTCCGCCAGGAGGAGATCACCGCCATCCTGGTCACCCATGACCAGTACGAGGCCTTTGCCATGGCCGACGAGATCGGCGTGGTCAGCGACGGCCGGCTGATGCAGTGGGACAGCGGCTACAATCTCTATCACCGGCCGGCCAACCGCTTCGTCGCCGATTTCATCGGCGAGGGCGAGATCATTCCGGGCACGGTGATCGACGAGGGGCAGGTGAGCTGCGAGCTGGGACGCATCGCCGGGCGGGTGCCGGCGGGCTGCGGGGCCGGCTGCGAGGTCGACCTGCTGGTCCGGCCCGACGACATCCAGCACGACGACGCCAGCGAGCTGCGTGCCGAGATCCTGGCCAAGGCCTTCCGCGGTTCGGAGTTTCTCTATACCCTGCGCCTGGAGAGTGGCACCCGGCTCCTCTGTCTGGCGCCCAGTCACCACGATCACGCCATCGGCGAATCGATCGGCATCCGTCCGGAGATCGATCACCTGGTGATGTTCCGCCGCTGAGCGCCGTCTTGTCCGGGAGAGGCCGATGACCGAATTTCCCCTGCACTTCGTTGGCAACATCAGCACCCAGAGCGTGGTCCGGGACAAGGTGGTGCGCCTGAAATACGCCCTCTTCGAGCAGGGCTCGGAGCGGGTGCTGGCCTACCGCGACGATCTCTGGTATCTGCACGGCGGCTATGGCGGCGCCTTCCCCAAGATCGAGCAGGCGCTGGAGGGCTACGGCGTGGGGGCGCGGCTGGAGGTCACCCTGAGTCCGGAGGAGGGCTATGGAGAGCAGGATCCGGCGCTGGTGATCAGCCTGCCGCTGGAGGCCGTCCCGCCCGAGGCGCGGCATGTCGGGGCCCGGCTGGACGGCGAGGCGCCCGATGGCCGGGTGCTGTCCTTCACCGTCACCGCCGTGGAGGGCGAGCGGCTGACCGTCGACGGCAACCATCCGCTGGCCGGCAAGTCGCTGCGCTTCGTGCTGGAGATCCTGGCCATCCGCGACGCCACGGCCGAGGAGCTGGCCGCCGGCTACGCCTTCCCGGACGAGCCCCCGGCATCGCCCGCCGACTGACGGGGCCGGAATGCCAGGGCGGCGGAGTTGATGCAGTAGCGCAGGCCGTCCGGCGGCGGGCCATCCGGGAACAGATGGCCGAGATGGGCATCGCAGCGCGCACAGCGGACCTCGGTACGGCACATGCCATGGGATCTGTCCTGCCGCTGCCGGAGGGCACCATCCGCGGCGCGGCTGAAGCTGGGCCAGCCGCTGCCGGAATCGTATTTGTGGCGGGAATCGAACAGCAGGGCGTCGCAGCAGACGCAGTGATAGCAGCCGTCGCCCTTGAAGTCGTGGTAGCGGCCGGAGAAGGGCGGCTCGGTGCCGCCGCAGCGGGTGACGCGGTACTGTTCCGGATCGAGTTCGCGCCGTCTGCGCCAGCTGTGTCCCTCGCCCATGGGATCAGTCGACGCAGACCAGCACGTCGTCACCCTCGATGCGTACCGGGTAGGTGCGCAGGGGTTCGGTGGCCGGTGCCTCCCGGGGTTCGCCGGTGCGCACGTTGAAGCGGCTGCCGTGCAGGGTGCAGGAGACGCAGTCGCCGTGCAGCGCGCCGAGGTAGAGCGAGGAATCCTCGTGGGTGCACAGCTCGTCGGTGGCGAAGATCTCGCCGTCGACGTTGGCCAGCAGGATGCGCCGCCCGCCGATCCGGGCCCGGGCCAGCTGGCCGGGCGGGATCTCGGCGAGGCTGGCCGCGCGGACGAAGTGGTCTGCCATCAGGAAACTCCTCTTGCTGCGGTCAGGCGCGCAGTGTGCACCGCTCGCCGGGTGCCGTCCAGACACCCCGGTTTTCAGGATCGGGGCGGGCGGTCGATGCAGTGCCCAGGACAGCCGGGGATTTGTGGAGATCATGGCAGAGCGTCATTCCAACCTGCGTCGCCTGCGCGTCGCCTTCCTGTTGCTGGTGCTGGTGGCGGTCGGGGGGCAGCAGTGGCTGGGGCGGCTGCGCGTCACCGCCTGGGACAGCCCGCTGTGGGTGGCGGTCTATCCGATCAACGGCGACGGCAGCGCTGCCGCGGCGCGCTACATCGCCGCCCTGAGCGACGCCAGTTTTGCCCCCATCGAGGTCTGGCTTGCCCGGCAGGCGAGGCGCTACGGCCTGGCGCTGGAGCAGCCGGTGACGGTGCGCCTGGCGCCGGAGGTGCATGCCCAGCCACCGCGGCCGCCTGCCGACGGCAATCCCTTCAGGGTGATGCTGTGGAGTCTGCAGATGCGTTTCTGGGCCTGGCGGACGGAGCAGCTCAGCGACGGGCCGCCGGCCAATATCAGCATGTTCGTCAAATACTTCGATCCGGCACGCCACCCGCGCCTGGAGCATTCGGTGGGCCTGCAGAAGGGGCTGCTGGGGGTGGTCAATGCCTATGCCTCGGGACGCATGGCGGGCCAGAACCAGGTGGTGATCACCCATGAGCTGCTGCACACCCTGGGGGCCAGCGACAAGTACGACATGCGCACGCTGCAGCCGATCTACCCCGACGGCTTTGCCGAGCCCGAGCGGCGGCCACGCTATCCGCAGCGGCTGGCCGAGATCATGGGCGGCCGTATCCCCCTTTCCCCCCGCGAGGCGCGCCAGCCGGGCCGGCTGGGGCGGACCCTGCTGGGGACGGCGACGGCGCGCGAGATCCGCTGGCCGGCGCCATAGCCACGGCCAGGAGTTTTCAGTCGATCACCCCACCCGCCTTGCCGGATTTGCCCTGGAAATCGAATCCTTGGCGCAATACCCGCTAGCAACCTGTTAACCCCACGCCAATCGCGGCCTGGAGGCCGCTCCTACCAGGGTGCCGCCAGGCCCCGTAGGAGCGGCCTCCAGGCCGCGGTCCCCGGCGGGTCCAGCCTCGCCCTGACATCGCAGGTACACAGTGTAACCAGCCCAAACGGCGCTCTCATGGTCTTCTCGGCCTTGTATAACAGCCTCAATGCCGATCATGCAGGCCGCCTTGGTGCAATATCCGGGTTAGAATGCGTTCCCCATGGACCGTCCGAAACTGCTGTCGATCATCGAACTGGGGGGCTATCCCGACTTCTCGCCCCTCTACCGGGAGCTGGGCTGCGAGGTGCTGGTGGAGACTTCGATGCGCAAGGCCCTGGCCGCCGTTCGTCGCCATCGGCCGCAGCTGGTGGTGGCGGAATTCAACTTCCAGTCCGACTTCCGTGACCGGACCAGCAGCCTCGAATCCCTGCAGGGTGCCGTGCAGCGGCTGCCGCAGACGCGGGTCATCGTCTTCTACGAGCAGGAGTTCGCGCACCAGCTGCAGCGCCTGCAGGCCCGCTTCGAGCTGTTCCGCACCCTGACCTATCCCATCGATCCGGAGCGGCTGGCGGCCGCCGTGCGGGATGCGCTGGCGGGGAGCGGCGCCGCTCAGTGACCGCGCCGCGGGCGACGTCGCTGCCGGCCGCGGAAGCGGGCGACGTCCTTGACGAGCTCGCTGTAGGGGAGATCGGCCAGACGGCCGTAACGCTCGATGGCCCCGCTCAGGGTGGCGGCCACGTCCCGCACGCTGTCGCCCGCCGCCCCGACCAGGGCCTGCAGCCCGAGCAGGCCGCCGAGCTGCACGCGAATCTCCCTGTTGTGTGGCAGCGGGCCGCCGACCTGGGTCAGCTGCAGGGCGAAACGGGCGCTGTCGCGCATTCGTTCCAGGAATTCCGTGCACCGTTGCCGCCCCTCGCCGGCTTCGCAGCCGACCCCTTCCCGATCGGCCAGGCAGAAGCGGCGCATCCGGCTGCAGCTGGCGCGGCGGCTGTTGATCGCTTTCTCGAAGATGCAGCGGTTGGCATTGACGGCCCGGTAGGCGGCGCGGTATTCGTCCTCGTCCATGGGCGCCGCGCGGCTATTTCTCCCATTCCATGAGAATGGGTTTCTCGCGCTTCTCCATCAGCAGCTCCTCGGCGGCCAGCCGGCTGGCGGCGAAGACCACCTTGACGATGATCTCCGTGTCCCGGCCCAGCTCGGCACGCTGGCCACGGGCGAAGTTGCGGGCCTCCTTGTAGCTCTCGAAGCTCTGCTGGAAGTCGAGGTTCTTGACCAGGCCAGTGGGGTCGCCGGTGATGTGGAAGACGTAGTACGGCATGACGGGTGATACCTCGTGCTGGGTCGATGGAGGCCGCCGGCGGCTCTGCTGCCGGCGGGAGTCGAATGGGCGAAGTGTACCTTCTGCCGTCGACTGCCGCATTATTCCGCTCGGTGGCGGGGGTTTGCGGGTGTGTTCAACCGGCCTCCTCGGCCGCCAGGCCGACCGCCTCCAGGCGGCGGCCGAGCAGTACCACGAACCCCTGCCGGCGGCTGGCGCCGTCGCTGCTGTAGTCGAAACGGAAGCTGCGCTGCAGGGTGACGCGCCCGGCCGGGTTGCGCCGCAGCCGCAGGGCGCTGAGGCTGACGGTGCCGTCCAGCAACTGGACGCCGCTGCGCTCACAGGTGTCGCGGGCCAGGGCCACGGCACGGTCGCGGGCTGCCAGGCCGTCGAGCCAGAACCAGCCGCCGGCGGCGAGCAGCAGGAGCAGCCACAGGGTGTTGTCCATCGGGATCAGGCGTCGAGGTCGGGGATGAGGCGGCTTTCCAGGCGGCTGATCATGTCCTTGAGCAGCAGCTTGCGTTTCTTCATGCGGTTCAGCGCCAGTTGGTCCATCTGTGGGTCGAGAGCCAGACGGGTGATGGCCTGGTCGAGATCCTGATGCTCGAGCCTGAGCTGTTCCAGGCGCTGCCGGATCGCGGTGGCTTCGCTATCTTGCATGACGGTTTCCGCTGCTAGCCCGCATATTGCACGAAGGCGGCCTTGAATGCGTAATTTTTCCGGTATTCATCAAGGCAGTGATCACCTATGCGAGCATTTGTGCCCTGTTACGGTTTGTGCCTGTTCGAGTTCAGACCAAATCTGGCGTCGCATTTTGCCCGATCGCCCTTGAACCATAGCTACGGCTATGCTTCGGCGGGCGATCGAACAAACTGCTTGGCCAGATTCGCCCTGAAACTCGAATCCTTCGCGCAATATGCGGGCTAGGGGTCGGCTCCCGGCCGAATCGGCGGCTCGGCTCCTGGGATACGGCGGGCCGGCGGGCGGGGATGCCATGGGGTGCTATAATGCCTCGGCGGGTCCCGTCTGCGGCTTCGCACCCATTCTCCACGGCTGATCCCCCAATCTCAAGCATCACCACCATGCGCAGCGAGCCCGGCCTCTTCTCCCGCCGTCCCTTCTGGGCCCGGCGTTTCGGCACCGCCCCGGTGTTGCCCATGTCGCGTGCCGAGATGGAGGCGCTGGGGTGGGACAGCTGCGACATCATCCTGGTGACCGGCGACGCCTATGTCGACCACCCCAGTTTCGGCATGGCGGTGATCGGCCGGGTGCTGGAGGCACAGGGTTTCCGGGTCGGCATCATCGCCCAGCCGGACTGGTCGAGCGCCGAACCCTTCCGCCGCCTGGGCCGGCCCAACCTGTTCTTCGGCGTCACTGGCGGCAACATGGATTCCATGGTCAACCGCTACACGGCGGACCGCAAACCCCGTTCCAACGATGCCTACACCCCGGACGGTGCCGGCGGCCGCCGCCCCGATCGCTCGGTGCTGGTCTATGCCCAGCGCTGTCGCGAGGCCTTCCGCGGGGTGCCGATCGTGCTCGGCGGCATCGAGGCCAGCCTGCGCCGCATCGCCCACTACGACTACTGGTCGGACAAGGTGCGGCGCTCGGTGCTGGTGGATGCCAAGGCCGACCTGCTGGTGTACGGCAATGGCGAGCGGCAGGTGGTGGAGATCGCCCACCGTCTGGCTGCCGGGGAGAAGATCGGGGATCTGACCGACATCCGTGGTACGGCCTTCCTGCGCCGCGGCATCCCCGAGGGCTGGAGCGAGATCGATGCCAGCGACATCGACACGCCGGGGGCGCCGGCGCCGGCCGAGAATCCCTACGCGGAGAAGGTGGCGGGCTGCGCCGCGGCGGGCGGCGAACAGGTCGTGCGCCTGCAGCGCCGGCCGCGGCTGGACCGGAGCCGCAGCGTGATCCGCCTGCCGGCCTATGAGGCGGTGAAACGGGACCGGGTGCTCTATGCCCATGCCTCGCGGGTGCTGCACCTGGAGACCAATCCCGGTAATGCACGGGCGCTGGTGCAGCGCCACGGCGACCGGGATCTGTGGCTCAACCCGCCGCCGCTGCCGCTCACCACGGCCGAGCTGGATGCGGTCTTCGAACTGCCCTACAGCCGACTGCCGCACCCCGCCTATGGCTCGGCGCGCATCCCGGCCTACGAGATGATCCGTTTCTCGATCAACATCATGCGCGGCTGTTTCGGTGGCTGCACCTTCTGCTCCATCACCGAGCACGAGGGGCGCATCATCCAGAACCGCTCCGAGGATTCCATCATCCGCGAGATCGAGACCCTGCGCGATACGGTGCCCGGCTTCACCGGGGTGATCTCGGATCTCGGTGGCCCCACCGCCAACATGTACCGGCTGGCGTGCAAGAGCCGGCAGATCGAGGCGGCCTGCCGGCGGCCGTCCTGCGTCTATCCCGAGATCTGCAAGAACATGGGTACCGATCACGGGCCGCTGATCCGCCTCTACCGGCGGGCCCGGGCCCTGCCGGGGGTGAAGAAGGTGCTGATCGCCTCCGGGCTGCGCTACGATCTGGCGGTGCGCTCGCCGGCCTATGTGAAGGAACTGGTCAGCCATCACGTCGGCGGCTATCTGAAGATCGCCCCGGAACATACCGAGGCCGGTCCGCTGTCGAAGATGATGAAGCCCGGCATGGGGGCCTACGACCGTTTCAAGGCCCTGTTCGACCGCTTCTCGCGCGAGGCCGGCAAGGAGCAGTACCTGATCCCCTATTTCATCGCCGCCCATCCCGGCACCAGCGACGAGGACATGATGCATCTCGCCCTCTGGCTGAAGCGCAATGGCTTCCGTGCCGACCAGGTGCAGACCTTCCTGCCCTCGCCCATGGCCACCGCCTCGGCCATGTACTACTCGGGCAAGAACCCGCTGCGCCGGGTGCGGCGTGACTCGGAGGAGGTGGTGGTGCCGCGGGGATTGAAGATCCGCCGCCTGCACAAGGCCTTCCTGCGCTACCACGATGCCGACAACTGGCCGCTGCTGCGCGAGGCGCTGAAGCGCATGGGCCGGGCCGATCTGATCGGCAATGGCAAGCGCCATCTGGTGCCGGCCTGGCAGCCGCGGGGGACGGGTGAGAGGGGCACGGCAGGGCGGCCGTTTTTCACCCGCCACACGGGTTTGCCGCCACAGGGCAAAGCACCGCGCAAGGGCGCGCGTCGCCGCCCACGGCGGGAACGCTGACCCCCGGATCGCGGCCTGGAGGCCGCTCCTACAACAAAACGTACCGCGATGTCCCGTAGGAGCGGCGTCCACGCCGCGATTGGGCCGGGGGACGAGGAGCTGGCAGGTGCTGTCCGCTCGCGATCGCGGCCTGGAGGCCGCTCTTGCAACAAAACGTACCGCCATGTCCCGTAGGAGCGGCGTCCACGCCGCGATTGGCCTGGGGGAGAGGGGGCTGGCGGGTGGTGTCCGCTCTCGATCGCGGCCTGGAGGCCGCTCCTACAACAAAACGTATCGCCATGTCCCGTAGGAGCGGCGTCCACGCCGCGATTGGGCCGGGGGACGAGGAGCTGGCGGGTGGTGCCCGCTCGCGATCGCGGCCTGGAGGCCGCTCCTGCAACAAAACGTACCGCGATGTCCCGTAGGAGCGGCGTCCACGCCGCGATTGGCCTGGGGGAGAGGGGGCTGGCAGGTGGTGTCCGCTCTCGATCGCGGCCTGGAGGCCGCTCCTGCAACAAAACGTACCGCCATGTCCCGTAGGAGCGGCGTCCACGCCGCGATTGGCCTGGGGGAGAGGGGACTGGCGGGTGGTGCCCGCTCGCGATCGCGGCCTGGAGGCCGCTCCTGCAACAAAATGTCCCACCATGTCCCGTAGGAGCGGCGTCTACGCCGCAATTGGCCCGAGGTGGCGGGGCGGGCTGGATCCAGCAGTTCCTGGGACGGTCTACTGGGCAGTGCCTGCCGCCCGCCCGGCGAGACCGGCGTCGACCTCCTTTTCCGCTGCCAGCCAGTCCTCCACCGGATCGCCCGCAAAGCCCTGGCGTTCGGCCCTCAGGTAGGCGACCTCGGCGATCATCTGGTAGCGCTGTTCGGGGGTGATCTCCGGCGTCTTGGCGGCCGTCTTCCTGCGTCGTGTGGTCTTGGTGCTGGCCGCCTTGCTGCTCTTGGCCGCTGTCTTGGCGGGGGACTTACGGCGGGGCTGCTTGCTTGTCGTGGTCATGGTGACGTCCTGCTGAGGCTTTCCACAAGGTGATGGCCCGTTGCCGGGTTCCGAAAGGCGGGTCCGCCGGCATTCCTGCGCGAACCTCGCCCGAAGTGTAGACCAAGGGAAAGAGGCTGCAAGCCGCCGTCACCTGCAGCTGACATGCATCAGGCCGGATGGCCGGCTATGCAACTCCCGACCGGCCAGGTAGTCGAAGGTTTCTTGCCTAGCAGGCTGCTAGGCGGAGGAACCGCTCATGTCCCAGGCATAGGTGCAGTCGAGGTGGGTGCGGACCCGGATCATGCCGCTCATGCCGTCCTCGATCATGCAGCTGGCGGGACTGCGGCGCAGGTGCTTGTTGCGCTTGCGCATCCAGACCTGGCCCATGCGCGGATTGTGGGGGAAGGTGGTGCGCAGGGCGTCGGCGATGCCGAGCAGTTGCTCGATGCGCTGCATGATCCGCTCGTCCTCCGGCAGCGGCTCGTTCATGCTGCGGTAGCGGTTGATCTTGCGCGGCGGCGTGCCATCCGGCAGGGCCAGCAGCCGGACCTGGGCCGGGTTGTCGAAGCCCCAGCTGTCCAGCAGGTTGATGATCGAGCGGGTCAGGATGATGCGCTCTTCAAGGGTCAGGTTCTGCATGCTGTACTCCTAGTCGGTCTCGGCGTCCTTCCTGGCGCGCATCGCGGCCAGGTCGATGGGCACGGCCACTTCTTTCCTGGGTTCGTCGATGAAGCGGGGGCGCATGTCCATCGGCCGGCCATGTTCCTCGGCCAGTTCCCGTTCGCGGGCCGAAATCAGGCTCAGGCAGTCGCGGATGCCGAGGATGGTCTGCTCGGACAGGGGGTGCCGGAAGCCGGGTTTGGCATGGGTGTCCCGGGCGACGTCGGTCAGGACCTTCTTCATCATGCGCAGGATGCGCTCTTCCTTCGTCAGTTCATTGTCTGTCATCGGTGATCCGCCTGGGGCACGTACTTGATTAAAACGGTAGGTTATTATGCCACAGATCCCGGCGGGGCGCATCCGCCGGCCCGTAGCGGCTATTCGCGCAGATAGAAATACTGCCAGTCGCTCCCGCCGAGCGCGGCCAGCGCCTCCAGCAGTGTCGTCTGCGGCACCACCTCTGCCGGGTGTATCCCCCAGATATCCAGGAAGAAGACCGCCCGGCCGCCGCCCTGGCGCCAGAGCCAGTCGCCGGGTCCCCAGTGAGCCTGGCAGCGCGGGCAGGGCAGGGGCGCCTCCTGGCCGGCGCGAATCCGGGCCAGGGGTGCCGCGGCGCGGCAGGCCGGGCAGCGGGGACGGGCGTTGGCATCGCAACGCAGGGTCGGTGGCCCGATCCGCGGTTGCAGATGGATGTGGCAGAAGCGACCCAGCCGAGCGGCCTCCTCACGCGCCGCCGGCTCGTCTGGTGGGTCCAGTTCCAGATAGGGTGAGCAACCGAGGAAGCTGAAGTGGCCGAGGAAGCCGTCGCCGGTCCGGTGGTGGCGACGGCCGTCGAGTTCGAAGGGGGCGCCGAGCACGCCCAGCTCTTCCAGACAGTGTTGCACGGTTGCCGGGAAGTCCGCCGCCAGCTCGGTGGCGACCGGGTGCAGGATCAGTTTGTGTGCGGCCATGAACGCTCGTCCTGGAGGGGATGGAGGCGGATTCTATCAGCCCCGCCCCAGCAGGGTCGCCAGCGCCGCGTTGATCTCCTGCAACCGGGCCGCGTCACCGCCACGGTCCGGGTGATGCTGCATGGCCAGCCGCCGGTAGCGCTGGCGGATGGCCGCCTCGTCGGCCCCCGCTTCGAGACCGAGCACGGCCAGCGCCTCGGCCCGGGCGTCCTGGCGCAGGTAGCGCCGCCAGAAGCCGTCCAGCAGCCGGTTCACCTCCTCGCGGCCGGTGTCGAGATTGGCCAGGTCGAGATAGTAGTCGCGCAGGGGATCTGGGCTGCCGAGCGCCTGCGAGGCGTCGCCTGTGGTCGACGGCAGCAGGCGGATGCACAGGGCACCGATCTCCAGCCGGCCCTCACCCATCCGCGACAGCCGCTGGTCGATCCGGTACAGGCAGTGGAAGAGCAGGAAATGGGTCTGGAACAGGCTCAGCTCGTCATCCAGCCGCTCGGGCACCAGCCCGGCATCGCTCTCGCGCAGCGCCTGCAACAGGGCATACTCGCCGAGTCCCTGGGGATGGGCGCGCAGCCGTGCCTCGATGGCCTGTTCCAGGCGGGCCCGTGCCCTGTCGCTCGTGGTCATGGCGCCATGCCAGCCCGCATCTTGCACGAAGGCGGCCTTGAAAGCGTAATTTTTCCGGTATTTATCAAGGCAGGATCACCTATGCGAGCAATTGTGCCCTGTTACAGTTTGTGCCTATTCGAGTTCAGACCAAATCTGGCGTCGCATTTTGCCCGATCCCCCTTGAACCATAGCTACGGCTATGCTTCGGCGGGCGATCGAACAAACTGCTTGGCCAGATTTGCCCTGAAACTCGAATCCTTCGTGCAATATGCGGGCTAGCTGCATCTTGCACGAAGGCGGCCTTGAAAGCGTAATTTTTCCGGTATTTATCAAGGCAGGATCACCTATGCGAGCAATTGTGCCCTGTTACAGTTTGTGCCTATTCGAGTTCAGACCAAATCTGGCGTCGCATTTTGCCCGATCCCCCTTGAACCATAGCTACGGCTATGCTTCGGCGGGCGATCGAACAAACTGCTTGGCCAGATTTGCCCTGAAACTCGAATCCTTCGTGCAATATGCGGGCTAGCTGCATCTTGCACGAAGGCGGCCTTGAAAGCGTAATTTTTCCGGTATTTATCAAGGCAGGATCACCTATGCGAGCAATTGTGCCCTGTTACAGTTTGTGCCTATTCGAGTTCAGACCAAATCTGGCGGCGCATTTTGCCCGATCCCCCTTGAACCATAGCTACGGCTATGCTTCGGCGGGCGATCGAACAAACTGCTTGGCCAGATTTGCCCTGAAACTCGAATCCTTCGTGCAATATATGGGCTAGCAGTCTGCCGGAGCCAGGACGAATCCACGGGGCTCTCTCCACCTGGCAGTCTGTCGGACTCGGGACTGATCGACTGCGCCGGCGGGCCGCCGCTTGTGGCGGGTCCGTTGCGAAGCCGGCGTTTTGCGGCCGCCTTCACGGTTCGCCGCTGGCGATTCGGCGAGTATGGCCGATATCCCCTGTAGGCAGACAGCTGGAGATCCCGCCATGTTGCCCGAGACCTATGCCCTGTATGAAGAGCCGACGCTCTTCGACCGGCTGGTTGCAAAATGCCGCCGCTGGCTGCTGGACCGGCTGCCGGCCGACACCGAGCTGCGCTGGGCGCTGCTGCTGGCGGCCTTCGGCATGCTGCTCGGGGTCTGCGGGGTGCTGGGCCTGATCCGGCTGGCGGTCGCCGACCTGCCCTGGAACCAGGAACTGGCGCAGCTGCTCGCCGCCACCCTGCTGCTGGCCGGTGGCCATCACCTGCTGGGTGCGGCCGAGACCGCGGCACGGCAGCGGGCGCGGCCCGCCCCGGTCCCGCAGCGCCTGCGCGCCGTGCCGCCGCCAGCGGCCGAGGCCGCGGCGGAATGCCGTGCCTTCTTCGCCCTGCTGCGCGAGGCCGGCATCAATGTGCGTATCGCCCGAGCCCTGTTCGATGCCGGCGTGCGGCGGCCGCAGCAGGTGCGCGCGCTGGACGACGCGGCCCTGCTGGCGATCCGCGGTGTCGGCCCGGCGACCCTGCGCAAGCTGCGCCAGCAGTTCAGCTAGCCCGCATATTACAGGTTGCGCCTATTCGATTGACTCCGGGCATCGCGGCCTGGAGGCCGCTCCTACGGGGCGTGGCGGCACAATATGTTGTAGGAGCGGCCTCCAGGCCGCGATTGGTGTGGTCCTGGCAGGCTGTTGAAAAACCCTCTGACGGCAGGATACGACGTTGAAAAATGGCTCAAAATGCTCATTCACGGCCATGTTAACTGCGCTTTTTCGCCATTTTTGCCTTGTCTCGCACTCGCCAGAGACTTTTGCAACAGCCTGGCTCGATTCTTCAGTCCTCTGCCAGGGCCTCGTAGCAGTCCGGGGTGAAGCGCGGGGTGCAGAGGGCGTAGAAGATCAGTGCCCGGGGGCCGGGGTTGTGGATCCGCTGCCGCACGCCCGCCGGGATCACCACCAGATCGCCGGGACCGACCGCCGTGGGTGGTGATTCGCCGACCTCCACCACGCCCTGGCCGGCGACGATCAGATAGCGCTCCGCCACGCCCCGCAGCCGGTGCCAGCGGGTGGTGACGCCGGCCTCCACCCGGGCGCGAGCGACGGACAGCGCCGGATCCCCCGGGTCGTTCCAGGTCTCGATGATGAAGCAGTCTTCCTCGGTGGCGAATTCGCTCTGTGGCCGGTGGCGGGCGATGGTGGCATCCATGGCGGGGTGTCCTCGCGGCTGGGAGGCACTATGATAGGGGCATGAACAGCCTCTCCGCCACGCCCGGCTGCGGTCCCGACGCCAACGCCCCCTACCGCATCCATGCCCTCGAACTGGGACCGATGGAGAACTTCGTCTATCTGATCGAGGACCGTGCCAGCGGCAGGGCGGCGGTGGTCGACCCCGCCTGGGAGGTGGAGGAGGTGCTGCGACTGGCCCGTGAACGGGGGCTGCGTATCACCGACATCCTGCTCACCCACAGCCATCACGACCACATCAACGGTATCGAGACGGTGCTGGCGGCCCAGGATGCCCAGCTGCATCTGCTGAAACCGGAGGCCCGTTTCTGGGGCCAGGCGCTGGATCTGCCGACCCTGCATCACGGCGGGGACCTGATCGAGCTCGGCGAGACGCCGATCGAGGTGCTGCACACCCCCGGTCACACGCCGGGCTCGGCCTGCTACCGGCTGGGCAACGATCTGATCACCGGGGATACGCTGTTCGTCTTCGGTTGTGGCCGCTGCGACCTGAAAGGCGGCGATCCGGAACAGATGTTCCACACCCTCAAGGACATGGCCGAGCGGCTGCCGCCCGAGACCTGCATCCACCCCGGCCACAACTACTCGGTGGCCGAGACCTCGACCCTGGCCGAGCAGGTCGAGGGCAACCCCTTTCTGCATTTCGACGATCCGGCCCGCTTCGTCTACTACCGGATGCACTACCACGACCGCCACCGCCACGACCCCTACGGCCCGGTGCCGAAGGGCGAGGAGATGCCGGAAGAGTAAGGGCGGGCGCCGTCAGCCGTGGTGCCAGCTGCGGGGGGCGCGGCAGGGGCGCATCCTGCTGAATCCTCTCCGTGATGGGGCAATCGCGGCCGGGAGGCCGCTCCTACCGGAGATGGCGGCACGATCTGGTGTAGGAGCGGCCTCCCGGCCGCGATCGAAAACGGATGTGATCCGCCACGCTGAGTCGCAAGGTGGGCAGGGCGCGCGCTATGCACGCTGCGGGCGAATCCTCTCGGCTGCGGGGGCAATCGCGGCCTGGAGACCGCTCCTACGGGGCGTGGCGGCACGATCAGGTGTAGGAGCGGTCTCCCACCGGCCGTGATCACACGGGCTAGCTGCCATAGCGGCGCGCCACATAGGCCTCGACGATGGCCTGGAATTCCTCGGCGATGTGTTCGCCCTTCAGGGTGACGTCCTTCTCACCGTCGATGTAGACCGGCGCCACCGGCCGTTCGCCGGTGCCGGGCAGGCTGATGCCGATGTCGGCGTGGCGGCTCTCGCCAGGGCCGTTGACCACGCAGCCCATGACCGCCACGCGCAGGTTCTCGACCCCCGGGTAGCGGCCACGCCAGTGCGGCATCTGCTCCTGCAGGTAGCCCTGGATGTCCTGGGCCAGGCGCTGGAAGTAGGTACTGGTGGTGCGGCCGCAGCCGGGGCAGGCGATCACCGCCGGGGTGAAGGCACGCAGCCCCATGCTCTGCAGCAGCTCCTGCGCGACCTGCACCTCCAGGGTGCGGCTGCCGCCCGGTTCGGGGGTGAGGGAGATGCGCAGGGTGTCGCCGATGCCCTCCTGGAGCAGCACCGCCAGCGCGGCGCTGGAGGCGACGATGCCCTTGCTGCCCATGCCGGCCTCGGTCAGGCCGAGGTGCAGGGGATAGTCGCAGCGGGCGGCCAGCTTGCGGTAGACGGCGATCAGGTCCTGCACGCCGCTCATCTTCACCGAGAGGATGATGCGATCATGGCCAAGGCCCAGGGCCTCGGCCTGGCGGGCACTGTCCAGCGCCGAGCTGATCAGCGCCTCGTGCATCAGCGCCGCCGGGTCGCGCGGGGTGGCGGCACGGGCGTTCTCGTCCATCATCCGCGCTACCAGGGCCGGATCCAGGCTGCCCCAGTTGACGCCGATGCGCACCGGCTTGTCGTGCCGGCAGGCCAGCTCGATGATGGTGGCGAACTGTTCGTCCTTCTTCCTGCCCCGTCCGACGTTGCCCGGGTTGATGCGGTACTTGGCGAGGGCCGCAGCGCAGTCCGGGTACTTGTCGAGCAGGCGGTGGCCGTTGAAATGGAAGTCGCCGATCAGCGGTACCGCCAGCCCCTCGGTCTCGAGGCGTTCGCGGATCCGCGGCACGGCGCGCGCGGCGTCCTCGCTGTTGACCGTGATGCGCACCAGCTCGGAACCGGCGCGCGCCAGCGCGGCGACCTGCTGCGCGGTGGCCTCGGCATCGGCCGTGTCGGTGTTGGTCATCGATTGCACCACCACGGGGGCGTTGCCGCCGACCGTCACCGGACCGATGCGGACCGGCACGCTGCGACGTCTGTGGATCTCGGGCTGGTTCATGGGGCGGGTTTCGCGGGGCTCGTCGGGGCCGGAATTATCGCAGGAACCAGGGCGGCTGGAAACGTCCGCCGATGCTCAGTCGCCGGCGCCGATGGCCACCGGCCGGCCGGGGTCGCGGATCCACTCGCTCCAGGAGCCGGCATAGAGGCGGGCGCCGGGCAGGCCGGCCAGCTCCATCGCCAGCAGGCTGTGGCAGGCCGAGACGCCGGAGCCGCACATCAGCACGGCGTCGGCGGGGGCGCGACCGTCGAGCAGCCGCAGGTACATCTTGCGCAGCGCCTCGGCCGGCAGGAAGCAGCCGCTGGCGTCCAGGTTCTTGCCGAAGGGCAGGTTGACGGCGCCCGGAATGTGGCCGGCCACCGGGTCGAGGGGCTCGCGTTCGCCGGCGAAGCGGTCCGTCTCGCGCACGTCGATCAGGCACAGGGCATCGCTGTCCAGCACGGCGCCCAGGCCTCCGCTGTCGATGGTCATTCCCGGCCGCGGGGCGGCGGGCAGGGCGGGGCCCGGGGTCGAGGTCGCTGATTCGTCCCCCTGCCGGTGGAGGGGACGCTGTTCCGCCGTCCACTTCGCCAGGCCGCCGTCCAGTACCGCGACCCGTTCGTGACCCAGCCAGCGCAGCAACCACCACAGACGGCTGGCGAACACCCCGTCCCGGGCGTCGTAGCAGACCACCTCGGTATCCGGTCCGATCCGCCAGTCGGCGAGCCGTTGCGCCAGCCGGCCCGGGTCTGGCAGCGGGTGACGGCCGGAGACCGGCGTCACCGGCCCGGCGAGGTCTTCGTCGAGGTGGGCGTAGACCGCGCCCGGCAGGTGCCCCTGCCGATAGGCCGTGCGTCCGGCCTCGGTGTGCAGCAGGTCGAAGCGGCAGTCGACGAGACGCGGCCCGGGCTCCTCCTGGTCGAGGCGGGCGGCGAGCGTCTCGGTGGAGATCAGACAGGGTCTGGCTGCGGGGGCGGACGAACTCACGGTGATATGATGGCGGTGGACCCGTTGGCGGGTCTCCCTGCGGACAATGAAAGGATAAAGATAGACCAAATGCGCTTCGGCATCGACCTCGGCGGCACCAAGATCGAACTCCTCGCCCTGGACGACGACGGCCGGGAACGGCTGCGTCGGCGGGTGGCCACGCCCCAGGGTGACTACCGGGCCACCCTGGCCGCCATCGCCGGGCTGGTGGAGGAGGCCGAGCGCGAGCTGGGCGTGCGCGGCCGTGTCGGTGTCGGTACGCCGGGGGCGCTGTCGCGGGTCACCGGCCGGCTGAAGAACGCCAATTCACAGTGCCTGAACGGCCAGCCGCTGCGGGAGGATCTGGCGGCGCTGCTCGGGCGGCCGGTGCGCATCGCCAACGATGCCGACTGTTTCGCCCTGTCCGAGGCCAGCGACGGCGCGGCGGCGGGGGCGCGGGTGGTGTTCGGTGTCATCCTCGGCACCGGGACCGGCGCCGGCATCGTGGTCGACGGCCGGCTGCTGAACGGACCCAACGCCATCGCCGGGGAATGGGGTCACAACCCCTTGCCCTGGCCGGCAGACGAGGAACGACCGGGACCCGCCTGCTACTGCGGCCGCCGGGGCTGCATCGAGACCTGGCTCTCCGGCCCCGGGCTGGCCGCCGATCACCGGCGCCGTCATGCCGAGGCACTGGATGCGGCACGGATCGCGGCCCGGGCCGCCGCCGGTGATGCCGCCTGCCAGGCCAGTCTGGCGCGGTATGTGGATCGCCTGGCCCGGGCCCTGGCCCATGTCATCAATCTGCTCGATCCGGATGTCATCGTGCTCGGCGGCGGCCTGGGGCGCATCGAGGCACTGTACCGGGAGGTACCGGCTTGCTGGGGGCGCTACGTCTTCTCGGACCGGGTCGACACCCGGCTGCTGGCGCCGCGCTTCGGCGATGCAAGCGGGGTGCGTGGCGCGGCCTGGCTGTGGCCGGTGGATGGAGCGGACGGTCGGGAGGGGCTGCCAGGGCTGCGTCCCGCCTAGAATGTCGCCGGCCGGATGGTATAGTAAGCCACAGCGGCCGGGGCGGCTCGGCTGGATAACAACTTGATACCTAATAAGGAAGGAGGATGCCGTGAGTCTCAAGCGATATGGAATACAGACGGTTGCTGGTGCGGTGGCGTTGACGTTGGCTGGCTGTGTGAATACCCAGACCAAGCTCGGCGGGGGAGGGTCGGAGGTCACGGGTTCCGGCGGCAACGCCGGCGCCCAGGGGCAGTCCACCCAACTGGTGCACTGTGCCCGGCCGATCGGCACCGCCGCCCTGCTGGAGCCGGAGGACAGGGGCTATGCCCAGTACGGTTTGAGCAGCCCGGTGCCGCTGATCCGCCTGATGATGGCGCAGAGCAACTGTTTCCGCGTGGTGGACCGCGGTGCCGCGTCCAGCGCCCTGCAGCGCGAGCGCGCCCTGGCCGCCGGTGGTGAGCTGCAGAAGGGCAGCTCGATGGGCGGTGGTCAGATGGTGGCTGCCGACTACATCATCACGCCCAGTATCATCTTCCAGGATGCCAATGCCGGCGGTGGCTTCGGAGGCCTGGGTGCCCTGCTGCCGGGCGTGGCCGGTGCCGTAGCGGGGGGGATCAGGACCCAGAATCTGGAATCCCAGGTCACCCTGTTCGTGACCAATGTCCGCACCGGTGTGCAGGAAGCGGTCGCCGAGGGTAGCGCCAAGAAGTCCGACATCAGCTTCGGCGGATTTGGCTGGATGGGCGGCGTGGCCGGTGGCGGCGGTGCCTACCAGAGCACCGATATCGGCAAGATCACGGCTGCGGCCTTCATGGATGCCCACAACAAGCTGGTCGCCCAGCTCCAGGCCACCCAGCCGGCGGCCATGGCTCCGGATGCGGCTGGCTACATGACCAGCACCGGGGTCAACTTCCGCTCGGGACCCACCACCTCGGCACCGATCCTGGCCAAGCTGCCCAAGGGGACGCCGGTCCGTCCGACCGGCACCAAGCGGGGTGACTGGTGGGAGGTCGAGGCCAGGGGGCTGACCGGCTGGCTGCACTCCAACTTCATCACCCGCTGATCACCATCCGGCGTCAACCCATGACGGCGGCCTGCGGGCCGCCGTTGCCTATGGTCGTCCGAGTGCAGCGATATGCCCCAAGGGACAGGTGATACGGAAACCCTGCCGGACCTGTTGGCCGACGGCCTGGACATCGTCTCCGTCGGTCTCAATCCGTCTCCGCCCTCGGTGCGTGCCGGGACCTACTTCGCCAATCCGCGCAACCGCTTCTGGCCGGCCCTGAATGGCAGCGGTCTGATCGACGAAGCGTTGCAGCCGGGGCCCGAGGCCATGCGGCGTCTGCTCGAACGTCACCGCATCGGTTTTACCGATCTGGTGAAGCGGCCGACGCCCGGCGCCGCCGGCCTGCGCGCGGCGGACTACCGGACGGGGGCGCCCCTGCTGCAGACCAAGCTGTTGAGCCACCGGCCGCGCCTGATCTGGTTCCACGGCAAGGTCGCCTGGGCCAACTTCCTGAAGTACGGACCCGGCGGCGTGGCGCGCATCGACTGGGGCTTGCAGCCGATGGCGATCGGTGCCAGCCCGGTGTTCGTCACCCCCAATCCCAGCCCGGCCAATGCGGCCTTCTCCCTGGAGCTGTTGATCGAGCACTATCGGGCGCTGAAGCGCCTGCGCGATGCCCTGTTGACGGCAGATTGACCCGTCAGGGGGTGCTGGGTGGGGCCGCCGTTCAGCGGCCGCGACAGATGGGGCCATCGTCCGGGTTTTCCACGGCGCGGACCACGGCCTGCAGCAGTTCCTGGAATTCCTCCAGACTGAGACATTCCAGGGCCCTGGACAGCAGATCGGGCCGGAAGCGGACGGTGCAGGGACGGCCGTCGCCCAGCTGGATGCGGATGCCGGCCACACTTTTCTCCAGTTCATCCTCGAACAGCCCGGCCTGTTCGCCGAGCAGCCGGTCATAGCAGCCGTCGATCTCGTCGGCGTGGGTTTCATCGATGTCGTCCGCAATGCGGACCAGAAGCACCTCCCTGCCGTCATCCGCCAGTTGACAGTCGATGCCGCGTCCACGCACGAAGCGGACGAACCGTTCGCGTAGTCCGGTATCGAAGAATGCGTATTCGAGCACGGCCTTCCCTCGTTCCCGTCATGGCCCGATAGATGATAACGGCCGGTGAGAGTCGCCGAAACTGACTGTTGCTGCCAGCCGGCGCCCCCACCGGACCGCGTGGCACTTCTGCAGCCCGCTCATCATTGCTCGGCCAGGGAGTAGATTTCGGTGCGGACGGGAGGGTTCAGCGCCGGTAGGTGCCAACCAGCTCGGCGGCCTCCAGCACGTGGCCGCGCATGGCCTGTTCCACCTCGGTCTTGGTTGGCCGGCCGAGATCCGGCAGCCGGGTATCCAGGGCGTAGAGCTTGAAGAAGTAGCGGTGCCGGCCGATCGGCGGGCAGGGGCCGCCATAGCCGGTTCGCTTCCAGTCGTTGAGGCCCTCACCGCTGCCGGCTGGCAGCTTGTCGACCGCCTCGGGCAGCCCGCTCAGCTCCGCCGGCAGGTTGTACAGGACCCAGTGCACCCAGGTCATCTTCGGGGCCGCCGGGTCCGGGGCGTCCGGGTCGTCGACGATCAGCACCAGGCTGCGGGCCTCGCCGGGCACACCGGACCAGGACAGGGGCGGCGAGACGTCCTCGCCGTCGCAGGTGTAGCGGCGGGGAATCTCGCCACCGGGTTCGAAGACGCTGGAAGAGAGGGTCAGGCTCATGCTCGTGGTACTCCCGGGATGTGTGTCCTCGGCGACCCCGCCGGAGGCTGCGAGGAGCAGCCCCGCGGCCAGCAGCCAGCCGAGGCGGCGGGGGGCTTGTCGCGCTTGGTGCATGCGCTAAGCTTAGCGCATCGTCAGCGGTGTGCGGGAGGCGGCATGAAGGCCTATGTAATCAATCGTTTCGGTGGACCCGAGGTGTTCGAGGCGGCCGAGCTGCCGCGCCCCGAGCCGGGGCCGGGCGAGGTGCTGATCCGGGTCGTGGCGAGCAGCGTCAACCCGATCGACTGCAAGATCCGCCGTGGCGAGGTGCCGGTGGGCCCGGATTTTCCGGCCGTGCTGCATGCCGACGTGGCCGGGGTGATCGAGGCCCTGGGCGAGGGAGTGGATGCTTTCCGGGTCGGGGACGAGGTCTACGGCTGTGCCGGTGGCATGAAGGGGCTGCCGGGTGCGTTGGCGGAGTACATGCGGGCCGATGCCCGGCTGATCGCGCCGGCACCCCGCCGCCTGCCACTGGAGGAGGCCGCGGTGCTGCCGCTGGTCGCCATCACCGCCTGGGAGGCGGTGATCGACAAGCTCGATCTGCAGGCCGGTCGGCGGCTGCTGGTCTATGGCGGCAGCGGGGGCGTGGGGCACATCGGTGTGCAGCTCGGCCGCTGGCGCGGTGCGATCGTGCACGCCACCGGCAGCCGCGAGGACAAGCGCCGGGCAGCGCGTGAGCTGGGGGCGGTGGAGACCATCGACTACCGGCAGGAGGCGGTGGAGGACTTCGTTGCGCGGCTCACGGGGGGCGAGGGTTACGACGCCGTGTTCGACACCGTCGGGCAGCCGGTGCTGGCCGATGCCATCAGCGCCGCGGCCTTCTGGGGGCAGGTGGTCACGGTCAGCGGGCGCGCCACCCTGGATCTCAAGCCGGCCTTCCAGAAGAGTCTCTCCCTGCACACGGTGTTCATGCTGATCCCCATGCTGCACAACCGCCGCCGCGAGGCGCACGGTGCCATCCTGCGCCAGGTGGCGGCGCTGGTCGATGCCGGTGAGCTGCGGCCGTTGATCCATGAACGGCGCTTCGGTTTCTCCGAGGTGGGCGCGGCCCATGCCCTGCTGGAGTCGGGCCAGGCGCTGGGCAAGATCGCGCTGCGGGCCGACTGGTGAGCCGCCCGCGGGCTCAGATGTCCTCGTAGATGAAGCGTTCGAAGCTGGCGTTGGCTTCCAGCAGCTGCAGGCAGCGGACCTGCTTGCGCTCGCCATCGATGTCCATCTCCAGGGTGCGCTGCTCGCGGTACAGGCCCTTGGGTCCGATGAGGATCAGGTAGCGCTGGCCCTCGTGATTGATCAGGGTGCCGAGCGCCGGCTGGAAGCGGGTCTTGACGTCGCCGGTCAGCGGCCGGACGGCGACCGGGAAGGCATCCTTGGCGATGTATTGTACGCCTGCCTCGATGCCTGATTCGGGATGGTTGATCTCCCAGCGCACCGCCCCTGCCAGCCATTCGCCGCTGGGGTTCTGGATGCTGAGCAGCTGCCCCACCGACAGTTTCAGCCGGCCTTCCGGCAACAGGTGCAGGGCCAGGCCGCCGGCACTGCGGTTGAGGGTGGCGCAGCGCAGGGTCTCGGGCGGCTTCGCCGGGCCGGCGTTCCCGGCTTCCAGGGGGTAGCCGAGATCGATCTCGTCTTCGTCATCGAAGGCCAGGTAGTCCGCCGGGTTGAAGGGGCGGTTGCCGTTGTGCAGTGCGAAGGCCGCCTCCAGTCCTACCGCCACCCGTACCGGTGCGTCGCTGTCGACCCGCGGCAGCTTGCGTTCCGGGGGTTGCTGTTGCCACTGGGCCAGCAGATGGTTGAGCAGCTGTCGCGCGTCGCTGGCGAGCAGATGGTCCGAGAGCCCCAGTTGGCGGGGGCTGCTGCCTGCCTTGAGGCGGGCCAGGTCGGCCTGCAGATCCTCCAGCAAGGGATTGACGTCGAGCATCAGCCAGCTGTGTTCCTCGCTGTCGTTGTCGTGTCCGGGGCGGACCGCTTGCGAGGCGTCGCAGTTCATGCACAGGGCGAGTTCCCCGGGGCGGCTCTTGTGATCGGCCCCGACCCGGTAGTGGACGACCGCCTCGATGCGCGGACAGAGGTATTGCAGGATGTCCCACACCCGATCGGCGGGCAGGTGATAGGGGTCGGCCAGGCGCAGCAGGCCGAGCAGCTTGTAGGCACTGGCCGCGCCGAGCTGGCCGGGACTGAAGGGAAAGTCCGCATCCGGGGTGGGCGGCACCGATTCGCTCTCCGCCAGCTGCTGCAGCAGGCCGGCCTCGCTCCAGAGCGTGGGATCGGTCGGCAGGTAGGCCTGGTAGCGGCAGGCGAGCAGCAGGGTGGTCAGCTGGGCCGCGTAGTTGATGGCGCCGAACAGATGCCGGGGACGCCCCCACAGCCGCCGTTCGCCGGGGGCGCCGTTGATGATGTATTTGTAGCCGAACAGCAGTTGTTCGGTGAGCGCGTCGAGCAGTTGCAGGCTGCTGGCGGGCAACCGGTCCTGGGCGCGTGCCGGGTGGCGCAGCCCCTCGTGCAAGCGGGTGAAGGCGCGGTTGAACTCGAGCATCAGCTCGTAGCGCTGCGGCCCCGGCAGGATCTGGTGGTTGATGTCGGTCAGGCGCTCCAGCAGCCGGTCGGCGGTGTTGCCGATCTCGGTGTAGGGCAGGCCGTCCAGCCATTCGCGCAGGGTGCTGGGCCGGGTGTCGACACCGGGAATGACGTCCTGTCGTGGTACGGATAGAAACACGCTGTTGCCTTCCCCTCCTCGTTGCCGCGGTCTATGACCGGCTCTCGACCGGAATCCTGCCGATGCGCCCCCGCCATTCGGCGGGGCCGGTGCGATGGATGGATTCTCCGCTGGCATCCACCGCCACCGTCACCGGCATGTCGACCACCTCGAACTCGTAGACCGCCTCCATGCCCAGGTCCTCGAAGGCCAGCAGCCGGGCGCTGCGGATCGCCTTGGACACCAGGTAGGCGGCGCCGCCGGTGGCGATCAGGTAGACCGCGCGATGGCGGCGGATGGACTCGATCGCCTCCGGACCGCGTTCCGCCTTGCCGATCATACCGAGCAGACCGGCCTTTGCCAGCATCGGCTCGGTGAACTTGTCCATGCGGGTGGCGGTGGTGGGGCCGGCCGGTCCCACGGCCTCGCCGTCGACCGGGTCCACCGGTCCCACGTAATAGATGAAGCGATCGCGGAAATCGAGCCCCTCCGGGAGGGGTTCGCCCCGTTCCAGCAGCTCGACGATGCGCTTGTGGGCGGCGTCGCGTCCGGTCAGCAGGCGGCCGGTCAGCAGCAGCGTCTCGCCTGCCCGCCAGTCGAGCACGTCCTCGCGTTGCAACCGGTCGAGGTCGACGCGCCGGCTGCCCGCGCCGGGCTGCCAGTCGATCTCCGGCCAGTCGGCCAGCGAGGGCGGCTGCAGCACGGCCGGGCCGCTGCCGTCGAGCTGGAAGTGGATGTGACGGGTGGCGGCGCAGTTGGGAATAAGCGCCACCGGCTTGGAGGCGGCGTGGGTGGGGTAGTCCAGCACCTTCACGTCCAGCACCGTGGTCAGCCCGCCCAGCCCCTGGGCGCCGATACCGAGGGCGTTGACCTTGTCGTAGAGTTCCAGGCGCAGGGCCTCGGCCCGGTTGCCGGGGCCGCGCGCGGCAAGCTGCTGGATGTCGACCGGTTCCATCAGCGAGCGCTTGGCGAGCAGCATGGCCTTCTCCGGGGTACCGCCGATGCCGATGCCGAGCAATCCCGGCGGGCACCAGCCGGCGCCCATGGTCGGTACCTGCTGCAGCACCCAGTCGACCAGGTCGTCGCCGGGATTGAGCACGGCGAAGCGCGCCTTGTTCTCGGAGCCGCCGCCCTTGGCGGCGAGGATCACCTCCACCCGGTCGCCGCTCACCAGCTCAGTGTGGATCACCGCCGGGGTGTTGTCGCCGGTGTTGCGCCGTGCCCCGTCCGGGTCGGTCACCACCGAGGCGCGCAACGGATTGTGCGGATCGGTGTAGGCCCGGCGCACCCCCTCGTTGATCATGCCTGCGAGGTCCAGCTCGGCATCCCAGCGCACCTCCATGCCGATCTTGAGGAAGGCCACCACGATGCCGGTGTCCTGGCAGATCGGCCGATGGCCTTCGGCGCAGAGGCGCGAGTTGACCAGGATCTGGGCGATGGCGTCGCGTGCCGCGGCTGCCTCCTCGCGGCGCCAGGCCTCGGCCAGGGCGCGGATGAAGTCCGGTGGATGATAGTAGGAGATGTACTGCAGGGCATCGGCGATGCTGGCGATGAAGTCGTCCTGTCTGATGGTGGTCATCCGCTGCGAATCCCGTGCTGGATGGAAACTTTTCGGGGGCTGAGGCGTCTTCCTGATGGTACCACCGGGGATTGTAGTCCCCCCGGGCGGTGCGAGAAACCGCTTTTTTACCCGATGCTTGCAAGCCCTGCCAGCGGGTGGCAGGGTATGCGTCGAGCCGACAGGAGGCGAAGGATATTCATGAAGACGTTATGGTTGGTGTTCACCCTGCTGTGCAGCCCGCTGGTGCTGGCCGAGCCGGTCGATTTCACCCTGCCGGACCTCGAGGGCAAGAGTCGCAGCCTGTCCGAGTTCCGCGGCAAGTGGGTGATACTCAACTACTGGGCGACCTGGTGTCCGCCCTGCCTGGAGGAGATACCGGATCTGGTGGCGTTCCACGAGCGGCACCGCGACAAGGATGCGGTGGTGCTGGGCATCAACTACGAGGACATCCCGCTGGAACAGTTGCGGACCTTCGTCGACGAGTATTTCATCAGCTATCCGGTGCTGGTCAACGGTGACCTCAGCGCGCCCGATCCGCGGCTCAGCGTCGGCGGCCTGCCCACCACCTACATCATCTCGCCCCAGGGGGAACCGGTGGCCCGCCAGGTGGGAGGGATCACCGCCAAGGCCCTGGAGGACTACCTGGCGCGCAAGCTGCGTGATGCCGAGGGGGGCAGGTAATGAGAGTGCCTGGCGCAGCGGCGGCCTGGCTGTTGATCGTCTGCTGGGTCGGCGTGGCCCTTGCCGCGGCGCCACCGCGCGATCCGCAGACCCACTTCTTCGATCAGACCCTGGGTGATTTCCAGGAAGAGCTGGCCACGGCCCGCGAGCAGGGCAAGCAGGGCATCCTGATCTTCTTCGAAATGGAGGAGTGCCCCTTCTGCCAGCGGATGCGCGAGACGGTATTGAATCGCCCCGAGGTGCAGGACTACTTCAGGCAGCACTTCCTGATCTTCAGCGTCGACATCGAGGGCGACGTGCCGATCACCGATTTCCAGGGGCATGCCACCACCGAGAAGGATTTTGCCTTCCGCCAGTACCGGGTGCGGGCCACGCCGGTGATCCTGTTCTTCGATCTCCAGGGACGGCCGGTGGTGCGCTATACCGGCGCCACCCGGGATGCAGAGGAATTCCTCTGGCTGGGCGAGTACGTGGTCAGCGGGGGGTATCAGGAGATGCCCTTCGCGCGCTACAAGCGGCTGAAGCGACGCGGGCAGCGCTGAGCCTATGCGGGGCTTGCGCACAGCGGGGGGGCTCCTGGGCCTGATGTTGCTGGGCTGTCTTGTGGCCGGTCTGCTGCCGGCTGCGGAACCCCTGCCCGAACCCCTGACCCTGGCGGCAGCCCTGCGCTTCGCCGACGCCGGTCATCCGGATCTGCAGCTGGCCGCCGCTGGCATCGAGGCGGCGCGGGCCGAGGGGCTGCGGGCCCGCGCGCTTACCGGCGTGCGGGCCAGCCTGGAAGCCGAGGCGCGCTATGTCGGGGTTTCGCCGCTGGCCGCCGACACCTCCCCCAACGATTCCCGGGCCAGGCTGCAGCTCAACAAGCGGCTCTACGACTTCGGCCGCAGCCGGGCCTCGCTGGCGGCCGCGGCGGCGGCCCAGCGTGCCCAGCAGGCCCGTTATCTCGATACCCGCCTGCAGCGTCGCCTCGACATCCTCGGCCGCTATCTCGACGTGCTGCTCGCCGACCTCGACTTCCGTGTCCAGGACGAAGCGATGTCCATCGCCTATGTGCGCCTGGACCGGGCCCGTGACCGCTTCGAACTGGGGCAGATCTCGGAGATCGAGCTGTTGCGGCGGGAGAACGACTATCAGGTGCTGCGCAGCCGCCGCTATGCCGCCGAGGCCGCCAGGCGCACCCGCCGGGTGCGCCTGGCCGAGGCCCTGGGCCGCCCCGGCGAACTGTCGCGGACCCTGGTCGAGCCGGGTTGGCGGGTGGACGCGCTGGAACTGCCTGAGCTGGAGGCCCTGACCCGCGAGGTGCTGGCGGCGAACCCCGGGCTGCGTGCGCTGCAGGCCGAGCTGGAACAGGCCCGCCAGCGGGTGCAGGCAGCACGTGCCGGACGGCGGCCGGTATTGAGTGGCGAACTCGCCACCAGCCGCTATGCGCGCGACTATGGTTTCCGTGACCGCTGGGAGGCCGGGCTGGTGCTGGAGGTGCCGCTGTTCACCGGGGGGCGGGTGGCCGCCGAGCTGGCCGCGGCCCAGGCGAGGCGCCAGGAGGCCGAGGCTGAACTGGCGCTGGCGCAACGCGACCTGCGCCAGCGGGTGGCCGAGCTGTGGGAGGAGATCCGGGTACTGCGGGCCCAGCGCCAGGAGACGCAGACGCGGCTCGATTACCGGGACCTCTATCTGGATCGCAGCCGTGCCCTCTATGAGCTGGAGGTGGAGACCGATCTGGGCGATGCCATGACCCTGTCCACCGAGGCCCGGCTGCGCGAGGCACAGCGCGGGTACCGGCTGCTGCTGGCCTGGGCGGAGCTGGATGCCCTGCGCGGAAAAAACCGCTGGCTGCCCCTGGCCGCGACGGAAGAGGAAGGAGTGAAGCCATGAAAAGACTCTGCAGGGGGCTGCTGGGCCTGTATCTGGGACTGACGGCCGCGTTCTGCCAGGCCGGCGAGTATCCGGCCGTTCTCGACTGGGCCGGACGCCTGGCGCTGGGTCTGCCGGTATCCGGGGTGGTGGAGCGTGTGGCAGTGCGGCCCGGGGCCGGCGTCGCTGCCGGCGAGGAGCTGCTGCGGCTCGAGCCCGAGGTGTTCGAGGCGCGCTTGGCGGCCGCCCGGGCGGTGCTGCGCGAGCGGGAGGACGACCGGGCCGAGGCCGCGCGGGAGCTGGAGCGGGCCCGGGAACTCTATGAGCGCACCGTGCTCTCTGATCACGATCTGCGCCTCGCCGAGATCGGCTGGCGCCGCGCCGAGGCCGCCTGGCGGAAGGCGCGGGCCGAGCAGGTGGCGGCTGCCTTCGAACTCGAACACAGCCGGTTGCGGGCGCCGTTCGACGCACGGGTGATCGCGGTGCGCATCCAGCCGGGCCAGCCGGTGGTCAGCCGGGACCGGGCCGAGCCGCTGCTGGTGCTGGCCCGTCGTGGCCGGATGCTGGCCCGCGCCTGGCTGCCGGCCAGGGAGCTGGTCGGGGCGGAGCCGGGGCAGGTGGTCAGGGTGCGGCTGGACGGGCGGCGTTACGCCGGGACCCTGGTCACCCTGGGCCTGGAGCCCGATCCCGGCGCCGCCGAGCCGCGCTATGCGCTGGAGGCGGAATTCGAGGTGGCCGATGAGGCCGGCTTGCGTCCCGGCCTGCCCGCGGTGCTGGAGTTGCCATGAGCCGGGCCGCGCTGCGCTGCTGGGTGAGTGGCCGGGTGCAGGGGGTGTTCTTCCGTGCCTCCACCCGCGATCAGGCGCGCCGGTTGGGACTGACCGGTTATGCCCGCAACCTGCCGGACGGCCGGGTGGAGGTGGTCGCGGTGGGCGAGCCTGCCGCCCTGGAGCGCTTGCGCGACTGGCTGTGGCAGGGGCCGCCGGCGGCGCGGGTCGAGGATGTGCGCTGCGAGCCCGTCGAGCCGCGGCCCTTTGCGGACTTCACCACGGCCTGATCAGGCCGTGGGGCGGGCGTCCTCCTGCTGGTTGCCGGCCCAGGCCAGGCGGCTTGCCGCCTGGCGCCTGTCCGGGACCAGCACCGTGTCCCGTGCCTGCCCGCTGTCGGTCTGTGGATAGTCCAGGGTGTAGTGCAGGCCGCGGCTCTCCTTGCGCGACTGGGCCGAGCGGATGATGAGTTCCGCCACCTGTACCAGGTTGCGCAGCTCGATCAGGTCGTTGGTGACCCGGAAGTTGCTGTAGTACTCGTGGATCTCGTGCTGCAGCAGCTCGACGCGGCGCAGTGCCCGTTCCAGCCGCTTGTCGGTGCGCACGATGCCGACATAGTCCCACATGAAGCGCCGCAGCTCGTCCCAGTTGTGGCTGACCACCACCTCCTCGTCGGAGTCGGTGACCCGCGATTCGTCCCAGGGCGGCAGCTCGGGTGGTGCCTCCAGCCGCGGCAGTTCCTGGCGGATGTGCCGGCCGGCCGCCTGGCCGAACACCAGGCATTCGAGCAGGGAATTGCTGGCCAGGCGGTTGGCGCCGTGCAGCCCGGTATGGGTGGTCTCGCCGATGGCATAGAGGCCGGGGATGTCGGTGCGGCCGTGGATGTCGGTCATCACCCCGCCGCAGGTGTAGTGGGCGGCCGGCACCACCGGGATGGGTTCGCGGGTGATGTCGATGCCGTAGGCCAGGCAGCGCTGGTAGACGGTGGGGAAGTGCTCACGGACGAAATCGGCCGGCCGGTGGCTGATGTCGAGCAGCACGTGATCGACGCCGAGGCGTTTCATCTCGTGATCGATGGCCCGCGCCACGATGTCCCGCGGTGCCAGCTCCCCGCGCGGGTCGAAGCGCTGCATGAAGGGCTCGCCGTCCGGCAGCAGCAGTCGCCCGCCCTCGCCGCGTACTGCTTCGGTGATCAGGAAGGACTTGGCCTTGGGGTGGTAGAGGCAGGTCGGATGGAACTGATTGAATTCCAGGTTGGCGACCCGGCAGCCGGCCCGCCAGGCCATGGCGATGCCGTCGCCGGTGGCGGTGTCCGGGTTGCTGGTGTAGAGGTAGACCTTGCTGGCGCCGCCGGTGGCCAGCACCACGCAGCGCGCCGCCAGGGCTTCCACCCGCCCGGCGTCGCGGTCCAGCACATAGGCGCCGAGGCAGCGCTGGCCCGGCAGGCCGAGCTTGCTGCGGGTGATCAGGTCGATGGCGATGTGGCGCTCGAAGAGGCTGATGTTGGGGTGGCGGCGGGCCGCTTCGATGAGGGCAGTCTCCAGCACCTGGCCGGTGGCGTCCGCGGCATGGATCACCCGGCGGTGACTGTGGCCGCCCTCGCGGGTCAGGTGGTAGCCCGCCTCGCCACCGGCTTCCGCGTCACGGGTGAAGTTCACTCCCAGGTCGATCAGCCAGTGGATCGCCGCCGGGCCCTGTTCCACGGTGAAGCGCACCACCTCGGGGTGGCACAGCCCGGCGCCGGCGTTGAGGGTGTCCTGGACATGGCTCTCGAAGCTGTCGTCTGGCGCCAGCACGGCGGAGATGCCGCCCTGGGCGCGGAAGCTGCTACCGTCGGTGAGCCGGCCCTTGGCGAGAACCGCCACCGGTCCGTTGCCGGCCAGCTCCAGGGCCAGGCGCAAGCCGGCGGCCCCGCTGCCGATCACCAGCACATCGAAGGTCTGCTGACGACTCACGCCGCGCGGCTCCGGGAGACGCCGGGCCGCTGTCTGGATGTGTCGCTGTTGGCTTCGCTGTTCATGCCCTGTCGCTGTGCCACCGACCCCGGCTTGTGGTCGGCGAGTCAAATCGGTTAAGGTTCCGAGCGCCGGAACTGTCTGATTAATAGGGCCAACCTTACCGCAATCGGGCCAGACAGGCGAACCATCCCGGCCGCCACCGGTCAACTGACAGCGGGCGGCAGGCAATCCCGGCAGAGGCGGGCAATGACGGATGAGCGAAAAAAGCGCGGATCAACTGCTGGTCAAACGTGTCCAGCAGGGTGACAAGCGGGCCTTCGATCTGCTGGTCCGCAAGTACCAGCACAAGATCGTTCAACTGGTCACCCGCTATGTCCACAATCCCGCCGACGCCCTAGACGTTGCCCAGGAGGCCTTCATCAAGGCCTATCGTGCGCTGCCCTCCTTTCGCGGCGACAGTGCCTTCTACACCTGGCTGTACCGGATCGCCATCAATACGGCCAAGAACTACCTGGTGGCGCAGGGCCGCCGGCCGCCCGCCGAGGACATCGATGTCAGCGATGCGGAACATTTCGAGGGTGAGTCCGGTCTCAAGGAATACGGCACCCCCGAGCACATGGTGCTCAAGGACGAGATCGGACAGACGATCAACGATGCCATAGAGGCCCTGCCCGAGGACCTGCGGACCGCCATCACCCTGCGGGAGCTGGAAGGGCTCAGCTACGAAGAGATCGCCAATGCCATGGACTGCCCGATCGGCACGGTGCGTTCCCGCATCTTCCGGGCGCGCGAGGCGATCGAGAACAGACTCCGGCCGTTGCTGGAGTGAATCAGGGCGTGGAGCGAGCGACCATGAACGACAAGATCTCAGAACAGGTATCGGCACTGGTCGACGATCAGTTGCCGGAGGCCGAACAGGACATGTTGCTGGCCCGGCTGGAACGTGATCCGGCGCTCAGGGCGCAGTGGACCCACTATCAGCTGATCAGCGACGCCCTGCGCAACCAGCTGCCGGAACAGGTCGATCTCGGCCTGGCCGGGCGGGTGATGGCCGAACTCGAGGCGGAGCCGGCGCACCATGGCCGCGCAGGGCTCGGCCGGCTGTTGCGCCCCCTGGCCGGTGCGGCGGTGGCGGCCTCGGTGGCGGTGGTCGCCGTGCTCGCCCTGCAGGACCGGGAGGCGGCCCTGCCCTCTGCCGGTGGCCAGCTGGCCGAGGCCACGATGCCCGCGGCGGATCAGTATCGGCGTGTCGCCGGCACCCGCTGGGACGTCAAGCGGCCGCAGCTCGGTGAGGAACTCAACCAGTACCTGGTCAATCACAACGAATACGCGGCGCGCAGCGGCCTGCCGGCCATGTCGCCTCATGTGCGGATCGTCGGCTACGCCAGCCAGCGGCCCCTTCAGCAGCAAAGATAGAAAACCTACCGGATGGGCCGACGACAGACCGTGATGCCTTCGAGAATCCTGCTTTGCCTGGCACTGCTGGCGCCCGCCTGGGCCATGGCGGCGGATGCGGTGCAATGGTTGCAGCAGATGGCGCGCGCGGTCCACGAACTGAACTATCGCGGCACCTTCGTCTACGCCACGCCGGCCAGCCTGGAGGCGATGCGTCTGGTGCACCGCGCCGGGCCGGAGGGTGGCGAGCAGCGCCTGCTGGCCCTCAGCGGGGCGGCGCGGGAGGTGATCCGCGACCGGCAGGGGGTGACCTGCATCCTGCCCGACAGCCGGGAGGTGATGGTCGATACCAATCTGCCACATGACCTTCTGCCGCGTGACTTTCCCGGTGATCCGCAACGACTCAAGGCCAACTACGACTTTCTGCTGATCGGTGCGGACCGGGTGGCCGGCCGCCCCTGCATGGTGGTGGCGGTGCGCCCCCGTGACCGCTACCGTTACGGATACCGCGTCTGGGTGGACGAGGCCAGTCATCTGCCGTTGCGTTTCGAGCGCCTGGATGCCGAGGGCAGTCCCATCGAACGGATGATGTTCACCGCCATCGAGGTGGTGGAGCGTATCGAGGACAGGGAACTGCTGCCCTCGCTGAGTGGCGAGGGTTTCGTGCGCCTCGGTGACGGGGCGGACCCCGGCCGCATCCGCGAGGAGGAAGAGAAGACCGAACCGAGCTGGACGGTGGCCTGGCTGCCGCCCGGCTTCGAACTGATGCACCATTCGCTGCACGGGATGCCCACCGGTCACGGCCGGGTCGAGCACCTGGTCTACAGCGATGGCCTGGCGACTCTCTCGGTCTACGTGGAACAGGCGGGGCGCTCGCATGAACACCTGGAGGGCTTGTCCAGCATGGGGGCGGTGAACGCCATGGGGGTGATGGTGGACGGGCATCAGATCACCGTGGTCGGCGAGTTGCCGGCGCTGACGGTGCAGCGGGTCGGGGAATCGGTGCGGCGCCTGGCGGCTACCCCATGATCGAGGAACAGGGCACCGTACTCGCCGTCGACGGCGACTTTGCCTGGGTCGAGACCCGGCGGCAGAGCAGCTGCGGCAGCTGCGCCGCCAAGGCCGGTTGCGGCACCCGGGTGCTGGGACGGCTGATGGGCGGCAGGCCGGGTCGGCTGCGGGCCCTGAACCGCGGCCATGCGCGGCCGGGTGATCCGGTGGTGATCGGTATCCCCGAGGCGGGTCTGCTGCGCGGTTCCCTGGCCGTCTACCTGCTGCCCCTGCTCGGCCTCATCGGCGGTGGCCTGCTCGGTGAGCTGCTGGCCTCACGGCTGTTTGCGCCGGCTGCCGAGTGGCCCGCCATGCTCGGCGGGGTGTTCGGTTTCCTCGCCGGCCTCCGTTGGGTACAGCGCTTTTCCCGCCGGATCCGCGACGATGCGCGTTTCCAGCCGGTGGTCCTGCGTCGCGTCAGCCGGCAGGTCGCGATCCCCCTGCAGCGGCTGTCCCGTTCCTCGTGAGGGGCTGCCTCCCTCTGCCGGTGACGGCGGGGCGCTTCCGCCGGGTCACGAATCTCGAGAATCATTGGATATCGCAACACGTTTTACAGGAGAAGCTATGAAACAGCAGTGGATGACGAAGGGCGCCCTGGTCTGGCTGGTCACGGTCTGGGTCCTGCTGGGCTCGGTGCTGGCCGAGGCGCGCAGTCTGCCGGACTTCTCGGAGCTGTTCGAGCAGAATGCCGACGTGGTGGTCAACATCAGCACCACGCAGAAGATCAAGCATCCCAAAATCGGCGGTCTGCCGCCGGGGATGGAGATCCCGGACCTGCCCGAGGGCAGTCCCTTCGGCGATCTGTTCAAGCACTTCTTCGGCGAGGGGGAGGGCCCCATGGAGGAGCAGGAGGCCAAGTCCCTGGGCTCCGGCTTCATCATCTCCGAGGACGGCTACATCCTGACCAACAACCACGTGGTCAAGGACGCGACGGAGATCGTGGTCCGTCTCAGCAACCGCGACGAGTATGTGGCCAAGCTGGTCGGTACCGATGCGCGCAGCGACATCGCCCTGCTCAAGGTCGATGCCAAGGGCCTGCCGGTGGCGCGCTTTGGCAAGTCCGAGAATCTCAAGGTGGGTGAATGGGTGCTGGCCATCGGCTCGCCCTTCGGCTTCGAGCGTTCCGCCACCGCCGGCATCGTCAGCGCCAAGGGCCGTGCCCTGCCGCGGGAGAACTACGTGCCCTTCATCCAGACCGACGTGGCCATCAATCCCGGCAACTCTGGCGGCCCGCTGTTCAACATGGATGGCGAGGTGGTCGGCGTGAACTCGCAGATCTACAGCCGCACCGGCGGCTACATGGGGCTGTCCTTCGCCATCCCCATCGAGGTGGCGCTGGACGTGGCCCGGCAGCTGAAGACCAAGGGCAAGGTCAGCCGCGGCTGGCTGGGCGTGCTGATCCAGGACGTGACCCGTGAGCTGGCGGAATCCTTCGGCATGCACAAGCCGCAGGGTGCCCTGGTCTCCAGGGTGGTGCCGGACAGCCCGGCGGAGAAGGCCGGTATCCAGGTCGGCGACATCATCCTCAAGTTCGGTGGCAAGAAGGTGATCACCTCCAGCAACCTGCCGCCGATCGTCGGCAGCACGCCGGTCGGCAAGAAGGTGCCGGTCGAGGTGCTGCGCAACGGCAAGCGGCGCACCCTGTACGTGACCCTGGGTGAGCTGGAGGACGAGAAGGTGGCCGAGGCCGAGGGCGGCAAGAACGATGTGGTGAGCAGCAACCGCATCGGCGTGGTCGCCGCCGAGGTGCCCGCCGAGCTGCGCCAGGATCTGGAGCTGGGCGAGGGTGGCGTGCTGGTCGAGAAGCTCGACAGTGGCCCTGCCAGTCATGCCGGTGTCCGTCAGGGCGACGTCATCGTCATGTTCGACAACCAGCGGGTGAAGGGGCCGGAGCACTTCCGGCAGCTGGTGGAGGCGGCGCGGGCGGGCAGCACCGTGCCGGTGCTGGTGCAGCGCCGCAGCGGCCCGCTGTTCCTGGCCATTCGCATCCCCAAGGAGTGAGGGTCGACCGGTCCGGCAAGCGGGGGCGGCTTCGGTCGTCGCCGTTCGCCGGACCGTTGTCCCGGGCTGGCCTGGCTGAATGAGTCTTGACTGCAGTGGCAGGGCCGGATGACGATGCCAGGGCGAGGATGATGAAGAAACTGCTGCTCTATGGTCGCCCCGACTGCCATCTGTGCCAGGACATGGAGGCCGAGCTGCGCCGCCTGCAGCCCGAGGCGGGGTTCCGGCTCGAGGTGTACGACGTCGACCGCGATCCGGCCTGGGCCGAGCGCTATGGCCGCTGGGTGCCGGTGCTGGAGGCCGAGGGGCGGGAGATCTGTCACTACTTCCTCGACCTGGTCGCCCTGCAGCGCTATCTGCAGGGCCCCTGAATGTGTATAATCCCTTTCCCGGACAACGAGTTAGCCCGCATATTGCACGAAGGCGGCCTTGAAAGCGTAATTTTTTTCGTTATTTATCAAGGCAGTAATTCCCTATGCGAGCGATTGTGCCCTGTTACGGTTTGTGCCTATTCGAGTTCAGACCAAATCTGGCGTCGCATTCTGTCCGATCCCCCTTGAACCATAGCTACGGCTATGCTTCGGCGGGCGATCGAACAAACTGCTTGGCCAGATTTGCCCTGAAACTCGAATCCTTCGTGCAATATGCGGGTTAGTCCGGCAATACCGCTGATTTTCCCGTGACTTTCCCTGCCCTTGCCGCCCTGAGCCGCCATTGCCGGGGGTGCCGGGACATCTGCGGGCCTGTTTCGAGTGAGTGTCCGTGACCGATCTGAGCCATATCCGCAACTTTTCCATCATCGCCCATATCGACCATGGCAAGTCGACCCTGGCCGACCGCTTCATCCAGCTCTGCGGCGGCCTTTCCGAGCGCGAGATGGAGGACCAGGTGCTGGACTCCATGGACCTGGAACGCGAGCGCGGCATCACCATCAAGGCACAGAGTGTCAGCCTCGACTACAAGGCACGGGATGGCGAGACCTATCGCCTGAACCTGATCGACACCCCCGGCCACGTGGACTTCTCCTACGAGGTGTCGCGTTCCCTGGCCGCCTGCGAGGGGGCGCTGCTGGTGGTGGACGCCGCCCAGGGGGTGGAGGCGCAGAGTGTCGCCAACTGCTACACCGCCATCGAGCAGGGCCTGGAGGTGGTGCCGGTGCTGAACAAGATCGATCTGCCCAGTGCCGAACCGGAGCGGGTGATCCAGGAGATCGAGGAGATCATCGGCATCGAGGCGCATGATGCCGTGCAGGCCAGTGCCAAGACCGGGCAGGGCGTGGAGGACGTGCTGGAGGCGATCATCGCCCGCATCCCTCCACCCGAGGGCGATACCGAAGCGCCGTTGCAGGCCCTGATCATCGATTCCTGGTTCGACAGCTACGTGGGCGTGATCTCCCTGGTGCGGGTCGTGCAGGGTACGCTGAAGTCGCGGCAGAAGATGCAGGTGATGTCCACCGGGCGGGTGTTCCAGGTCGACAGCGTCGGGGTATTCACTCCCAAGCGGCTGGAGACCGGGGTGCTCAAGGCCGGTGACGTCGGCTACGTCATCGCCGGCATCAAGGAGATCGATGGCGCCCCGGTGGGCGATACCCTGACCCTCGCCGAGCGGCCGGCCGCAGAGCCGCTGCCCGGCTTCCAGAAGGTCCAGCCGCGGGTCTTCGCCGGGCTGTTCCCGGTCAACAGCGAGGACTACGAGGACCTGCGCGAGGCGCTGCAGAAGCTGCGCCTGAACGATGCCGCCCTGCACTTCGAGCCAGAGACCTCCAGTGCCCTGGGCTTCGGTTTCCGCTGCGGCTTCCTCGGCATGCTGCACATGGAGATCGTCCAGGAGCGGCTGGAACGCGAGTACGATCTCGACCTGATCACCACGGCGCCGACCGTGGTCTATCAGGTGCTGACCACCAAGGGCGAGCTGCTGGAGATCGACAATCCGGCCGAGCTGCCACCGGTGAACCAGATCGAGGAGATCCGCGAGCCGATCATCCTCGCCAACATCCTGGTGCCGCCGGACTACCTGGGCGCGGTGATCGGATTGTGCATCGAGAAGCGCGGGGTGCAGAAGAACATCCAGTATCTCGGTAACCAGGTGGCGGTCAATTTCGAGCTGCCGCTGGCCGAGGTGGTGCTGGACTTCTTCGACCGGCTGAAGTCGGTGAGCCGCGGCTATGCCTCCTTCGACTACCAGTTCCTGCGTTTCCAGGCCTCGCGCCTGGTCAAGCTGGATATCCTGATCAACGGCGAGCGGGTCGACGCCCTGTCGCTCATCGTCCACCAGGACCAGGCCCAGAGCCGTGGCCGGGAGCTGGCCAGCACCATGAAGGAGCTGATCCCGCGGCAGATGTACGACGTGGCCATCCAGGCCGCCATCGGTGGGCAGATCATCGCCCGCACCAACGTCAAGGCGCTGCGCAAGAACGTCACCGCCAAGTGCTATGGCGGCGACATCACCCGCAAGCGCAAGTTGCTGGAGAAGCAGAAGGCGGGCAAGAAACGCATGAAGCAATTTGGTAAGGTCGAGATTCCACAGTCGGCGTTCCTCGCCGTGCTGCAGGTGGGCAAGAAATGACAAGGTGCCGGAGCACCGCACACAGGACACGATATGAACTTCGATTTTCCACTCATCCTGGTACTGGCCACCCTCATTACCGGCGGCCTGTGGCTGCTCGATACCCTGCTGTTCGCGCCACGCCGCCGGGCCCGGGCCGCCGCCGCGGCCGACGAGAGCCAGCGCGAGGCGGCGCTCAAGGAGCCGGTGCTGGTGGAATACGCCAAGGCCTTCTTCCCGGTCATCTTCATCGTCCTGCTGCTGCGCTCCTTCCTGGCCGAGCCGTTCCGCATCCCCAGTGGCTCGATGATCCCCACCCTGCTGGTGGGTGACTTCATCCTGGTCAACAAGTTTGCCTACGGTATCCGCCTGCCGGTGTTGAACACCAAGATCATCGATCTCGGTGAGCCCAAGCGCGGTGACGTGGTGGTGTTCCGCTACCCCGAGGATCCCTCCATCGATTACATCAAGCGAGTGGTGGGGCTGCCGGGTGACCGCATTGCCTATCACGAGAAAAAGCTCTATATCAATGGCAAGCTGATGCCACAGCGGGTGGTCGGCAGCTACGTTGGCAGCGGCGCAGCCATGGCCAGCACCGGAGCCAGCCTGCGTATCGAGAACCTGGACGGCGTTGAGCACGAGATCCTGGTGCGACCGGGGGTGCGCGGCGTGGAGGGGGAGACGGTGGTGCCGGAGGGACAATATTTCATGATGGGCGACAACCGGGACAACAGCCGGGACAGTCGCTACTTCGGTCCGGTGCCCGAGGCGAACCTGGTGGGCAAGGCGTTCATGATCTGGATGAGCTGGGATGCAGCCGACAAGCGTGTGGTATGGGAGCGCATCGGCCAGACCATTCACTGACCAAGCGAGGTAAGGCTATGCAGTTACGCGACCGACAACAGGGGATGACGCTGATCGGCTGGCTGTTCGTACTCGGACTGATTGGTTTCTTTGCCATCCTGAGCCTGCGCCTGATGCCCAACTACCTGGAGTTCTTCAAGGTGTCCTCCTCGCTGGAATCCCTGAGCAGCGAACCGGGCATCACCCAGAAGCCCAAGACCGAGATCCGCAAGCTGCTGAACCGGCGTTTCGAGGTCAACGATGTTGAACACGTCAGCGCGGACGACATCAGGATCAGCAAGGAAGATGGCCGGCTCAAGGTCCGGGTGGAGTACGAGGTGCGGGTGCCGGTGATGGGTAACGTCGATGCGGTCACCCGCTTCGAAAAAGAAGTCGAGATCATCCGTAATTGAAGACTGCCGTCGCGCGTCTGATCCGGACGCTGGGCCACGAGTTCCGCGATCCGGCCCTGCTGGAGCAGGCACTCACCCATCGCAGTGCCGGCAGCCGTAACAACGAGCGGCTCGAATTCCTGGGTGACGCCGTGCTCGGCCACGTGATCGCCGACGAGCTATACCGGCGTTTTCCGGACAGCCCGGAAGGTGAGCTGAGCCGTCTGCGGGCCAGCCTGGTGCGCAAGCAGACCCTGGCCGAGATCGCCCGCGAGCTGTCGCTCGGCGACTGCCTGAAGCTCGGCTCGGGGGAGCTGAAGAGCGGCGGTTACCGGCGTGATTCCATTCTCGCCGATGCCCTGGAGGCGCTGTTCGGCGCGCTCTACCTGGATGGCGGCTTCGAGGTCTGCCGTGGCGTCATTCGCCGCCTGTTCCGGGGGCGGCTGGCCGCCGCGGCATCACGCGGCATCGAGAAAGACCCCAAGACCCGTCTGCAGGAATATCTGCAGGCCCGGCAGTTGCCGCTGCCCGTCTACCGGGTCGCCGCGGTACATGGCGAGGCCCATGCCCAGACCTTCGAAGTCGAGTGCCGGGTCGATGCCCTGGAGCGGCTTACCCTGGCCAGTGGCAGCAGCCGGCGGCGCGCCGAGCAGCAGGCGGCGGCGCAGATGCTCGCCGAGCTGGACGCCGATCAGGCGGCGCCGACACAGCAGGAGGAGGGTTCATGAGCAGCGATGGGACGACGGATTTCCACTGCGGCTATGTCGCTCTGGTCGGCCGGCCCAATGTCGGCAAGTCGACCCTGCTCAACCGCATCCTCGGCCAGAAGATCAGCATCACCTCGCGCAAGCCGCAGACCACCCGCCACCGGATCCTCGGTATCAAGACCGGCGACGACTGGCAGGTGGTCTATGTCGATACCCCGGGCCTGCACCGCAAGGCGAAGCGGGCGCTGAACCGGGCGTTGAACCGGGCTGCCAGCGATGCCCTGTTCGATGTCGATCTGGTGGTATTCCTGGTCGAGGCCGGGGCCTGGACCGAGGAGGACGAGATGGTGCTGGCCAAGCTCCGGCGACTGGAGGTGCCGGTGATCCTGGCCGTGAACAAGGTCGACCGGCTGCGCGACAAGACCCGCCTGCTGCCCTATCTGCAGGAGGTCTCGCAGCGCTATCCCTTCGCCGCCGTGGTGCCGCTGTCGGCAGCACGCGGGGACAATGTCGATGCGCTGGAGGATGAGGTCCGGCAGCGTCTGCCCCAGTCCGGGCCCTTCTTCCCCGAGGACCAGTTGACCGACCGTAGCGAGCGTTTCCTGGCCGCCGAGCTGGTGCGTGAGAAACTGTTCCGCAAGCTTGGCCAGGAGCTGCCCTACGGTCTGACGGTGGCCATCGAACAGTTCCGCGAGGAAGGTGAGCTGCTGCGCATCCATGCCCTGATCTGGGTCGAGCGCCCGAGCCACAAGTCGATCGTCATCGGACGGCAGGGACGGTTGCTGAAGGAGGTGGGCCGTGAGGCGCGGCTCGACATGCAGCGACTGTTCGGGCGCAAGGTGTTCCTCGAACTCTGGGTCAAGGTCAAGGAAGGCTGGGCGGACGACGAGCGGGCGCTGCGCAGCCTCGGTATCGAGGAATGAGTGCGCCGCGGCGGGTCGAGCTGCAGCCGGGCTTTCTTCTCCACGCCCGCGCCTACCGCGACAGCAGTCTGCTGCTGGAGGTGTTCAGCCGCGAGCAGGGACGCCTGGGGCTGGTCGCCCGCGGCGGGCGCGGGCCGCGTTCCAGGTTGCGGGCCCTGCTGCAGCCCTTCCGTCCCCTGCTGCTCTCCTGGTCGCAGCGCGGCGAACTGGGCAGCCTGCACGGCGCCGAGGCCGGCGGCGCGCCCTGTGCCCTGCAGGGGCAGGCGCTGTTCGCCGGCTTCTATCTGAACGAACTGTTGTTGCGTCTGCTGCAGCGCCAGGATCCGCATCCCGAGGTCTATGCGCTGTATGAAACCGCCCTGGCGGGGTTGCAGGAGGGCGCATTGGAGGCCGCGCTGCGGGGTTTCGAGAAGCGTCTGCTGGAGGCCTTGGGTTATGGCCTGCTGCTCGACCGGGAGGCAGAGCACGGGCAGCCGCTGCAGGCGGCGGGCTGCTACCGCTACGAGCTGGAGCGCGGCCCGGTGGAGGTGCCGCCCGGCAGCAGCGGCGGGCTGGTGTTCAGTGGCGCCAGCCTGCTGGCGCTGCACGAGGGGCGGCTGGAAGAGGCGGCGGTGCTGGCTGACGCCAAGCGCCTGATGCGCGCCGCCCTGGCGCTGTACCTGGGTGGCCGCCCGCTGAAGACGCGCGAGGTGCTGCAGGCCATGGGGCGGCAGTGAGAATAATGCTGGTACCGGGGTCGCCGATGCAGGCTGCATGTGTCACTGGAAGCCGTAATTCGTCCGCTTGGAGCCGCCGATGATCTATGGCATCGGCACCGACCTGGTCGAGGTGGCGCGTATCGAGGCCATCCTGGAGCGCCACGGGCGGCGCTTCGCCGCCCGCGTGCTGAGTCCGGCCGAACTCGACGACTTCGATGCCAGCCAGAGTCCAGCCCATTTCCTGGCCCGCCGCTTTGCGGTCAAGGAGGCGGTCGCCAAGGCATTTGGTACCGGTTTCCGGAATGGCCTCAGCCTGCGCCATATCGCGGTCCGTCACGATCCCCTCGGCCGGCCACGGATCGAGCTTTCCGGCCAGGCACTGGCGTTCGCCGAGCAGCGGGACATCGGCGAAATGCACGTTTCGATCGCCGACGAAAGGCATTATGCGTTGGCCTTCGTGACCTTGCTGGTTGGGGGAGGGGGGTAGAAGTCAGAATTCAGAATTCAGAAGATATGAAGTGGTAGGAGCGGCCTCCCGGCCGCGATCGGGGTGGCACGGCCTGTCACGATGGCGCGGTGGAGGTCGGGGTGCGGCCGGTGGTGAATCCCGGCCTTCATGGGGGGGCAATCGCGGCCTGGAGGCCGCTCCTACGGGGCGTGGCAGCAGGTGTAGGAGCGGACTCCCGGCCGCGATCGGGGTGGCACCGCCTGTCACGATGCCGCGGTGGTGGTCATGGGATGCGGCCGGTGGTGAATCCGGCCTTCATGGGGTCCAATCGCGGCCTGGAGGCCGCTCCTACGGGGTGTGGTGGCAGGTGTAGGAGCGGCCTCCCGGCCGCGATCGAGGCGGCACGGTCCGTCACGATGCCGCGGTGGTGGCCATGGGGTGCGGCCGGTGGTGAATCCAGGCTGCTGCGGGACCCAATCGCGGCGTGGACGCCGCTCCTACGGGGTGTGGTGGCAGGTGTAGGAGCGGCCTCCCGGCCGCGATCGAGGCGGCACGGTCCGTCACGATGCCGCGGTGGTGGTCATGGGGTGTGGCCGGTGGTGAATCCCGGCCTTCATGGGGGCCAATCGCGGCCTGGAGGCCGCTCCTACGGGGTGTGGTGGCAGGTGTAGGAGCGGCCTCCCGGCCGCGATCGAGGCGGCACAGTCCGTCACGATGCCGCGGTGGTGGCCATGGGGTGCGGCCGGTGGTGAATCCGGCCTTCATGGGGTCCAATCGCGGCCTGGAGGCCGCTCCTACAACGTGTGGCGGCAGTTGGTGGTCCCGGCCGCGATCGAGGCGGCACGGCCTGTCACGATGGCGCGGTGGAGGTCGGGGTGCGGCCGGTGGTGAATCCCGGCCTTCATGGGGGGGGCAATCGCGGCCTGGAGGCCGCTCCTACGGGGCGTGGCAGCAGGTGTAGGAGCGGACTCCCGGCCGCGATCGGGGTGGCACCGCCTGTCACGATGCCGCGGTGGTGGTCATGGGATGCGGCCGGTGGTGAATCCGGCCTTCATGGGGTCCAATCGCGGCCTGGAGGCCGCTCCTACGGGGTGTGGTGGCAGGTGTAGGAGCGGCCTCCCGGCCGCGATCGAGGCGGCACGGTCCGTCACGATGCCGCGGTGGTGGCCATGGGGTGCGGCCGGTGGTGAATCCCGGCCTTCATGGGGGCCAATCGCGGCCTGGAGGCCGCTCCTACAACGTGAGGCGGCAGGATTTGGCTCCTGACTTCCAGCTCCTAGCTCCTAGCTCCTGGCTCCTGGCTCTTGGCTCCTGGCTTCTTCCAGAAGCTCGTCGATGGCCTGCATGGCGAGATGGAAGGCGGCCTCGACGGCCGCCGGATTGCCGGCGTGGCTGGTTTCCTCGAGGGAGGCGGCAGCCTTCTCCAGTAGCGCCAGCTGGCAATAGGCGGCGGAGCCGCGCAGCTTGTGGGCCTCGGCCTGCAGCAGATCCCAGTCCCGCTTCTGATAGGCCTGAACCAGGGCCAGACGCTGCTCCGGCAGTTCGCGGCGCAGGCCCTCGCGCAGCGTCGCTATGACCTCCTGGTGACGTCCTGCCTTCTCTGGGGGCGGTCCGGCGTGACGGTGGGTCCAGCGCCGGATCACTTCCCATAGCCGGTATTCGGAGACCGGTTTGATCAGTACCTCGTCGATGCCGCTTCCCCGCAGGCGTTCGTTGTCGCCCGAGAAGATGTTGGCGGTGAGGGCGATGATCGGGGTGCGGCGGTTGGGCCCATCTCCCTCGCGCAGCCGGCGGCAGATCTCGTCGCCGTTCATGCCCGGCATATGCACATCCAGCAGGATCAGGTCGTAGCGGCGGTGGTTGGCGAGGCGCAGCGCCTCTGTGCCGTCGACCGCGCTGTCGACCTGGACCCCCAGCGACTTCAGTTGCAGGGTGATCAGTCGGCGATTGATCTCGTTGTCGTCGGCCAGCAGGATGTGCGCGCCGCGCAGATCCGGCATCTCCGGCCGTGGTGTCCGGCGCCGTTCGACGAAGCCGCCGCTGCCGGGCTCGGCCCAGCCGAGCAACTGCCAGAGGGTGCTGCGCAGGCTCTCGCGCCGCGGTGGCTTGGGCAGGCAGGCGTCGGCACCCAGTTCCACCACCTTCTTCAGGCGCTCGCGTTCCACGCTGTTGATCAGCAGCAGCAGCGGCCGGCCGTCGGGCTTGAACAGCGCCAGCAGCTCGGCGATCTGCGGATCATCGGAGGTCTGGGACGAGAGGCCGATCAGAATCAGGTCGATATCCAGGCGGCCGTCCGCCACCCGGGCGGCGGCCTCCTGCAGCCGTACCTTGTCCTCGATTTCGATCACCTCCAGCCCCCAGGCTTCCAGTGGATGGCGGACCGCGAGGCGGGCCAGCGGATGGGTATCGAAAAGCAGGATCCGCGCCCGGCGCGGGGCCCGGATCTCGTCGTCCGGCAGTTCGCCTTCCGCCTGCAGCGGGCACTTGAGGGTGAACCAGAAGGTCGAGCCTTCCGCCGGCTGGCTCTCGACACCGATGCTGCCACCCATCTGTTCGATCAGCCGCCGGGAGATGAACAGGCCGAGGCCGGTGCCACCGAAGCGGCGGGTAAGGGAGGCATCGGCCTGGCTGAAGGCCTGGAACAGGCGGGACTGCTGTTCGTCGGTCATGCCGATGCCGGTATCGGTGATGCTGATGCGCAACGAGGTGTGGTCGCTGGGGCAGTCCGCGTCGTCCTCCAGCATCACCCGCACCACCACGCTGCCGCTGCTGGTGAATTTGATGGCGTTGCCGACCAGGTTGAGCAGCACCTGGCGGATGCGGTTGGAATCGCCGTACAGCTGCAACGGCACGTCGCCATAGATCAGCAGCACCAGTTCCAGGCCCTTCTGGTGGGCGACCGGCGCCATCAGGTCGACGCTGTCTTCCAGCGCTTCACGCAGGTCGAAGGGGGCCACCTCCAGGCTGAGCTTGCCGGACTCGATCTTCGACAGGTCGAGGATGTCGTTGACGATCACCAGCAGGTTGGTGGCGGACTTGCGGATGGTGGTGGTGTAGTCGCGCTGTTCCTCGTTCAGTGGCGTGCGCAGCAGCAGGTCGACGAAACCGAGCAGGCCGTTCATCGGCGTGCGGATCTCGTGGCTCATGCTGGCCAGGAACTCGGTCTTGTCGCGGCTGGCCTGCAGGGCGCGCTTTCGCGCCAGATCCAGTTCGACGTTCTGGATCTCCACCGCCTCCAGGGTCTCGCGCAGGTCCGCGGTGGCCTGTTCCACCTGTTCCTGCAGTTCGGCGTGAACGTTCTCCAGTTCCGCCGCCATGGCATTGATGCCCTGTTCCAGGGTGCCCAGCTCGCCGGTGGAGCGGGCCTCGGCGCGGGCCCTGAGGTCGCCCGTGCCGAGGGCCTCGACGACCCGGGTCAGGTCGACGATGGGCTGGGCCACGCTGCGGCTGATCTTCAGGGCGAAGAGGATGCTGGCGAGGATCACCGACAGGGTGATCAGCAGGCTGGTCAACAGCGCCTGCAGCTGGCGGGCCTCGGTGGCGGCATTGGAGAGCGAGATCTCCACCTGGCCGATGGGTTTCGTCTGCAGGTTCTGGCCGGCGTCCTCCTCGGCACCGAAATCGCCGATGGAGATGTCGCTGGCATGGATATCGGCGCGGAACAGCAGCAGCTGGCTGTCGTCCTCCGGTGGCGGGGTGCGCTGTGCCTCGGCCAGCAGCGTCCGGTTGCTGTCGTAGATGCGGATGCGGATCACGTCCGGATCCTTGAGCGCGGCCTCCGCCAGGCCATTGAGCAGCTGTCGGTAGCGGATGAACACGCCGTATTCGGCCGCCGCCGCGAGCTGCTCGGCAACCGCCTGACCACGGTCTCGCAGGGCGGCATTGAGATCCTCGATGCGGGTGTGGGCGAAGTAGCTGCCAAGCACGGCGGCGATGGTCACAGCCGGCAGCAATGCCGCGAGCAGGATGCGGTTGCGGATTCCCCGGGGCAGGATCATGGGGTCCCTTCCTCAAGTTTCCTCAGACGTTCCAGAAGCCGCTGCTCATGGGGGAGGCTGATCCCCAGCGAACGGGCCACCTGGCGGTTGACGCTGACCGAGAAGTATCTCGGGTAGGCCGGGGGCGGAAGTGACGCTCTCTTCCCCTCGCTCAGCTCACGGACCCATTCGGCTGCCTGCCGGCCGATCTGCAGGCCGGTGGAGTAGCTGGCAGCCAGCGCTCCGGCGCGCACATAGGCGCGGGAAAAGCCGATCACCGGCACGCGGAAGCGGAAGGTGGTGAGCAGGATCGGCTTGATGGTGCGGCGATTGAAGATCCGGGGTTCGGGCATGGCGAACAGCACGTCGATGTCGTCGAGCACGTTGCCGAGTCTGTCGATCAGGCGTCGGGGATCGTCGATATCGATGACCACCGCCTGCAGTCGGCGCTGTTCGAGCAGTTGCAGCAGTTCCGGATCGGCCTCATCCCCCGCGGTCAGGATGCCGATGCGCTGGCTGGCAGGGAGGATGAGCTGCAACAGGTTGAGGCGGCGGCGGACCGGCTGATCGAGGAAGATGGCGCTGTTCTGGCGTGCCGGTCCGACATGGTCGGCGGTCAGCCGGCGATAGGCCTGGCGGGGGATCAGCACGCTGAGCAGCGGGACCGGCGGGGTGTGCTGCAGGGCCCAGTGGGTGGCCCGGGTGCCGACGCTGATCACCAGTTGCGGATTGCCTGGCGGCTGGTCCGGTCGCCCCCGGGCGTTGTCCAGCCGGGCGATGCGCAGCCGTGCCTGTGGAGCCAGATGTTCACGCAGGGCGTCCGCCACCTCGGTGTAGGGGCCGTTGTCGTGACTGAGCAGAACCCAGATGTCCTGGGCCAGCGCCTGGCCGGCATGGGCCAGGCCGCAGAGCAGCAGGCACAGCACGGCCAGGGCGGGCGGCCGCAGGCGGCGGGCAGAGCGCGTGCTCCAGGGACTCATGGCGGGGTTGGCGTCCGTCTTCAGTTCAGGTCGATGCCGAGTTCCGCATAGACGCGGGTGTCGAAGATGTTCTCATCGCGGAAATCCCGGTATTCGTCCAGTGCGTTCTGTACCACCAGGGCCAGGGTGGAACGGCTGCCGCCTGCCCGGAACTGCTTGGCGATGCGCAGGTCGAGACGGTCCTGGTCGCCCAGCTTGTCGCCGTCGCCCAGCCACTTCATGGCGCTGATCTTGTAGTAGAGGGCGCTGACGTCCACCGCATGGGGCAGGCGGTGCATCACGAACAGGCTGCGGGTAAGGGTCGGCACGTCGTCCTGCAGGTTCTCCACGTCCCAGGGATTGAAGGGGTTGTTGATGGCATTCAGGGCCCACCCCTTGGCATGGGCATAGGCGTAGTTGAAGACCACCATGGTGCGCAGCGAGGGCCGGTAGCTGATCGCCGCCTCGAAGCCGTTGACGGTGAGTTCACCCGAGTTGACCGAGACCAGGGCATTGGTGCGGCCATCGCCGTCCAGATCCGGTTCCGGAAAGGCCTTGTCCTTGACGGTGGTGATGCGGTCGCGCATCCGGTCGTGGAAGAGCTTGAGATCGAGGTTCAGCCGATAGGCCGGCAGATGCCCCAGATAGCCGATTTCCAGGGAAGTCAGCTGTTCCGGCTTGAGGTCGGCTGAGCCATAGGTGATCTGGTCGATGAGCGTCCCGGTGCTGAAACGAAAGGCGGCATCGTTGCGTTCCTCGTAGAGGGTGGGGATGCGCAGGGCATGCGAGGCACTGGCGCGCAGGCTGTGTTGTTCGGAGAACTGGTAGTTGATGGCCAGGCGGGGTGAGATGTGCTCGCGGATCAGTGAGCTGCTCTCCAGCATGGCCCCCAGGTTGAGCGTGAGATCGGGGGTGGCCTGGACCTCGAGGTTGCCGAACAGGCGGTGCAGGCGGCTCTCGATGCGGTCCGTGCGGTTGAACCAGTCTTCGCCGCGGCTGCGGTCGAGGCGGCTGCCAAGCCCCCAGACGGCGCGCAGGGTGCCATTGATCCGCAGGCTGTGCTGGAATTCGACCTCCAGACGCTGGTCGGTGACACCGTTGTTGATGGACAGGGCCTCATCCTGTTCGCCGGGGAAGACCACGCCGACCAGCGCGGGGGGGACGCCGAGCAGGGTGGACAGCAGCGGCGTGCTGTAGCCTTCGCGCTGCTTCAGGTAGTTGTGGTAGATCTGCAGGCTGTATTCGTTGTCACCCTGCTGGCGGTGCCATTTCAGTTGCTGGAAATGACTCTGGACCTTGCGGTCACGGGTCGGGTCGGTCACATCGGTCGGGTCGCCGGTGCCGCGCGGTCCGCCGTTGTAACCGAACTGGAGTTGCAGCTTGTCCTGGTTGGACAGCCGGTAATCGGCCCGGAAGTTGAGCAGCGAGACGCGCTTGCTGTCGTAGCGCTGCTGGTAGCTGTACACGCCATTGTTCTCGTTGAGGTACTTCTTGAAGCCGTCGTCATGGCGCCTGGCCAGGGTCAGCCGATAGTCCAGGCGACCGTTGCTGCCGCCATGGCGCAGGTAGTATTTCTGGGTGTCCTTGTTGCCGGCGAGCAGCTTGGCGCGGGTGCCGGCGGCCTGGGCGGGATGCAGGGTGACGATGTTGATGGCGCCGAGAAAGGCATTGGCGCCGTAGGCGGCGCTGTTCGGGCCGCGGATCACCTCGATGCGGTCGATGTCCTCGATGTCCAGTGGCAGGTCGGTCCAGAACACCCCGCCCAGGGTCGAGATGTAGACCGGCCGGCCATCGACCATCACCTGCATGCGGCGCGCCGTCTCGTCGGCCAGACCGTGGTAGGTGGCCGACACCGTGTGGCCGTCGGCATGGGCCACCTGGAAGCCCGGCACCAGGCGCAGCAGGTCGGGGATATCGAGGGCGCCGCTGGCATCGATCATGGCCCGGTCGATGATGGTCACGGCGATCGGTGTCTCGTACTGCGGCTGGGCCAGGCGGGTGGCGGTCAGCACCACCGGCACCTCGCCCAGAAAGTAGTCTTCCTCGGTCAGTTCCGCCAGTTGCAGGGCATGGCCGGCGCGGGATGCGGGGGGAAGAAGGCACAGGGTCGTGGCCAACAACAGGGGCAGGGGAAGCGGCGATTTCTTCATCAGGGTCTCCGGCTGGGTATGGCGATGCGCTCGGCAGCATTCTCCTTGAGACTGGGGGACCGGTGCCGCCCGGGCTGTTGTTGTTGGTTCTTCCCCCCGCGGCCGGCGTCGGGCGCTGCACCTGCTATGGTGCAGGCAAAGGGCAGTGCCGTCAAAATATCGCCGGGCTGGTGGCCGTTGGTTGGCCCCAGGCGATGCAGTACACTGCCCGCCATGGACTTTCCGACTCTCGAAGCCTTCGTCGGCAACACCCCCCTGGTCCGCCTGCAAAGACTGCCGGGCGAGACATCCAACCGCCTGCTGGTCAAGCTGGAGGGCAACAATCCCGCCGGCTCGGTGAAGGACCGGCCGGCCCTGTCCATGATCCGCCAGGCCGAGGCCCGCGGCGACATCCGTCCCGGGGATACCCTGATCGAGGCGACCAGTGGCAACACCGGCATCGCCCTGGCCATGGTCGCGGCGATCAAGGGTTACCACATGGTGCTGATCATGCCGGAGAACATGAGTGTCGAGCGCCGGGCGGTGATGAAGGCCTATGGCGCGGAGATCGTGCTGGTCAGTCGCGAGGCGAGCATGGAAGGAGCGCGCGACCTCGCCGAGCAGATGGCGGCCGAGGGCCGCGGCAAGCTGCTCGACCAGTTCGGCAACCCGGACAACCCGCTGGCCCACTACGAGACCACCGGGCCGGAGATCTGGCGTGATACCAACGGCAGCGTCACCCATTTCGTCAGCGCCATGGGCACCACCGGCACCATCATGGGCACCTCGCGCTATCTGAAGGAGCGCAACCAGGGCGTGCAGGTGATCGGCGTGCAGCCCAGCGAGGGGGCCTCCATTCCCGGTATCCGTCGCTGGCCGAAGGAGTACCTGCCCAGCATCTACGACGCGGCGCGCGTCGATCGCATCCTCGAGGTCGACCAGCAGACCGCCGAGGAGACCACCCGGGCGCTGGCCGCGCAGGAGGGTATCTTCTGCGGCATCTCCTCGGGCGGCGCGGTGGCGGCGGCGCTGCGCCTCTCCCGGCAGCTGGAGAACGCGGTGATCGTGGCCATCATCTGCGACCGCGGCGACCGCTATCTGTCGACGGGCGTGTTTCCCGCCTGAGCGGTGCGCCGCCCGCTCTTTCCCTCCCTGCTTCTGCTGCTGTTGCTGATCCCCGCTGCGGCAGGGGCCGTGCAGCTCGTCGATCTGCGCCTTGCCGAGCTGGCCGGCGATGGCTGGCAGGCCCGCGGCATCCATCTGCAGCTCGGGTTCGGCAGCGACGCCCGCCTTGGCGGCCGGCTGCATATCGACCGGTTGCGCCTGTCGGCGCTGGACCAGGAACTGCGTGATCTGCGCCTCGACTGCCCGGAGGTGGTGCTGCAGGTGGATGGCTATGCCTGCCCCCGGGGACGCCTGCAAGGGGCCGACGGCCTGCTGCCGGCGGCGCGCGTCGAGGTCGACTACCAGACCGTCAGCGGCCGGCTGCGGCTCCGGCTGAGGGCCGCGGACTTCGCCGGTGGCCGGCTCGACCTGCGCCTCGACTACCGGCCGGCGGGCTGGGAGCTGCAGCTCGAGGGGCGGCGGCTGGATGCCGACCGGCTGCTGGCGCTGGCCCGCCGGCTCGGCCAAACGCTCGATTACAGTGCCTCCGGCCGCCTCGATCTGCAGGCAGAGCTCGCCGCGCCGGCCGGCCGCCTGCAGTGGCTGCGCCTGCAGCTGGTGCCGCACGGCCTGGGATTCAGCAACCCGGACAGCACCCAGGCCGCGGAGCAGCTTGGCGGCCGGTTCGAGGCCCGCTTGCGGCGCGGCCGCGGGCGCTGGCAGATCCGCCTCGATGCCGCCGTGGACGGCGGCTTTCTCTACCTCGATCCGCTGGGCGTGGATTTCGAGGCCGATCCGGCGCGGCTGCGCGGGCGCCTCGCCTGGCATGACGGGGGACGGCTCAGCGTCGAGGGCCTGGAACTGGATCAGCCGGGGCTGCTGCGCGCCGTGCTGCACGGCGAGTGGCGGCCCGGCGAGGCCCGGCCGCTGGCGGCGATGGATCTGGAGCTGGCGGAGCTGCGCCTGCCCGGTGCCTACCGGACCTATCTCCAGCCCTGGCTGTTCGGTACCCTGGGCGGCGATCTGGAGAGCAGCGGCCGCCTCAGCGGCCGGCTGCGGGTGCAGGAGGGACGGCTGCAGGCCCTGCAGCTCGATCTCGAAGGGCTCGATCTGCATGACCGCCAGGGCCGCTTCGGCCTGCGCCAACTGGCCGGGCGGCTGGACTGGGCCGACGATGGCGCCGGGCACCGCTCACAGATCAGCTGGAGCGGCGGCCAGATCTACCGCATCGAGCTGGGCGCGGCCAGCCTGCCGGTGGTCAGCCGCGGCCAGCATTTCGAGCTGGCCGCGCCGGCACGCATCCCGGTGTTCGACGGCGCGCTGCTGATCGACGACTGGCGCATCGAGCACCCGGGAACGTCCCGTATGGCCTGGCAGTTCGACGGGGTGCTCACCCCCCTGTCGCTGACGGCAGTGAGCCGCGCGCTCGACTGGCCGCCCTTCGCCGGCCAGCTCTCGGGGATGATTCCCGAGGTGCGTTATGCGGACGGCGAACTCAGGGTCGGCGGCGTGCTTCTGGTGCGGGTGTTCGACGGCGACATCACATTGCGCAACCTGCGCCTGCAGCGACCCTTCGGCCGGGTGCCGGCGCTGAGTGCCGACCTGGAGATCAAGGGCCTGGATCTGGAGACCCTCACCCGCACCTTCTCCTTTGGTAAGATCGAGGGCCGGCTGGATGGCCGGGTGCGCGGGCTGCGCATGCTGGCCTGGAAACCGATCGCCTTCGATGCCTGCTTCGCCACCCCCGAGGGGGACCGCTCGCGGCATCGCATCAGTCAGCAGGCGGTGGACACCCTGTCCAACATCGGCGGGGGTGGTTTCTCCGGCGCCCTGTCACGGACCTTCCTCGGACTGTTCGAAGAATTTCCGTACCGTCGGCTCGGCCTCTGCTGCCGGCTGGAGAACGGCGTCTGCCAGATGCGCGGTGTGGCGCCGGCCGCCAGCGGTTACTATATCGTCCAGGGGCGGCTGTTGCCGCCGCGGCTGGACATCGTCGGCTATGCCGAGCGGGTCGACTGGCAGACCCTGCTGGCGCGGCTGAAGGCCGCGGTCACCGAGGGCGCGCCGACCCTGCGCTGAGGATCCGGAGAACGGGGCCCGCCCCGTAAAGAGAGGACCATGATGAAGACGACAAGGCATTCATTCTTCCCGGCCCTGCTGGCACTGCTGCTGTTGGCCGGCTGCGTGACCATCAACGTCTATTTCCCCGCCGCCGCGGCCCAGGAGGCGGCGGACCGCATCATCGACCAGGTGTACGGCAGCGAGGGACAACCGGCGCCGGCCACACCACCGGCCGATGACAAGGCCGTGTCCCCGCAGTCCCGGCAGGCAAGCCCGCTGCTGATCGGTGTGCTGGAATGGGTCGTGCCGCCGGCTGTGGCTGCGCCCAACTTCGACATCCAGACGCCGGCCATCCAGGCCATCACCGCCGGCATGGAGGCACGCCATGCGCGGCTCGCGCCCTATTACCAGAGCGGTGCCGTCGGCATGACCGGCGACGGCCTGATCCGGGTGCGCGACCTGGGAGCCGTGCCGCTGCGTGAGCGCCGCCAGCTGCAGCAGCTGGTCAGCGACGAGAACCGCGACCGCCAGGCGTTGTACCGCGAGATCGCCCGGGCCAATGGCCACCCCGAGTGGGAGGCCGAGATCCGCGCCACCTTCGCCCGGCGCTGGATCGAGCGGGCGCCGTCCGGCTGGTGGTACCAGGACGCCGGTGGCAACTGGAAGCGGAAATGAGTGGCTTGGGGAATTCAGAAGTCAGAATTCAGAGTTCATAGGGCAGAGGTCAGGAGAAAAAACATTCTGACTCCTGGTCGAGAGATCACACACGAATGAACGTCTTCGTATTCGACATCGAGACCGTACCGGACGTCGAGGCCGGCCGCCGCCTGCACGGGCTGGAGGGGCTGTCCGACGCGGACGTCGGCAAGGCCATGTTCCACCTTCGCCAGCAGGAGAGCGGCAGCGACTTCCTGCGCCTGCACCTGCACCGGGTGGTGGCCATTTCCGCGGTCTATGCCGGTCCGGGGTCGCTGAAGGTCGCCTCGCTGGGGGCGCCGGAGGCGGACGAGCGCGAGCTGGTACAGACCTTCTTCGACGTCATCGAGAAGAAGACCCCGGTGCTGGTCTCCTGGAACGGCGGCGGCTTCGATCTGCCGGTGCTGCACTACCGGGCCCTGCGCCACAAGATCCAGGCGCCGCGCTACTGGGACATGGGCGGTGACGACCGCGACTTCAAGTGGAACAACTACATCAGCCGCTACCATACCCGGCATCTCGACCTGATGGACCTGATCGCCCTCTACCAGCCACGGGCCAACGCCCCGCTGGACCAGATCGCCAGCCTGCTCGGCTTCCCCGGCAAGATGGGCATGAGCGGGGCGAAGGTCTGGGACAGCTTCCTGGCCGGCGACATCGAGGGCATCCGCAACTACTGCGAGACCGATGTGCTCAACACCTACCTGGTCTACCTGCGTTTCCAGCTGATGCGCGGCCAGCTGATGCCCGAGCAGTACGAAAGCGAGTGCCGCCGGTTGCGCGACTACCTGGCCGCCGAGGGGCGACCGCACTTCGACGAATTCCTCGCTGCCTGGCAGGAGGACTGAAACCGTGGCCCGACGCAGGAGGAAACGCCTCCCCACGGAGGCCGTGGCGGCACACATCGACGACCTGGCGCATGACGGGCGCGGCGTGGCCCATGTCGAGGGCAAGGCGGTGTTCATCGATGGCGCCCTGCCGGGCGAGGAGGTCACCTTCACCTACCGCTCGATGCGTCGCAGCCACGACGAGGGACGGGTGGCGGAGGTGCTGCGCCCATCGCCGCACCGGGTCGAGCCACGCTGTCCTCACGCGGGCCTCTGCGGTGGTTGCAGCCTGCAGCACCTGGACCCCGGGCAGCAGATCATCGCCAAGCAGGCGGTGCTGCTGGAGAACCTCGCCCGGCTCGGCGGCGTGGCGCCCGCGCAGGTCCTGGAACCGCTGCGCGGACCGCACTGGGGCTACCGGCGCAAGGCGCGCCTGGGCGTCAAGCACGTGCTGAAGAAGGGCCGGGTGCTGGTCGGCTTCCGTGAGAAGGGCTCCTCCCTGGTGGCGGACATCGGCCGCTGCGAAGTGCTGCATCCGGCGGTCGGCGGGCGCATCGAGGCCCTCGCCGCGTTGATCGAGGGGCTGTCGATCTCCTCCGCTGTGCCGCAGATCGAGGTCGCCCTCGGCGACGAGCTCGGGGCCCTGGTGTTCCGCGTGCTGGAGCCGCCCGGCGAGGCGGACCTGGAGCGGCTGCGTGCCTTCGGTGAAGCCAGCGGGCTGCACATCTATCTGCAGCCCAAGGGGCCGGACAGCGTCAGCCTGCTCTGGCCGGAGCAGTCACGGCTCAGCTACCGGTTGCCGGCCTTCGGTCTGGAGTTCGAGTTCCTGCCCACCGATTTCACCCAGATCAACAGCGACATCAACCGCGCCATGGTCGAGCGGGCGCTGGATCTTCTGGACGTGGAGGGGGAGCATCGGGTGCTGGACCTGTTCTGCGGCCTGGGCAACTTCACCTTGCCGCTGGCGACACGGGCGGCGCAGGTGACCGGTGTCGAGGGTGAGGCCGGACTGGTGCAGCGCGCCCGCGACAACGCGGCGCGCAACGGCATCGACAACGTCGACTTCCATGTCGCCGATCTGATGGAGGACGTCGGCGGGGCGCCCTGGCTGAAGGCCGGCTATGATCGTATCCTGCTCGACCCGCCGCGCAGCGGGGCCCAGGCGATGATCCTCCATCTGGCCGGACTGGGTGCGGAGCGGATCGTCTATGTCTCCTGCCACCCCGGTTCCCTGGCACGCGACGCCGGCCTGCTGGTGAAGGAACACGGCTACCGGCTGGCCAGCGCCGGGGTGATGGACATGTTCCCGCATACCGCCCACGTCGAGTCCATCGCGCTGTTCGTTCGTTAGGGGGATGGCCACGAAATCCACGAAACCCACGAAAGTGATTATTGTGGATCGGGCTTCGGGCAGACCCTTCAACACTTCCAAAATTTTCGTGGATTTCGTGGGTTTCGTGGCCGTTTGTTTTGGTGCCTTCCCTGTGTGGCCCTACTGCCGGTACCAGCGTCGGTTGAGGGCGCTGAACACGCGCTGCGGGTACCAGAGCTGACCGCTGCTGCCGTTGTAACGGGCCAGGGCACGTCGCAGGTCGCCGTTCTCCCGTTCCAGGTAGAGCTTGAGGATGGTGCAACCGTAGCGGATGTTGGTGCGGACCTGGAACAGGTCGTCGTCCGGCCGGCCCAGCTCCTCCAGCCAGAAGGGCATCACCTGCATCAGGCCGCGGGCGCCAGCGCTGGAGATGGCGAAACGGTCGAAGTTGCTTTCCACCTCGATCAGCGACAGCACCAGCTCCGGCGGCAGGCCGGCCCGGCTGGCCTCCTGGTGGACGATGCGCAGGATCTCCAGGCGTTCCCCGGCGGGGATGCCCTCCCAGGGCTGCAGCCGGCGGGCCATGTCGGCCAGCCAGACCTCGGCCTCGAAGCGGTCCTCGAAGCTCTCGGCGCGGGTGATGGCCTGGGCGAGCAGGTCGCGCAGCGCGGCATCCGGCCGTGCCTGGCTGGCGGCATCCGCCGTGGCCGGTAGCACCATGGCGAGAGCGAGCAGCAGACGCAGCAGGAACGGGCTGTGATATACCGGCATGGCGGGTCCTTCTGTTGCAGGTGCGGCCTCCAGGTGCCAGCTACTCCAGCTTATCGCCCCCGCCTCGTCAATCCTTGAACCGGGCCAGGATCTCGCCGATCGGCACCAGCTCGGCGTCCTTCTCGTGGCCACGCTTGTGCTCGACCAGGCCCTGGTCGAGATTGCGCTCGCCGACGATCACCCGGTGGGGGATGCCGATCAGTTCCATGTCGGCGAACATCACCCCGGCGCGCACGTCACGGTCGTCGAACAGTACGTCGACGCCGGCGTCGAGGAATTCCGCATAGAGCCGTTCGGCGGCCTCGCGCACACGCTGTGACTTCTTCATGTTCATCGGGCAGATCGCCACCCGGAAGGGGGCGATGGGCTCCGGCCACAGGATGCCGCGCTCGTCGTGGTTCTGTTCGATGGCGGCGGCCACCACCCGGGAGACGCCGATGCCGTAGCAGCCCATGATCATCACCGCCTCGCGTCCGGCCTCGTCCAGCACCGTGGCCTTCATCGCCTCGCTGTACTTGGTGCCGAGCTGGAAGATGTGGCCGACCTCGATGCCGCGCAGGATGTGCAGCCGGCCCTTGCCGTCCGGGCTGGGGTCGCCCTCGACCACGTTGCGCAGGTCGGCGACCTCGGGCTCGGGCAGGTCGCGGCCCCAGTTGACGCCGGTGAGGTGGCGGCCGTCGCTGTTGGCGCCACAGACGAAGTCGGCGAGATGGGCGGCGGCGCGATCGGCGATCAGCGGGATCTCGAGGCCCACCGGACCGACCGATCCGGGCGCCGCGCCGGTGGCGGCGCGCACCTCGGCATCGGAGGCGAAGACCAGCGGTGCGGCCACCGCCGGGTGTTTTTTCGCCTTGATCTCGTTCAGCTCGTGGTCGCCGCGCAGCACCAGGGCCACCAGGCTGCCTTCCTCGCTGCCGTGCACGATCAGGGTCTTCAGGCACTGCGACGGCGGGACGTCGAGGAAGCGGCTGACCTCCTCGATGCTGTGCTGCTGTGGCGTGTCCACCGCCTGCAGCTCGGCGGCGGCGGCTGGCCGTTCGCCTGCCGGGGCCAGGGCCTCGGCCAGTTCGACGTTGGCGGCGTAGTCGCTGTCCGGGCAGACGGCGATGGCGTCCTCGCCGGCCTCGGCGAGGACGTGGAATTCGTGTGACAGGGCGCCGCCGATGGAACCGGGGTCGGCGGCCACGGGGCGGAAATCCAGTCCCAGCCGGGTGAAGATGCGGCTGTAGGCCTCGAACATCTGCTGATAGGTTTCATCCAGCGAGGCCTGGTCCAGATGGAAGGAATAGGCATCCTTCATCAGGAATTCGCGGGCGCGCATGATGCCGAAGCGGGGACGGATCTCGTCACGGAACTTGGTCTGGATCTGGTAGAAGTTGACCGGCAGCTGCTTGTAGGAGCGCAGTTCGCGGCGGGCGATGTCGGTGATCACCTCCTCGTGGGTGGGGCCGAGGCAGAACTCGCGCTGGTGGCGGTCGTGGAAGCGCAGCAGCTCCGGACCGTACTGCTCCCAGCGGCCGGATTCCTGCCAGAGTTCGGCCGGCTGCACGGTGGGCATCAGCAGCTCCAGGGCGCCGGCGCGGTCCATCTCCTCGCGCACGATGGCCTCGACCCGGCGCAGCACGCGCAGCCCGAGCGGCAGCCAGTTGTAGACACCGGCGGCCAGCTTGCGGATCAGGCCGGCGCGCAGCATCAGCTGGTGGCTGGCGATCTCGGCGTCGGCGGGGACTTCCTTGAGGGTGGAGAGCGGGAATCGGGATGTGCGCATGGTCTCAGAGGTCGGCTATCGGCAAGGGAAGGGCATTCTACCCCAAGCGCCGCGGCGGATTCACGGTTGCCGCCCTTCACTCGCCGTGCGGACGGATGAAGGGGTCGTCTGTCTTCTTCTTTGTGCCGGTTGTTGGCTGGATGAAGGGTTCCTCTCCGTCCGCCGTCCCCTTGCCGGCGGCGGCAGGGGTGCGGATGAAGGGGCCCTCGTCAGCACGGCTGTCGGCAGCCGCTGGTTCGCCCGGGCTGTCGCCGTTGCCGGCTGGCGCGGCTGGCCGGGCGAGCGCCTTCAGTCGCGCCTCGATCAGCCGGCGGATTGCCGGGGCGCGGCCGAGGGCCGTCTCGCGCCGCTCGAGGATCATCTGCAGGGTGTCGGCGTTCATGCCGGGCAGGAGCAGGCCGGCCAGCTCGGGGTCGCGGATGCGGAGCGGACCGTCCAGGGCGGTGATCAGCAGCTCGTCGTCGATGACCCGGTTGGGGTCGGCGCCGGCCTCCAGCAGCAGCTGCAGGGTCTCCTTGAGCAGCGCCGGCTCGGCACCGGCGCGGCGCAGGTCCGGCAGGCGGCGGCTGAAGGCCAGCAGCGGCGTGAGCCCATCCAGATCGGCGCGATTGGGATCGGCGCCGGCCCGCAGCAGGGACCGCAACAGGGCCAGGGTGCGCGGCGAGGGGCGCTGTTCGAGGATGTTGTTGAGCAGGGTGATGCCGTTGCAGTCACTGGCATTGAGAAACAGGCCGGCGTGGATCTTGCGCTTGATGACGTCGTAGCGGCGATAGTCCAGGTCGTCGTTGATGCGCGGATCCTTGGCCAGATGCAGCCGTTCCCAGCGCTGGATGGAGGCCAGCACCTCTGCCACGAAGCGCGCCTCGCGCGGATCGCAGGCGGAGGCCGGAGCGGTCAGCAGCAGGGCGAGCAGGGGAAGCAGACGCAGCATGGAGGGGGCAGGACGGGCTCAGAAGGTCGATCCGTTCCAGCCCCAGAGGGCACGCGGCGCGTCGCTGAACTCGATGTAGATACGCTCCGTCGGGATCTCCAGCGCCTCGCCGATCAGTCGGCAGAGGCTGGCCGAGTAGTCGCGGGTGGCGTCCTGTGGCAGGCCGATGCTCTTCAGTTCCAGGTAGGCGAGCGGCGCGTCGCTGCCGGCGAACAGCATGTCCGGGTTGTGTTCCAGTGACACCATGACGTAGCGTTCCGGCTTGCCGAGCATCCCGGCGACCTCGGCCGAGAGGCGCTGCAACAGCGCGCTCCGCTCGTCGGGGAGGGGTTGGTTGGTCTTGATCTGCAGCAGGGGCATGGGCTTAGTCGCAGTATTTCTCGATCTGTTTGCGGGTTTCGGCGATCCGTGCCTGACGTTCCTTCTCGTCCATGTGGTAGGCCACCCCGTCGGGGCCGCGCACCATCCGGCGTCCGGTGGCGGCCTGCAGCTTGACCAGATTGCTGCGTGCCGCCTTGCAGTTTTCCTGGCGCTGCTGGCGGGCCGCCTTGTCCGCCTTGGCCTCGGCCTTCGCCTTGCGCCGGGCCTCGCCGGCCTCCTCCAGCCGGCGCAGATTCTCCTCCAGGCGCTGCTGGGCGCGGCCGGCGTCGCTGGACGGTGGCGGGGGCGGCACCAGGGTCTGGAATTCGCGGTCCCTCGGCGGATACTGGCTGTAGTGAGTGCGGCCCTCCGCATCGACCCATTTGTACATCGCCGCCAGGGTCGGCAGGGCGCAGAGCAGCAGGCCGAGGGCCAGGCTGAGGCGGAATGTCGGGTGCCGCATGACGGTCTCCTGGATTGAGGGCTGCTCCCGGATTGCAACATAAGGATTCGGCCTGAAACCGAACAGGCCCAAGTGTAACCCGCCCATGCGGGTCGTGCATGGCCTTCCTGTCCTTGTTCTGCAGCCCATGCCTTCCTTCATTCGGACGACAGGCGGGCCAAACCGGGGCGTTCGCGGGCCTGGTATTAACCCGGCATATATTTAGTTGCCGGGTCAATAGAAAGTAGCGGACAGCCGGCGGCGGGCTGAAGGGGCGGGTTGGGCACCCCACGGCGTCGGCATCGCGACTTGACCTTCCCGGCCAATATAAGTAGCTTCTAACCTTTTACGCCCCCTTTCGGGGCCTGCCCGGCCAGGGGCGGGTTTGCGGGGCGATCCCTGGGGTTGCAGGAGAGACGATTCGTGGAGTTGACCGGTGCCGAAATCTTTGCGCGCTGCCTGAAAGACGAGGGGGTCGAGGTGATCTTCGGCTACCCCGGCGGCGCCGTGCTGCACATCTATGATGCCCTCTACCAGCAGGACGAGGTGCAGCACATCCTGGTGCGCCACGAACAGGCCGCGACCCATGCCGCCGACGGCTACGCACGGTCCACCGGCAAGCCCGGCGTGGTGCTGGTCACCTCTGGACCCGGGGCGACCAATGCCGTCACCGGCATCGCCACCGCCTACATGGATTCCATCCCCATGGTCTGCTTCACCGGCCAGGTGCCGACCAGCCTGATCGGCAACGACGCCTTCCAGGAGGTCGACAGCGTGGGCATCACCCGGCCCTGCGTGAAACACAACTTCCTGGTCAAGGACGTCAGGGATCTCGCCGAGACCATCAAGAAGGCCTTCTATGTGGCCACCACCGGACGGCCTGGCCCGGTGGTGGTCGATATCCCCAAGGACGTCACGGCGGCGCGCTGCGAATACCGCTATCCGAAGCGGGTCAAGATGCGCTCCTACAACCCGATCACCAAGGGGCATGCGGGGCAGATCAAGAAGGCAGTGGAGCTGATCCTGACCGCCAAGCGGCCGATGATCTACACCGGCGGCGGGGTCATCCTGGACAACGCCTCCAAGGCGCTGACCGAGTTCACCCGGCTGCTGGGCGCGCCCATCACCAATACCCTGATGGGACTCGGGGCCTATCCGGCCAGCGACCGCCAGTTCGTGGGCATGCTGGGCATGCACGGCACCTACGAGGCCAACATGGCGATGCACAACTGCGATGTGCTGATCGCCATCGGCGCGCGCTTCGACGACCGGGTCACCGGCAACATCGAGAAGTTCTGTCCCACGGCGAAGATCGTCCATGTCGACATCGATCCGGCCAGCATCTCCAAGAACGTCAAGGTCGACATCCCCATCGTCGGTCCGGTCGACAATGTGCTCAAGCAGATGGTCAAGATGATCAAGGCGGGCGATGCGCGGCCCGACGCCGAGGCGCTGGACGCCTGGTGGAAACAGATCGACGAATGGCGGGCCATGGACTGTCTGAAATACGACCGCGACAGCGAGCTGATCAAGCCGCAGTTCGTGATCGAGACCCTGCACAAGGTCACCAGGGGCAATGCCTTCGTCACCTCCGACGTCGGTCAGCACCAGATGTTCACCGCCCAGTTCTACCCCTTCGACAAGCCGCGCCGCTGGATCAATTCCGGCGGTCTGGGCACCATGGGCTTCGGCTTCCCGGCGGCGATGGGCGTGCAGCTGGCGCATCCCAAGGACACGGTCTGCTGCGTGACCGGTGAGGGCAGCATCCAGATGTGCATCCAGGAGCTGTCCACCTGCCGCCAGTACGGCCTGCCGATCAAGATCATCAATCTCAACAACGGATATCTGGGCATGGTCCGCCAGTGGCAGGAATTCTTCTACCAGAAGCGTTACGCCATGTCCTACATGGAGTCGCTGCCCGATTTCGTGGCCCTGGCCGAGAGCTACGGTCATGCCGGCATGCGCATCGAGAAGCCGGGCGACGTCGAGGCCGCGCTGAAGGAGGCGATGAAGATGAAGGATCGCCTGGTGTTCATGGACTTCATCATCGACAAGACCGAGAACGTCTACCCGATGATCCCTGCCGGGGCCGGACAGAACGAGATGATCCTGATCTGAGCCACTGCCCTTGCAGCGCACGCTGGCGGATCGACTTACCGCAGCCCCGGCTGCGTCCTGAGGAACAAAACGGATAGCTGAAATGCGGCACATCATATCCATCCTGCTGGAAAACGAGGCCGGCGCCCTGTCGCGGGTGGCTGGCCTGTTCTCCGCCCGCGGCTACAACATCGAGTCGCTGACCGTGGCGCCGACCGAGGACCCCTCGCTGTCGCGGATGACCATCGTCACCCGCGGCACCGAGGAGATCATCGAGCAGATCACCAAGCAGCTCAACAAGCTGATCGACGTGGTCAAGCTGATGGACATGACCGAGGGGCCGCACATCGAGCGCGAGATGATGCTGATCAAGCTGCGCGCCGAGGGGCCGGTGCGGGAGGAGATGAAGCGCCTGGCGGACATCTTCCGCGGCCGCATCATCGACGTCACCGATGTCAGCTATGTGGTCGAGCTGACCGGCGACAGCGCCAAGCTGGACGCCTTCATGGGCGCCGTCAACAAGGATTGCATCCTCGAAGTGGTGCGCTCCGGCGTGTCGGGCATCGCCCGCGGCGAGCGGCTGCTGCGCCTGTGATGCGGCTGGCGAACGATTTCACCGATAAATTCTCAACGAACAAAACCAGGGTATAGAGACATGAGTCTGAACATCTACTATGACAAGGACTGCGACCTGTCGCTGATCAAGGCGCGCAAGGTCACCATCATCGGCTACGGTTCCCAGGGCCATGCCCATGCCAACAATCTCAAGGATTCCGGCGTCGATGTCACCGTCGGCCTGCGCGAGGGTTCGGCCTCGGCGGTCAAGGCGGAGAACGCCGGGCTGACCGTCAAGCCGTTGGTCGAGTCGGTGCAGGGCGCCGATCTGGTCATGGTGCTGGCGCCCGACGAGCATCAGAAGGCGCTCTACGACACGGTCATCGAGCCCAACATCAAGCAGGGCGCGGCCCTGGCCTTCGCCCACGGTTTCAACATCCATTACGGCGCGATCACCCCACGCGCCGATCTGGACGTGATCATGATCGCCCCCAAGGCGCCGGGTCACACGGTGCGCAGCGAGTTCGAGAAGGGCGGCGGCATCCCGGATCTGATCGCCGTGGCCCAGGACGCCTCCGGCCAGGCCAAGCAGATCGCCCTGTCCTATGCCTCGGCCATCGGCGGCGGCCGTACCGGCATCATCGAGACCACCTTCAAGGACGAGACCGAGACCGACCTGTTCGGTGAGCAGGCGGTGCTCTGCGGCGGCACTACGGCCCTGGTGCAGGCCGGTTTCGAGACCCTGGTCGAGGCTGGCTATGCGCCGGAGATGGCCTACTTCGAGTGCCTGCACGAGCTGAAGCTGATCGTCGACCTGATGTATGAGGGCGGCATCGCCAACATGCGCTACTCGATCTCCAACACCGCCGAGTATGGCGACCTGACCCGCGGTCCGCGCATCATCACCGAGCAGACCAAGCAGGAGATGCGCAGGATCCTCACCGAGATCCAGAACGGCGAGTTCGCCCGCGAGTTCATCAACGAGAACCAGACCGGCCAGATCACCCTCAAGGCCAAGCGCCGTATCGGCCGCGAGCATCCGATCGAGGAGGTCGGCGAGCGGCTGCGCAGCATGATGCCCTGGATCAAGAAGATCGTCGACAAGTCCAAGAACTGAGCCGGCGGGCCACCCCGCTGCGGCGCAGCGGGGTGATCTCTTTCCAGGAGCGACAGACAGCAGCGATGGCCGGAACCCGCTATCCCCTGATTGCCCGCGAAGGCTGGCTGGCGGTGGCTGCCTGCGTGCTGGCGGCCTTTGCCGCGCTCAGCCTGGGCGACTGGCTCTGGTCGCTGCCCTTCTGGCTGTTGGCGGCCCTGCTGCTGTTTCTGTTCCGTGACCCTGAGCGCGAGATCCCGCCCACCCCGCTGGGCGTGATCAGTCCGGCCGACGGCGTGATCAGCGCCATCGAGCCGGTGCAGGATCCCTTTCTCAAGCGCGAGGCGATCCGCATCACCCTGACCATGAGCCACGCCGGGGTGTTCACCACCCGCAGCCCGGTGGAGGGCAAGATCGTCGACATGGTCGATGCCGGCGAGGGCATGCCGCATGGCGTCTGGCTGCGCACCGACGAGGGCGACGACATCGTGGTGGTCATGTACCGGGGGCCGTTGCACAATGCGCCGCGCTGCTATGTGCGCTGCGGCGAGCGGGTCGGCCAGGGACAGCGCTGCGGCTACATCCACCTGGGTTCCCAGGTCGACCTCTATCTGCCGGCGAACAGCCGCCTGCTGGTCGAGCAGGGGCAGCGGGTCAAGGGCGGTTCCAGCGTGATCGCCATGCTGGTGCACAAGTAGCCGCTTCGCTTGCATGCGCGCCTGAGTTGCCGCACCCTTGCAGCAGCGTACCGAGACGGATGCAGTGATGGACAACGACCCTCCCCCCAAGAAACGCCCGCGCGGCATCTATCTGCTGCCCAACCTGTTTACCACGGCCGGCCTGTTCAGCGGCTTCTACGCCATCGTCGCCGCCATGGGGGACCGCTTCGAGCCGGCCGCCATCGCCATCTTCGTGGCCATGATCATGGACGGTATCGATGGCCGCGTCGCGCGCCTGACCCATACCCAGAGCGACTTCGGTGTGCAGTACGACAGCCTGTCGGACATGGTCTGCTTCGGCCTGGCGCCGGCGCTGGTGGTCTATCAGTGGGCGTTGCGAGGCATGGCCGAGGCCGGCTGGATGTGGGCCAAGCTCGGCTGGCTGGTGGCCTTCGTCTACGCCGCGGCGGCGGCCCTGCGGCTGGCGCGCTTCAACGCCCAGGTGGAAGTGGCCGACAAGCGTTACTTCCAGGGGCTGCCCAGCCCCTCGGCGGCGGCGGTGGTGGCAGGACTGGTGTGGGTTGGCACCGAGGCCGGCCTCTCCGGTCAGGCGCTGCGTCTGCCGGCGCTGCTGGTCACCCTGGTGGCCGGGCTGCTGATGGTCAGCAATTTCCGCTACTACAGCTTCAAGGAGCTGGACTTCAAGAACCGGGTGCCCTTCGTGGTGCTGCTGGTGGTGGTGCTGGGGCTGGTGTTCGTCACCATCAATCCGCCGACCTTCCTGTTCGTCGGCTTCCTGATCTACGTCCTCTCCGGACCGGTATTGACCATCTGGCAACTGCGGCGCAGGCGCCTGCAGCGCGGCGGCTGAGTCTCCTGCGGGGCGGCGGCGCCACCCCCGCCCTCCTGTTTCAGGATTTCTCCACCATGCCCTGCAGCCAGTCGCCACGGTTCTCGATGACATGGAACAGGGCGGCGACGACCTGCCGGTCGTACTTGCTGCCGGCCTCGGCCAGCAGGCGGTCGAGGGCCGACTCCACGTCGAGTCCCTCGCGGTAGGCGCGCGGACTGACCAGCGCCACGAAGGCGTTGGCCACCGCCAGGATGCGCGCGGTGAGCAGGATCTGTTCCTCCTTCAGCCCCTGTGGATAGCCGCTGCCGTCGATGTGTTCCTGCTTCTGGGCGATGGTCTCCAGCACCGGACCCTCGAATTCCAGGCTGGAAAGGATGTCCAGGGCGTACTGCACATGCTGGCGCAGCCGGGCCTGTTCCTCCGCGCTCAGCGGGCCGGTCTTGGTGAGGATCGCCTTGGGCACGAAGATCTTGCCGACGTTGGCCAGGTTGGCGGCGAGTTCCAGGGCGCGCAGCCGTGGCTCGTCGAGCGCCATCTCGCGGCCGATGGCCGTGGCGACCAGGGCGGTGCGCGAGGAGTGGTCGGCCGACCAGGGGTCGTGTTTGTCGACGGCACGCATCAGGGCCTGGATCAGCTGCTGCAGCAGCCGCTCGCGCCTGCGCTCGGCGTTCTGCAGCTCGGTGACGTCGTGCAATACCACCAGCAGCGTCTGCGGGTGGCCGTCGATCTCGGTCAGCGGAATGAAGCGGCTGTGGAAGCAGCCGCTGTGGCTGCCGATGTCGAGCTGCAGCAGCGGTTCGTCCGTCTTGCCGGCGATGGCGGCCTCCAGCCGTCGGCTGGTGTCCGGCCCCAGCACGCTGCGCAGCGATTTGCCGCGGACCTCGGCGGCCTGCAGGCCCACCGCCTCGGCCAGCGGCCGGTTGGCGAACAGGAACAGCCCGGCCTCGTCGAGCAGGAATACGGGGTCGTGCAGGTTGTCGGTGATGGCATGCAGCAGGCGGGTGCGCGACTCCAGTCGCCGGGTCTTCTCCCCCAGCTCGCTGGCCAGGCGCCGGGCGCGGGTGCTGGTGCCATGGTACCAGGCGGCGGCCAGGGCGGCGCTGACGAAGAACAGCGCCAGGAAGAAGACGCTCAGCAGGAAGCGGCGGTGCTGGCGGGATTCCTTCAGGGCCTGATCGGCATCCACGGTCTGCACCAGGTACCAGGGCGCGACCTCCAGCCGGCGGCTGGTCATCAGCACGCGACGGCCCTGGTAGTCCAGGGCCTCGGCGAACTGGCCGGGCTGGCGCACGGCGATGGCGGCGGCCAGCCGTGGTGTGGACAGCGGCATGCGCCGGCGGGTGGCCGCGATGCTGTCCCCATCCTCGCTGAGATAGACCAGGCTGTCGCCCTCGACCCGGACCAGCAGGCTGCGCTCGCCGATCTTGGCCGCTCCGCCCCCGCCGAGCAGCGGGTAGAGTTCGTCGCGGACGCTGGTGAAGCCGACGACCACGCCGATCACTTCGGGTGTGCCCGCCGGCTGCAGGCCGGGGGCGTCGAACACCGGGGCCATGAAACCGATCACCGGTTCCTCCGCGGCATTCAGACGGATCGGCAACAGCATGTGCTGCCGCTTCTCGACCAGCCGGCGCAGCCGGTTGCGGTCCGCCGTCCGCAGCGTCGGAGTGCCGGCGGTGGCCAGCAGCAGCTCGCCGTCCGGCCGCAACAGGGCCAGGCCGCGGCTGGCGATCCGCTTGACGTTGGCGTGCAGTGCCTGCCCCGGCCGCTCCCGAAAGGCCCGGTACTGCGGCGCGCTGCCGAACAGGGCCTGCACGATGCTGCGCTGGGAGAGCACGGTTTCCGGTTCCGCAGCCAGCTCGGCTGAGGTGAGGATGCGGGTGGCGAGCTGCAGCGAGGGGTTGCCGGCAAGGCTCTCGATCTGCTCGAACTGGCGATCGATCCAGCTCGTCAGGGCGTGGGCGCGGCTGTCGGCGACGGCCTCCAGCTGGCGGCGCCAGCCGTCCAGATCGCGCTGCCGTTCCAGTTCTACATAGGAGAGGATCAGCCAGACGCCGAGGGCGACCACCAGGGTCAGCAGGCCGGCGGCGATGAGCAGGGGGGGCGGGCTGGGCTTGCCGTTGGGGGCGGGTTGCATCGGTGGGCGGCTCAGGAGCTTGGCACGTGGATCCACCAGTGCGACTCGTTGATCGAGTAGACCGGGGCGTAGTGGACGATCTGCCGATGCGGGATGACCTGGCGGATCTGGTTGTCGAGGATCAGGATGTCGTCGGCGAGATAGACGGCGAGCACCGCGTGGGGTACCTGCAGGTTGGTGTCCTGCAGCACCACGATGCGCATCGCCTCCGCGTCGAAACCCAGCCAGCGCAGCGAGAACAGCTTGGTGATGGCATAGTCCTCGCAATCGCCATTGTTGTAGAGGAACTCGCGCGGGATGGCCCAGTAGTCCGCCAGGCCGTAGTTGTCGATATCCAGCACGTAGGGCTTGCGGTTGGCGTAGTCGTTGACCCGTTTCAGCTGTTCGCGCAGCGGCAGTCCACGCAGGCTGTCGAGGAAGCGGTACCAGGCGCGCAGATGACAGCGGTTGAGGCGCTGTTCGCCGCAGTCCGCCTCCGGCAGGTCCTGGGTGATATGGCGTTCCAGGACGTCGAGCCACTGCCGGAAGGGCTGGACATTGCGCTGGCCGATCTCGCGGTAGCCGAACAGCGCTGGCGTGGCGCCGGCTGCCAGCAGAGGCAGCAGGCAGAGCGCAAGGCACAGGCCGAGTCGGGGGTAGGTGGCGCGCCGCATGGGGGATTCTTTGTTATATCTCTCTGTATTGACTGGCAAAGTCTAACAAGCCGGGGCGCGTCGCACCAGCCGCGCCGCCGGGTCCGGGGCAGGGTGGGTGCGGCATCGGCCGGGATCGCGCTCGCGGGGCGCGGCCCGGTACAGGCCGTGTTCCCCATTTGGAAGCGCCTGTCGGTAAAGCTTACATGTCGTTGGGGCGGGCCGACCCGGAAGCTAGTTTTTAACTTATTGTATATTTGGGTAAAAGTGTAATTTTCCGAGCCGGCTCCGCCAGTCGAATGTCGGCAGGGCTTACATTCTTTCTGTCGCTGCTTGGGGGTCTGCGCTCAACTCTATGTTTAACAAGCGTTTTTGTCCTCTGGCACAGGGCTTGCACTTTGGCCGGGAGTCCGGCATAAGCCTGCCTACCCGCGTTCTGAGGAGTCGATGAAAATGAAACTGCATGTTCTGGCTGCCGCCCTAGTGCTGACCACGACCGCTGTCACCGCCAGCCGTCCGGGCGACGACGAAGCGGATTCCGTCTACCAATGGGGACGCTGGTCGGTGCTGGCGCCGGCGGCCGGTCTGCCGCAGGGGGTGCAGGCGCCGGGGCAGCTCCGGGTGAGGGGGGTCCGCGTCGGTGAGGCCGAGCAGCTCACGCCCAAGGTGCAGCCGCTCAGCCAGGCGACCAGCGGCGACGAGGATTCGTCGCCGGATCTGCCGCTCGCTCCGCAATCGCTGGGCTGCACGGCCGGGGCGCCCTGCGGTCTTGCCTCCCGCGCCGCGGGCAGAACGGGGGGCACGGCTGCCGGGACGGTGCTGAACGCCTTCCTGCTCGAGCAGGATGGCACGGCAGGAACGGCCGCTTTCCGGCTGAATTCAGGGGCAGCGGACGAGGCCGCCTCGGTGAGCATGGCGGCGCGGCTGATCGCCGCCAGCCGGTTGCGCGCCGGTGGCAGCGACGGTGCGGCGAATTCGACCCTGTTTTCCAGTGACCTGACCCTGGCCGGCGACGGCAGTATCGCTCGCGCGGTTGGCTTCTGGGGGCATGACGACGGTACCGGTGGCATCGAGTCGGGCCGCTTTGCCTGGGGCATCGCCACCGGCCAGGCCGATCTGGACGCCCTGAACGCCGGCAACGTCAGTGCTGCCTTCAGCGGGGCGATGGCCGGCGATCCGACGACCCGGGTGGACATCACCGTGGACTTCGGTGCCGCCGCCTCCTGGAGCGGCAGCTGGAGTGGCGGTCACAGCTTCGGTGCCAGTGGCAGCCTGAGCGGGCCGAACCTGGTTGCCGACAGCTTCAGCAACGTCGACTCGGGGCGGGTCGAGGGCGTGCTGCTGGGGCCGGCCGCCGATCAGGCTGTGGCGGTGGGGGTCGATGTGCAGATCAGCGGCCAGGGCCAGTACACCGATGTCGGCCTGATTCCGCAGGTGGTCAGCGGCGGCGCCCTCTGATCGTGACCAAGGCGGGCCCCCCGCTTGGCAAAGCGCGGGGGCTGTTCTATAGTCGGGTTTCGTTGCCACGAGACTTTATTCGACAGCCTGCCAGATCAAACCATGCAGTCAGCCAGCATCCATCGCCGTCATCTGCTGCTTCTCCGGGACGCCCTGCTGTCCCTGCGACTGCTGCTGCCCTAGTGCAGCGACCTCTCCCATCCCACAATCCGTGAATTTCCACCCCTGCCGGCCGCGGGCATGGTCGTCATGCCTTTGCTATAGTGGCGCGCCGTAGGGTCGATCCCAGGGCAAGACATTTGCCTGGCTTACTGGAGCCGGAACATGAGTCAAGAAACGCTCATCATCTTTGATACCACCTTGCGCGACGGGGAGCAGAGCCCGGGCGCATCCATGACCAGGGAAGAGAAGGTCCGCATCGCCCGCGCGCTGGAACGCATGCGCGTGGACGTGATCGAGGCGGGCTTCCCGATCGCCAGCCCCGGCGACTTCGAGGCCGTGCAGGCGGTCGCCCAGGCGGTGCGGGAGAGCACCGTCTGCGGCCTGGCGCGTGCCCTGGACAAGGATATCGACCGCGCCGGCGAAGCCCTGCGTGACGCCGCCCGCGGTCGCATCCATACCTTCATCGCCACCTCGCCCATCCACATGAAGATGAAGCTGCGCATGGAGCCGGAGCAGGTGATCGAGCAGGCGGTGCAGGCGGTGCGCCGGGCGCGGCGTTACACCGACGACGTGGAGTTCTCGCCCGAGGACGCCGGGCGTTCCGAGCCCGATTTCCTCTGCCGGGTGCTCGAGGCGGTGATCGAGGCCGGCGCCGGCACGGTCAATATCCCGGATACCGTGGGCTACAACCTGCCGCACCAGTTCGGCGAGCTGATCCGCAGCCTCCGGGAGCGGGTGCCCAATTCCGACAAGGCGGTGTTCTCGGTGCACTGCCACAACGACCTGGGACTGGCGGTGGCCAACTCGCTGTCGGCGGTGCTCAACGGCGCGCGCCAGGTGGAGTGCACCATCAACGGCCTGGGTGAGCGCGCCGGCAATGCGGCGCTGGAAGAAGTGGTGATGGCGGTGCGCACCCGCCAGGACGTCTTTGCCTGCGACACCCGGCTGGACACGACCCAGATCGTCCCCTGCTCGCGGCTGGTATCGAGCATCACCGGTTTCCCGGTGCAGCCGAACAAGGCCATCGTCGGCGCCAATGCCTTCGCCCACGAGTCCGGCATCCACCAGGACGGGGTGCTCAAGAGCCGCGAGACCTACGAGATCATGCGCGCCGAGGACGTTGGCTGGAGCGCCAACCGCATCGTGCTCGGCAAGCACTCGGGGCGCAACGCCTTCCGCACCCGGCTCGCCGAGCTGGGCATCGAGTTTGCTTCCGAGGAGGCGCTCAACGAGGCCTTCGCCCGGTTCAAGGTGCTGGCCGACAAGAAGCACGAGATCTATGACGAGGACCTGCAGGCGCTGGTCACCGAGGCCAATCTGGAGGCGGAGAACGAGCGCTTCCGGCTGATCGCCCTGCGCGTCTGTTCGGAGACCGGCGAGACCCCCAGCGCCGACGTCACCCTGCTGGTCGACGGCGAGGAGCGGCAGGCCAGCGAGACCGGCGGCGGCCCGGTCGATGCCGCCTTCCGCGCCATCGAGGCCATCGTCCACAGCGGCACCGAGTTGCAACTCTACTCGGTCAACAACATCACCAGCGGTACCGACGCCCAGGGCGAGGTCACTGTGCGCCTGGAGAAGGGCGGGCGCATCGTCAACGGCCAGGGGGCCGATACCGACATCGTCATCGCCTCGGCCAAGGCCTATATCAACGCCCTGAACAAGGTGCTGGTGTCCGAGGACCGCGAGCATCCCCAGCTGGGGGACGTCTGACGGGACGGCAATGACGGCCGGTGTCGACGAGTTGCAGCGCTATCTCGAGGCCATGGGCATCGTGCTCTGGCGCGAGGGCCGCCCGGGGGCGGGCAGCGTGGCCGCTGCCTCGCCGGAGCCTGCGCCGCCGGCAGCGGGGCCGGCGGACGCAGCGGATGTCCTGGAAGGACTCGACTGGGACGCCCTGGCCGAACGGGTGGCGCACTGCACCCGTTGCGAACTGCACCAGACCCGCAGCCGGACGGTGTTCGGGGTCGGCAACCGGACGGCCGACTGGCTGGTGGTGGGGGAGGCGCCAGGGGCGGAGGAGGACCGGCGGGGCGAGCCCTTCGTCGGCCGTGCCGGTCAGCTGCTGGATGCCATGCTGCGGGCGATCGACTTGGACCGGCAAAAGGTCTATATCGCCAACGTCCTCAAGTGCCGGCCGCCCAACAACCGCGACCCGCGGCCGGAGGAGGTCGCTGCCTGCGAACCCTACCTGCGGCGCCAGATCGAGCTGATCCAGCCGAAGATCATTCTCGCCGTGGGACGCATCGCCGCCCAGAATCTGCTCAAGACCCAGCAGCCGCTGGGACGGCTGCGTGGCCGGGTGCACGACTACCAGGGCATTCCCCTGGTGGTCACCTACCATCCCGCCTATCTGCTGCGTGCGCCGGCCGAGAAGCGCAAGGCCTGGCAGGATCTGCTGCTGGCCCGGCAGGTGGTGCGCGAGGCAGATTGATGGCCGCGTGGCGGGTCCGGCAGCCCGGCTGGGGGAGGATCAGGCCATGGCTGCCGTGCTGAAGCAGCCAGGCGGCCGCTATCGGCCGATGACGGCGGATGACGTCGCCGCGGTGATGGAGATCGAGCGCCGCGCCTACCCCTATCCCTGGACCGAGGGCATCCTGCGCGACTGCCTGCGGGTCGGTTACAACTGCTGGGTCCACGAATGCGAGGGGCGGATCGAGGGCTACGCGGTGATGAGCGTGGCAGTCGGCGAGGCGCACATCCTCAATCTCTGCGTGCGGCCCGAATCCCAGGGGCGGGGGTTGGGGCGGCGTCTGCTGCGGCATCTGATCTCGGTAGCGCGCCGCAACCGGGCCGATACCCTGTTTCTGGAGGTGCGTCCGTCCAACCGGGTCGCGCTCAGGCTGTACGAGGCGCTGGGCTTCGTCGAAGTGGGTCGCCGGCGTGACTACTACCCCGCGGGGGAAGCGCGGGAGGATGCCCTGGTGCTGGCCCGCCCGCTGGAGGGCGAGATCCCGGATTGAAGTGTCGAAAACCCTTACACCTCTTTGTTCCTGGAATTGGCGTAAGCTGTTGAAATTCCAAAGCCTGCAAGGCCGTGTATGTCGGGATTATTGACATATTCTGTGGCCGGATGCGTCGTTTATCCCTAACCTGTTGTATAGAAAAGAAAAGTTTTCGTGGCACGGGGCTTGCTTCAGGCTCAGGATCATAACAACAGTCCGTCGGTACCGGGGGTACCGATCCTGGAGGAGGCGAACGAGCCATGTGCAAGATCCTTAGCAAATTCTGGCTGCTGGCGGCCCTGTGCCTGGGTATGGCAACCGCCCAGGCCGTGGTCACCACCGGCAACCAGGTTTGGTTGCAGGCCACCACGCCGACGGTCGCCGTGGGCGATACCCTGAGCATCGATCTGGTGTTCGACTTCAGCAGCGATCCCACCCTGGGCGGCGTGGTCGACATCAGCTACGACAGTACCCTGCTCAGCTTCAGCGGCTACGGCGCGCCGGCCACCGGCTGGATCCTCACCGCGCCGACGACGACAGCGGGCAGCCTCACCGGCCTGGGGCTGGATGCCCTGACGGCGTCCACCGGCGGCAGCGTCCTGACCCTGGACTTCCTGGCCATCGGCGCCGGCACGGCCAGCATCGGGGTCGCCAACAGCGGCGCCTGGAACACCTTCTACGATGCGAACAATAGCCCGCAGAGCGTAACCTTTACCGGCACCAGCGTCACCGTCAGCGCCGTTCCCCTTCCCGCCGCGCTGTGGTTGATGCTTGGTGGCCTGGGGTTGCTTGGCTGGCAGGGGCGCCGCCTTGGCAGCTAGCCTGCCTATCGCACCAGGGATTCGATTGGCAGCTTGGCCGACCGCCGCGTAGGAGCGGTCTCCAGGCCGCGATCGGTGTTGGCCGCATGGCATCTTCAGCCGGCCCCCTGGGTAGGAGCGGTCTCCAGGCCGCGATCGGTGTTGGCTGCGCGGCACCTTCAGCCGGCCCCCTGGGTAGGAGCGGCCTCCAGGCCGCGATCGGTGTTGGCCGCACGGCATCTTCAGCCGGCCCCCTGGAACCAGAAAGGCGCGGAGCGACACAGGTTGGCGTTCCCTCCGGGCTCAAGGGGTACCCCCGCGATGCCCGCGGGTTTTTCGGGCAGGACCGGCCGCAAATGGGGTAGAATGAACGGTCTTTGTACCGATTCCATACGATCCCCATGTCCAGCATTGCCTCCGAAGCGGCCCGGCGCCGCACCTTTGCCATCATCTCCCACCCGGATGCGGGCAAGACCACCCTGACCGAAAAGCTGCTGCTGTTCGGCGGCGCCATCCAGCAGGCCGGCAGTGTCAAGGGCCGCAAGGCGGCGCGTCATGCCACCTCGGACTGGATGGCGCTGGAGAAGGAACGCGGCATCTCGGTGACCTCTTCGGTGATGCAGTTCCCCTACCGGGAGCGCATGGTCAATCTGCTCGATACCCCCGGTCACGAGGACTTCTCGGAAGACACCTACCGTACCCTGACCGCAGTCGACTCGGCGCTGATGGTGATCGACGTGGCCAAGGGCGTCGAGGCGCGCACCATCAAGCTGATGGAGGTCTGCCGCCTGCGCACCACGCCCATCTTCACCTTCATCAACAAGCTCGACCGCGAGGGCAAGGAACCGATCGAGCTGCTGGACGAGGTGGAGGAGGTGCTCGACATCCGCTGTGCGCCGGTCACCTGGCCGATCGGCATGGGCAAGCGCTTTCGCGGCGTCTATCACCTGCTCGAGGACAGCATCCATCTCTACACCCCGGGCAAGGGCAGCGAGCGCCAGGACGTGACCGTCATCAAGGGGCTGGACAACCCGCTGGCCGACGAGGTGCTGGGCGGACAGGCCGAGGAGCTGCGCGAGGAGATCGAACTGGTGCGCGGTGCCAGCCACGCCTTCGAGGTCGAGCCCTACCTGGCCGGTGAACTGACCCCGGTGTTCTTCGGTTCGGCGATCAACAACTTCGGTATCCAGGAACTGCTCGACTACTTCGTCGAGTACGCCCCGCCGCCGCAGCCGCGTCCGACCGAGACGCGCAGCGTCGCCGCCGACGAAGAGGCGTTCAGCGGTTTCGTGTTCAAGATCCAGGCAAACATGGACCCCGCTCACCGCGACCGTATCGCCTTCCTGCGGGTCTGCTCCGGCTGTTACCGCAAGGGCATGAAGATGCGCCATGTGCGCATCGGCCGTGACGTGACCGTGGCCAATGCGCTGACCTTCCTAGCCGCCGAGCGCGGCCATGTGGAGGAGGCCTGGCCGGGGGACATCATCGGCCTGCACAATCACGGCACCATCCGCATCGGCGATACCTTCACCCAGGGCGAGGTGCTCAAGTTCACCGGCATCCCCAACTTCGCGCCGGAGCTGTTCCGCCGCGCCATCCTCAGGGATCCGCTGAAGATGAAGGCGCTGCAGAAGGGCCTCGACCAGCTGTGCGAGGAGGGCGCCACCCAGCTGTTCCGGCCGTTGAAGAACAACGATCTTATCCTTGGCGCGGTCGGTGTGCTGCAGTTCGACGTGGTGGCGCAGCGGCTGCGGGACGAATACAAGGTCGACTGCAGTTTCGAGGCCGTGCCGGTGGCAACCACTCGCTGGATCGAATGCGATGACCCGAAGCTGCTGGAGCGGTTCCGCGAGAAGGCCCACGACAACCTGGCCATCGACCAGGCCGGCGAGCTGGTATATATCGCGCCGACCCGGGTCAATCTGCAGATGGCCGAGGAGAAGTGGCCCGAGATCCGCTTCCACGCCACCCGCGAGCATTGACAGCGGGGTGACGCAGTCGCTGGGATGATGCGTGCTGCGCCGCGAATCCTGGCTGCCACGGGGGGGCAAATCGCGGCCTGGAGACCGCTCCTACGGGGCAAGACAGAACCTGAGCGTAGGAGCGGCCTCCAGGCCGCGACAGAAGGCCCGCAACAATCACAACGCAGCCGCCCATCCCACGGGGCAAGACAGAACCCGTGCGTAGGAGCGGCCTCCAGGCCGCGACAGAGGCCCACAACAATCGCAGCGCGGCCGCCATTCCCACGGGGCAAGGCCGACCCCCTCCCGTAGGAGCGGTCTCCAGGCCGCGACAGAGGCTCACAACAATCACAACGCAGCCGCCCATCCCCACGGGGCAAGACAGAACCCGTGCGTAGGAGCGGTCTCCAGGCCGCGACAGGGGGTCCCAACAATCGCAGCGCGGCCACCATTCCCAAGGGGCAAGGCCGACCCCCTCCCGTAGGAGCGGTCTCCAGGCCGCGACAGAGGCCCACAACAATCGCAGCGCGGCCACCATTCCCACGGGGCAAGGCCGCCCCCCTCCCGTAGGAGCGGCCTCCAGGCCGCGACAGAGGCCCACAACAATCGCAGCGCGGCCACCATTCCCACGGGGCAAGGCCGACCCCCTCCCGTAGGAGCGGTTTCCAGGCCGCGACAGAAGGCCACGACAATCGCGGTGCGGCCGCCACCCCGGGCAACGGGATGGATCTCAGAGCACCGCGTCCCTGGCCACTACCACGATGCCGTTGGGCGAGATGGTGAAACGCTCGCGGTCGGCCTCCGGCTCGACACCGATACGGGTGCCGTCCGGGATCCGTACCCCCTTGTCGACGATGCAGCGATGCAGTTCGCAGCCATCCCCCACCTCCACCTCGTTGAACAGCAGGCTGTCCTGCACCACGGTCTCGTCGCCGATATAGACGTGGGGGAAGAGGATGGAATGCTGTACGCTGCCGCCGGCGATCACCGTGCCGCCGGCGACGATGGAATTGAGGAACAGGCCCTCGTTGCCGGAGGCGCCGGGTATGGTTCGGGCCGGTGCCGCCTGCGGCTGATAGGTGCGGATCGGCCAGTCCTTCTGGTAGAGGTTGAGCGAGGGCTGCGGACGAAGCAGGTCCATGTTGGCCTCGTAGAAGGCGTCCAGGGTACCGACGTCGCGCCAGTAGCGGTCCGGTGTGACCCGCCCCTGTTCGCCGCCGAAGCGGTGGGCATAGAGACGCCGCTCCTGGATCAGGCCGGGGAGGATGTCCTTGCCGAAGTCGTGGCTGGAGGCGGGATCGGCATGGTCGGCGCGTAGCCGGTCCAGCAGCAGCTCGGTGGAGAACACATAGATGCCCATCGATACCAGGGCACGGCGGGGATCGTCCGGCATCGCGGTCGGCTGATCCGGTTTCTCCGCGAAGGCTGTGATGCGTTGCTCCGCGTCCACGCTGAGCACGCCGAACTGACTCGCCTCTTGCAGATCGACCTCCATGCAGGCGATGGTCACGTCAGCCGCCTGCTGTTCGTGGAAACGCAGCATGGCGGCATAGTCCATGCGGTAGATGTGATCGCCGGAGAGAATCAGCACCTGGCGCGCACCGCTGCGCTCCAGCAGATAGAGATTCTGGTAGATGGCATCGGCGGTGCCGGCATACCAGCTCTCGCCCATGCGCATCTGCGGCGGCACCGTGGTGATGTATTCGCCCAGTTCCGGATTGAAGATCGACCATCCGTCACGCAGGTGTTTCTGCAGCGAATGCGACTTGTACTGGGTCAGCACCAGGATGCGGCGCAATCCCGAGTGCAGACAGTTGCTGAGGGTGAAATCGATGATCCGGTATTTGCCACCGAAGGGGACCGCTGGCTTGGCACGGTCGCGGGTCAGCGGTTGCAGGCGTGAACCGATGCCGCCGGCCAGGATGATGGTGAGGGTTTCGTCCAGCATGGTCTTGGTCCTTCGATTAATAGCACCAGCCCGGGTTGAGTGGGGGCGCATTATACCGATCGCCCGGCCGATGTCCTTGTTCTTCCTCCAGCATCGGGCGGGGCGCCGCCAGGGCCGAAAAAAAACCGCTCTGACCGTAACTGACAGTCGGCAGCGGCAGCTCGCCGGGCACGGCCCGGCAGGGTCGTTCCATGGCTGCCAGCACCCGCTATGCCCCGCTGGAGCGGCCTTGCATTAACCATTTATTTATCCTGGGTTTTATCCTGTCGCCCGCCGTCGCTGGCCGTGCCTGCGAGGTATATTAGAATATTGCTGATTTCCGTTTGATGGCCTTTTCTCCTTGTAACGCTTGGCTTTTCCTGCCAGGGGGCGGCTTGATGCAAGTCAATGAGGCCGCTTCAGGGTTGATGTCTAGTTTCCCTGTCTTTGGTGAGGGTATGTCAACTGTTAAGGAGATCCGGTATGAAACAGAAAGGGCTTTTCCGGCAGCCAGTCCTGCGGCTGCATCCGCTGGCCGCGGCCTGCATGGCCATAACCACGCTCGGCGCGGCACCGCTGGTGCAGGCCGGCGACGACATCACCGCCGCGCTGACTGGCGGCACGCCCAACCTGGATATGCGGCTGCGCTACGAGACGGTCGACCAGGACGGCGTCAGCAAGGATGCCAAGGGGCTGACCCTGCGTACCCGCCTCGGTTACCGCACCGGCGACTATCGGGGCTTCAAGGTATTCGCCGAGTTCGAGGACACCACGGCGATCGGTGACGACGATTTCAACAGCAGCAAGAACGGCAAGACCAACTACCCGACGATCGCCGACCCGGATGCCACCGAGGTCAATCAGGCCTACATCGATTACACCGGCCTGAGCGACACCACCCTGCGCTACGGCCTGCAGCGGGTGATTCTCGACAATGCCCGTTTCGTGGGCAACGTCGGCTGGCGCCAGAACGAGCAGACCTTCAACGGCTTCAGCCTGGTCAACACCTCGTTGCCGGATACCACCCTGGTCTATGGCTATGTCACCAACGTCAACACCATCACGGATACCGACATCGACGTCAAGGCGCATGTGTTGAATGCCGGCTACAACGGTTTGTCCTTCGGCAAGCTGACCGCCTATGCCTATCTGATCGAGTTCACCAACTCCCCGGCCGCCTCGCAGAAGACCCTGGGCCTGCGCTTCGCCGGTTCACACGACATGGATGGCTGGTCGCTGCTGTACACGGCGGAATATGCCCAGCAGAGCGACTACAAGGATGGCGACAACGGCATCGATGGCGACTACCAGCTGTTCGAGCTGGGTGCCAAGGTCAGCGGCATCACCGCCAAGGTCAGCTACGAGCTGCTCGGCGCCGACAACTACAGCGGCTTCGAGACGCCGATCGCCACCAAGCATGCCTTCAACGGCTGGGCCGACAAGTTCCTCAACACCCCGGCCGACGGTCTGAAGGATGTGTTCGTGACCGTCGGCGGTTCGCTGGCCGGGGTCAAGCTGAAGGCGGTCTACCACGATTTCTCTTCCGACCGGGGCAGCACCGACTACGGTACGGAGTGGGATCTGCTGGCCGCCAAGAAGTTCGGCAAGCACTACAGCGTCGGCGCCAAGTATGCCAACTACGATGCCGACAACTACCTCACCGACACCAGCAAGTTCTGGCTCTGGGGCAGTCTGAAGTTCTGATCCTCCTCCCCTGGGATCGGGCCGCAGCTCCTTCCGGGGTTGCGGCCTTTTTCGTTGTTCCGGTTTGCTCGGGAGGCGATCATAGTGATCGCAGCCTGGAGGCCGCTCCTACCGATGGCCTGGTGGCCGCCCTGACCGTAACCTGGCGATCGCTCCTACCGTTGGCGTGGCGGATCCGCCCGTAGGAGCGGTCGCCAGGCCGCGATCGGGGTTGTGACCGAATCGTGGTGTGGCCGTTTGTCTCAGACGAAACCGCCCCGGCTCTGTCAGCAGCCTGCTAGGACATGAAGTGGAACAGCAGGGCCAGATTGGCCAGCAGCAGGAAGATGGCCAGGCCACGCCAGAAGGCGACCGGGTTGCGTTCCAGCAGCGGAGGGATCTCGTCGCGCTGCAGTTGCGTGTTGGGCTGGCCGATGTCGTGCACGAACTCCGACAGCAGCCGGTAGCGCCGCTCGGGATCGATGCGGGTGGCCTTCTGCAGGGCGGCGTCCATCCAGGCCGGCACCTCGGGGTTGAACTGCCGCGCCGGCCGGTAGCGGACCCGCTGCAGGTTGCGCGGCCTGAGTTCCGCCTTGTAGGGTAGCTGGCCGGTGAGCATCTCGTAGCTGATCACGCCGAGCGAGAAGATGTCGGAGACATTGCTTGCGGGGTAGCCCTGCAGATACTCGGGTGCCGTGTAGTGTCGGGTGCCGAGCAGATTGTCGCGGCCGAAGGGCATGCTGATCTCCTCGATGCCGGCAATCTTGGTGGAGCCGAAGTCGATGAGCTTCACCGTCCCCTGTTCGTCGATCAGGATGTTCTCCGGTTTCAGGTCCTGGTGGATCATCTCCAGGCGATGGAAGGCACGCAGGCCGGCGGCGATCTGGGTGACGATGTCGCGCACCGCGGTCAGCGAGGGGCCGGGGTGGTCGTGCATCCATTCGCGCAGGGTCTGGCCGGCAACGTGCTCGGTGACATAGTACAGGCAGCTACGCCGCCGCGGCGGCTCCAGCACCCGCAGCACGTGCGGACTGTTCAGCCGCCGTCCCACCCACTCCTCGTGCAGAAAGGCGTCGATGTATTCCGCATCGTCCTCGTAGTTCACCGAAGGGGTCTTGATCACCACCTGCTGCTGCGTCTCGGTATCGACAGCCAGGTAGACCTGGGTCCGGCGGCTGGCATGCAGTTCGCGCAGGATGCGGTAGCCGTCCAGCACCATGCCGGCTTCCAGCGGTGGCGGGAAGGGCAGTTCGGTGAGGCGCTGATAGACCTCGTCCGCGCTGGGTAGCGGAAGCTGCACCAGGTGCAGCATCTGGCAAGTCAGGTTGTCGTCGCTGCCTGCCGCCAGCGCGGCCTCGACGATGGCCCGGGTGCAGGCCTCCGGATCCTCGGCATGTGCCTCGATCAGCTGTTCGAGCTGGCGGTCGTCGAGCACGTCGTGGATGCCGTCGGTGGTGAGCAGGAAGCGGTCGCCGCGCTCCACGGGCAGGCTGCGGAAATCGATGTCCAGGTGCAGGTCGATGCCCATGGCCCGGCTCAGGTAGCTCTTGTGCTCGTCGACGTGGAAGCGGTGGTCGCGGGTCAGGCGCTCGAGGGGTTCACCGCTGCGCTTGCGGTAGATGCGCGTGTCGCCGACATGGAACAGAAAGGCGGTGTCGGACTTGACGATCAGGGCGCTGAGGGTGGCCACCATGCCCTTGTGGCTGCCGTACTGCTGCTGCCCCTGGCCGTACAGCCAGCGGTTCAGGGCGGTGAGGATCTTGGCGCCGGAGGTCTCGACGCTCCAGGAGTCCGGGGTGCTGAAGTAGTCGTTGAGAAAGCCCTGCACGCAGGCCTCGGCGGCCTCCTTGCCGGCCTCGCTGCCGCTCATGCCGTCGGCGATCACCACGGCGATGCCCTTGGTGAGCAGCAGCGGCGGCCTGGGGATGCGGATGCCGCAGGAGTCGTCGTTGGACTCCTTGACCCCGGCCGAGGAGTACTGGCCGGCGTTGACGTCGAGTTCTGGCATGGGGAGATTCTATCTGCTCAGCGCGCAATAGCCACGGAGTGTAGGAGCGGCCTCCCGGCCGCGATCAGGGTTCCCAGCAAAATCGCGGCCGGAACGCCGCCCCTCAGCTCACCTCGATCATCTGCACCGTGCCATCGGGCAGCACCTCGTGCATGTGGCCCCTGGGTTCGTCGAGGAAGACGAACACCGCGACCAGGGTGAGCAGCGCGGCGCCGGCGATGGTGAGGAAGAAGACCTGCGGCGTGACGAAGGATAGCACGGTGAGGAAGGTCACGGCGCCGACGCTGCCGTAGGCGCCGGCCATGCCGGCCACCTGTCCGGTGAGGCGGCGTTTGACCAGGGGAACCATGGCGAACACCGCACCTTCACCCGCCTGGACGAAGAAGGAGCAGGTCATGGTGGCGATCACCGCCAGCCATACCGGCCAGCCGCTGTCGATGTTGCCGAGCAGGAAGTAGCCCGCGACCAGGCCGCCGATCAGGATCAGCAGGGTCTTCTTGCGACCGAAGCGATCGCTGATCAGGCCGCCGCCGGGGCGGGCCACCAGGTTCATGAAGGCATAGCCCGAGGCCAGCAGGCCGGCGCTGGCCGGACTCAGCCCGAAGGTGTCGAGGAAGAATAGCGGCAGCATGGAGACCACCGCCAGTTCGGAGCCGAAGGTGACCATGTAGGCCAGATCCAGCACGGCCACCTGCTTGAAGCTGTAGCGCTCGATCTCCGGCACCTCCTGGTGAAAGACATGGCCGTTGATCTGATAGATGCGGACCACCTGGAAAAGATAGATGCCCGCCAGCGAGGCATAGATGAACCAGGTGGTCGTCGTCTCCAGCATGCCCAGGTTGCCGGGGCCGAGCTTCCAGGTGAGCAGGGCCAGGGCGGCATACATGGGGATGTTCATGACGAGGTAGAGGAAGAAGTCCCCCTTGCTGGTGACTTCCATGGCGCCCGATTTCCTCGGCTTGAAGTAGGTCGAGCCCTTGGGTGTGTCCGAGACCGAAAAGAAATAGACCATCGAATAGATCAGCGCCAGCACGCCGGTCGCGGCGATGGCCCAGCGCCAGCCGTCCTCGCCACCGAACCACAGGGCGAGGCTGGGCAGGATCATGGCGGCAGCGGCCGAGCCGAAGTTGCCCCAGCCGCCATAGACGCCTTCGGCGACGCCGACCTGCCTGGCCGGGAACCATTCGCTGACCATGCGGATGCCGATGACGAAGCCGGCGCCGACGAAGCCGAGCAGGAAGCGCATCAGGGCCAGTTGCTCGTATTCATCGGCGAAGGCGAAGCCGAAGCAGAGGAAGGCGCCGGCGACCAGCAGCAGGGCATACATGCGCCGTGGACCGAAGTGATCGACCAGCATGCCGACGACGATTCGCGCGGGAATGGTCAGCGCCACGTTGAGGATGAACAGTGTCTTGACCTGCTGGTCGGTCAGATTCAGCGCCTCGCGCATCACCCCGATCAGCGGTGCCATGTTGAACCAGATGAAGAAGCTGAGGAAGAAGGCAAACCAGGTGAGATGCAGGATGCGCATGTTGCCCTTGAAACTGAGCAGGTTGAGTGTCGGTTGTGACATGGGGTACCTCGAAAGACGATGTTCGAATGTCTCCACCTTCAGCAAGCACCATGCCATGAATGCAAGTCGATGATTAAGAAGCTGATTCCATTGTTGCTGGAGGTTCATGAGCGCCACAGGTGCACGAAATGGGTGCGTGTGGACAGCCGTTTGCTCCTGCAGGGGGTGAGGGGTTGCTCATAGGCGCGGCAAAGATATGGGCTGCCCTGATCGCGGCCGGGAGGCCGCTCCTACGGGCGGATTCACCTGCAAGCGGTGGCTATCCCGGATATTGCACCAAGGCGGCTGGCATGAACGGGGTTCGCGCTGTAATCCAAGGACGCCATGGGCATGAAAGGCCCTCCGGGCGGGTTGCAGTTTGCGCCTATTCGATGTCAGGCCGACTCTGGCTGCGCATCCTGGGCGATCCCCCTCGAACCATAGCGACGGCCATGGTTTTTCGGACGATCACCCAAGCTGCTTTGCCAGCCTCGCCCTGAGCATCGAATCCTTGGTGCAATATCCGGGCTATCCCGGATGCGGATGGCCGGGGCTGTATGAGGAGGCAGGCAGGCGCTCCGCTGCACCAGGTTGGTGCGCCATTTTGGGGCGCAAGATTCCGCTTCAGTCCCCGGGTTTATCAGTAAACTCTAATCATCACATCGGCTTAGCCCTGCGCAGGCGCGGCCTGCGGTCGCTGGCACGCTCCTTGCCATAACCCCGGTATCGCATTGAGAACGCATGCACTTGGAGCAACCACAGATGACGAAAGAGAAACTGGTCCTGGTCGGCAATGGCATGGCAGGTGTCCGCACCCTCGAGGAGTTGCTGAAGATCGACCCCGAGCAATACGAGATCACGGTGTTCGGTGCCGAGCCCTATGGCAACTACAACCGCATCATGCTGTCGCCGGTACTGGCCGGTGAGAAGACGCTCGACGAGATCATGCTCAACGACGAGCAATGGTATGCGGAAAACGGCATCACCCTGCACAAGGGCAAGAAGGTGGTGGAGATCGACCGGGTGCGGCGCATCGTCCGCGCCGACGATGGCACCGAGGCCGCCTATGACCGCCTGATCCTGGCCACCGGCTCGCAGCCCTTCATCATCCCGGTGCCCGGCAAGGAGCTGGACGGGGTGATCGCCTTCCGCGACATCGCCGACGTGGAGCGCATGCTGCAGGCGGCCGGCAAGACCAATGGCAAGGCGGTGGTCATCGGCGGCGGCCTGCTCGGGCTGGAGGCGGCCAACGGTCTGCAGAAGCAGGGCATGGACGTCACCGTGGTGCATCTCATGGACAGCCTGATGGAGCGGCAGCTCGATGCGCCGGCGGCGGGCATGCTGAAGCGCTCGCTGGAGGCGCGGGGGCTGAGTTTCCTGATGCCGGCCCAGACCGAGGCGATCCTTGGCCGGGACCGGGTCGAGGGGGTGCGCTTCAAGGACGGCCTGGAGGTGGCCGCCGACCTGGTGGTGATGTCGGTCGGCATCCGCCCCAACATCGAACTGGCCAAGTCCTGTGGCCTGCACTGCGAGCGCGGCGTGGTCGTCAACGACACGCTGCAGACCTTCGATCCGCGCATCTATGCGGTCGGCGAATGCGTGCAGCACCGCGGCCAGACCTACGGCCTGGTGGCGCCGTTGTTCGAGATGGCCAAGGTCTGCGCCAACCACCTGGCGAAGATGGGCATCGCCCGCTATGAGGGCTCGCTGACCTCGACCAAGCTCAAGGTGACCGGCATCGACCTGTTCTCGGCCGGCGACTTCCACGGCGACGAGAACACCGAGTCGCTGGTGCTGCAGGATCCGGGGCGCGAGGTCTACAAGAAGGTGGTGCTGCGCGACAACCGCATCATCGGTGCCGTGATGTACGGCGACACCATCGACGGTAGCTGGTATTTCGAGCTGATGCGCGATGCCACCGACGTCAGCGACATCCGCGACCACCTGCTGTTCGGCCAGGCGCACCTCGGCGATTCCGGGCATGGCGACGACAAGCGGGTGGCGGCCATGGCCGACAGCGCCGAGATCTGCGGCTGCAACGGCGTCTGCAAGGGCGACATCGTCAAGGCCATCACCGAGAAGAAGCTGTTCACCCTGGAGGAGGTGCGCGCCCACACCAAGGCGTCCAGCTCCTGCGGTTCCTGCACCGGCCTGGTCGAGGCGCTGCTGTCCCACGTGCTGGGTGGCGACTACTCCACCGCCCCGCACCTCAAGCCGCTGTGCGGTTGCACCGAACACACCCACGACGAGGTCCGCGCGGCGATCCGCGACCAGGAACTGAAGTCGATGCAGGCGCTGATGCGCGCCCTCGACTGGAAGACCCCGGACGGCTGCGCCAAGTGCCGGCCGGCGCTGAACTACTATCTGCTCTGCCAGTGGCCGGCGGACTACCAGGACGACAGCCAGTCGCGCTTCATCAACGAGCGCGCCCACGCCAACATCCAGAAGGACGGCAGCTACTCGGTAATCCCGCGCATGTGGGGTGGCATCACCTCGCCGGAGGAACTGCGCACCATCGCCGACATCGCCGAGCGCTACGAGGTCAAGACGGTGCACGTCACCGGTGGCCAGCGTATCGGTCTCTATGGTCTGGCCAAGGAACAGTTGCCCGCCATCTGGCGAGAGTTGAGCGCGGCGGGCATGGTCTCCGGGCATGCCTATGGCAAGGCGCTGCGCACGGTGAAGACCTGTGTCGGCAAGGAGTGGTGCCGCTTCGGCACCCAGGACTCGACGGCCCTGGGCATCGCCCTGGAGCAGTTGACCTGGGGTTCGTGGACGCCGCACAAGTTCAAGCTGGCTGCCTCTGGCTGTCCGCGCAACTGCGCCGAGGCGACCATCAAGGACTTCGGCGTGGTCTGTGTCGACTCCGGCTATGAGCTGCACGTCGGCGGCAACGGCGGCGTCAAGGTACGGGCCACCGACTTCCTGTGCCACGTCAAGACCGAGGCCGAGGTGCTGGAATACTGCGCGGCCTTCATGCAGGTCTATCGCGAGGAGGCGCACTATCTGGAGCGCACCGCGCCCTGGATCGAGCGCGTCGGCCTCAGCTACGTCAAGGAGCGGGTGGTCGAGGACGACGAAGGCCGCAAGGCGCTGGCCCGGCGCTTCCAGGAGGCGCAGAAGCATGCCCAGGTCGATCCCTGGGAGGCGCGGGCCAGGGGCGAGGCGGCGCACGAGTTCGTGCCGATCAAGCTGGTCGGTTGAGAATGACCCTCGGCGGGAATGGGCCGTTGGCCCGGATGCCCGCCCGCAAACAAACCATCAGGTGTTGAAAACATGCAAGCAGAAGCAGCGATGACAGAGCAGGAATGGATCGAGGTGGGGCGGCTGGAGGAGATCCCGCGCCAAGGGGCGCGCGTGGTCCGCAGTCGGGACGGTGACATCGCCGTGTTTCGTACCGCGGACGACCAGGTGTTCGCGCTGCGCGACAGATGCCCGCACAAGGGCGGGCCGCTGTCGCAGGGCATCGTGCACGACCACAAGGTCGCCTGCCCGCTGCACGACTGGAAGATCAGCCTGGAGACCGGCGAGGCCGTGGCCCCCGACGAGGGCTGCGCGGCACGTTTCCCGGTACGGGTCGAGGACGGCGTGATCTTTCTCGCGCTGAGTCCGGACCAAGGCTGTCCGAACCGCTGACAGCCGCGGAGCACAGGGGCGTGGGTTGCCCGTAGGAGCGGTCACCAGGCCGCGATACCCGCAACATGCGGAACCTGTGGCAACCTGCAGGAACACCCCGCTGCGCTCCGTATAATGATCCGATGTCTTCCAGCGAAATAAAGACCACCTGCCCCTACTGCGGCGTTGGCTGCGGCGTCCTGGTCTCGGTGGACGAGGCCATGAACGTCAGCGTGCGCGGCGACCCCGAGCATCCCGCCAACCTCGGCCGGCTGTGCTCCAAGGGCGCCGCGCTGGGCGAGACGCTCGGCCCCGACAACCGGCTGCTGTATCCGATGCTGGATGGTGAGCGCAGCGACTGGGGGAGGGCGCTGGACCGGGTGGCGGGCGAATTCAGGCGCATCATCGAGACCCACGGGCCGGACGCGGTGGCCTTCTACGTCTCCGGCCAGTTGCTCACCGAGGACTACTACGTGGCCAACAAGCTGATGAAGGGCTTCATCGGCTCGGCCAACATCGACACCAACTCCAGGCTGTGCATGTCCTCGGCGGTGGCCGGCCACAGGCGCGCCTTCGGCAGCGACAGCGTGCCCTGCAGCTACGAGGACCTGGAGCGGGCCAAGCTGATCGTGCTGGCCGGCTCCAACACCGCCTGGTGCCACCCGGTGCTGTTCCAGCGCATCCGCAGGGCAAAGCAGGACAACCCGGACCTGATGGTGGTGGTCATCGACCCGCGCCGCACGTCGAGCTGCGACATCGCCGATTTGCACCTGGCGCTGCGTCCCGGCAGCGACCTCACCCTGTTCAACGGCCTGCTGGCCTGGCTGGAACGGGCCGGCGAGGTCAACCGCCTGTTCGTCGAGCGCTGCACCGAGGGCGCGGCCGAGGCCCTGGCCGCCGCCCGCGAACAGGCGGGCGATCCCGACCAGGTGGCGCGCGACTGTGGCCTGCCCACGGAGCAGTTGCGCGAATTCTACCGCCTGTTCGCCCGCACCGAGCGGGTGGTGACGGTGTTCTCGCAGGGCATCAACCAGTTCTCCTATGGCACCGACAAGGTCAACGCCATCCTCAACTGCCACCTTGCCACCGGGCGCATCGGCCGCCCCGGCATGGGACCCTTCTCCCTTACCGGCCAGCCCAACGCCATGGGCGGGCGTGAGGTGGGCGGCCTGGCCAACCAGCTTGCCGCGCACATGGACATCGAAGATCCCGCTCACCGTGATCGGGTGCAGCGTTTCTGGGACTCGCCACGCATCGCCGAACGCCCCGGCCTGAAGGCGGTGGAGCTGTTCCAGGCGGTGGCCGAAGGTCGGGTGAAGGCGCTGTGGATCATGGCCACCAACCCGGCGGTGAGCCTGCCCGACAGCAACCGCGTGCGTGCAGCGCTCGAGGCCTGCGAGTTCCTGGTAGTGTCGGACTGCGTGGAACGCACCGACACCACCGCCTATGCCGACGTGCTGCTGCCCGCGCTGGGCTGGGGCGAGAAGGAAGGCACGGTCACCAACTCCGAGCGACGCATCTCGCGCCAGCGCGCCTTCCTGTCCGCGGCGGGCGAAGCCCGTCCCGACTGGTGGATCGTCAGCGAGGCGGCGCGGCGCATGGGCTTCGAGCAGGCCTTTGACTACCGCACGGTGGCGGAGGTGTGGCGCGAGCATGCGGCCCTGTCCGGTTTCGAGAACGACGGCGCGAGGGATTTCGACATCAGCGCCCTGGCCGGACTCGGCGACGAGGCCTATGATCACCTGCAGCCCATTCAATGGCCGGTGACGGCCAACACGCCTGACGGCACGGCGCGCCTGTTCGGCGACGGGCGCTTCCATACCCCCAGCGGTCGCGCGCGGCTGGTGGCGGTGGGCGAACGCCGGCCCGAGCACGCCACCGACGCCGACTACCCGCTGGTGCTCAACACCGGCCGGGTGCGCGACCACTGGCACACCATGACCCGCACCGGCAAGTCGCCGCGCCTGTCCGGCCACATCGTCGAACCCTATGCCGAGCTGCATCCGCACGACGCCGCGCGTTATGGCATCAGCGACAACGGCCTGGTGCGGCTGCGCAGCCGCTGGGGCGAGATCAGCGTGCGGGCGCGCGTCAGCGATGCCCAGCAGCCGGGCAGCGTGTTCGTGCCCATGCACTGGAACCTGCAGTTCTCCAGTGTGCCCAGCGTCGACTGCCTGGTGAACCCGGCTACCGACCCCGTCTCGGGCCAGCCCGAGTTCAAGCACACGCCGGTGGCCATCGAGCCACGCGACCTGGCCTGGTACGGCTTCATCCTCTCGCGCCGCCGGCTGGAACTGCACGACGCCGTACCCCAGGGCGCCTTCTCTGGCTCCTGCGGAACCATTCACCTTGCCTACTGGGTCTGCGCCAAAGGGCAGGGCATGTGGCGTTACGAGATCGCCGGCGACCAGGCGCCGGAAGACTGGGCGCGCCAGGCCCGCGTGCTGCTGTGCAGCCAGGACAGAGAGGTGGACTGGCTGGAATACTTCGATACCGCCGCCAACCGCTACCGCGCCGCGCGCCTGGTGGACGGCCGGCTGGAGAGCTGCATCTTCATCGGTCCGGACATCGAGTTGCCGTCGCGTGACTGGCTGTCGCAACTGTTCGAGCAGGGCCCCCTGAACGATGCCGAGCGCACCAGCCTGCTCACTGGCAAGCCCGCCGCCGGCCAGAAGGATGCCGGGCACGTCGTCTGTGCCTGCTTCGGGGTCGGCGTCAATACCCTGATCGAAGCCATACAGGAACAGAAGCTGAGCAGCGTGGAAGAGATCGGGGAGGTGCTGAAAGCCGGTACCAATTGCGGTTCCTGCGTCCCGGAACTCAAGGCATTGCTGGCGGCACATCACTGAAGGTTCCGTCAGCCCCCAAGCAAGCCCAGGTTAACCCCGATATTGCACCAGGGATTTTCAGGGTGAAGCTACGTAGGAGCGGCCACCAGGCCGCGATTACCCGTGCCCCAACACGCTGCAGCTTTCCCTGACCCACCCATCAGCCTTCCCCAAAGGCTTCCCCAACACCTCGGCATAGAGAAAGACCAGGGCATTGAAGGCCTGATGCTGACTCGTCACCGAAAGCCGCCGTTCAAGTGCAAGGTGGGAAAGAAAGCGGGCAACATCCCTATTGCACAGCGAGATCGGGTGTCGGTATTGATGAAAACGAATGTAGTGGCGTATCCAATAACAATACGCCTGTTCCGTCTTGCGGCTGTAATGAAGGGCGCGGATGGTATTCCGCACCTGATCGAGAAGGCGAATCCCCGTCATTGGCTGTTTCCTCCCTGAAACAACATATACTGTTATTCTATACAGTATAGAACAGATATCAACAGAGGCGATTCAGAAAATACGCCGTGATATCAGACCGGATAGCACGGCGAGAGCATATAATCCCATGTTTTTCACTGAGTTAGTGCGCCGTATCAAACGGGCCAAAGCAGATGGATATACGGCGCCACCCGCACTATTGCTGGAAATCTGATGTCACCGCATGCGCCGCTCAACCCGGAGGCTTGCAAGATTGGTGGTTTTTATATAAAAGCATCAAATAGATAAGGGAATATGGCGAGTCCTTGGAAACCGTGATAGGCGGCAGCCGCCGTCTATTACCCGGTACTGGCTATCAATGCGGCGCTCGCCGTGCGTTTCTTGATATACGGCGAGAGCCGTCTACTAATAGTTCGGCATAAAAAAATCATGAGTCCAACCGTTTTCAAGGAGAAAGGTTACAGATTCTTCTTTGAACCGCCCCGGATATTCCGGAGACTATTTTGTTTGAGTCAGGCCGCCTTGGCCGACTCTTGCTGGTGGCGATAATACGCCGCTTCCAATTCCGCCGGTGGTACATTGCCGATCGGCTCCAGCAGCCGCCGGTGGTTGAACCAGTCCACCCACTCCAGGGTCGCGTACTCGACCGCCTCCATGTTCTTCCAGGGACCCCGCCGGTAGATAACCTCGGCCTTGTACAGGCCATTGATCGTTTCCGCCAAAGCGTTGTCGTATGAGTCACCCCGGCTGCCGACAGAGGCTTCAATACCTGCCTCGGCCAATCGCTCCGTATAGCGCACCGACAGGTACTGGCAACCCCGGTCGCTGTGATGCACTAGACCCTCCGTGTCCCGGCGAGACCACAGCGCCTGCTCCAGCGCATCCAGCACCAGGTCCGTCCGGAGCGAGCGCGACACGCGCCAGCCGACGATCCGGCGGGCGTAGACGTCCACTACGAACGCCACATAGACAAAGCCCGCCCAGGTTGCCACGAAGGTGATATCCGCCACCCACAACTGGTTCGGCCGCGTCGCCGTAAACTGCCGGTTCACCCGGTCCAGCGGACGGTCCGCCGCCTCATCGCCGACCGTCGTCCGGCAGCGGCGCCCACGTACCACGCCACGCAGCCCCTGCGACCGCATCAGACGCTCCACCGTGCAGCGTGCCACCGCGAACCCCTCCCGGTTCAACTGACGCCAGACCTTCCTGGCACCGTACACCTGGAAATTCTCTTCCCAGACCCGCCGGACCTCATCGGACAGTGCCTGGTCGCGCTTCACACGCGGCGGTAGCCGTTCCGGGTCGGCCTCACGGGCCTTGTGTTCGTAGTAGGTCGACGGGGCAATCGGCAATACCGCGCAGATCGGCTCGACCCCGTAGCGATCCTTGTGATCGTCGATGTAGGCGATCATCTCCTCAGCTTGCGGTCGAGCTCCGCCTGGGCGAAAAAAGCCGACGCCGTCTTCAGTATCTCGTTGGCCCGCTTCAGCTCCCGGTTCTCCCGCTCCAGCGCCTTGAGCCGCTCACGTTCCGAGGTCGTCAGGCCCTCTCGCAGTCCCTGGTCACGCTCCGCCTGTCTCACCCATTTCCGAAGCGTCTCCGGCGTACAGCCAATCTTGGCCGCAACGGAGGCCATCGCCGCCCACTGTGAATCATGTTCACCCTGGTGCTCGAACACCATGCGAACCGCCCGTTCCCGCACTTCCGGGGAATATCTCGTACTCTTCTTCATGACTCTATCCTCTCAAGAAATAGAGTCTCCGGTAAACCCGGGGCGGTTCACTTTTTCTCGAAAGAAGAAGAGAGAATGCATGTTCACATCATATCTGGGGAAGGGGAGGCAAAGTTCTGGCTAAGTCCAGAGATAGAATTGGCCAGGAATTATCAGTTCAGCAGAAAGCAGCTGAAGGAAATCGAATCATTGATAGAGGTTCATTACGATGAGCTCGTTAGCACATGGCAAAAACACTTCAGCCGTTGAAGTAACAAATATTTCGTTCCATGGCTTGTGGATTCTTGCGCATGGTAAGGAATTGTTTATTCCATACGATCAATTCCCTTGGTTCAAAGATCAAAAATTATCATCTGTACTAAAAGTAGAAGAGGTGTCGCCTGGTCATTTCTATTGGCCCGATTTGGATGTCGACTTAACTGAAGAGATTATCGAACACCCAGAGCGTTTTCCATTGTCAGCCAAAAGCACCTCTTAGTAACAATTGCGCCCAGTTCGCCCCTGCGGGGATCGGGCCTCGTTTACGCTCGGCCGCTGGCGCACAACGTTATCGGTCAAAAGGAAGTTCGGAGTAATATTATGCCACCTGACGATTAAGGTGAGTGACATGGTAAAAACAGTCGAAGAGTTAGAACGTGAAATCCGCTCCTTGAGCGATGATGATCGAAATCATTTGTTGAGGGATCTTGTAGCGGATCTAGATGGTGAACGTGACCCGGAAGTTGAGAAAGCCTGGCTAGAGGAAGCACAGAGAAGATTTCGTGAGCTAAAGGATGGCGTTGTTGAAGGTATATCATCCCGGGACGTTTTTAAAAATTCGAGGAATCGCCTGAATAAATGAATATCGAATTCCACCCAGAAGCAAGCGTGGAATTTCTGGCTGCAGCGGACTTTTACGAAAATGAAGTTCCCGGACTTGGTGAAGGATTTATATCCGAGGTGAAGCGAATAACCGCGCTTATAGGATCGCATCCTGCCATTTGCACGCCAATTGATGAAGTTTTCCGTAGGGATGTATTAGTACGATTTCCGTTCTCTGTCATATATGATTCTGAAAATAACAGGTTATGGATTATTGCAGTAGCTAACCAGAGGCGTCGGCCCGGCTATTAGCGTGACAGAGATGACCGATAACCAGCGCTTCCAGCCGACGCAAAAAACGCGCGGCTGAAGTACACCGTTATGTGCAATAAAGCAAAATAAATAAGATGAGTCGAGCATATTACTCCGCCACATTAGAGAAATTTCAGAATGATCGAGATGACTTGATCCTTGGCGAGTTAACTCGGAATCATCAATTTGCACTTGAAGATTTACAGAGAAATGCATGGATATATCAAGTCCATATACTTAAAAACACACTAACGGAATTGCCAGGCTGTTACCTTGCATTTGAGTATGCAATTCCAAGAATGGGGAAGCGTGTAGATATTGTTCTTCTTTATCAAGGCGTGATTTTTGTCCTTGAATTTAAAGTCGGGGAAAAGAGTTATACCAATTCTGCCATAGAACAAAGCTTGGACTATGCGGTAGACTTAAAAAATTTCCATGAGGAGAGTCACAGTCGAGCCATTGTTCCCATAGTTGTTGCAACTGAAGCATTTGATTGTGAACTGGAAATTCAATCGTACCCCGATCGTGTCTTCTCACCTGTAAGATCAAACCAGAGTAATTTTGTCTCACATATAAAGTTAATCTCAGCTGAAATCAATGAAGATAAACATTTAGATCCCGTTCAATGGATTGAGTCGATATACAAGCCAACACCCACCATCATTGAAGCGGCCCAGGCTTTATATAAAGGTCACAATGTCAAAGAGATATCCAGGTCAGATTCAGGAGCTATCAATCTTGGAGTCACTTCAGACACGATAAATGAAATTATAAATTCATCTAAGGAAAATAATAGAAAATCAATTTGTTTCATTACAGGGGTGCCCGGTGCCGGAAAGACGCTAGCGGGTCTCAATATTGCGAACGAACGCCACAACGTTGACGAAGGTGAGCATGCGGTATTTCTCTCCGGCAATGGCCCCCTTGTTGAAGTGCTTCAAGAAGCTCTGGCCAGAAATGAAGTGGCTGAAAAAAAAGGCACAGCTCAGCAAATAAGCAAAAACCAGGCTTTAACGAAAACGAAAGCATTTATTCAGAATATTCACCATTTCAGAGATGATGCACTTCAAAATGACAAGCCCCCTATAGAGCGTGTAGCGGTGTTCGATGAGGCGCAACGTGCATGGACATTAGAGCAAACAAGATCTTTTATGGCTCGAAAAAAAGGTATCCAAGGTTTTGATATGTCAGAACCAGAATTCCTTATTAGCGTGCTAGATCGGCATAGTGATTGGGCAACTATTATTTGCTTAATTGGAGGTGGTCAGGAAATAAATACTGGTGAAGCCGGTTTGTCTGAATGGTTTTCGGCAATTCAAAGAGATTACCCGCATTGGGATGTTTATGTTTCAAAGAAACTCACAGATCAAGAGTACACAAATGGGGAAAACATATACTCCTCGTTGAATGATAATCAACTAACAGTAAGAGATGAACTTCATCTATCGGTATCAGTCAGGTCCTATCGCTCAGAGAAGTTGGCTGCTTTCGTTAAAGCTTTCCTAGATGGTAATACTCTGGAGGCCCGTACAATATACGCGCAACTAAAGGACGATTATCCTATTGTGGTAACGCGAAATATTGATGATGCGAAAAAATGGTTGAGGTCGCAGGCTCGTGGTGGTGAGGGCCTGGGTATTATCGCTTCGTCAGGTGCATATAGGTTAAGACCATATGGTATACATGTGAAATCCGCTATTGACCCAAAAACATGGTTCTTAAATGATAGGAGTGATATTCGTTCGGCCGGATTTCTTGAAGACGTTGCAACTGAATTCGATATCCAAGGACTCGAACTTGATTGGGCCTGTGTGGCATGGGATGCCAATTTAAGAAAACTTGATGACTACTGGGAATTTAAGAGCTTTCGCGGCACCGAATGGCAGAACATTAATGACGAAATTAGGAGGCGGTACCTATTAAATGCTTATCGAGTTTTATTGACAAGGGCAAGACAAGGCATGGTTATATTTATACCAGAAGGTGATGAATCAGATAGAACTAGAAAACCTGATTTCTATAACCCAGTCTTTCAGTATTTTATGGAGTGTGGTGTGGCATGTATATAAAAGTACATACAAGGCACTCCACTGGACAGCAATTTCGCTGCGCTACATTGCCGCCGGGCTAGATCTCACTATGGTTCATCGCGGGTGGATAGGAAATTGGAATTACGAGAGAGCGCCTGCAGAAGCAAAGATGAGATTTTTTAGCGGATTGGCGAGGCGTCGCGGGCTGGCGGCCGTTACCTTAACGGCGGTGACGTCTGCCGTTCTTGCCCAGGCATGAGGGTCAGCAGGGAAGGGTGGGGTGCCCGGCCCGTCTGCCCTGCATTGGGCCGGGGCGGGCCGGATTGTGGTCAGCCGGCGGCCTAGCCCGCATATTGCACGAAGGATTCGAGTTTCAGGGCGAATCTGGCCAAGCAATTTGTTCGATCGCCCCCGAAACATAGCCGTAGCTAGGGTTCAAGGGGGATCGGGCAAAATGCGACGCCAGATTTGGTCTGAACTCGAATAGGCACAAACTGTAACAGGGCACAATTGCTCGCAGAGGGAATTACTGCCTTGATAAATACCGGAAAAATTACGCATTCAAGGCCGCCTTCGTGCAATATGCGGGCTAGGCCTCGTCCTCGATCTTGAACTCGTGGAACTTGTCCATCAGATCATCGGCGATCCTGACCAGCTGGTCGCCGATCTGCCTGATCTCCTGGCTTTCGCCCAGGGTCTTGTCCGCGAGGTCGGCGATGGCGACCACGTTGCGGTTCATTTCCTCGGCGACCGCACCCTGTTCGCTGGCTGCGGTTGCGATCTGGGTGGTCATGCTGTCGATGGAGTCGACGGCGTGGTCGATCTCGCTCAGCGAGTCCCGGGCACTGCCCGCTTCGGCAACGGCAGCCTCGGCGCGGCTGCGGCCGACATCCATGGCTGTGACCGCCTGTTCGACGCCGCTGCAGAGTTCTTCGATCACGCTGTTGATCTCCTGGGTCGCATCCTGGGTGCGGTTGGCCAGGGAGCGGACCTCGTCGGCCACCACGGCGAAGCCGCGTCCGTGCTCGCCAGCCCGGGCCGCCTCGATGGCGGCGTTGAGGGCCAGCAGGTTGGTCTGCTCGGCGATGCCGCTGATGGTTTCGATGATGGTGCCGATGTTGCGGCTCTTCTCTGAGAGTTCCTGGATGACGCCGGACGAATGCCGTACGTCGTCAGCCAGTTTGTGGACGGTATCGGCTACCTGGGCGACGATGGCCTGGCCCTTCTTGGTTTCCTGATGGGCGCTGTGGGTGGCCCGGGCGCCTTCCTCGGCATTCCTCGCCACGTCCTGCACGGTGGCGGCCATCTCGTTCATCGCCGTCGCCACCTGGTCGGTTTCTATGTGTTGGCGCTGCATGCTGTCGGCGAGCAAGCTGACGCTGTCGTTGATGTTGCCCGATTTCGTGGTCAGGGCCACGGCCGTGTCCGACAGGTTGTGGATCATGGTGCGCAGGTTCGAGCGCATGTAGTTCAGGGCCTCGCACAGATGGCCGATCTCGTCCTGGCTGTGAGTCTCGATGTGACCGCTGAGGTCGCCATTGGCGACGCGCTTGGCAAAGCCGGTCGCCTGCAGCAGTGGCAGGGAGATGCTGCGGCCCACGAACCAGAGAGCGGCCAGGATGATGCCGACCGAGGCCAGGGCGATGGAGACGAGCAGTTGCAGGTCATGCCAGGCCTGCTGCTGCTTGCCTGTCATGGCCGCCTGCAGGTCGCCGGCCAGTCGGTCCTCGACCTTTTTCAGAAGATTGATCTTGTGGGTGATGGTGTCGAACCAGTACTTGGAGTCGATGCCGAAGCCGGTCATGGCCTGCGGAGTGGTGGCAGACAGTCTCTGGTCGATGTATTTGCTCGCTACGGCAACCATGCGCGTGACCTCGGCAACACGGGGATCGGAGAGGGTCTGCGCATAGAATTCGCGCTGCGCGGGGGAGGCCAGAGAGGTGAATTTTGCAAGATAGATGGATTGCGCCTCGAGAAGGCGTATGAAGTAGCTGCCCGTATTCCCAGCAAAATGATTCTGGCCAAAGGCGGCGCTGAGCACGGCGCGGATGACGCCTTCCCGCTCCTTGGCCTGCATGAAATTCTCGTAGGCGGAATAGTGGTGGTTGATCTCCTGTTCATCCACGGCATAGGCGGCGAAACGTACTACATCGAGCAACAGGCGGTTGATGTGGGTATAGAATTCCAGTTCCTCCTCGAGGTCGAGCGTATGCTGGTCGACCCGGGTGCGGAAAGCGTCGATGCTTTGCAGTGCCGCCAGGGCCTGCTGCAGGCTGTTGGCGAAGTCCTCCCCGTAGCCTGCACTGGAAAAGCCACCAAGGAATTGCAGTAGCTGGTGGCGTTTCTCATCCGTCAACTGGCGCTGCTTGCGCATGGTTTCCAGGAATGCCTGGGAACCCTTGGCGAGATAGCCGGCCGAGGCGCCGCGTTCCTTCTGGGTTTCGTGGAGCAGGCTGCCAATCCGGATGCCCAGATCGGTGACGGGGGCGAAGGCTTCCATCTCTTGGGCCAGACGGTAGCGGTCGAACACCTGCATGGCAGCAAATGTCAGGGCCAGGATGAGGGGGGCAAGACCCAGTATCAGGATCTTGGCTTTAATGCTGTGAAACATGGTTTCCTCCGTCGAGCGGATCATTGCAGGCAGGGTAGGCAGGACTCGTCAGGGTTATCGTTCTCGGGGCGGTTTTCTTGAGTTGTCCCGGTGATGGATTTGACCTGGATCACGCAAGGCAGAATTGATTTAAGTCAGTGTATGTCATGGCGAATTCTGGTGGCCACGATTGTGTGCGCGCCTTCGGGAGCGTGGCCGGATTGCCTCCGTTTCTGCTCCGGGTCAGCGGCTGCGCCAGCGGTGCATGGGCATGCAAAAGAGAGGAAAGAAAAACGGCCGCGCAAGGCGGCCGTCAGGGGAGTGGGGAGGCGGTTCAGGCCAGGGCGAGGCCCGGGTTGCCTTCCACGTTCTTCAGCTTCGGAACATTCAGTTCGGTAATGTTCACGGTCTTCTTGCTGCGCAGGTAGTTCGCCACCACGTCCCATACGGGACGGGTGTCCAGGGGCTGCGCAACGCTGGCCCAGCCGGCGACCACGTATTCCTTGTTGGCCTCGATCGGCTTGCCGTTCAGTTCCATGTGGGTGATCCGCTTGCCGATGCGGGCGGTGGGGTCGATCTCGTACTTGAGGCCGCCGACCCGTACCATGTCGCCACCCTGCTGGTAGTAGGGATCCTCGTTGAACAGGTTGTCGGCGACGTCCTCCAGCACCTCCTTGATCCGCGTGCCGCTCATGTTGTTGAGCGTCACCGAGGGGTAGGTGATGGCGGTCTGGGTCATTACGTCTTCGAAGGTGATGGGCGAGCCGGGCAACAGGCTGACGCCCCAGCGGAAGCCGGGCGAGAGGGAGATCTCGGCGCCCATTTCCTCGATCAGCGCGTCGCAGATCAGTTGGTCGAAGGTGCCGTTGAAGTTGCCGCGGCGGTAGAGCAGGGTGTCGGTGGTCGCCAGTTCCTCGTTCAGCTTGTCCTTGTACGGGGCGCGGACCTTGTCGACATAGGCGGCCATCTGCGGATCGGGCTCCAGCATGTTGGCGAACACCGGCAGCAGGTGGTAGCGGTAGTCGCGGACCTTGCCGTCCCTGACATCGAGGTCGAGCACCGCCAGGTACTTGCCGTTGGAGCCGGCATTGGTGACCAGGGTTTTGCCGCCGGCATTGTCGACCAGAACCGGCTGCGGAATGGCGTCGTGGGTGTGGCCGCCCATGATGGCATCGATGCCGGTTACCCGGCTGGCCATCTTCAGGTCGACGTCCATGCCGTTGTGCGACAGTACCACCACGACCTGGGCGCCCTCGCCACGGGCCTTGTCGACCATCTCCTGCATGTGCTCGTCGCGGATGCCGAAGCTCCAGTCCGGGATCATGTAGCGGGGGTTGGCGATCGGGGTGTAGGGAAAGGCCTGGCCGATGATGGCGGTCGGCACGCCGTTGATCTCGCGGATCACGTAGGGCTTGAAGACCTGCTCGCCCCAGTCCTTGTCGACGATGTTCTGGGCAACGAAGTCGATCTTGTCCTTGAAGTCCTTCTCGATGATCTCGCTGACCCGCTCGGCGCCGAAGGTCATCTCCCAGTGCGGCGTCATCACGTCGACGCCGAGCAGCAACTGGGCGTCGACCATGTCCTGGGCGTTGGTCCACAGCGAGGTGGCCGAGCCCTGCCAGGTGTCGCCACCGTCCAGCAGCACCGAGCCCGGGCGCTGGGCACGGATCTTCTTGACCAGACTGGCCAGATGGGCGAAGCCGCCAACCTTGCCGAACTTGCGCGCTGCCTCGACGAAATCGATGTAGGTGAAGGCGTAGGCCTCGGGAGTGCCGGCCTGGATTCCGTATTTTTTCAGGAAATGCTTGCCGACCAGGTGGGGCGGCCGGCCGCGCATGCTGCCGATGCCGAGATTGATGCTCGGCTCGCGGAAATAGATGGGCATCAGCTGGGCATGACAGTCCGTGTAGTGCAGCAGCGAGACATTGCCGAAGCTGGGGATCTCATAGAGTGTGCTCGACATCTTGTTGGGCTTGATGCCGGTCGGCAGCTTCTGGGTCTGGAAACCGGATTCGCACCCTGCGAGATAGATGCCGGAAGCGCTGGCGACGGCAAGCATCTGCAAGAATTCACGGCGCGATATGGTCATGGGTAATCCTCCAGGAAAGACGGCAGAGAGTAGGGTAGTCCATTTGCTCCATTACATGCTGAATACAGACGCGGCGGGACGTCTGGATATTCCCTGGGCAGGTCGCACGTGCGGAAACAAAAAACCCGGTCTGGCTGCCCAGACCGGGTTTCGACAGCGTGCGACGCCTATTTGCGGGCGCCCGGGCCGTTGACCGGCAGCCCGTTGCTCATGTAGGAGTGGAAGTACTCGAGAGCCCGGTACTCGTCGCTCTGGGCCTTGTAGGGCTTGGCACGGACCTGCTTGTTGCAGCCTCCGTAGCGGCGGTGCAGGGTGCCGAGACTGCCCCACTTGGAACGGTAGACCGGGAAGTGCGTCACGTGGCCCAGTGCCGGGCTGAGGATATCGGCACGGATGCGGTTGCCGGCGTTGTACTGGTGGCAGTCCGCGCAGGACATGTTCAGCTGGCCACGCTTGGCATAGAAGTGGTGCTTGCCACGCTCATAGGCGGCGATTGCCCGGGGATCGTTCGGCACCTTGATGTTCATCTTCTTGCCACGCGAGGTGTAGGCCATGTAGGCGGAGATCTGGGCGATCGCGCCTTTCTTCCACTTCAGCGGCTTTTCGCCGTTCTTCACCCGGCAGTCGTTGATGGCGCTCTCCAGGGTGACCACCTTGCCACTGGCGGTGTCGAAGTAGGGGTAGTTCTGGCGGATGCCGATACCCTCGTTCTCGAAGCAGCTGGCGTAGGTCTTGCCGTTCTTGAATGGCGTATTGAACAGCTTCTTGCCCTTGTCGATATCGAGCTCGTAGGGCGGGAAGTCCTCGATCGATTCCCACTGCGCGCGCGATGCAGCGTCCACGGCGTAGACGCCGTTGACATAGTCCTCGAACGGAATGTTCGGGAAGCGTTGCTGGTAATAGGCGCGGAAGGCCTTCAGGTCTTCCTGTGGGGTGGCGCTGGCCGTCTGCGGCATGCTGGCCACCAGGCCGAGTACCGCGACGATGCTCAGGAGTTTCTTCATGGAATATTGCCTCCTCTGATAGTGGGCAGGTTCACGCCGATCGGCGTGAACCAGGCTCTTATTCGACTTCGATGATCTTGGTCTCGATGGAGTCGCTTTTGCCCTTGTTATCCACCCAGCGCAGTTTCAGGATGTCACCGTTGCTGGCCCCCTTGAAGCGGAACGACAGGTAGGGGTTCTTGGAGATGGCCGGACCCCATTCCGCGGTCAGTACCGCGTTGCCGTTGTGTTCGCAAACCACCTCCTGAATGAAGTGGGCCGGAATCAGTTTTCCGGTGCTCTTGTCTTTGCGCTGTCCGGTTTCCATCGGGTGGCTGATGAGAGCCTTCACCGTGGTAACGCCCTTGGACAGCTTTGCACGAATCTTGATCGTGTTAGCCATGTCTTCTCGTCCTCTTTGAAACTGGATCCAGGATTTCGTGATTGGCGCGCAGGGCCTAGCCGCCGCAGCCGCCGATGGTGACCTTGACTTCCTTGCCGGTGCTGTACAGCTTGCCGCCGGCCTTGACCACAGCGATCACGCTGGAAGTCTTGCCCATCTTGATGCGGGTGGCGATGTAGCCCGCGGTGCCCGGCCCCAGGGTGTAGGACGAGGTCAGGGGGTTGGCGTTCTTCTCGGCAACGATGCTGATCGATTCGATGCCATCGATGCTGGTGCTGACGGAGACCGGCACCACGGCACCGTTCTCGGCGATGTCCGGCGCCTTGATCTTGATCTTGTCACTGCCCTCCAGTGCGCTGCTGCCGAACAGTGCGTTCAGTGCGGCATCGACGGAAGTGGCGGTGAAAGCGTCCTTGGGCCAGGCAGCCATGACGGTGCGGGGCGTCAGCAGACCGCTGCCTGCTGCAATGCTGACGGCGCCGGCAGCGAGAGTGCCCTTCAGTAACGTTCTGCGTTTCATGTTAGTCACTTGATGTTTCTCCCAGCGAAACGGTTGATCGCTTACAGCGAATGGATGAATTCCACGACCTTGTCGATTTCACTCTCCGACAGGATCTTGTGCCGGCCGAACGGCGGCATGATGGTGTTCGGGTTTCTCTTGGTCGGATCCCAGATCTGGGCGCGAAGCTTGGCCTTGTCCGGGAAGCGGGCCTGCATGGCTACCAGCGGCGGGCCGATGTTGCCGGGCAGCTTGCCGCCGGCGATCTGGTGGCAGGCCAGGCAGTTGCCCTTCTTGCGGTTGAACGCGATCTCCTTGCCTTGTTCGATGACAGACTTCGCGCCGCCGGCTTCGGCTGCGCTGACTGTCGGAGCGAGTGCCAGGCTTCCGAGCATGACTGCTACGGAAGCGGCTGTCGAGATGATGCTAGAACGTTGCCGCATCGGTGCCTCCTCAGTGGGTTGGTTATTCAACGGATGGCTGCTGTCTTTTTGTGGGAATTGTCCGGGTATGCCGAAACGCGTCGCTTTATCAGATGGATGCTCGACATCACCGGAATATAGTCCCGCACCATGCCTGAGTCAAAAAACAAATCGTCGGTTTTCCGACGTACCAGGGCTGCCCTCTCTCCGGCTGTTCAGATGGCAGTAGCCGGTATTTCAGTTGCGGGTTGCGGGTCGATGCAACCGCTGTCTGTTATGACGTCGGGGGTTGTCGATTTATTCCGTCTCTTGCGCCTGACGGCTGGAGGGCGTGTTTCAGGGGGTATGCCGGGTGTCGCCGTGCTCCTCCTGGTCGGCGAGCGCCTCCTGCTTGAGCTGCCGGAGCCGCGATTCGACCCGTGACACCTGGTAGAAGTCCAGATCGTCCTGCTTCAGCGCCAGGGTCAGTTGCTCGATGGCAGTTCTTGTCTGGCCCTGCAGGTAGTAGTACTCGGCCATGGCGGCATGGGCCTCGGCGACGGCGCCCAGCCCGGTCTCGGCCCGGGCGAGCAGGGCGTAGAGGCTCGGGTCGCGGGTTTCGCCGTCCCGCAGGCGGGATGTCAGGAGTTCCCGGGCCTGCCGGAAGTGACGGGTTCCGACCAGGGCCTCGGCATAGACGCGGATCACCGTCAGGTTGTCGGGGTAGATCTTGAGCAGACGGTCCAGCTCTGCCAGGGCCTCATCGTCGCGGTGACTCTGGCGCAGGGCCTGGCTGTAGGCGGTGCGGTAGGCGATCCGGTCCGGGTCGGCCTTGCGCAGGCTGGAGAGGATCTGCAGGGCCTGTTCGTTCCGGCCAAGCCGCAATGCGGCCAGGGCCAGGCCATAGCGCCGGGCGGCGGCCGGCATCGGCCGGTCCGGTTCCCGGAAATAGCTCAGCAGCTGTTGCGGGTCGCGGGCGTCGAGTACCCGCAGCTTGGCCTGGGTGAGGTGGAAAGCCAGGCTGTTGCGAGCCTGTGCCGCCGGCATCTGGTCGGCGCGTGACAGGGCATCGGAGATGCGTTCCGAGGTGACCGGGTGGGTGCTGAGGAAGGGTGGCGGGCGGTTGCCGTAATAACGGGTGAACTGCTGCAGCCGTTCGAAGAAGGCCGGCATGCCCAGTGGATCGAAGCCGGCCTGCTGCAGGGTCTGCATGCCGATGTGGTCGGCCTCCTTCTCGTTACTGCGGGTGAAGTCGATCTGCTGCTGCAGGCTGCCGGCCTGGGCCGACATCAGGGCGGCCATGCCGGCCTCGCTGTTCTGGGTGCCGATGAGGATGGCGGCCAGGATGGCGGCCGCCGTGGGCAGGCTCATGCGGCTGGCGCTGTCGTAGGCGCGGGCCAGGTGGCGCTGGGTGACGTGGGCGATCTCGTGGGCCATGACCGCGGCCAGCTCGCTTTCGTTGCGGGCCGCCAGGATCAGACCGGAGTGGATGCCGATGTAGCCACCAGGCCCTGCGAAGGCGTTGATGGCGTCGTCCTTGACCACGAAGAAGGTGAAGGGTTGAGCGGCCCCGTCGCCGGCCGCGGCCAGCCGGCTGCCGAGCGCCTGGACGTAGCTGGTGATCTCCGGGTCCTCGACGAAGGCCACGCTGAGGCGCAGCTGGCGCATGAACACCTCGCCCAGGGCGCGTTCCTGTTCCGGCGATACCGTGGCGCCGGCAGGATCGCCGATCTCCGGCAGAACGATGGGGGCGGCCGGGACGGACAGGCTGGTGGCCAGGCACAGGATGGCCAGGGTGGTGCGGATGCGCTGAGGGGTTCTCACGGCATGACGATCCATTGCCGAACGACTGCGTTCGTACTCTGTGACCACCATACGGGAGTCTTCGTTCCATGGCCAGACGGGACGCTTCTGCCCGCGCCAGCGTGGGGCAGGCTGCCTGGCCCGCGCGGCGAATCCCCGGGGCGACCTATGGCGCAGGGGTTGAAGGCAAGGTCGGCAAACAATATTATTGGATTCTAATATACCTTGGGCATGGCTTTTATTAACCCGGCAACTAAATATGCCGAGTTCAGGACTTCAGGCCTGTTCCGGGACAAGGCGCGGCCCGCCGGCAAGGGTCGGTCTCCTTGTCAAGGGCCGGAACGCCGGACCGGGACAGGCCTGAAGCCCCGGTCATTCCATGATTCAATGGGTTCGGCCGCCGTGTGCCTGTCTGCGGACGGCGTTATCGAACCTTGCCGTAGGCATGCTACGGCGGCGTTTCGATGCCTTGCCGCAGGCAGGCACACGGCGGCTGAACACGGCATATTTAGTCGCCGGGTTAATATCGAGTAGAGGCAATAAAAAGGATGGATATGTATACAGTCAACGAGATCGACAGTCAGACCCTGGCAGAGACCCTGGCCGAGAATCCGCAGGCGGTTCGGCTGATCGATGTCCGTTCCCCCGCGGAGATGGCGCAGGGGATCATCCCGGGCAGCGAGCCGCTGCCCCTGCATCTGCTGCCGCTGCAGGCGGATACCCTGCTCGCAGGTGACCGGCCGCTGGTCATCTATTGCCGGAGTGGCGCGCGTTCCGCCCAGGCCTGCATGTTCCTTGCGGGGCGCGGTGGGAATGCACAGCGTATCCTCAACCTGCGTGGTGGAATCATCGATTGGGTCCGCCAGGGAAATCAGGTGGTTAGCCCGGAAGCAGGGCGCGCTGTGGGTTGATGCGCCGCGTCTGCGACGCTGTTCGGTGATACGCTCGGGCTTGCGTTTACAGGGTACTTACCTTATAAGTGCACACTCAAAAATTCGAGCACCACTGATTTCCGTACCACAATGATGTACTTGTAAAGAGAGGAGTACCCTGATAATGGCGAATTTCGACGATGAACTGGATGCGTCCGGCCTGAACTGCCCGCTGCCGATCCTGCGTGCCAAGAAGGCGCTGACTGCCCTGGATAGCGGCAAGGTCCTGCATATCATTGCGACCGATCCGGGTTCGGTGAAGGATTTCGAGGCCTTTGCCAAGCAGACCGGCAACGAGCTGCTGGAGTCCAAGGAAGAGGGTGGCAAGTTCCACTTCCTGATCAAGAAGGCCTGATCCGGAGACTGGTCCGCGCCGGCGTCTCGGCAGCGGGCGGACTATCCGAAAAAAGACGGCCCGGCGGGGATCTCCGCCGGGCCGTCTTTTTTTGCAGTGGGCAACTCGTTCAGAGGTTCCAGACCAGCTGGGCGCTGAGGATGTCGACGCTGTTGTCGTAGCTGCCGCTCAGGGTGTTGCTGACGCTGTCGGCATGGTTGATCGGCGTGTCGCTGATGAACAGATGCGAGTAGCCGGCATCGATCCGGGTGTCGGCGTCGAGGCGATAGCTGAAGCCGGCCGAGAGCCAGCGCCGGTCGTTGCCGGGGATGCGCGGCGTGCGGTGGCGGGCATCGGGGATGGGTTCTTCGTCGAAGGCCAGGCCGGCGCGCAGGGTCCAGCGATCGTCGTAGCGGTAGTTCAGGCCCAGGGCGTAACGCAACACGTTTTCCCAGCTTTCGTCGACCACCGACAGGGTGGTGCTGCCGTTGGCGCCGATGATGCGCAGTTCCTCGAAGCGGCTCCAGCGGGTCCAGGTGATGTCGGCCAGCCACTGCAGGTCGGGGTGGCTCTGCCAGGCCAGCGACAGGGAAAGGCTCTCCGGCAGATTCAGCCTGGCCGTGACCTTCTGATCGGTGAACACGGCATTGAACAGAGCGGCCTGGGCGGCTGACGCCGGGGCCGTGTAGTCGACGTTGCCCTTCAGGGTGTGGTTGATCCTGGAACGGTAGGCAAGGCCGAGGCGGACGGCGTCGCTGAGCTCGTAGGTCAGGCCCAGGTTGTAGCCCCAGCTCCAGTCGTCACCGGTCATGGTGGCGAAGCCGTCCGCGGTCTGGGGCGCGGTGATGCCGGCGCCGATGCAGGTGGCGGTGGGGATGCTGAAGGGAATGAGGCTGCTGCTGGAACTTGCCAGGCAGAGGCTGCCGAAGTCCACGGCATTGCTGAGTTCGGCATCGATGTACTGGGCGTCGATGCCGATGCCGAGCGACAGGCGGTCGGTGGCGCGCCAGGCCAGGGTCGGATTGATGTTGAGTGTCAACAGCTCTGACTTGACGCCCTCATAGCGTCCCACCCAGTCCCGGTCGTAGCGGGTCTCCAGGCCGAAGGGGGCGTTGATGCCGATGCCCAGAACGAACCGTCCGCCGAGCGGATGGCTGTAATAGAAGTTGGGTACGAATGCGGTTTCGCCGCCATCCCCGCCGTTGCCGCCGCTGAGCGGCAGGCCGCCGAGCGACGGGTTGGTCGACGAAGCGTTGTTGCTGAATTTTGCCGTCGGCGAAATGATGTGGCCCGCCACTACCAGCTGCGATCGGTCCAGCCGGGTCAGGCCGGCGGGGTTGAAGAACAGGGTACTGGCATCCGCCGCCGTGGCGGCGCTGCCGGCAAAGGCGTTGCCCAGGCTGCTGGCGCTCTGTTCGATGATGGCAAAACCGGCACCTTGTGCCGAACTGGCGACGCCTGCCAGCAGAATGGCGACGGCGAATTGACATCTGGCGGCAAACTGGAAGCAATCTGACATGGAAGACTCCCCTGGGTTTTTGTCGTCGATCGCCGTCATTGAAGCACAAAACCTTCCTGAGATCAGTGAATACAGGGCCCTGCGGCCTTTTCGCCCCCCCATGGCGGGATGTTGCTTGGGTGCAACGCGCTTCCTTGAGCCGTTTGTCGGCATGGTCTTTGCTAATACAACGCTGATTTGACAATTTGTTGGGTGGTCGTCATCCTGTTGCGGTCGTCACAACGGGTTGTTGCCAAAATACAACGACGGTAGATTTCCTTGAGCCAGGAGGGATGAAAGCATGAAACACACATATAAGGGATCGGTGATTGCCTGTGCAGTCGCTGCCGCACTCGCCGCCCCCGCTGTCTACGCCACCAATGGGTATTTCAAGATCGGTTACGGGTCCAAGTCGCGCGGCATGGCCGGTGTTTCCACCGCCTATGCCCAGGACGCCATGGCCGGTGTCACCAACCCGGCCAACATGGCCCTGGTCGGCAATCGTGTCGACGTCGGCATGGAGCTGTTCAACCCGCGGCGTGATGCGCGCCTGGATGCAACGGGCATGACGGCCGATGGCGTGAATGCGGCCGGTGCCGACAGCGGCAAGGTCGAGAGCGGCGCCACCCTGTTCGCCATCCCCCATGCCGGTTTCGTGATGAATATGGCCGGCGGCATGTCCATGGGCCTGACCATCGCGGCCAACGGCGGCATGAACACCCGTTACAACTCGAACGTCTATTTCAATTCCCTGGGTCCGGCAATCAGCGCCTTTGCCTCGGCACTCGCTGCAGGCCCCTATTCGGGCAGCGCCTCCGACGTCGCAGCCATCAATGCCGTGGCTGCCGGACTGGGCACCGATCCTGATACCACGACCCAGACGCTGGGTGTCAACCTGGCCCAGCTGATCATCGCGCCGTCGGTCGCCTGGAAGCTCAACGAGAACCACAGCGTCGGCGCCTCGCTGCAGATCGGCTACCAGCGTTTCCGTGCCTATGGCATCGGCCTGTTCAAGGGCTTCTCCAGCAACCAGAACAAGGTGACCAACAACGGTGACGACGACGCCTGGGGTGCCGGTCTGCGTGTGGGCTGGACCGGCCAGATCACCGACAGCCTCACCCTGGGTGCCAGCGCTGCGTCCAAGATCTACATGCAGAAATTCGATACCTACAAGGGGTTGTTCGCCGAGCAGGGTGACTTCGACGTGCCGGCCAACCTGTCTCTGGGCATCGCCTTCAAGGCCACGCCCAAGACCACCCTGGCCATCGACGTGCAGCGCATCTTCTATGGCGACGTTGCCGCCATCGCCAATCCGGGCCCGACTGCGGATGAGTTCATGGATGGCTTCATGGCGGTGCTGACCAGCAATACCAGCAACCCGATTCGTTCGGTCGCCAAGCCCTTGGGTACCGACAATGGCTGGGGCTTCGGCTGGGACGACATCACCGTGGTCAAGATCGGCATCGAGCACCAGTACAACGAGAAGTGGACCTTCCGCGGGGGCGTCAATCTGGGTCAGAACCCGATCGACGACAAGGAGAACCTGTTCAACATCCTCGCGCCCGGCGTGGTCCGCAATCACCTGACCCTGGGCTTCACCTACAGCCCGACTCCCAGCAGCGAGCTGACCATGGGTTATATGCATGCCTTCCGCGTGGACCAGTCCTTCAACTACCAGACGAGCACCGCCTGGAGTGCGGCGACCGGTTTCCCGCAGCAGCAGTACCTGACCGAGATCGGCATGGACCAGAACTCGCTGGAATTCAGCTACGCGATGAAGTTCTGAGGTCGATCGGGAGAGGGATTGCCCGACGCAGTAACAAAAAGGGGTCATGGCAGCATGACCCCTTTTCTTTTCGAAAAAGAAGGCTATAAAGCTGTAAGGTTTTTTCGGCGTTTGCCGCAAAAAGACTGATATCCGATCACAGAGGATGAGGAGGGTAAGGATGAGGACGTTGCTGAAACTGTTGTTTGCATCGCTGCTTGCAGTCGCTACGCTGCTGCCTATGGCCGGCGCCGTGCAGGCGGCCGAGCGTTACAAGCCATTCGTGCTGGCCTGGCGCGGTACCGGTGATTTCCAGGAAAAGGTCGAGGAGGTGAAGCAGAACCTGGAGGATGCCGGTTTCACCATCGTAGCGGTTTTCGATCCCTATGATGAGAATGCCCATGTCGACGATGCGCGAGTCATCGTCTTCACCAGCGAGGCGCTGAAAAAGGTCGCGGCCAAGTCGGAGATGGGCGGCTTTGCCGCGCCGCAGCGCGCCGCGGTGACGCGCATCGGTGACGATCTCCAGGTGGCCTACTTCAACCCGCTCTATATGGCCTATGCCTACCGCCTGAAGAGTGACCTGTCGAACACGGCAGCGGCGCTGGAGAAGGCCCTGGGCAAGATCGAGACCTTTGGTTCCAGGAAGGGGCTGACCGCGCGCAAGCTGCGCAAGTATCACTATACCTTCGGCATGGAGTACTTCGACGACCCCTATGAGCTGGCCGAATATGGCAGTCACAAGGAGGCGCTGGCCGCGGTGGAGAAGCATCTGGACAACAACGACCTGGGCGTAAAGAAAGTCTACCGCATCGACATCCCCGGCACGGAGCAGAGCGTATTCGGTATCACCCGCCGGATCCCTGAGGGTGGTGACAAGCACGCCGACGATCAGTGGATCATGGGGGTGGTGGATTTCGAGGAACTGAAGGTGACACCCTATCTGCCCTACGAGATCATGGTCGACGGCAAGGACGTGGTTGCCCTGCACATGCGTTTCCGCATGGCGGTCAGCCGGCCGGACCTGAAGATGATGGGCAAGAACAGCTTCATGAACCTGATGCCCAGCCCGGAGGCGATCCGCAAGCTGCTGACCCGCGCCGTGGGTGGCGAGCCCTAGTTCGGCTCTGTTCAGGCATACACCTCGAGCCCCGGCTTTGCCGGGGCTTTTTTGTTCAACCGCCGGGGAATCGCGATCTGGCGATCGTTCCCACACCACGACAGCGAGCTGTCAGCAGGCACGGCGGTCACGCCGCGATTGCCCGTTTCCCGCGGGTCAACGGCCCCCGCCGCAGGCATAAAGTATTACAACAGCGTGTCGCTATAGGGCGTAAGCAGGGATGAAGGTGGCTGACAAGAGGTTTCCTGAGAACGAAAGTGGGGATTGGGATCAATGAACATGACCGGGTTCGTGAAGAATAACTATCTGAAAATCTTTGGCTTTGTTCCTGCGTGTGTCCTGTTTGCCGTTGGCGCGCTGGACATGCTTGGCCTGGATTTTCTGGAAGATGCTTCGCCGGGGCTGATGCTCGCCATCGGTGCCCTGGCCTCGTTGCCGCTGTTCCTGGTCATGCGGCGGGGGGCGCCGGCAGCGACAGTGGCAACGGCCATGCAGCGTCTGGCTACGGGTGAGCCGGGGGTGTCGCTGGAAGCTTCCCGCGACCGGGTCAGTGAGGAATTCGCTTCAGCCTTCAATGCCCTGGCCGAGGCCAACGGCCAGCGCGCCGCCACCCTGCAGCATTTCAACGACATGCTGGGCGAGGCGCTGGATCAGCTTCAGCTTCTCACGGCCCAGGTGGCAGATCAGTCGCAGGGCGGCGATCAGGGGCAGGCGCTCTCGGTGGCGATCGACGAGCTGGCCGCGGCGGTCAACGAGATTGCGAGCAACGCCGCCTCGGCGGCGGGCACCACCCACCAGGCGCTGGAAGAGAGCGACAAGGGCAAGGTGTCCATGACCGATGCCATGGGTTCGATGAGCAGCCTGGCGGACTACATCGGCCGGGCCACGGGCACGGTCGAGGGGCTGAGCCAGGAGTCGCTGAACATCGGCGCGGTGCTCGACGTCATCCGTGGCATCGCCGAGCAGACCAATCTGTTGGCCCTGAATGCGGCCATCGAGGCGGCCCGGGCTGGCGAGCAGGGGCGCGGCTTTGCGGTGGTGGCCGACGAGGTCCGCACCCTGGCCAGCCGCACCCAGCAGTCGACCAGCGAGATTCAGGAGATGATCGAGTCTCTGCAGAAGAAGGCCCAGGAGGCCGCCTCGGTGATGGAGGAAGGCGGTGGCCAGGTCTCCAGGGTCGAGGAGATGATCGAGAATGCCTGCATCTCCCTGGCCGAGATCGGCGGCTACATGCAGACCATCGACACCCTGAATACCACGGTGGCCAGCGCCGCCGAGGAACAGAGCGCCGCGGTGCAATCGATCCGCGGCATCATCGAAAGCTGCAATGACGCATCCGGTCAGAGCGGAGAGCTCCTTTCCGGGTTGAGCCGCGTTGCCGAACGGTTGAGCGATGCGCGGATGCAGCTGGGCTCGATGTAACGGCATAGCAGCCCCGCCTCCTGTCTGCCCTGCGGGCGGGAGGCGGTCGGGATTCGCAGGGCACGTGCCGGCAAGGCCGCTGTCATCGCCACTGGCACGGTTTACGGATATCTTGCCGGGGTAATGGATTATGAAAAAGAGCATCCTGCGTCGACTTCTTCTTGCCAGTCTTCTCTTCGGCCTGTTCATCGGTGCCCTGTTCCCCCTCTTTGCCCAGTTGTTCGTCGACTGGAAGGACGGCATGTTCGGCTGGTTCGTGCTGAGCTGTCTGCTCGGAGGGGGGCTGGTCGGTCTCAGCAACTACTGGCTGGTGCAGGCGATCCTGTTGCGCAAGCTGCGCCGCATCTCAGAGGTCGCCAACGCCATCAGTCAGAACGACGTCAGCCAGCACTGCGAGATCGAGAGCCATGACCTGATCGGGGAGATCGTCGACAGCTTCAATCGCATGGCGGCCAATCTGCGTGAGGTGATCGGCGAGATCAGCGGCGTCACCGCCCAGCTCGCCTCGGCGGCGGAGGAGATGTCGGCCATCACCGACGAGGCCAGCCGGGGCGTGCAACGCCAGCATCAGGAGATCGAACGTGTCGCCACGGCGATGGGCGAGATGAACCACACCGTGCAGGACATGGCGGAGCAGGCGGGTCAGGCCGCGGAATCGGCCTGTCGGGCCGATAGCGAGGCGCGCAGCGGTGCCGAGCTTTCCACCGAGGCGCGGGCCGGCATCGGCAAGCTGGTGAGCGAGGTTGAGAAGGCCTCGGGCGTGATCGGACGCCTGGAGCAGGAGTCGGACAACATCGGCATGGTGCTGGACGTCATCCGCGGCATCGCCGAGCAGACCAATCTGCTGGCCCTGAACGCGGCCATCGAGGCGGCCCGGGCCGGCGAGCAGGGCCGCGGCTTTGCAGTGGTGGCCGACGAGGTGCGCACCCTGGCCAGCCGCACCCAGCAGTCGACCGAGGAGATCCAGGGCATGATCGAGCAGCTGCAGACCGGAAGTCGTGATGCGGTGCAGGTGATGCGGGCGGCCCAGGAGATGGCGCATGGTAGTGCCTCCCAGGTCGAGGAGGCAGCCGGCTCCCTCTGCGAGATCGCCGAGGCCGTCGCCTTCGTCAGCGGCCAGACCAGCCGGATCGCCGAGGCGGCCCGCAGCCAGAGCCAGGTCGCGAGCGAGATCAACGGCAACGTGGAGGCCATTCAGGTCGCCGCCGACCAGACCGCAGCCGGCGCCCAGCAGACGGCCAGCGCCAGCGATGAACTGGCGCGCCTGTCCTCCCAGCTGCAGACCCTGATGGCCCGTTTCCGGACCTAGCTAGCTGGCTGTTACATCACGCCAATCGCGGCCTGGAGGCCGCTCCTACCATGGTGCCGCCATGTCCCGTAGGAGCGGCCTCCAGGCCGCGATCCCCGGCGGGTCCAGGCACGCCTTGATCCGGGGCCTTGGTGCAATATCCGGGCTAGGAGTCTGACGGACTCAGGCCCCATCTACTGCGCTGATGGGAGGGTGGCCGAATTCCCCCGATTTCTTGTTGCGTAGGTCCGCGATGCGCCTTGAAATCGTGAAGATTTGTTCTCCCTCTTCCGCCATGCTCGCTACGATTGCCTGAATCCGGCAGACTCCTGGTGCCTGTCAACACCGCGATCCCCGGCGGGTCGAGGCACGCCTTGATCCGGGGCCTTGGTGCAATATCCGGGCTAGGAGTCTGACGGACTCAGGCCCCATCTACTGCGCTGATGGGAGGGTGGCCGAATTCCCCCGATTTCTCGTTGCGTTGGTCCGCGATGCGCCTTGAAATCGTGAAGATTTGTTCTCCCTCTTCCGCCATGCTCGCTACGATTGCCTGAATCCGGCAGACTCCTGGTGCCTGTCAACACCGCGCCAATCGCGGTCTGGAGGCCGCTCCTACCATGGTGCCTCCATGCCCCGTAGGAGCGGCCTCCAGGCCGCGATCCCCGGCGGGTCCAGGCCGCCTTCATCCGGGGCCTGTGCAATATCCGGGTTAGGAGTCTGTCCGAGTCATGTCACCATGGTGGCGTAGCCGATAGGCAGGCGGCCGCGAATCCGATAAAATGAGCAAATACCACGATAAAACCCGCTCTTTGGCGGGTTTTGTCCATTCCGGACCCTGCCTGGTCCATCGTCGGATACAAGGGGAGTCGCCATGCGCTGGTTTCTGATGCTGTTTGTCCTGCTCTCGACGCTGGTGCGGGCGGAGCTGCAGAGCGTGCCGGCCGAATTGCAGCCCGTGGCGCGTGAACAGCGTTTCGAAGGCGTGATCGAGGCCGTCAACCAGGCCACGGTCGAGGCCCAGACCGCCGGCCAGATCGAGCAGATCTTTTTCGACGTCGACGACTATGTCGAACGCGGGGCGGTGCTGCTGAAGCTGAAGGACACCGAGCAGAAGGCGCGCGTCCGCCAGGCCGAGGCGGCGCTGGCCGAGGCCACGGCACGGCTGCGCGAGGCAGAGAGCGAATACCGCCGCATCAAGGAGATCTTTGCCCGCAAGCTGGTCTCGCGATCCGCGATGGACAGCGCCAGTGCCGCGCTCAAGGCGGCCAGGGCACGCTTGCACAAGGCCGAGGCGGCGCTGGCCGAGGCCAGGGAACAGCTCGAACATACGGTGGTGCGCGCCCCCTACAGCGGCATCGTCGTCGAGCGCCACGTCGAGGTCGGTGAGCTGGCCAGTCCCGGCAAGCCCTTGATGACCGGACTGTCACTGGAACAGCTGCGGGTGGTGCTCTATCTCCCGCAGCGCTACCTGGAGGAGGTGCGGGACGGTGTGCCGAGCCGGATCTATGTCGGCGAGGACCGCCAGCGGACGCTGTCCGGCGGCCGGGTGACGGTCTACCCCTATGCCCATCCGGTAACGCACAGTTTCCGCACCCGCATCGCCCTGCCGGACGGGACGCCGGGCCTCTATCCGGGGATGCTGGTCAAGGTGGGCTTCGAGCTGGGCAAGCGCGAGCGGCTGCTGGTGCCGGCTACGGCGGTGGTGCGGCGCAGCGAGGTGACCGGCCTGTACGTGCTGGATGAGAGCGGCGGTGTGCATTTCCGCCAGGTGCGGCTGGGTCCGCCGGCAGCCGAGGGCCGGGTGGTGATTCTCGCCGGGCTGGCGGCCGGGGAACGGGTGGCCATCGATCCGATCGCCGCCTCGGCGGTGCTCAAGCAGCAGGCCGGGGAGAGGCGATGAGCGCCCCGCTCGGCATCTCCGGGCACATCGCTCGGCGTTTCCTGCATTCCCAGATCACGCCCCTGCTGGCCCTGGTCGGCTTTCTGCTCGGCCTGTTCGCCATTGCCATCACGCCGCGCGAGGAAGAGCCGCAGATCAACGTCACCTTCGCCAACGTCTTCATCCCCTTTCCCGGGGCCACGGCCGGCGAGGTGGAGAGCCTGGTTACCGCCTCCGCGGAGCAGGTGCTGTCCGAGATCGAAGGGGTCAAGCACATCTACTCCATGTCCCGGCCGGGGATGGCGGTGCTGACCGTGGAGTACGAGGTGGGCGAGGACCGCACCCAGGCCATCGTCCGCCTGTACAACGCCATCTTCTCCAATCAGGACTGGTTGCCGCCGAACGTCGGCGTGGGCCGGACCCTGATCAAGCCCAAGGGCATCGACGATGTGCCCATCGTCACCGCCACCCTCTGGACCCGCGACCCCGAGCGCGGTGCCTTCGATCTGCAGGCCATCGCCCATGCCATCGAGGCAGAGCTGAAGCGGGTGCCTGGGACGCGCGAGATCCAGACCATCGGCGGCGCCGACCGGGTGGTGCACGTGCTGCTCGACGCGCAGCGCATGGCCGGCCACGGTATCGCCCTCGACGATCTGCGCCTGGCACTGACCGCCGCCAACCAGGTGCGCGAGAGCGGCGCCCTGGTCAGCGGCAACCGGGAGCTGCTGGTGCGTACCGGGACCTTCCTGCTGAGTCCCGAGGAGATCGGTGATCTGGTGGTCGGGGTGCAGGACGGCGCCCCGGTCTATCTGCGCGAGGTGGCCGAGATCCGTTACGGGCCCGATCAGCCCGAGCAGTACGTCTGGCTGGGCACCGGGGCGGCCGCCGCCGACAAGGGGATCGAGGCGCGCGGCGAGTTCCCGGCCGTGACCCTGGCCATCGGCAAGAAGCCGGGCACCAATGCGGTGGAGATCGCCGATCAGGTGATCGAGCGCTTCGAACAGTTGCGCGGCATCTTCATACCCGAGGGCGTGGAGGTCACCATCACCCGCAACTACGGGGTGACCGCCAACGACAAGGCGCAGACCCTGATCGGCAAGCTGATATTCGCCACCGGCTTCGTGGTGCTGCTGGTGTGGCTGGCGCTCGGCTGGCGCGAGGCCTTCATCGTCGGCACGGCGGTGGTGATCACCCTGGCCATCACCCTGTTTGCCTCCTGGGCCTGGGGCTTCACCCTCAACCGGGTCTCGCTGTTCGCCCTGATCTTCTCCATCGGCATCCTGGTCGACGACGCCATCGTGGTGGTGGAGAACATCCACCGGCACATGCAGATGGGTGGCCGGTCGCTGAGCGAGGCCATTCCCCTGGCCGTGGACGAGGTCGGCGGGCCGACCATCCTCGCCACTTTCACGGTGATTGCCGCGCTCCTGCCGATGGCCTTCGTCACCGGGTTGATGGGACCCTACATGAGTCCCATTCCGATCAATGCCAGCATCGGCATGCTGATCTCCCTGGCGGTGGCCTTCGTGGTCACCCCCTGGCTGACCTACCAGGTGCTGAAGGGACGTGCCGGGGAGGCGCATGCGTCGGCCGGGGAGGGCGTGCCGCCGGGCCTGTACCGCCTGTTCAGCCGCCTGGTCGGTCCCTTCCTGGGCACCGAGGGCGGGGCCAAGCGGCGTCGGCTGCTGGCCGTGGTGGTGTTGCTGCTGGTGGTTGCCTCGCTGGGCCTGGCCGGGGCCAAGTGGGTGGTGTTGAAGATGCTGCCCTTCGACAACAAGTCCGAGTTCCAGATCGTGGTCGACCTGCCGGAGGGCAGCAGCGTCGAGCAGACCGCGCGGGTGCTGGGCGAGATGGGCCGCTATCTGGCCGCGGTGCCCGAGGTAACCGACTACCAGATCTACGCCGGCACCGCGGCGCCGATCAATTTCAACGGCCTGGTGCGCCAGTACTATCTGCGTCAGGCGGCCAACCTGGGCGACATCCAGGTCAACCTGGCCGACAAGAAGCACCGTGAGCGCAAGAGTCACGACATCGCGCGCGCGGTCCGCGCGCCGCTGCAGGCGATCGCCGAGCGCTACGACGCCCGGCTCAAAGTGGTCGAGGTGCCACCGGGCCCGCCGGTGTTCGCTCCCCTGGTGGCCGAGGTCTATGGCCCTGACTACGCCGGCCAGATCGCGACCGCGAAGCGCATCCGTGAGCTTTTCGAGGCCACCCCGGACATCGTCGACATCGACGACAGCGTGGAGACGCCGGCGCCGGAGCTGGTGCTCAAGGTCGACCGGGAGCGGGCGGCCCTGCTCGGTGTCTCCCAGGCAGCGGTGGTCGAGGCCGTGGGCACGGCGCTGGCCGGCAGCGACGTCACCTACCTGCATGGCGAGACCGACAAGTATCCGGTGCCGGTGCGGCTGGAATTCCCGGTCAGCGAGAAGGCCGACATCGACTCGCTGCTCGCCATCCGCCTGCGTAACCGGCAGGGTGAATGGGTGGCCCTGGCGGACATCGTCTCGGTGTTGCGTCGGGAACGCTCGCACACCATCTATCACAAGGATCTGCTGCCGGTGGTGTACGTCACCGCCGACATGACCGGTGCGCTGGACAGCCCCTTGTATGGCATGTTCGAGATGGTCGGCCGGCTGAATGAACTGCCGCAAACGGACGGGCCGGCGATCGGCCAGACCTTCATCAGCCAGCCGGAGAATCCCTACCGCTACAGCATGAAGTGGGACGGCGAATGGCAGATCACCTATGAGACCTTCCGCGACATGGGCATCGCCTATTCGGTGGGGCTGCTGTTGATCTATCTGCTGGTGGTGGCCCAGTTCCACTCCTATCTGGTGCCGCTGATCATCATGGCGCCCATCCCACTGACCCTGATCGGGGTGATGCCGGGGCATGCCCTGCTCGGTGCGCCCTTTACCGCGACCTCGATGATCGGCATGATCGCCCTGGCCGGCATCATCGTCCGCAACTCCATCCTGCTGGTGGACTTCATCAACGACGAGCTGGCCCGCGGCGTCGGTTTCGAGGAGGCGGTGCTGCGTTCAGGCGCAGTGCGGGCCAAGCCGATCGTGCTCACCGGTCTGGCCGCCATGCTGGGCGCGCTGTTCATCCTCGACGATCCGATCTTCAGCGGTCTGGCGATCTCGTTGATCTTCGGCATCTTCGTCTCCACCCTGCTGACCCTGGTGGTCATCCCGATCATGTACTACGCCCTGCGCCGGAGGCAGTTCGCGGCCCGGGAGGCGGGGGAATGAGGACATCAGAATATTTTATATTGAGGGCATAGCTGCTAGGATGGGCAGCCGTCCCGCGCGCGCCGAAGAACGGGCCCTTCAGCGGCTGCGGACCATCCCCGCGTTGCAGAGAGAATCATGGCTGATCGTAGACTTCAGGTTTTTCACACCGTTGCTCGACTGTTGAGTTTCACCAAGGCGGCCGAGACGCTGCACATGACCCAGCCGGCGGTGACCTTTCAGGTGCGCCAGCTGGAGGAGCACTTCAATACCCGCCTGTTCGACCGGACCCACAACCGCATCAGCCTCACCGAGGCCGGCAAGCGGGTCTTCGAGTTCGCCGACCGCATCTTCGTGCTCTATGACGAAATGGAAGAGGCGGTGCGCGAGATGACCGGCGAGGTCAGCGGGGTGATCAGCATCGGCGCCAGTACCACCATCGCCGAGTACATGCTGCCGGCTCTGCTCGGGGATTTCCGTACCCAGTATCCGGACGTCAACGTCCAGCTCAAGGTGTCGAACACCGACGGCATCGTCTCCATGGTCGAGAACAACGTCATCGACCTGGGCGTGGTCGAAGCGCCGGTGAGCAACAAGAATCTGCTGGTGGAGGTCTGCCGCATGGACGAGCTGGTCGGCATCGTCCCCCCAGGCCATGCGCTGGCCGACCGCGCCTCCGTCACCCTGGAGGAGTTGCTCAAGTTCCCCTATATCTGCCGTGAGGAAGGCTCCGGTACCCGCGAGGTGATCCAGGAATACCTGCAGTCCTGTCAGGTCAACGTCAACGAGGTCAGCATCTGCATGGAATTGGGCAGCCCGGAGGCGGTGAAGGGCGCGGTGGAGGCGGCGATGGGGGTGTCCATCGTCTCCCGCGCGACCATCCACAAGGAGTTGCAGCTCGGTACCCTGGTGGCGCTGCCGCTGGAACCCAGGCTGGAACGGCCGTTCTCCTTCGTCCATCAGAAACAGAAGTTCCGGCATCGGGCCATGGACGAACTGCTGGATTTCGCGCGCAGCTACTGCGAGACCCACCAGGAAATCTGAACACGGCGTTGCCGTCCGCCGGCGCTGTGCCGCCGGCCCGATACCCGCTATCATCAGTTGCATCATCCGGGATGCAGGGCAGAGCATGGCCTCTTTGAACGACAGACTGCTGGATATCTTCCAGTCGCTGGGTGCGGCCGATCAGGCAACGCTGCTCAGTTTCGCGGAATTCCTGCACAGCCGCAGCGGGGCAGGCGCCGCCACCGTGCCGGCGCCCGTGGCATCCCCCGAGCCGCCGCCGGTCGAGGAGCCACGGGACATCCCGCGGCCGGCCGAGGAATCGGTCATCAAGGCGGTCAAGCGTCTCGCCGCCACCTATCCGATGCTGGACAAGAGCAAGATGCTCAACGAGACCTCGGGGCTGGTCACCCAGCACGTGATCATGGGTCGTGATGCCGCCGAGGTCATCGACGAACTGGAAGCGGTGTTCGCCCGCTGTTACGAAGACTACCGGGCGGAGCGGGGTGGTGCCTGAGATGAACATCGTCCGCCAGTGGTTCCGGCGCCATTTCTCCGATCCCCAGGTGGTGATCCTGGCACTGTTCCTGGTCGCCGGCTTCCTGGTGGTGGCGACCATGGGCGACATGCTCGCTCCACTGCTGGCCGGTGTGGTGATCGCCTATCTGCTTGAAGGCGTGGTCCAGTGGCTGGAACGGCGTAGCCTGGGGCGGACCCCGGCGGTGCTGCTGGTGTTCCTGACCTTCGTGTTCTTCCTGCTGTTCCTGATCTTCGGCCTGGTGCCACGCCTGTCGAGCCAGATCACCCAGCTGGTGCAGCAGTTGCCGGAGATGGTCGCCAAGTGGCAGGAGAGCCTGCTGCAACTTCCCGAACGCTACCCCGGTTTCGTCAGCGACGAGCAGGTGCGACAGCTGATGGCGGCGCTGCGCACCGAGCTCGGCGCCTTCGGCCAGAAGGTGTTGTCGCTGTCGGTGGCCTCGCTGTTCGGGTTGATCACCCTGCTGGTGTATCTGGTGCTGGTGCCGGTGCTGGTGTTCTTTCTGCTCAAAGACAAGCGGCGCATCCTCGGCTGGATCACCCAGCACCTGCCGCGCGAGCGGGCCCTGGCCACCGAGGTCTGGCGCGAGGTCGACGTGCAGATCGGCAACTACGTGCGTGGCAAGGTGTGGGAGATCTTCATCGTCGGCGGCGCCAGCTATCTGACCTTCAAGCTGATGGGGCTGCAGTACGCCGTGCTGCTCGGCACCCTGGTCGGCCTGTCGGTGATCGTGCCCTACATCGGCGCCGCCGTGGTCACCCTGCCGGTGGCGGTGATCGCCTACTTCCAGTGGGGCTGGTCGGCCGACTTCGCCTGGGTGCTGTTCGCCTATGGCCTGATCCAGGCCCTGGACGGCAACGTGCTGGTGCCGCTGCTGTTCTCCGAGGTGGTCAACCTGCATCCGGTGGCGATCATCGTCGCGGTGCTGGTGTTCGGCGGCCTGTGGGGGTTCTGGGGCGTGTTCTTCGCCATCCCCCTGGCGACCCTGGTGCAGGCCGTGCTTCGGGCCTGGCCGCGGCGTGAGTCGGAGCCGGTGCCGGCCGCTTCAGAGGCTCTCGGAGGCGAAGTCGGCCAGCCGTGAGCGTTCGCCCTGGCGCAGGGTGATGTGGCCGCTGTGTGACCACTGCTTGAAACGGTCGACCACATAGGTCAGGCCGGAGGTGGTCTCGGTGAGATAGGGGGTGTCGATCTGCGCCACGTTGCCGAGACAGATCACCTTGGTGCCGGGGCCGGCGCGGGTGATCAGCGTCTTCATCTGCTTCGAGGTGAGGTTCTGCGCCTCGTCGATGATCAGGTACTTGTTGAGGAAGGTGCGGCCGCGCATGAAGTTCAGGGAGTGGATCTTGATCCGCCGCTGCAGCAGGTCGTTGGTCGCGGCCCGGCCCCATTCGCCGCCTTCCGAGTCGGTGAGCACCTCCAGGTTGTCCATCAGGGCGCCCATCCAGGGCGTCATCTTCTCCTCCTCGGTGCCGGGAAGGAAGCCGATGTCCTCGCCGACCGGCACCGTGACCCGGGTCATGATGATCTCGCTGTAGCTCTGCTCTTCCAGTACCTGGGTGAGGCCGGCGGCCAGGGTCAGCAAGGTCTTGCCGGTGCCGGCCATGCCGACCAGGCTGACGAAGTCGATGTTCGGGTCCATCAGCAGGTTGAGGGCGAAGTTCTGTTCCCGGTTGCGGGCCGTGATGCCCCACACGGCATGGCTCTTCTTGCGATAGTCGCGGGCCAGTTCCAGCACCGTGCCGTCCTCGCCAGTCTCGCGTACCAGGGCCTCCAGCTCGCGGCCGTCGCCAATGTGGATGCACTGGTTGGGATAGAGTTCCAGGTCGCCCGGACCCTGGATGCGGTAGAAGGTGCGGCCCTCCTCCTGCCAGGAGTCCATGCTGTCGCCATGGCTGTCCCAGAAGCCGGCATCGAATTCACGGGTGCCGCTGTAGAGCAGCGAGACATCGTCCAGCACTTGGTCGTTGTAGTAATCCTCGGCGGGGATGCCCAGCACCGCGGCCTTGATGCGCAGGTTGATGTCCTTGGAGACCAGGGTGACGTGACGCTCCGGGTACTGTTTCTGCAGCGCCAGGGCGGTGCCGAGGATGTTGTTGTCGGGGATGTTGCCCGGCATGCCGTCCGGCAGCTCGAAGGACAGGCTGCGGGTCTGGATGAACAGGGTGCCGCTGCTCTCCAGCGTGTTGCCGTTGGCATCGGCCGGGCGTTGGTTGAGCGGGATGCCCTGTTCGATGTCCTGATGCGAGGCGTGGCTGGTGAGGTCGTCGAGGAAGCGGTTCACCTGGCGGACGTTGCGCGCCACTTCCGAGGTGCCCTTCTTGGCGGCGTCCAGCTCCTCCAGCACCGCCATGGGCAGAAAGATATCGTGTTCCTTGAAGCGGAACAGGGCGGTGGGGTCGTGCATCAGGACATTGGTGTCGACCACGAACAGGCACTTGCCCGCGGCCCTTTCCCGGCCGCTCATGCCTCGTCCCTTGCTGCCCTGGAGAGCGCCTTCACCGCCTCCAGCACCTCGTCGACATGGCCCTTGACCTTGACCTTGCGCCACTCGCGGCGCAGGATTCCCTGCTCGTCGATGAGGAAGGTGCTGCGCTCGATGCCCATCACCTTGCGGCCGTACATGTTCTTTTCCTTGATCACGTCGAACAGCCGGCAGACAGTCTCGTCGCTGTCGGAGAGCAGATCGAAGGGGAAGCCCTGCTTGGCCTTGAAGTTCTCGTGGCTGCGCAGGCTGTCGCGGGAGACGCCGAGGACCACCGCCTTCTGGCGTCTGAACCTGGCGTACTGGTCACGGAAGTCCTGGCCCTCGGTGGTGCAGCCCGGGGTGCTGTCCTTGGGATAGAAGTAGAGCACCACCTTCTTGCCGCGCAGCTCGGAGAGGCGCGCCGTCTTGCCGCCGGTGGCCGGCAGTTCGAAATCGGGAACCTTCTTGCCTACTTCTGGCGTCATCTTTCCTCCGGGTCGTTGATGCTGGACAGGGGGGCGGTCTCAGCCCTTGGCGGGCTCGATGACCGCGTCGAGATTGAGCTGGTCGCAGAAATCCATGAACTCCTCGCGCAGGGTGGCGATATGCACCCGTGCCGGGATGTCCACCGTCATGTGCACCGCGAACATCGGCGTGCCGGTGTGGGGCGCGGCATAGGAGGTGGTGCTGAGATCCTGGATGTTGATGTTGCGGGCGGAAAAGAAGCTGGCCAGGTTGTGGACGATGCCGGGGTTGTCCAGGGCCACCACGTCGACCAGATAGGGGAGCTGGTCGCGGGTGGATTCGCGGGTCTCGGTGCGGCGGGTGGTGATGGTCATGCCGAGCCGCTCGCCGATCGCGGGCAGCTGGTCTTCCAGCTTGGCGATGGCATTCCAGTTGCCGCTGACCAGCAGGATCACGGCAAAGTCGCCACCGAGCACGGTCATCCGGCTGTCGGCGATATTGCCGCCATGTTCGAGGATGCCTCGGGTCAGTTCATTGACGATGCCGGGTCGGTCTTCGCCGATCGCGGATATCACGAGATGGTTGCTCATGGGGGGTCGGTTCCGGAAAAGGGTTGTTGCGGACACTGCCCCACAGTGTACCACCAACCCGCGCTGGTCTCGCCTCCGCCCGACGCCCCGGCCGCCTTGTCAGTGGGGGGCGGGCCAAGTAGTATGTGACCGTTTTTCCTGATGATTGCGGAGTTCGCGCATGTTCCACGGCAGCATGGTCGCGCTGGTCACCCCGATGCGGGAGGACGGCTCGATCGACGACGACAGCCTGGCCGGGCTGATCGAGTTCCACATCAGCCATGGAACGGATGCCCTGGTCGCAGTCGGTACCACCGGCGAGTCCGCCACCCTGGACGAGAAGGAGCACTGCGCGCTGATCCGGCGGGTGGTGGAACTGGTCGACGGGCGCCTCCCGGTGATCGCCGGCACCGGGGCCAATGCCACCACCGAGGCCATCAGCCTGACTCGCTGCGCCATGCAGGCGGGGGCCGACGCCTGTCTGCTGGTGACGCCCTACTACAACAAGCCCACCCAGGAGGGGCTCTACCTGCACCACCGGGCGGTGGCCGAGGCGGTGCCGATTCCGCAGATCCTCTATAATGTCCCGGGACGCACGGCCGTGGACATGCTGCCGGAGACGGTCGAGCGCCTCTCGCACATCGCCAACATCATCGGTCTCAAGGAGGCCACCGGCGACCTCGGGCGCCTGGAGCAGATCCTCGACCGCTGCGGCGGGCGCCTCGACCTGTACAGCGGCGACGACGCCACCGCCCGCGAGTTCATGCTCCGCGGCGGCAAGGGGGTCATCTCGGTGACCGCCAACGTGGCGCCGCGGGCCATGCGCGAGATGTGCGCCGCGGCCCTGGCCGGCGACCGGACCCGGGCGGAGGCGCTGGATGCGCCGCTGCAGGCCCTGCACCGCGACCTGTTCGTGGAGGCCAATCCCATTCCGGTCAAATGGGCACTGTACGAGATGGGGCTGATCCCGCCGGGCATCCGCCTGCCGCTGACGCCGCTTTCCAGCCAGTACCACGAGACGCTGCGGGCCGCGTTGCGCCAGGCCGGCGTGCTCGACTGAACAACAACGATTCATCCACAGGTCTTACCACGCATGCACCCATACGCGAAGACGATTTTCCTGATGCTCCTGCTCGGTGTCCTGAGCGGCTGCAACAGCCTGCAGAACCTCATGCCGGGCAAGAAGGCCGACTACAGGACCAGCCGCTCCGAGCCGACCCTGGAGGTGCCGCCCGATCTGAGCAGTGCCGGTATCCAGGACAGCATGGTGGTGCCCAACGCGACCTATTCCGAATTCGAGGCCGAACAGAGCGGGCCGGCCGCCGGCCGTTCGCGCGCCGGTGGGGTGTTGCCCGAGCAGCCCGGCATGCGGCTGGAGCGGGACGGTGACCAGCGCTGGCTGGTGGTGGAGGCCGATGCGGCGACCCTCTGGCCGCGGATCCGCGAATTCTGGCTGAAGAACGGTTTCCTGCTGACCCTGGACGATCCGCAGATCGGGGTGATGGAGACCGACTGGGCCGAGAACCGCGCCGACATCCCCCAGGGACCGATCCGCCGGGTGATCGGCAAGGCGCTGGATTTCCTCTATTCGGCGGCGACCCGCGACAAGTTCCGGGTGCGTCTGGAACGTGCGCCCGACGGCGGCACCGAGATCTTTCTCACCCATCGCGGCATGGAGGAGGTGGTGCAGGGCACCCCGGACGAGGAGACCGGCACCATCTGGAAACCGCGTCCCAGCGACCCCGAGCTGGAGGCCGAGATGCTCAAGCGGCTGATGGTCTATCTGGGCACGGAAGAGCAGAAGGCCGAGCGCCTGCTCGCCGCCCAGGGCGGCAAGACCGAACGGGCCCGCCTGGTGCGCGACAGCGGCGGTGCCGCCATGCTGGTGGTCGACGAGGACTTCTCGCGCGCCTGGCGCCGCACCGGCATCGCCCTCGACCGCGTCGGTTTCACGGTCGAGGATCGCAACCGCTCCCAGGGCCTCTACTACGTGCGCTACAACGATCCCCTCAAGGAGGAGCGCAAGAAGGGCATCCTCTCCAGGCTCAAGTTCTGGGGTGAGGAGGATGGCAAGGAGGCGGCGCAGTACCGCATCCGCCTGGAGGCGAACGGTCCCCAGACCCGGGTCACGGTGCTCGATGCCCAGGGGGCGCGCGACAACAGCGCCACGGCCCGGCGTATCCTCACCCTGTTGCAGGAACAGCTGAAGTAGCGGCCGCCGCGCGCGATGCGTTTTGCCTCGCTGGGCAGCGGCAGCCGCGGCAACGCGACCCTGATCGAGGCCGGCGATACCTGCTTGCTGGTCGATTGCGGCTTCTCGGTGGCGGAGACCCGGCGCCGGCTGGAGCGCCTGGGCAGCGGTCTCGATCGGCTGAGCGCCATCCTCGTCACCCATGAGCACGGCGATCACCTGCGCGGTGTGGCGCCCCTGGCGCGCCGACTCGGCATCCCGCTGTGGATGACGGATGGTACCGCGGCCGTGGCGCGCGACACCGAGGTGCCGGTATTGCGCCGTTTCAACAGCCACCGGCCCTTCACCATTGGTGACATCCGCATCGAACCCTTCCCCGTTCCGCACGATGCCCGCGAACCCTGTCAGTTCGTGTTCGGCGACGGGGCGTGCCGGCTCGGCCTGCTGACGGACACCGGCAGCGCCACCGACCACATCGTGCGCAGCCTGGCCGGTTGCGATGCCCTGATCCTGGAATGCAACCACGACGAACGGATGCTGGCTGAGGGGCCCTATCCGCCACTGCTCAAGCAGCGCGTCAGCGGCCGCTATGGCCATCTCAGCAACGCCCAGGCGGCGGACCTGCTGGGACGGCTGGATGCCGGCCGGCTGCAGCACCTGATCGCCGCTCACCTCAGCGAAAAGAACAACCGGCCGGCGCTGGCCGTGGAGGCCCTGGCCGGGACGCTCGACTGTGAGGCCGGGTGGATCCAGGTCGCCGACCAGGACCAGGGCTTCGGCTGGCGCGACCTCGTCTGACGGTGGCCGCGAAATTCACAATAGCCACGAAACCCACGAAATCCACAAAAAGACTGATAGCCAAGGAATCCACGGAGAACACGGAAGGTTCCTTGCCGGGAGTCTGTGCGTAGAGCGTCTCCCGGAAAAATGGTTTTTCCGTGGGTTCCGTGGCCATGGATCTTTTCGTGGGTTTCGTGGCTGTCCTCAGAAACCGCTGCGGCCCGTGACGCCGCCCGAGCCTTGGCATTGCGCGCCTTCCGTGGCCATCATCCGGCGCGGCTGCTATCATTCCGCCCTTTCCCGACGGCACTGAATTCCCTCAGAGGCGGACCCATGCTGCATTTGCCCGGTGGCCCTGCGCTATCCCCTTTCCGGACCGAAAAACTCATCCAACGTGCCCGCCAGACCGGCATCGGCATCGTCGGGCTGCATGCCGAATACCAGCACTTCGTCGATACCGAACAGCTGCTTGGCGCCGAGGAGCTGCTGGTGCTGGAGGGGTTGCTGGACTACGGTCCGCCACGCGAGCCCGCGCCGGAGGATGCCGAGCTGTTCGTGGTGGTGCCGCGCATCGGCACCATCTCGCCCTGGGCCAGCAAGGCGACCGATATCGCCCACAACTGCGGTCTGGACAAGGTGCACCGCATCGAACGCGGCATTGCCTACCGCGTCCGGCTGGAGAAGCCGCTGGACGATGCCGGCTACGCCGCGCTCACCGGGCTGCTGCACGACCGCATGACCGAGTCGGTGCTGCGCAACTTCGCCGATGCCGCGGCGCTGTTCACCACCGCCGAGCCGGCGCCGCTGCAGACGGTCGACATCCTCGGCGGCGGCCGGGATGCCCTGCTCAGGGCCAATGCCGACTGGGGGCTGGCGCTGTCCGAGGACGAGATCGACTACCTGGTGGAGAACTTCACGGCGCTGAACCGCAACCCCACCGACGTCGAGCTGATGATGTTCGCCCAGGCCAATTCCGAGCACTGCCGGCACAAGATCTTCAACGCCAACTGGGTGATCGACGGCAAGCGCCGGGACGAAACCCTGTTCGGCATGATCCGCGAGACCTATCGGGCCAGCCCCGCCGGTGTGCTCTCGGCCTACAAGGACAACGCCGCGGTAATCGAGGGCTTTCCCGCCGCCCGTTTCTATCCGGGCCGCGACCGGCGCTACGCCGAGCACCGGGAAGACGCCCACATCCTGATGAAGGTGGAGACCCACAACCACCCGACCGCCATCTCGCCCTTCCCGGGTGCGGCCACCGGCTCCGGCGGCGAGATCCGCGACGAGGGTGCCACCGGCCGCGGCGGCAAGCCCAAGGCTGGGCTGTGCGGCTTCTCCGTCTCCAACCTGCGCATCCCCGGCTTCGAACAGCCCTGGGAGACCGATCACGGCAAGCCGGGGCGCATCGTCTCGGCGCTGGACATCATGATCGAGGGGCCGCTGGGCGCGGCGGCCTTCAACAACGAGTTCGGCCGGCCCAATCTGTGCGGCTACTTCCGCACCTTCGAGGAGCGGGTGCCGGGGCCGGATGGCGAAGAGATCCGCGGCTATCACAAGCCGATCATGATCGCCGGCGGCTATGGCAACCTGCGTTCCGATCACGTCGAGAAGCAGGACATCCCGCCCGGCGCCCAGCTGGTACTGCTGGGTGGTCCGGCCATGCTGATCGGCCTCGGCGGCGGCGCGGCCTCCAGCATGGACAGCGGCGCCAGCGCCGAGGATCTCGATTTCGCCTCGGTGCAGCGCGGCAACCCGGAGATGGAGCGCCGCGCCCAGGAGGTCATCGACCGTTGCTGGGCGATGGGCGAGGACAACCCCATCATCTCCATCCATGACGTCGGTGCCGGTGGCGTGTCCAACGCCTTTCCCGAGCTGGTCAACGACAGCGGCCGCGGCGGCCGCTTCGAGTTGCGCAACTTCCCCAACGACGAGCCGGGCATGTCGCCCATGCAGATCTGGTGCAACGAATCCCAGGAGCGCTACGTGCTGGCCATCGCCCCCGAGCGGCTGGAGGAGTTTCAGGCCCTGTGCGAGCGCGAGCGCTGCCCCTGTGCCGTGGTCGGCGAGGCCACCGAGGAACAGACGCTGATCGTCGGCGACGGCCACTTCGACAACACCCCGGTCGATCTGCCGCTGTCGCTGCTGCTGGGCAAGCCGCCGAAGATGCTGCGCGACGTGCAGCACCGCTCCTTCCACAAGCCCGAGTTCGAGACGGCCGGCATCGATCCGCGCGAGGCGGCCTACCGGGTGCTGCGCCTGCCGGCGGTGGCCAACAAGACCTTCCTCATCACCATCGGTGACCGCTCGGTGACCGGCCTGGTGACCCGCGATCAGATGGTCGGTCCCTGGCAGGTGCCGGTGGCCGATGCCGCGGTGAGCAGCACCGACTACCGTCACTACACCGGCGAGGCCATGGCCATGGGCGAGCGCACCCCGGTGGCGCTGGTCGACGGCCCGGCCTCGGGCCGCATGGCGGTGGGCGAGGCGATCACCAACATCGCCTGCGCGGCCATCGCCGACATCGGCCGCATCCGCCTGTCGGCCAACTGGATGGCGCCGGCCGGCCACCCGGGGGAGGACGCCAGGTTGTTCGACACCGTGCGCGCCGTGGGCCACGAGCTCTGCCCGGCGCTGGGCATCGCCATCCCGGTGGGCAAGGATTCGATGTCGATGAAGACCGTCTGGGAGGAGGGCGGCGAGCGCCGCGAGGTCACGGCACCGCTGTCGCTGATCGTCACCGCCTTCGCCCCGGTCGAGGACGTGCGCCGCACCCTGACGCCCGAGCTGCGCACCGACCGCGGCGACACCGACCTGATCCTCATCGACCTCGGCAAGGGTCGCAACCGCCTGGCCGGCTCGGCCCTGGCCCAAGTCTACAAGCAGGTCGGCCACCAGCCGCCGGACCTGGACGACCCGCAGGCGCTCAAGGCCTTTTTCGCCGCCATCCAGGACCTGAACCGCGCCGGCCTGCTGCTCGCCTGTCACGATCGCTCCGACGGCGGCCTGTTCGCCACCCTCTGCGAGATGGCCTTCGCCGCCCACTGCGGTCTCGACATCACCCTGGACGACCTTGGCGAGGATCCGCTCGCCGCCCTGTTCAGCGAGGAACTGGGCGCCGTGGTGCAGGTGCGCCACTGTGATACCGATACCGTGCTGGAGACCTTGCGCGAGGCGGGCCTGGGGCACGCCAGCCACGTCATCGGCACCCTGGCCGACGACGACCATGTCCAGTTCAGTTTCGACGCCCGGCCGCTGCTGCGCGAATCACGGGTCGAATTGCAGCGCGCCTGGAGCGAGACCAGCTACCGCATGCAGGCGCTGCGCGACAACCCGGACTGCGCCCGCCAGGAGTTCGATACCCTGCTGGAAACCGACGACCCCGGTCTCAATGTGTCGCTCGGCTTCGACATCGACGAGGACCCGGCCGCCCCCTTCATCAAGCGCGGCATCCGCCCGCCGGTGGCCATCCTGCGCGAGCAGGGGGTCAACGGTCAGCTGGAGATGGCGGCGGCCTTCCACCGCGCCGGCTTCGAGGCAGTGGACGTGCACATGAGCGACCTGCTGTCGGGCGAGGTCAGCCTGGACGGCTTCAAAGGGCTGGTTGCCTGCGGCGGCTTCTCCTACGGCGACGTGCTGGGCGCCGGTCTCGGCTGGGCCAAGAGCATCCTCTACCACGCCCGCACGCGGGACGCCTTCGAAGCCTTCTTCGAGCGCGACGACAGCTTCGCCCTCGGCGTCTGCAATGGCTGCCAGATGCTCTCCGGTCTGAAGGATCTGATTCCCGGCACCGATCACTGGCCGCGCTTCGCGCGCAACCTGAGCGAGCAGTTCGAGGCGCGCTTCTCGCTGGTCGAGGTCACCGAATCCCCTTCCATCCTGCTCGCCGGCATGGCCGGCTCGCGCATGCCCATCGCCGTCGCCCACGGCGAGGGCCGCGCCGAGTTCGCCTCGGATGAAGCGCGCCAGGCTGCGGCGGGCCTGATCGCCCTGCGCTACGTCGATCACTTCGGCCAGCCGACTGAAACCTATCCCTTCAACCCCAACGGCTCGCCCGACGGCATCACCGGCCTGACCAATGACGACGGCCGGGTGACCATCATGATGCCCCACCCCGAGCGGGTGTTCCGCGCCGTGCAGCACGCCTGGCACCCGGACGACTGGGGCGAGGACGGACCCTGGATGCGGATGTTCCGCAACGCTCGTGTCTGGGTGGGATGACGGGATAGCCACGAAACCCACAAAAAGGACTGATAGCCACGAAACCCACGAAATCCACGAAAAAGAGTGATAGCCACGGAATCCACGAAATCCACGAAAAAGACTGATAGCCACGGAATCCACGGAAAACACGGAAGGTTTCATGCCGAGAGTCCGCGCGTAGCGCGTCTCTCGCAAAAAATAGCTTTTTTCCGTGGATTCCGTGGCCATGGATCTTTTCGTGGGTTTCGTGGGTTTCGTGGCCATTTCCACAATGCCCCTGTGTTCGCGGTTCGAAGGAACTCGTTCCGCTTCCGTCGGTCGGACAAGGCAGGTTCAGTTGCCGGGTCAATTTAAAGGGGGATGGATATGCCGAACCGCAGGCCCGATGCCGTTCCGGCATCCGAGATCACGCCCGAGGCTGTCTACCGTCAGCGCCGGGAATTCATGCGCCAGGGGCTGGCGGCGGGGCTCGGTCTGGTGGCGGGCGTGCCGCCGCTGGCGCGGGCCCGGGAGCTGCCAGCAGGCGGCTATCCGTCGCGCGATTTCAGCGCGGGGGAGGCGCCGACCGACTGGGAGGATGCCACCCGCTATAACAATTTCTATGAGTTCGGCACGGGCAAGGATGAGCCGGCCAAGAAGGCGCGCCGCCTGAAGACCGACCCCTGGTCGGTCAGCATCGAGGGCGCCTGCGAGAAACCCGGCATCCTGGCGCTCGAGGATCTGCTCCGGCCACACCCCCTCGAGGAACGCATCTACCGGCTGCGCTGTGTCGAAGGCTGGTCGATGGTGATCCCCTGGCTGGGCTTCCCGCTCGGCGACCTGCTCAGGCGCTTCCGGCCGACATCACAGGCGAAATACGTGGTCTTCGAGACCCTGCACGATCCCGAGCAGATGCCGGGCCAGCGCTGGCCCGTCCTGCAATGGCCCTATACCGAGGGGCTGCGCATCGACGAGGCCATGCACCCGCTGACACTGATCGCCGTGGGCATGTATGGCAGGCAACTGCCGAAGCAGAACGGTGCGCCGTTGCGGCTGGTGGTGCCCTGGAAGTATGGTTTCAAGAGCATCAAATCCATCGTCCGCATCCGTTTCCAGGAACGCCAGCCGGTCACCAGCTGGATGCGCGCCGCGCCCAGGGAATACGGCTTCTATGCCAACGTCAATCCGACGGTCGACCACCCGCGCTGGAGCCAGAGGAAGGAACGCCGTATCGGCGAATTCTTCAAGCGCGACACCCTGATGTTCAACGGCTATGCCGATCAGGTGGCGGGGCTGTACCGCGGCATGGATCTGCGGAAGCATTTCTGATCGGGGAGATGGCCACGGTGCCACCCTCAAAGGATATGGCCACGAAACCCACGAAACGCACGAAAAAGGCTGATAGCCACGAAACCCACGAAATCCATAAAAAGGAGTGATAACCACGGAATCCATGGAAAACACGGAAGGTTTCTTGCCGGGAGTCCGCGCGTAGCGCGTCTCCCGCAATGAATGGCTTTTTTCCGTGGATTCCGTGGCCATGGATCTTTTCGTGGAGTCCGTGGCCGTCGATCATCCTTTTCTCTGGCGATTATTGATGACCCTGCATTCTGGAGCCTGGCGTTTCCTGTGGTCATGACGAGGAGAGATGCACGACCGCTCCTCTTCGTGGTCTGCCTGTTGCCGTTGGCCTGGCTGGTCTACGGGGTGCTGGCCGACCGTCTGGGTGCCAATCCGATCGAGGCCATCACCCAGGCTACTGGCCTGTGGACCCTGCGCCTGCTAGTGCTGGGCCTGCTGATGACGCCGCTCAGGCGCCTGTTCGGCTGGCAGTGGCCGCTGAGGCTACGGCGCATGCTGGGGCTGTTCGCCTTCTTCTATGCCTCCCTGCATCTGCTGACCTACCTGTGGCTGGACCAGTTCTTCGACTGGGGCGAGATCGGCCGCGATCTGCTCAAACGTCCCTTCATCACCCTCGGCATGACGGCCTGGCTGTTGCTGGTCCCTCTGGCCATGACCTCGACGCGAGGCATGATGCGCCGCCTCGGTCGTCACTGGAAGGCGCTGCATCGACTGGTCTATCTGGTGGCCCCCCTGGGGGCGCTGCATTTCCTGCTGCTGGTCAAGGCCGACTGGCGGGAGCCGCTGCTCTACCTGCTGTTGACGGCTGGGCTGCTGATGCTGCGCCTGCCGCGCGTCGCCGCCCGCCGACCGTTGCGCGGCTGACGGCACTGGTATAGTAGGACCGTCCATAAGCCGGAAGAAGGTCGCCAGCATGGTACGTCGTCTGTTCATCATCCTTTCGCTGTTCAGCATCCTGCTGGTGGTGGCGCTGGCCCAGCGTTGGCCCGCTGCCTGGTGGCTGTTTGTGATCATTGGGCCGTTCATTCTCCTTGGCCTCTTCGACATGAGTCAGCGCCGTCATACCATTCGCCGCATCTATCCGGTGATCGGCAATCTGCGCTATCTGTTCGAGGCCATTCGCCCGGAGATCCAGCAGTATTTCGTGGAGTCCGACACCAACGGCCTGCCCTTCAGCCGCGAATTCCGCTCGCTGGTCTATCAGCGGGCCAAGGGGGTGCGTGACACGCGGCCCTTCGGTACCGTCTTCGAGGTCTATCGCCCCGGCTATGAGTGGATGAATCCCTCGCTGGCCCCACATCCGGCGCCGGCGCAGGAGCCGCGGGTGAGCATCGGGGGGGCAGATTGCAGCCAGCCCTATGCGGCCTCCCATCTGAACATCTCGGCCATGAGCTACGGGGCCCTGGGCAGGAACGCCATCCTGGCACTGAACAAGGGGGCGCGGCTCGGTGGTTTTGCACATAACACCGGCGAAGGCGGGATCAGCTCCTGGCACTTGGAGCATGGCGGTGATCTGGTCTGGCAGATCGGCACCGGCTACTTCGGCTGCCGTACGCCGCAAGGCCGTTTCGACGCTGAGCTGTTCGCCGAGCGCGCACGCCTGCCGCAGGTGAAGATGATCGAGATCAAGCTGTCGCAGGGTGCCAAGCCCGGCCATGGTGGTATCCTGCCGGCGGCCAAGGTAACCGAAGAGATCGCCCGGATCCGCCTGGTGCCGCAGGGTGAGGATGTCATCTCGCCGCCGGGCCACACGGCCTTCGATTCCCCGCTCGGCCTGCTCGAGTTCATTGCCCGGCTGCGTGAGCTGTCCGGGGGCAAGCCGGTTGGCTTCAAGCTCTGCGTCGGCCATCGCGCCGAGTTCTTCGGCATCTGCAAGGCGATGCTGGAGACCGGTATCACCCCGGACTTCATCACCGTCGACGGCAGCGAGGGCGGCACCGGAGCCGCGCCCATCGAGCTGACCAATTCGGTGGGCATGCCCATGCGTGACGGCCTGCTGCTGGTGCACAACGCACTGCGGGGCATCGGCCTGCGCGACCGGGTGCGGCTGATCGCCGCCGGCAAGGTCGCCTCGGCCTTCCATCTCGCCCGGCTCCTGGCGCTGGGGGCGGACAGCGTCAACGCCGCCCGCAGCATGATGTTTGCCTTGGGCTGCATCCAGTCCCGCCAGTGCAATACCAACCGCTGTCCGACCGGGGTGGCCACCCAGGACCCCGCCCGCTATCGCCAGCTCGATATCGACGACAAGGCCGAACGGGTGGCCCGCTATCACGCCAGCACCATCCGTGCCCTCTTGGAACTGACCGGCAGCGCCGGCCTGTGCGGCCCCGAGGCGATCCGACCCCACCATATCATGCGGCGCATCGACGGTACCGATATCCGCAGCTACGCTGAGCTCTATCCCTGGGTCGAGAGCGGCTGCCTGCTGCAGTCCGGCTGTGTACCTGCCGCCTGGGCGGCCGACTGGCGGCGCGCCGATCCCCGGGAGTGGGGGTGTCGGGCAGGTTGACATCATGCCAATCGCGGCCTGGAGGCCGCTCCTACGGGGCGTGGCGGCGCAATATGTTGCAGGAGCGGCCTCCAGGCCGCGATACCCGGAGTCGATCGAACAGGCTGTACCCCGCTGCGAGAAGCCATTTGCGAGCCTCCCGGCCTTGTATGCCGCCTGCACCTGGCCACCAGGGCGACCGGGCGGCGTGTGGAAGCTGTTGAAAGATCTGTGAATAGGTGTGATTTCCGATGCGCATGCCCGGGTCCACTTTGGACCGCTGCCCGGCCTGGCCCGGCCTTGGCGGGTCCAGCCACGCCATCATCCGGGATCATGATGCAATAGGCGGGTTAATCAAACGGCCAGACAGGCCGATAGATCTTTAGATTCCGCCCCTGGCCGCAAAGCGGATCGCTGAGATCAGGCAAGGGGCCATGGATGGTGTGGTGGACGCTTGCACATGAAGAGACAGATCTCCCGGCTGAACAGGTTGCCCTGGCCGCAGGTGCTGGCTGTGGCCGTGCTCGGGATGCTTGGCGGTCTTGTTGGCTGGCTGCTGCTGCAGTCCGATGCCAGGGCCGCCGGTGCCTGGTCCGGCCTGACCGGTTACGGCGGGTTCATCACCCTCAGCATGCTGCTGGCCATCGGTGTTGTCCTCTGGCAACGCTGTTCGACCCGGGAGCTGGCGGAACGCGAGCAGGTTTTCCGTACCGCCCTCGATCAGGGTTTCAGCGAGATCTACATCTTCGATGCCGACAGCCTGAAGTTCCTGAACGCCAATCAGAGCGCCCGCGAGAACCTGGGCTATTCGCAGCAGGAGTTGAGCGGGATGACACCGCTCGATATCAAGCCGGAGTATGACCGGGCAGCTTTTGCGGCGCTGGGCGAGCCGCTCAGAACGGGCAAGACGGCCATGGTCACCTTCGAGACCTGCCACCGCCGCAAGGACGGCTCGACCTATCCAGTGGAGATTCGCCTGCAGTTGTCGGATACCGGAAGAAGCCGGGTATTTCTCGCCATCGTGCAGGACATCAGCGAGCGGGAGGCCCATGCCCGGGAACTGGAGCACCGGGCGTTGCACGATCCGCTGTCCGGCCTGCCCGGCCGGACCCTGTTGCTCGACCGGATGGAGCAGGCCTTGTCGGCGGCCAGGCGCGCCGGAACGCCGTTGATGCTGATCATCCTCGATCCCAGCCGGATGCAGGAGATCAACGACATACTGGGCCATGCCAACGGGGACCTGCTGCTCAAACAGGTGGCGCAGCGGCTCAAGGGGCTGTTCCGGGCCGCGGACACCATAGCCCGCCTTAGCGCCGATGAGTATGCCATCCTTCTGCCGGAGGGTGTGGAGAGGGCCGCCGCCCTGGTCGAGAGAATCCGGCGTGCCTTTCAGGCCCCCTTCCTGGTCGATGGTTCCGTGCTGCGCATCGATTTCTCCATTGGCATTGCGGTCTATCCGCAGCACGGGGACTCACCCTCCTGCCTGATTCAGCATGCCGATATCGCCCTCCGCGTGGCCAAGATGGAAAGGCTGCCCTACGCGGTGTTCAGGGCCGAGGACAATCCTTTCAGCCACCGCCGGCTGAGGCTGCTGGGCGACCTGCATTCGGCGATCGAGGGTGACCAGATCGACCTCCATTACCAGCCCCAGGTCGAACTGGAGAGCGAAAAGGCGGTCGGCGTGGAGGCGCTGGCCCGCTGGTTTCATCCGGATGAAGGGCAGATATCCCCGGCCGAGTTCGTGCCCATGGCCGAGCAGACGGGCCTCATCGGCCCGCTTACCGAATGTGTGCTGCGTCGTGCGGTGCGCCAGTCCCGGTTGTGGAAGGAGGCCGGGGTGGAATTGACGATCTCGGTCAATCTCTCGGTCCGCAATCTGCTCGACAAGAACTTTCCCGCCTGGCTGGCCGGGCTGCTCGGTCGCGAGGGCGTGGCGGCGGGACAGATCGCCCTGGAAATCACCGAGGATGTGCTGATGCGCAACCCCGAGGCCACCCTGCGGGCTCTGCACGAGTTGCATGCCATGGGGCTCGGGCTGCATATCGACGACTACGGGACCGGCTATTCGTCACTCTCCTATCTGCGCCATTTTCCAGTCGATTGCCTGAAGATCGACCGTTCCTTCGTGGGTGACATCCTGGTCAACGAACAGGCCACGGTGATCGTGCACTCGACCATTGATCTGGCGCGCAAGCTGGGCCTTCGGGTGATTGCCGAAGGGGTCGAGGAAGCCGGGGCGCTGGATCTGCTGCGCAGCTTCGGTTGCGACCAGGTACAGGGCTTCATCTACAGCCGACCACTTCCCCCGGATGTCTTCCTGGAGTGGTTGGGACCCTATCAGGGGGTGGCATCAGCCACCGCCCGTTCTCTTCCGGAGTGTTGAAGCCATGAATATCGCCGGCATCATGTCCAGACAGGTCGCCAAGGTCGACATGGACGCCAGCCTGGGCGCGGTCAAGAGACTCTTCGACAACGGGGCCTTCCATCACCTGCTGGTCACGGACGGCGTGCGTCTGGTCGGGGTGGTCTCGGATCGGGATGTCCTCAAATGGATCAGTCCGAGGCTGGATACCCTGGCGGAAACGGCAAAGGACAAGAACGTGCTGCGCAAGCCCGTGCACCAGATCATGAGCCGCAAGCCGATGACCCTGTCACCGGACGATACGCTAGAGACCGCCGCCGAGAGGCTGCTGGCGGGTGGCGTCTCCTGTCTGCCGGTGGTCGAGGCCGGGGACCGATTGGTCGGGATCGTGACCTGGAAGGATCTGCTGCGTTATTTCCTCGCCTGTGAGACCACCGGCCTGGCTTGATGGCCACGGAAGTCAGGGAACACGCGGATGGGGATACGGCCACGAAACCCACGAAATCCGCAAAAAGATCCATAGCCACGGAATCCACGGAAAAGAGCCACTGTTCCGGGAGACGCGCTGCGCGCGGACTCCCGGCAAGAAATCGTCCGTGTTTTCCGTGGCTATCGAATCACGCCAGCCGCTTGTACTTGATGCGGTGCGGCTGTTCGGCCTCGGCGCCCATGCGGCGCTTGCGGTCTTCCTCGTAGTCGGCGTAGTTGCCCTCGAACCACTCCACACGGCTGTCGCCCTCGAAGGCGAGGATGTGGGTGGCAATGCGGTCCAGGAACCAGCGGTCGTGGGAGGTGACCAGCACGCAGCCGGGGAAGTTGAGCAGGGCCTCTTCCAGGGCGCGCAGGGTCTCCACGTCGAGATCATTGGTCGGCTCGTCGAGCAGCAGCACGTTGCCGCCGCTCTTCAGCAGCTTGGCCAGGTGCACGCGGTTGCGCTCGCCGCCGGACAGCTCACCGACCCGTTTTTGCTGGTCGGTGCCGTTGAAGTTGAAGCGGGCCACGTAGGCGCGTGAGGGAGTCTCGTACCTGCCGACCTGGATAATGTCCTGGCCGTCGGAGATCTCCTCCCAGACGGTCTTCTTCGGGTCCAGTGCGTCGCGCGACTGGTCGACATAGGCCAGTTCCACCGTGTCGCCGATGCGCAGTTCGCCGCCGTCCGGTTGTTCCTGGCCAGTGAGCATGCGGAACAGGGTGGTCTTGCCGGCGCCGTTGGGGCCGATGATGCCGACGATGCCGCCCCTGGGCAGGTTGAACGACAGACCATCGATCAGCAGCCGGTCGCCGAAGCCCTTGCGCAGGTCTTTCGCCTCGACGACCAGGTCGCCGAGCCGCGGCCCCGGCGGGATGTAGATCTCCTGGGTCTCGTTGCGCGCCTGGAATTCCTGCGACTGCAGTTCCTCGAAGCGCTGCAGGCGGGCCTTGCTCTTGGCGTGCCGGCCCTTGGGGTTGGAGCGCACCCATTCCAGCTCGTGCCTGATGGCCCGCTCCCGCGCCGCCTGGGCCTTTTCCTCCTGGGCCAGGCGCTTTTCCTTGGCCTCCAGCCAGGCCGAGTAGTTGCCCTCGAAGGGGATGCCCCGGCCGCGGTCGAGTTCCAGGATCCAGCCGGCGACGTTGTCGAGGAAGTAGCGGTCGTGGGTGACGGCCACCACGGTGCCGGGATATTCGTGCAGGAAACGCTCCAGCCAGGCGACCGACTCGGCATCGAGGTGGTTGGTTGGCTCGTCCAGCAGCAGCATGTCCGGATTGGACAGCAGCAGCTTGCACAGCGCCACCCGGCGCCGCTCGCCGCCGGACAGCCTGGTGACGTCGGCATCCCAGGGCGGCAGACGCAGGGCCTCGGCGGCCACCTCCAGCTTCCGCTCCAGGTTGTGGGCGTCGGCGGCCTGGATGATGTTCTCCAGCCGGGCCTGCTCGGCGGCCAGGGCGTCGAAATCGGCGTCCGGCTCGGCATAGGCGGCATAGACGGCTTCCAGCTTCTCCTGCGCCTCCTTGATCTCGCCCAGACCTTCCTCGACGTTGCCGCGCACGTCCTTGTCCGGGTCCAGCTCCGGCTCCTGCGGCAGATAGCCGATCTTGATGCCGGGCTGCGGCCGGGCCTCGCCCTCGATCTCGGTGTCGACCCCCGCCATGATGCGCAGCAGGGTCGACTTGCCGGAGCCGTTCAGGCCCAGCACGCCGATCTTGGCGCCCGGGAAGAAGGAGAGGGAGATGTCCTGCAGGATCCAGCGCTTGGGCGGCACCAGCTTGCCCACGCCGTTCATGGTGTAAACGTATTGAGCCATACTCGATTTCGTGAACCGTGGTTGAAAGGGCGGCTATTATAACGGATAGCCGCGAAATACGCGGAACGGCGTGGATGGCCACGGAATCCATGGGCGTTTGGAGTTTTAGCCACGGAATCCACGAAACCCACGAAAAACATGGCCACGGAATCCACGGAAAAAGCTATTTTTCCGGGAGACGCGCTACGTGCGGACTCCCGGCAAGGAACCTTCCGTGTTTTCCGTGGATTCCGTGGCTATAGATCTTTTTGCGGATTTCGCGGGTTTCGTGGCCATATATCTTTGACTTTGCGGGTTCGTGGTCATGGCCCACGGGGGTTCGAGAGATGAACGTCTGCGTGACAGTCGGCGAGGCGCTGGCCCGCTATGGTTTTGGGGAGGGGCATCCCTTCGGGCCGGACCGGCTGGATGCCTTCTGGCGGCGCATGCAGGCCGAGGGGCTGGATGCGCGGGTGCGGGTGGTGGAGCCGTCGATGGCCGAGGCCGGCGAGATCGAGCGCTTCCATACGTCGGACTACATCGCCCGGGTGCGGGCGCAGTCGGAGAGCGGGGAAGGGTTCCTCGATTACGGCGACACCCCGGCCTTCGTCGGCGTCTACGAGGCGGCGGCGACCGTGGCCGGCAGCGTGCTGGCGGCGGTCGATGCGCTGGTCGCGGGCGACTGCCAGCGGGCCTTCGTGCCCATCGCCGGGCTGCATCACGCGCGGCGCGACCGGGCGGCCGGTTTCTGCGTCTTCAACGACTGCGGTGTGGCGATCGAGGCACTGCGTGCCAGGCACGGCATCCGCCGTGTCGCCTATGTCGATATCGACGCTCACCATGGCGACGGTGTTTTCTACGCCTTCGTCGATGATCCGGAGCTGATCTTCGCCGATATCCACCAGGACGGCCGCACCCTCTACCCCGGTACCGGCGATCTCACCGAGACCGGCGAGGGCGCGGCGGCCGGCACCAAACTCAACATCCCGGCCCCGCCCGGGGCCGACGACGCCTTCTTTTTCGAGGCCTGGGAGCGGGTCGAGGCCTTCGTCCGGGCCGGCCGGCCCGAGTTCGTCATCCTCCAGTGCGGCGCCGACAGCCTGGGCGGCGATCCCATCACCCAACTGAATTTCACCGCCGCCGCCCACGGTCACGCCGCCGCCCGGCTCAGCATTCTGGCAGACGAGTGTTGTCAGGGGCGTCTGCTGGCATTGGGTGGCGGCGGCTACAACCGCGACAACCTGGCCGCCGCCTGGACGGCGGTGGTGCGGGCGATGCTCGAATCTGCCACCGCGGGTTGAATGGCCACGAAATCCACGAAACCCACGAAATCGCAAAAAGATCTATAGCCACGGAATCCACGGAAAACAAGGAAGGTTCCTCGCCGGGAGTCCGCGCGTGGCGCGTCTCCCGGAAAAAACAATTTTTCCGTGTTTTCCGTGGCTATGTTTTTCGTGGGTTTCGTGGATTTCGTGGCTAAAACTCTAAACATCCGTGTTTTTCCGTGGATTCCGTGGCCATAATCCTTTTCGATCGAACGATACAGGGTCATTACGAGGCTGGTAGGTGAAATTTCTCTGCGACGAGATGCTGAAGGGGCTGGCCCGCTGGCTGCGGGCAGCCGGCTATGATGCCGAGTTGGCCACCGACGGTGAAGGTGACCGGGCGCTGCTGGAGCGGGCGCGGCGGGAGGGGCGGCTGCTGCTGACGCGGGACCGCAAGCTTCTGGAATTCCGCGATGCGGGGCGTGACGTGCTGCTGCTCGAGTGCAACGGCCTGGCCGAGTGCGCCCACGAGCTGGTCGCCCGCCTTGGCCTCGACTGGCAGCATCGGCCGTTTACGCGTTGCCTGGTGTGCAATGTCCCTGTGGAGCCGGCGGGTCCGGAGGATGCGGACCGCGTCCCCGCCGACGTGCGCGAGGGGCCCCTGTACCGCTGCCCCCGCTGCGGGCGGCTCTACTGGGAGGGCAGCCACGTGCGCCGCATGCGCACACGGCTGGCCGATTGGAAGACTAGATAATTACGCAACTTGCTGAGTATATAGGTATTTTTAAAATAGCCACGAAATCCGCGAAACCCACGAAAATGCTTTGCGTCTAGGGGTCTTGATAGCCACGGAATCCACGGAAAAAAGCTGTTTTTTCCGGGAGACGCGCCACGCGCGGACTCCCGGCGAGGAACCTTCCGTGTTTTCCGTGGATTCCGTGGCCATAGATCTTTTTGCGGGTTCCGTAGGTTTTCGTGGATTCCGTGGCCATCCCCTCCCTCCCTTCCCGGATCCCTGCCAGAATGCCCCCAAATCGGCTATCATTGGCCGCTTTCGCCCGCCCCTCCTGGCGCGGGCCGTGATTCTGGTCAGATTCAGAGGTGAACGATGTTCCGCAAAGACATGACGATCGCGGGTTATGACGACGAACTGTGGCAGGCCATCCAGGGCGAGGAGCGCCGCCAGGAAGAACACATCGAGCTGATCGCCTCCGAGAACTACACCAGCCCGCGGGTGATGCAGGCCCAGGGGTCGGTGCTGACCAACAAGTATGCCGAGGGCTATCCGGGCAAGCGCTACTACGGTGGCTGCGAGTACGTGGACATCGCCGAGCAGCTCGCCATCGACCGCGCCAGGCAGCTGTTCGGTGCCGACTACGCCAACGTCCAGCCGCATTCCGGTTCCCAGGCCAACGCCGCGGTCTACATGGCGCTGTGCGAGCCGGGCGATACCATCCTCGGCATGAGCCTGGCCCATGGCGGCCACCTGACCCACGGCGCCAGGCCCAACTTCTCCGGCAAGATCTACAACGCCGTGCAGTATGGCCTGAACCCGGAAACCGGCGAGATCGACTACGACGAGGTGGAGCGTCTGGCCCGGGAGCACAAGCCGAAGATGATCATCGGTGGCTTCTCCGCCTATTCGCGTGTGGTGGACTGGCAACGCTTCCGGGATATCGCCGACGCCGTGGGCGCCTGGCTGTTCGTGGACATGGCCCACGTGGCGGGGCTGGTCGCGGCCGGTCTCTACCCCAACCCGGTGCAGATCGCCGACGTCACCACCACCACCACCCACAAGACCCTGCGTGGCCCGCGCGGCGGCCTGATCCTGGCCAGATCCAATCCGGATGTCGAGAAGAAGCTCAACTCGCTGGTTTTCCCCGGCATCCAGGGCGGCCCGCTGATGCACGTCATCGCCGCCAAGGCGGTGGCCTTCAAGGAGGCCATGGAGCCCGAATTCAAGACCTACCAGCAGCAGGTGATCAGCAACGCCCGCATCATGGCCGAGGTGTTCATGGCGCGCGGCTACGACGTGGTCTCCAAGGGCACCGACGACCATCTGTTTCTGGTCAGCTTCATCGAGGCCGGGCTGACCGGCAAGGATGTCGACGCCTGGCTGGGTGCCGCCAATATCACGGTCAACAAGAACGCCGTGCCCAACGATCCACAGTCGCCCTTCGTCACCTCCGGCATCCGGGTCGGCACGCCGGCGATGACCACCCGCGGCTTCGGCGAGACCGAGGCGCGCGAGCTGGCCGGCTGGATGTGCGACATCATCGATGCCCGCGGCGAGCAGGCGGTGATCGATGCGGTGAAGACCAAGGTTCTGGATCTCTGCAAGCGTTTTCCGGTGTATCCGGACTGAATCGTCATGCACTGTCCCTTCTGCGGCGCCGAGGAGACCAAGGTCATCGACTCGCGCTTGACCAGCGAGGGGGCTCAGGTGCGCCGTCGCCGCGAATGCCTGGGTTGTGGCGAGCGCTTCACCACCTTCGAGCAGGCGGTGCTGGTGATGCCACGCATCGTCAAGCGTGACGGTACCCGCGAGCCGTTCAACGAGGAAAAGATGCGCGCCGGCATTCTGCGGGCCCTGGAGAAGCGGCCGGTGGCGACCGAACAGATCGAGGCTGCCATCGAGCGTATCCAGCACCGTCTGCATGCCAGCGGCGAGCGCGAGTTGCCCTCGCAGCAGATCGGCGAATGGATCATGCAGGAACTGCGCAGCCTGGACCAGGTGGCCTATGTGCGCTTCGCCTCGGTCTACCGCAGTTTCCAGGATGTCAACGCCTTCCGCGAGGAGATCGAACGCCTGGAGCGCGAACCGACCCCGGAAGAGCGGCGTGATCAGATTCCGCTGATCCCGGACGACGAATGAGAACAGCCACGGAAGACACGGACAAATCGATTGCCGGGAGACCGCGCGCAGCGCGTCTCCCGGAAACTGGGATGTTTTTCCGTGGATTCCGTGGCCAAAATCCTTTCATGGGTTCCGGGGCCCTGTGATCATGGGTTCGTCCGACGATTACCGCTACATGGCCCGGGCGCTGCGCCTGGCGCGGCTCGGGCTGTACACCACCGATCCCAATCCGCGGGTCGGCTGCGTGATCGTCCGTGACGGGGCCGTGGTCGGCGAGGGCTGGCATGAGCGGGCGGGCGGGCCGCACGCCGAGATTCATGCCCTGCGGGCGGCGGGCGAGGCGGCGCGGGGTGCGACCGCCTACGTGACCCTGGAGCCCTGCTGTCACCACGGCCGTACCCCGCCGTGCAGCGAGGCGCTGATCGAGGCGGGCGTGGCGCGGGTGGTGGCGGCCATGGAAGACCCCAATCCGCGGGTGGCCGGCGAAGGCCTGGCGCAGTTGCGCGCCGCCGGTATCGAGGCCGAGGCCGGCGTGCTGGCCGCCGAGGCCGAGGCGCTCAATCCCGGCTTCGTCTCGCGCATGCGCCGCGGCCGGCCTTTCGTGCGCTGCAAGCTGGCCATGAGTCTGGATGGGCGAACGGCCATGGCCTCGGGCGAGAGCCAATGGATCACCGGCGACGCGGCGCGGGCCGATGTGCACCGCCTGCGGGCGCGCAGCTCGGCCATCCTCACCGGCATTGGCACGGTGCTGGCGGACGACCCTTCGCTGAATGCGCGTCTGGAAGAGGGCGTCGGGGTGAAGCAGCCGCTGCGGGTGGTACTGGATGCCCACCTGGCGATGCCGCCGACGGCCCGGATGCTGTCGCTGCCGGGCGAGACCCTGGTGCTGACCCGGGCCCGCGAACCGGCCTTCCGCGAGGCGCTGGAGGCGGCCGGTGCCGAGGTGATGCGCCTGCCGGGCAGCGCCGACGCCCTGGATCTCAATGCGGTCATGGACTGCCTGGCGGAGCGCGAGGTCAACGAGCTCCTGGTCGAGACCGGCGCGGTGTTGGCCGGGACCCTGCTGCGCGCCGGGCTGATCGACGAACTGGTGGTCTACCTGGCGCCGCACATCATGGGCGACGCCGCGCGCGGCCTGTTCCACCTGCCGGGGCTGGAGGCGATGCAGGACCGGATCGGCTTGGAGATCCGCGATGTCCGTGCGGTGGGCAGGGACTGGCGGATCACCGCCGTACCGGAAAGGGTAGGATAGCCACGGAACCCACGGAAAGATATTTCAACTCGTTGCACCATTTCTGCGGTGCAATGTTCCCGGAGGTGCTCCACCTCGGGGAGTGAAAAAGAGGGGTGGAAGCCACTCTTGCGCCACACCACAGTAGCGGTGTGACGAGGAAGGTTTGAACTTTCGTGGGGTTCGTGGATTTCGTGGCCAGCCATGGGGTGAGCGAATTCCTCGTTACACTGCCACTGCGGTGTGGCGAGTTGGAAACATGGTGTTTTGTCCGTGTTTTCCGTGTATTCCGTGGCCATACATGCATGAGGTTGTTTGATTATGTTTACCGGCATCATCGAAGCCGTCGGCGAAGTCGCTGAACAGCAGCCGAAGGGCGAGGACCTGCGGCTGCGCATCCGCACCGGCAAGCTGGATCTCGGCGACGTGGCGCTGGGCGACAGCATCGCGGTCAGCGGCGTCTGCCTGACCGTGGTGGATCTGCCCGGCGACGGCTTCTGGGCCGATGTCTCCGGGGAGACCCTGGCAAAAACGGTGCTCGGTGATCTCAAGACCGGCAGCCGGGTGAACCTGGAGAAGGCGCTGACCCCGACCACCCGCCTTGGCGGCCATCTGGTCAGCGGTCATGTCGACGGCGTCGGTGAAGTGATCGAACGTCGCCCCGAGGGCCGTTCGGAACGCTTCCGCATCCGGGCGCCGGCGGAGCTGGCGAAGTATATCGCCCAGAAGGGTTCGATCTGCGTCGATGGCGTCAGCCTCACCGTGAACGCGGTCGAGGGCGCGGTCTTCGACCTCAATATCGTGCCCCACACCCTGGCCGAGACGACCATCGACGACTACCGTCCGGGACGCCGGGTCAACCTGGAGGTGGACCTGATCGCCCGCTACCTGGAACGCCTGCTGCTAGGCGAGCGGGCGGCCGAGGCCGGTGGCGGCATCAGCGAGGCCTTCCTCGCCGAGCACGGCTTTCTGAAATGAACATCCTGCTGACACGAGACCTATGAAACTGAATACACCCGAAGAGCTGATCGAGGACATCCGCCAAGGACGGATGGTCATCCTGATGGATGACGAGGACCGCGAGAACGAGGGCGATCTGGTCATGGCCGCCACCAAGGTAAGCGCCGACGACATCAACTTCATGGCCAAGTACGGCCGCGGCCTGATCTGTCTGACCCTGACCCGCGAACGCTGCCGGCAGCTCAACCTGCCGCTGATGGTGCAGGACAATACGGCCCAGCTCAGCACCGCCTTCACGGTCAGCATCGAGGCGGCCGAGGGCGTGACCACCGGCATCTCGGCGGCCGACCGCGCGGTGACCGTGCAGACCGCCGTGGCCCCCGATGCCAGGCCCTCCGACATCGTCATGCCGGGGCACGTCTTTCCGCTGATGGCCCAGCCCGGCGGCGTGCTGAATCGTGCCGGTCATACCGAGGCGGGCTGCGACCTGGCGCGCCTGGCCGGCCTTGAACCGGCAGCGGTGATCGTCGAGATCCTCAACGAGGACGGCACCATGGCGCGCCGCCCCGACCTGGAGAAATTCGCCGCCGAGCACGGCCTCAAGATCGGCACCATCGCCGATCTCATCCACTACCGGATCGAGAACGAAAAGACCGTCGAACGGGTCAGCGAATGTCAGCTGCCCACCGAGTTCGGCGAATTCCGCCTGATCGCCTTCGAGGACAGCATCGACCAGGATGTGCATCTGGCGCTGATCTATGGCGAGGTGGACTACGAACAGCCGGTGCTGGTGCGGGTGCACGTGCAGGGCATGCTCTGCGACCTGCTCGGGGCCACCACCAGCGACTGCGGCTGGCCGCTGCGCCGCGCCCTGCAGCGGGTGGCGGAGGAGGGCAGCGGCATCGTCATCGTGCTCGGCAAGCCGGAAGACCCGCAGTCGCTGATCCGCCGCATCGAGCACTACCGCGAGGCCGGTGCCCAGACGGCGCTGCCCAAGCGGTCGCGCGAGGAACTGCGCACCTTCGGCATCGGCGCCCAGATCCTGGCCGATCTGGGGGTGAAACAGATGCGGGTGCTGAGCGCGCCGGTTAAGATGCACGCCATCCAGGGCTTCGGCCTGGAGGTGGTGGAATACGTGCCCTGTGACTGAGATCTAGATTTCCAAGGAACCTGAATCATGAGCAAGATGACCGAATTCGAAGGCAAGCTGACCGTCAAGGACACCCGCTTTGCGCTGCTGGTGGCGCGTTTCAACAGCTTCGTGGTGGAGAGCCTGCTGGACGGCGCCGTCGATGCCCTGAAGCGGCATGGCGCGGAGGACAAGGATCTGCACGTCATTCGCGTGCCCGGCGCCTTCGAGATGCCGCTGGCCGCGCAGCGCCTGGCCGCCAGCAGGCAGTACGATGCCATCATCGCCCTCGGCGCCGTGATCCGTGGCGGCACGCCGCATTTCGAGTATGTCGCCGGCGAATGCACCAAGGGCCTGGCCCAGGTCAGCATGCAGCACGACATTCCGGTCGCCTTCGGCGTGCTGACGGTCGATTCCATCGAGCAGGCCATCGAGCGTGCCGGCACCAAGGCCGGCAACAAGGGCGTCGAGGCCGCCATGTCGGCAATCGAGATGGTCAACCTGCTGCGTGGTCTGGGGTCCTGAAACGGTGTCCGTGATGCGTGCCTCGCACAAGCCGTCGCCTGCGGCGCGCAACCGGGCCCGGCGCCTCGCCATGCAGGCCCTCTACCAGTGGCAGCTGAGCGCCACCGAGCCGACCGAACTGGTCCGCCAGTTCGAGTCCGATGACGAGTTTCGTGGTGTCGACCGCGACTACTTCGAGGCGCTGGTGCGCGGTGTCACCGACGCTGTAGAGGAACTGGATGCCCTGTTCGAGGCCGACCTCGACCGGCCGCTGAAGGAGATCGATCCGGTGGAGAAGGCCGTGTTGCGGCTGGCCGCCTACGAACTGCGGAGCCGTCTGGACGTGCCCTACCGGGTGGTGCTCAACGAGGCCGTGGCCCTGACCAAGAAATTCGGCGCCGAGCAGGCGCACACCTATGTCAACGGCGTGCTCGACAAGCTGGCCCGGAGGCTGCGCAGCGCCGAGCAGTGAATCCATATGGTTCGACAGCCCCGGCAGATCGCGGCCTGGAGGCCGCTCCTACGGGGCATGGCGACGTAATTTGGTGTAGGAGCGGCCTTCGGGCCGCGATGGGATTGCCGCCACGATCGCGGCGTGGACGCCGCTCCTACAGGGCACGGCGGTTGGTGTGGGGCGGTCTCCCGGCCGCGATGGGGGTTGCCGCCTGAATCGCGGCGTGGACGCCGCTCCTACGGGGCATGGCGGTTGGCGTAGGAGCGGTCTCCCGGCCGCGATGGGATTGCCGCCGGAATCGCGGCGTGGACGCCGCTCCTACGGGGCATGGCGGTTGGTGTGGGGGCGGCCTCCCGGCCGCGATGGGATTGCCGCCGGAATCGCGGCGTGGACGCCGCTCCTACGGGGCATGGCGGTTGGTGTGGGGGCGGTCTCCCGGCCGCGATGGGATTGCCGCCGGAATCGCGGCGTGGACGCCGCTCCTACGGGGCACGGCGGTTGGTGTAGGAGCGGTCTCCCGGCCGCGATCATGACAGGCCCTAGATCACCCTGTCATTCCCCCCGTCGATCGGGATCTGCGCGCCGGTGGTCTTGGCGAACAGCGGTCCGGCCAGGGCGCAGGCCAGTTCGGCCACGTCCCGCGAGCGGATCTCGGTCTTCAGCAGGTTCTTGGTCTTGTATTCTTCCACGCTGAGTCCGTAGTGGCGGGCGCGCTTCTCCAGCACCTCCTCGGTCCAGATGGCGGTGTCGAAGACGGCGTCCGGATGCAGGACGTTGACACGGATGCCGTCACCGGCCAGTTCCAGCGCGGCCACCCGGGCGAGCTGGGTCATGCCGGCCTTGGCCACGGAATAGCTGGAGGCGCCCGGACCGGGTGCCGGGACGTTCTTGGAGGCGATGAAGACCACGGCCGGCTCCAGGCCGAGCTTGAGGAAGGGGATGCAGGCGGAGAGCACCCGCTGGTGGCTGGTGAGGTTGATCGCCATGCTTCTGTCCCAGGCGGCCTCATCGAGTTCCTCGATACGCGCGCTCAGCGGGAAGGTGCCGGCATTGCTGACCAGGATGTCGAGGCCGCCGAAGTGGCTGACCAGGCGGCGCAGCGCGGCGCGGATCTGTGCACTGTCGGTGACGTCGCAGCGCAGGCCGAGCACCGCGTCCGTGGTGAACAGGCTTTCGATATCCGGGTCGATATCCAGCGCGGCCACCACCGCGCCCTGATCGATCAGGGTTTCCACGCAGGCCTTGCCGATGCCGCTGGCCGCCCCCGTGACCAGGGCGATCCGTCCCTGCAGCGGAGGTGAGCGGCGGTCCTTCTTCAGCTTGGCCTGTTCGAGTTCCCAGTATTCCATGTCGAAGATGTCCTTCTCCGGCAGAGCCCGCCAACCGCCCAGTCTTTCCGCCTGGAGGATGCTCTTCATGGTATGCCGGTTGATGTCGGCGATGATGCCGAGCTCGCTGGCGCTGACCCCGAACTGCAGGCTGCCGGCCCCCGGCCAGACCGCCCAGCGGGGTGCCGGGTCGAGACAGCTCAGCCCTTCGCTACGGTGGCGTTCGAAATAGCGCCGGTAGTCCTCGGCGAAGGCGTCGATGGCGGCGAGCGGATCCTCGTCCAGCAGCGCCGGCGTGCGCTTGGTGCGGATGACGTGGTCCGGTGTCAGCGGCCCCTGGCTGGCGATCTCCCGCAGCCGTGCCTGGCGCGAGAAATGGAGTGACAGGGGGGCGTCGGAGAGCTGTCCCAGGCAGGCCTGGCCACGGAGCTTCGAGACCCGCCGGCGGATGGCCGCCAGCTGCAGCAGGTGGTCCTCGTCGATGGCTGGTGGTGGCGTCGGCGGCAGCTCGAGTTCGGCGCCCCGCTCACGGATATGGGCCTCGGCCCGGTCGACGATGTCGATCATGCGCTGGTAGCTGGTTCTGGCGTCGTCGCCGAAGCTGAAAACACCGTGATGCAGCAGGATGATGCCCTCGTACTGCGACCAGTCGAGGTCGCGGGTGCGCAGGTAGACGTCGCGGGCGAGGACGAAGCCGGGCATCACGTAGGGCAGGATCAGCACCCGTTCGCCATAGAGTTCCCGCAGCAAGGCCTCGCCGTCCGGGGTGTTGCTCAGGGTGACCACGGCATCGGCGTGGGTGTGGTCGACGAAGGTGAAGGGGATCAGGGCATGGAGGATGGCCTCCACCGAGGGGTTGGGGGCACCGGGGTCGATCATCGCGGTACGCTGCAGGCGCACCATCTCACTGTCGCTGAGGCTTTCGAGCCGGGCCATCTTCAGCAGCACGTCCATCTTCACCGCGGGAAAGCCGGCGGCCTCGATGCTGGCCAGATCCCAGCCGCTGCCCTTCACATAGAGCAGGGACTGTGGCTCGCCGAAGAAGTCGGGCTGCTCGATCTTGACCGAGGTGTTGCCGCCGCCGTGCAGCACCAGGTCCGGATCCTGGCCCAGCAGGCGCGAGCTGTAGACCCGCAGTTTCAACGGATCGCCGCCCAGTGCGGCGGCTTCGGCATCGTTCCATCGGTTCTTCATCGGCGTCCCCCGGAGTCTGGATGAGGAAGGCCATTGTATACGAGGGCATGACCCGCTGCGGGGCGGGTGGTCTGGACTCCGCCCCCCCGAGGCCGGATACTCGCGTCATGCCCCTGGACGAGTTTTCCCTCATCGAACGCTACTTCGATGCGCCCTGCGCGCGCGGCGACGTGCGACTCGGCATCGGTGACGACGCCGCGCTGCTCGATGTTCCGTCGGGACGGTCGCTGGCGGCGGCCATCGATACCCTGGTGGAGGGGGTGCACTTCCCGCCGGATACGCCCCCGGAGGCGATCGGTTACAAGGCCTTGGCGGTCAATCTCAGCGATCTGGCGGCGATGGCTGCCGAGCCGGCCTGGGCCACCCTGGCCCTGACCCTGCCACGGGCCGAGCCGGCCTGGCTGGACGCCTTTGCCGCCGGCTTCTTTCGCCTGGCGGAGCGCCATGGCGTCTGCCTGGTCGGTGGCGACACCACCCGTGGCCCGCTGACCGTCACCGTGCAGGCGCATGGCTTCGTGGACGCCACACCGCTGCGTCGCGACGGGGCCCGGCCGGGTGACCGGATCCTGGTCACCGGCAGCCTGGGCGATGCCGGCCTCGGCCTGCGTGCGGCGCGCGGTGAGCTGCAGGGCCCGGAGGCGGCCGTTCGTTACTGCCTCGACCGCCTCCGCTATCCAGCCCCACGCCTCGCGCAGGGCCGGCTGCTGCATGGCCAGGCCTCGGCCGGCATCGATGTCTCGGATGGCCTGCTGGCCGATCTGCAGCATCTGCTCGATGCCGGTGGCGTCGGGGCCGAGCTGGAGGTCGACTGCCTGCCGCGCTCGCCGGCCTTCTGCGAGCTGGTGAAGGCGGACAGCGACGACTGGTTCGAGCTGCCGCTGTCGGCGGGCGACGACTTCGAACTCTGTGTCACCGTGCCCGAGGCGCGGATCGCCGCGGTCTGCGAGGCCTTTGCCCGCGAGGCGCTGCCCCTGACTGCCATCGGCCGCATCGTCGCCGAGCCCGGCCTGCGTTGCCGGCGTGCAGACGGAAGTGCCTGGCAGCCACGCAGCCTGGGCTGGCGGCACTTCGAAGGAGAGGGCGGGTGAAGCGGCATCCGCCCGTGCCGCCGCGCCTGCTGCGCGACCCCGGCCATCTGCTGGCGCTCGGCTTCGGCAGCGGCCTGGCACCGGTCGCTCCGGGCACCTTCGGCACCCTGGCGGCGATCCCCCTCTGGTGGCTGGGCAGTCAGCTGTCGCTGTCGCTGTACCTCGGTCTGCTTCTGCTGCTCTCGCTGCTCGGCATCTGGCTGTGCGGCCGTACCGCACGGGCCCTCGGCGTGCACGACCACCCGGCCATCGTCTGGGACGAGTTTGCCGGTTTCCTGCTGACCATGGCCTGGGCACCGGCCGGCTGGATCTGGCTGCTGCTCGGCTTCGGTCTGTTCCGGCTGTTCGACATCTGGAAGCCCTGGCCGATCCGCTTTCTCGACCGGCGGCTGGGCGGCGGGCTGGGTATCATGCTCGACGATCTGCTGGCCGGGGCCTTCGCCGCGGTGGTGATCTACGGTTTGGGATACGGGGGGCTGGTATGAGCTGGCGTCCGGTCGCTGCCGTTCTCCTCCTGGCCCTGGCCAGGAGCCTCCCCGCCGCCGACATCGAGGTGCTGGCGCTGTTCGGTGAACGGGCCATGCTCCGTGTCGACGGGGTGAAGCATCTGCTGCGGGTGGGGGAGTCGACACCGGAGGGTATCCGCCTGCTGGCCACCGACACGGCCGGTGCCCTGCTGCGGATCGATGGCCGCGAGCAGCGGGTGCCACTCGGTGCCCGGGCCCGGGCCGTCGGTGGTGCCGGCGCCGCAGCCGCGGGCGGGGCCGAGGTGGTCGTCTGGCGTGACACCCACGGCATGTTCCGCACCGTCGGCAGCATCAACGGCATGCCGGTCGATCTGCTGGTCGATACCGGTGCCACCTTCGTCACCCTGAGTGCCGTGCAGGCGCGGCGTCTGGGGATCGACTTCCGGGTCGAGGGGGAACGCGGCCGGGTGATGACGGCTTCCCGTCCGGAGCTGGCCTACCGGGTGCGGCTGGATCGGGTCCGGCTCGGCGGCATCGAGCTGCGCAACGTGTCGGCGGTGGTGCTGGACGGGCCGAATCCGCCACTCACCCTGCTGGGCATGTCCTTCCTGCGCCGCCTGCAGATGGAGAACGACGGCGAACGCCTGGTGTTGCGCCGCAGGTACTGAGTCTGCACGAGCTGCTATAATGCCCCGCCGGGCCGCACCGCGGCCACCCTGGCGCGAGATGTGGGACAGCGATGATCACCGACCAACAGCTGACGGAATACGGCCTGCCGTTCGGGCTCGTCCTGTTGATCCTCTACATGGTCTTCATCGTCTACCGCCTGGGCAAGGACTCCAAGGCCGGCCGCTTCGGCATGTTCGTGCTCTTCCTCGGCCTGATGGTCGGTGTCCTGGGCTTTTCCATCAAGTTCGTCATCAAGCTGTTTCTTCAACAGAATGTCGGTTGATCCCCGTCAGGGTTGACGCAGATCAAGGCGTTTTGACGCCGGAAATGTCAGAAAAGGACAGGTCTCCAGTCGGGGCCATTCTTTGATTCAGATTCAACCTGTCCCGCAGTGGCCGTCGGCGTGCTGCGGGAGGGAGGAGGGGGTGCATGAACAAGTTTTCGAAGGCAGTGGCGGCGGTTTCCGCCGTGGTACTGGCCGCTCTTGCGGCGCCGGCCGGCGCCTGGACGGACGATCTGGAGATCCTCAAGGACGTCAACACCCTCTGCAAGTTCGAGCCGGAGGCGCAGTGCTCCTGGGCCGTCCGTGTCGGTGCCCAGGCACCCGGCGTGGACATGCATGACGCCTCCATGGCCTCCATGCGGCTGGACGGCGCCAACCTGCGTGGCGCCAACCTGGCACGGGTCATCCTGCAGCTGGCGAATCTCAAGGGTGTGGACCTGATGCTGGCCAATCTGGAGGGAGCGCACATGCACGGTGTCAACCTGCAAGGGGCCAATCTGATGCTGGCCAACCTGCGCCATGCCAATCTGCTGGATGCCGACCTGAGTGATGCCAACCTGCGCGGCGCCAACATCGATGGCGCCATCCTGCTCAAGGCGAAGCTGGACAACGCCACCTGGGTCGATGGCCGCACCTGTGCGCCGGGTTCGGTCGGGGAGTGCCTGTAGCGCTGGGGGGCTGGAGTCTGCCGGATTTGGGCGGTCGTGCTCGCTCTCCCACCCGCGCAGTAGATCAGCCCCGAGTCCGACGGGCTGCCAGCCCGGATATTGCGTCAGGACCCCGGATGATGGCGTGCCTTGACCCGCCGGGGGATCGCGGCCTGGAGGCCGCTCCTACGGGGCATGGCGGCACCACGGTAGGAGCGGCCTCCAGGCCGCGATTGGTGTGGTGTTAAAGCCCTGGCCCGGATATTGCGCCAAGGATTCGATGCTCAGGGCGGAGCTGGCAAAGCAGGTTGGTCGATCCCCCTTGAACCATGGCTACGGCTATGCTTCTGCTGTCGGGCTCAGCCGGCCTCGGCCTCCTTGTCGTGCACGATCATGGCGTAGGCCGAGTGGTTGTGGATGGACTCGAAGTTCTCCGACTCCACCACATAGGCCGCGACTCGCTCGTCCTGGTTGAGCCGGGCGGCCACGTCGCGCACCATGTCCTCCACGAACTTGGGGTTGTCGTAGGCGCGTTCGGTGACCGCCTTCTCGTCCGGCCGCTTGAGCAGCCCGTAGAGTTCGCAGGACGCCTCCTGCTCGACCATCTCGATCAGCTCTTCGATCCAGATGAAGCCGCGGGTGCGGACGTTGATGGTGACGTGCGAGCGCTGGTTGTGGGCGCCGTAGTCCGAGATCTTCTTCGAGCAGGGGCAGAGGCTGGTCACCGGCACCACGATCTTGATGTTCATCTGCGGCCGGCCATCGCGGATCTCGCCGATGAAGGTCACGTCATAGTCCATCAGACTCTGCACCCCGGACACCGGCGCCGTCTTGTTGACGAAATAGGGGAAGTTCATCTCGATGTGGCCGGCCTCGGCCTCCAGCAGCTCGGTCATCTCGCCGAGCATCTCCTTGAAGGAGTCGACGGTGATCTCCTTCTCGTGGCGATTGAGGATCTCCACGAAGCGTGACATGTGCGTGCCCTTGAAGTTGTGTGGCAGGTTGACGTACATGTTGAAGGTGGCGACGGTGTGCTGCTCGCCGTCGGAGCGGTCGCTGATCCGCACCGGATGGCGGATGTCCTTGATACCCACCTTGTCGATGGCGATCTGGCGCGTGTCGGCGCTGCTCTGGACATCGGCGATAGGGCAGCAGCCGGTCTCGCTGCCGGGCTTGGGCTGGCTCATGGCAGATCAATCCTCTGTATAGCGAACGCAGGCGCGGTCCGTTTCCCACAGGGTCACCGAGCGGACCCTGACGCGGTCGTCGTTCAGGATCTGCGCCAGTTCGCGATAGAAATAGGCCGCGATGTTCTCCGCGGTCGGGTTGGTTGCGTCGAAGGGCGGCAGCTCGTTCAGGTACTGATGGTCGAGCCGCCCGGCGATGTCATTGGCGGACCGCTTGATGAGCTTGAAGTCCAGTCCCATGCCGATCTCGTCCAGCTGGCGTGCCTCGACCTCGACCTCGACCTTCCAGTTGTGGCCGTGCATGCGCGCACAGGCGCCCGGGTAGCCGCGCAGGGTATGGGCTGCGGCGAACTCGGTCAGGACCCGCAGGGTGTAGCAGGCGCTCATCTGCGCCTCCCGGAGGGCCAGGGGAACGGCTGGCCGGTTGCACAAGGGGCTTTCATCTAACTGGCATCCGCTTTGCTGAAAGAGGCGGGCTGCGAGACTAAGCGATCGTCCCCGGCTGCGCAATTTCCGCCACCCAGCCGCCGGTTTATGACCGCGCAGATGCCAGCCACATCCAGCCCGCAGTCGGCGAGCAGTTCCTCGCGGCTGCCCTGTTCGACGAAGCCGTCGGGCAGGCCGAGATTGAGCAGGGCCGGCTGCAGACCGGCCGCGGCCAGGCATTCGCCGACGCCGGCCCCGGCTCCGCCAGCGACCACGTTTTCCTCCAGGGTGACCAGCAGCCCGTGCTCAGCCGCCAGCTCACGGATCATCGCCTCGTCCAGTGGCTTGACGAAGCGCATGTTGACCACGGTGGCATCCAGACGTTCACCGGCCTCCAGGGCTGCGGCGAGCAGGCTGCCGAAGGCGAGCAGGGCGACGTGCCGGCCGCGGCGCCGCAGTTCGGCCCGGCCGATCGGCAGATCCTGCATCTCGCGCTGCACGCTGGCGCCGGGCCCCGTGCCACGCGGGTAGCGTACCGCGGCCGGTCCCTCGTGGCGATGGGCGGTGTACAGCATCTGCCGGCATTCGTTCTCGTCAGAGGGGGCCATCAGCAGCAGATTGGGGACGCAGCGCAGATAGCTGAGGTCGAAGCTGCCGGCGTGGGTGGGGCCATCCGGGCCGACCAGGCCGGCGCGGTCGATGGCGAAGGTCACCGGCAGGTTCTGCAGTGCCACGTCGTGGATCAGCTGGTCGTAGGCGCGCTGCAGGAAGGTGGAGTAGATGGCGACCACCGGGCGAAACCCCTCGCAGGCCAGGCCGGCTGCAAAGGTGACACTGTGCTGCTCGGCGATGCCGACGTCGAAATAGCGCTCGGGGTAGCGCTCGGAGAATTCCACCAGGCCGGAGCCCTCGCGCATCGCCGGGGTGATGGCGACCAGTTGCGGGTCGGCCTCGGCCATGTCGCAGATCCAGTCGCCGAATATCCGGGTGTAACTCGGTCCGCTGCTGCTGCCTGCCTCGACCTTGCCGCTGTGCGGGTCGAAGCGGCCGACGCCGTGGAAGGCGCAGGGGCTGGCCTCGGCCGGCGGGTAGCCCTTGCCCTTGCGGGTCACCACGTGCAGCAGACGCGGGCCGTGCAGGCCGCGCACGTTCTCCAGGGTGCGGATCAGCATCGGCAGGTCGTGGCCATCGATCGGACCGAGGTAGTTGAAACCCAGTTCCTCGAACAGGGTGCCGGGGACCACCATGCCCTTCATGTGTTCCTCGGCGCGGCGTGCCAGCTCGGCCACCGGCGGCAGATTCTTCAGCACCCGCTTGCCGCCCTCGCGCATGGTCGAATACATGCGTCCGGCCAGCAGCCGGCCGAAATAGTTCGACAGGGCGCCGACATTGGGCGAGATCGACATCTCGTTGTCGTTGAGGATCACCAGCAGGTCGGCGTCTGCGTCGCCGGCGTGGTTCAGCGCCTCGAAGGCCTGGCCGGCGGTCATGGCGCCATCGCCGATGATCGCCACCACGCGTCGCCGCTCGCCGCTGCGCGCGGCGGCCAGGGCCATGCCGGTGGCGGCGCTGATCGAGGTGCTGGAGTGGCCGACGCCAAAGCTGTCGTAGGGGCTCTCGTCGCGTTTCGGGAAGCCGGACAGGCCGCCCTTCTGGCGCAGGCTGGCCATCTGCCGGCGGCGTCCGGTGAGGATCTTGTGCGGGTAGCTCTGGTGACCGACATCCCACACCAGCCGGTCCTCCGGCGTGTCGTAGACGTAGTGCAGGGCGAGCGTCAGCTCCACGGTGCCGAGGCCGGCGGCGAGATGCCCGCCGGTGCGGCTGACCGATTCGATCAGGAAGGCGCGCAGCTCGCGGGCCAGCTCGGGCAGCCGCTGCGGGGGCAGGGTGCGCAAATCGGCAGGCGAATCAATGCGTTCCAGCAGGGGGTAGGCGCTGTCGCTCATGCGGGAAAGGTCGCTCAAAGCAAAGAATTATCCCGCTTGGGCTGCCGCTATTCAAGGCCGGCCCCGGCAGGGGGGGGCCTGTCCTCGATCTCCCGCCGTCACAGTCGCTGGGTGATGACTCGGGCTAGCCCTGATATTGCACCAAGGCGGCCCGCATGATCGGAGTGCAGGCTGACATACAAGGCCGGGAGGCTCGCAAATGGCTCCTCACGGCGGGGTACGGTTTGTGGCAGGCTCCGTGGGCCGGGGTGGCAGGATGGCGGGTACCCCTTGCGCCTCGATCGCGGCCTGGAGACCGCTCCTACAAAACAAGAGGTTCCGCCCTACCCTGTAGGAGCGGCGTCCACGCCGCGATTTTGGTGGCAACCCCCATCGCGGCCGGGAGGCCGCTCCTACGGAGCATGGCGGCACAATATGTTGTCGTAGGAGCGGTCTCCAGGCCGCGATCGGGGGATCCACGGCGGGCAGTGCCCGGGGTCAATCGAACAGGCACAAAGCCGGGTTACGGGTTCCCGACCCATTTGCCAGTCTGCACGCCGATCAGCGGGCCGCCTTGTTGCAATATCCGCTAGTGATTGCGCTCGACGATGTAGCGGGCGATGCCGCGCAGCGGATCGGCTGTGGCATCGAATTCGCGCAGGCTGTGCAGGGCATCGTCGACCAGTTCCCGGGCGCGGCTGCGTGCGCCGTCCAGGCCGAGCAGGGCGGGATAGGTGGGCTTGTCCAGGGACTGGTCGGCGCCGGCGGTCTTGCCCAGGGTGGCGGTGTCGCCCTCCACGTCGAGGATGTCGTCCTGGATCTGGAAGGCCAGTCCGATGCACTTGGCATAATGATCGAGGTGCTGGAGGCTGTCCTCGGCCACGTCCGGCCGGCACAGGGCACCCATCACCACCCCGGCACGGATCAGCGCCCCGGTCTTGTGGATGTGCATGTCTTCCAGCTCGGCGAGGGTCAGCGTCTGGCCGACCGAGGCCAGGTCGATGGCCTGGCCGCCGACCATGCCGCGCGAGCCGGCGCTGCGCGCCAGCAGCTCGATCATGCGCAGCCGGGTTGCGGGGGGCAACGCCTCGCCGCGCCGCGCCAGGATGTCGAAGGCCAGGGTCTGCAGGGCATCGCCGGCGAGGATCGCCTCGGCCTCACCGAAGGCCCGGTGGCAGGTCGGCCGGCCGCGGCGCAGCTCGTCGTCGTCCATCGCCGGCAGATCGTCGTGGATCAGGGAGTAGGCGTGGATGCATTCCAGCGCGGCGGCGGGCACGTCGAGCACGCCGGGGGCGGCACCCACGGCCCGACCGCTGGCGTAGACCAGCACTGGCCGGATGCGCTTGCCGCCGTCCAGCGTGGCATAGCGCATCGCCTCGTGAAGCCGCTGGGGATGGGTGGCCGCCGCCGGCAGCCAGCGTTGCAGCGCCGCCTCGATCCGCGCGCGTGCCTCGTCCAGGAAGGCCTGCAGGCCGGGCTCAGCCGGCGTCGGGGTTGTCGAAGGCTTCGGGTTCGCCATGGTCTTCGAGGAGTTGTTCCACTTTCTGCTCGGCGGCCTGCAGGGCCTGCTGGCAGCTGCGGGTGAGCTGGATGCCGCGTTCGAAGGACTTGAGCGACTCCTCCAGGCTCATGTCGCCCTGTTCCATCTTCTCGACCAGCGCCTCCAGTTCGGCGAGGGTCTTCTCGAAATCCGGCGGGGACTTTTTGCGGGGCACGCGGCGGGTTTCCTGTGTTGGTAAAGGTACAAGCGCTTTACGGTAGCGTGCCGGAGGTATAGGGTCAACGCGGCGGCGTGCGTGACGGCATGCCACTTGACAGGTCGTGTCGGCCTGTTTAGAGTCGATGCCCCAGTTTTAGACTGAGTCTAATTTGGGGGTGGGCGGTGGTCCGCCCCCGGTCTCAACCCTATCCGGAGGAAGCCAGTTATGGAACTGAAAGGCAGCAAGACCGAAGAGAATCTGAAGGCCGCATTCGCGGGCGAGTCCCAGGCCAACCGGCGCTATCTCTATTTCGCCACCAAGGCCGACGTGGAAGGCTACAATGACGTGGCCGCCGTGTTCCGCTCCACCGCGGAAGGCGAGACCGGTCATGCCCATGGCCACCTGGAATACCTGGAGGCCGTCGGTGACCCGGCCACCGGCCTGCCGATCGGCAGCACCGCCGACAACCTGAAGGCGGCCATCGCCGGCGAGACCCACGAGTACACCGACATGTACCCGGGCATGGCCAAGACGGCCCGCGATGAGGGTTTCGACGAGATCGCCGACTGGTTCGAGACCCTGGCCAAGGCCGAGCGCTCGCACGCCAACCGTTTCCAGAAGGCACTGGATACGCTGGACGACTGAACGCCGGCTTCAGGGTCTGAACGGACGGAAGGGGTCGGCGCTGTGCCGGCCCTTTCTGTTTCGGCGCAGTGTCGATCATCTTAGGGCCTGTTAACAGGCCCCTGGTAGCAGGAGGAGGCAGCATGTCAGCACCTACCGAAGGCAAGCGCGAGGGCAGTCTGGAGGCGCCTACCCGGCACCCGCTGAACTGGCAGGAGGCGGACTTCTACGACGAGCAGGATCTGTTCGCCGAGCTGGAACGGGTGTTCGACATCTGCCATGGCTGCCGTCGCTGTTTCAATCTGTGTCATGCCTTCCCCACCCTGTTCGACGCCATCGACGAGTCGGACACCATGGAGCTCGATGGCGTGCCGCGCGAGGTCTACTGGCAGGTGGTCGACCACTGTTACCTCTGCGACATGTGTTTCGCGACCAAGTGCCCCTATGTGCCGCCTCACGAATGGAACATCGATTTCCCGCACCTGATGCTGCGTGCCAAGGCGGTGCGCTTCCGTCAGCAGGGTGCCCGGCCACGCGACCGTCTGCTCAGCGCCACCGACACCGTCGGCCGGCTGGCCGGCATCCCGGTGGTGGCCCAGATGGTGAATCTCGCCAACCGTCTGGAACCGGTGCGCGACCTGATGGAGACGGCGATCGGGGTGCATGCCAGGGCCAAGTTGCCGCCCTATCAGAGCCGCACCCTCTACCGGCGGGCCGGCGATCGCCAGCCCAGGGCGGTGGAGCCGCGCCCCGCGGGACCGACCCGCGGCAAGGTGGCGCTGTTCGCCACCTGCTATGGCAACTACAACGAGCCGGACATCGGTGAGGACCTGATCGCCGTGTTCGAGCACAACGACATTCCGCTGCGCCTGGTCGGCAAGGAGCGCTGCTGTGGCATGCCCAAGCTGGAGCTGGGTGACCTGGAGGCCGTGGCCGAGGCCAAGGCGGCGAACATCCCGCAGTTGCTGGCGCTGATCGAGGAGGGTTGGGATATCGTCGCCCCGGTGCCCTCCTGCGTGCTGATGTTCAAGCAGGAACTGCCGCTGATGTTCCCCGACGACGCCGATGTGGCCCGGGTGCGGGCACACGTCTACGATCCCTTCGAATACCTGATGCTGCGTCACCGTGACGGTCTGCTGAAGACCGACTTTGCGCAGCCGCTCGGCACCGTCGCCTATCACGTGGCCTGTCACCTGCGGGTGCAGAACATCGGCCTCAAGACCCGCGAGCTGCTGGAGCTGATCCCCGATACCCGGGTGCACCCCATCGAGCGCTGTTCCGGGCACGACGGCACCTATGCGGTGAAGCGCGAGTTCCACGAGATCTCGATGAAGATCGGTCGGCCGGTGGTCAAGCGCGTCGAGCAGGCCGCGGCCGATCACTATGGCAGCGACTGCCCGATGGCCGGCCACCAGATCGAGAACGGCCTGGCCGACGGCCGGGCGCCGGAGCATCCGCTGCGCCTGCTGCGCCTGGCCTATGGCATCTGAGCCGTCCGCGGCCTGCAGATGGCCGTGAAAAGCCGGTGTTTGGGCTGGCGGCTGTGGCGTTGGCCCTTTTTGTCCCTGTGTGGATCGATATCATTCAAGGTGAAACCCAGTCATGCGCAAGTTGAGTCGAGAGGACCTGTACAGCCTGGAAGAGTATGCCGAACTGCGGCCCGAGTTCAGGGCGCGGGTGCTTGAGCACAAGAAACAGCGGGTGCTGCCCATCGGCCCCCTGGCCAGCCTGTATTTCGAGGACCGCCTGACCATGCAGTACCAGGTGCAGGAGATGCTGCGCATCGAGCGCATCTTCGAGGCCGAGGCCATCGAGGAGGAACTGGCGGCCTACAATCCGCTGATTCCCGATGGCAGCAACTGGAAGGCGACCTTCATGATCGAGGTGCCCGATGCCGAGGAACGGCGTCGCAGGCTGATCGAGCTGCGCGGTATCGAACGTCACGTCTGGGTTCAGGTGGAGGGCTTCGATCCGGTCCATGCCATCGCCAACGAGGATCTGGAACGGGAGACCGAGGACAAGACCTCGGCGGTCCACTTCCTGCGTTTCGAACTGGGACCTGAGCGGGTCGCCGCGCTGCGCCAGGGGGCGGCGCTGCGTGCCGGCATCGGGCATCCGGCCTATACCCATCAGGTGGATGTCGATCCCGAGGTGCGTGAGGCATTGCTGGCGGATCTGGATTGACCCCCGCCGTGGCCGAACGCCGGCGGCTGCTATAGAATGCAGCCGATTCGAGCCATGAGGAATGCCGCCATCCCGCCATCTGTCATCATCCACCGTGCCGCCCTGCTGTGCACCCTGTTGCTCGCCTGGCAGGGGCCGCTGGTCGCCGGCGAGGACGGCCCGGAGTGGGGCAGCCCGGAGCCGCTGCCTGCCTGGCAGGAGCAGGCGCACAGCCTGCCTCCCTACCCCGACGCCGACAGGCTGCTGCGCCTGAAGTCGCAGCTTCCGGGCGCTGCCCTGGAGATGCTGGTCGATCCCGCCTCGATCGAGCCGGGCAAGGACGGCGTGGTGCGTTACACGCTGGTGCTGCGTTCCCCCAGCGGGGCCAGCAACGTCTTCTACGAGGGCATCCGCTGTGACGGCCGCCAGCTCAAGACCTATGCCTATGGCAGCAGCGGCAGCTGGCACCCCCTGTCCGATCCGCAGTGGCAAGCGCTCGGCGGCAACGGCAGCATGCGCTACCGACGTCTGCTGTTCTCCCATCTGTGCAACATCGACGGCAGCCTGCCGCAGCGCCGCGAGATCCTGCGGCGGCTGAGATACGGCGAGGCCGAACTCCTGTTGTAGCGCCGGCTTGCCGCTGTCGAATGACCACGATCCCTGACCAGAGCCCATCATGAGCAGTGACTACGATGCCTCTTCCATCGAGGTTCTGAGCGGCCTCGACCCGGTGCGCAAGCGCCCGGGGATGTACACTGACACCAGCCGACCCAATCACCTGGCCCAGGAGGTGATCGACAACAGCGTCGACGAGGCCATCGCCGGCCACGCCAGGCTGATCGAGGTGACGCTGTACAAGGACGGTTCGCTCGAGGTGCGCGACGACGGCCGCGGCATGCCGGTCGACATCCACCCCGAGCAGGGGGTGCCGGGCGTGGAGGTGATCCTCACCCGGCTGCATGCCGGCGGCAAGTTCTCCAGCAAGAACTACCAGTTCTCCGGCGGCTTGCACGGCGTCGGCGTGTCGGTGGTCAATGCCCTGTCCCGTCACCTGGAACTCTGGGTGCGGCGCGGCGGCAAGGAATACAACATGGCCTTCGCCAACGGCGAGAAGGTCTCCGATCTGGAGGTCGTCGGCAGCGTCGGCCGCCAGAACACCGGTACCCGGTTGCGTTTCTGGCCGGACCCCAGGTATTTCGATTCGCCGAAGTTCTCCGTGCCGCGGCTGAAGCACGTGCTGCGCGCCAAGGCGGTACTCTGTCCCGGCCTGCGGGTGCGCTTCCACGACGAGGCCAGCGGCGAGCGTGTCGAATGGCTGTATCAGGCGGGCCTGCGCGACTACCTGCTGGAGGCACTGAACGGTGCCGAGACCCTGCCCGAACAGCCCTTCACCGGTGACTTCAGCGGCAACCACGAGGCCGCCGAGTGGGCCGTGGTCTGGCTGCCGGAGGGCGGCGAGCCGGTCGCCGAGAGCTACGTCAACCTGATCCCCACTGCCCAGGGTGGCACCCACGTCAACGGCCTGCGCACCGGCCTGACCGAGGCGATCCGCGAGTTCTGCGAGTTCCGCAGCCTGCTGCCGCGCGGCGTGCGCATCACCCCTGACGACGTCTGGGATCGCTGCAGCTACATCCTCTCGGTGAAGCTGGCCGACCCGCAGTTCAGCGGCCAGACCAAGGAACGGTTGTCGTCACGCGAATGTGCGGCCTTCGTCTCCGGTGTGGTCAAGGATGCCTTCAGTCTGTGGCTCAACCAGCACACCGAGGCCGGCGAACGGATCGCGCTGCTGGCGATCCAGGCCGCACAGAGCCGCATGCGGGCCGGCAAGAAGGTGGTGCGCAAGAAGGTCACCAGCGGGCCGGCGCTGCCCGGCAAGCTGGCCGACTGCGCCTCCAGCGATCCCAGGCGCACCGAGCTGTTTCTGGTCGAGGGCGATTCGGCCGGTGGTTCCGCCAAGCAGGCGCGGGACCGCGAGTTCCAGGCCATCATGCCACTGCGTGGCAAGATCCTGAACACCTGGGAGGTGGATTCCGCCGAGGTGCTGGCCTCGCAGGAGGTGCACGACATCAGCATCGCCATCGGCGTCGACCCCGGTTCCGCGCGTCTCGACGGCCTGCGCTACGGCAAGATCTGCATCCTCGCCGACGCGGATTCCGACGGCGCGCACATCGCCACCCTGCTGTGCGCCCTGTTCCTGCGTCACTTCCGGCCACTGGTCGAGGCCGGCCATGTCTATGTCGCCATGCCCCCGCTGTACCGGATCGACGTCGGCAAGCAGGTGTTCTATGCCCTGGACGACGCCGAGAAGGAGGGTGTGCTGGACCGCATCGCCGCCGAGAAGATCCGCGGCAAGGTCAATGTGCAGCGCTTCAAGGGGCTTGGCGAGATGAATCCCATGCAGCTGCGTGAGACCACCATCAATCCCGACACCCGCCGCCTGGTGCAACTCACCCTCGAACCTGGCGACGCCACCGACCAGCTGATGGATATGCTGCTGGCCCGCAAGCGGGTCGCCGATCGCCGCGCCTGGCTGGAGAAAAACGGCGACCTGGCCGATATATGATCGATGCCCTTGCACGCCGAAGGGTATTTGCATGATTAAAACTATATAAATCAGTCATATATCAACTTCTTGTCTGGACAGTGAGCTGGGGGTGCTGTCGTATGGCGAAGATCCTGGTCAAGCATTACAAGAGCCTGAGTGTGGGGGCGCGGGAGAAGACGCTGGTCACCGAGCTGGTGACCGAGGATTCGGAGACCGGTCGCTTCCTGCGCAAGATGGAGGAGAAGCGCATCCGCCGTCCCTGCTTCGAGACCATCGACATGCGTGGCAAGGTGCCGGGCGAGTGCCAGCGCTATCTGCTCGATGACCGGGTCTTCTACCTCGACGACATCTCCTACGGCATCTATCAGCGCGGCGTCAATGAGAATGGCGGTGTCTTCACCGTCGGCACCTACGAGGCCATCGTCAACGGCCAGCACACCAACAAGGCGATCCGCGAGGCGGAGCTCAAGGCGCGCCAGGTCGAGTCGCCAGGAAGCGGCTACCCGGGGATGCGACGCAGCGCGCCGGGCGAGGACGGGACCGAGGAGGCCACGGCCGAGGTGGCCAGCCGCCGCTTCAATCCGCAGCGGGTCAGTCTCGGCTATTTCCACAAGCGTCGCGCCGCGCGCCTCCAGTACGTCACCGAGCTGCGGGTGGAGGCGGAGGGACATGCCTTTTCCGGCAACAGCCGGGACATCTCGGTCACGGGTCTCCGCGCCCAGTTCAAGGGCGTGTTCGGCTTCCAGCCGGGACAGCGTCTGCAGCTGAGTTTCCCCGCGCTCCAGGAACAGCACCCCGAGATCGGTCTGAGTGACCTGGCCTACGAGGTGGTCCGTTCCGAGCAAAAGGGTGCCGATCACCTGCTGTGTCTGCGGCTGATCGAGGCGCAGGCCCCTGCGTCCTTCTCGCCCTTCATCGCTGACCTGGTGGAACGCTTCAAGCGCAAGTACCGGCTGGATGCGGAGGATGATCTGCTGACGGTGGCCGCTGGCTGGTACGAGCGGATCCATGTGGCGAACAGTGGTCTGCTGCCGCTGTTTCTCGCCGGCACGCCCGAGGCGCCGCGGCTGCAGGCGGTGGGTAGCAGCGACGGCAATCGGCATCTGCTCGACTTCTTCCGCCGACCCAGGGGCGGGCACGATCTGTCGTCGCTGGCCCTGCCGCATCGCCTGGCGCCTTGTGCCCGCGGGCAGTCCGTGCTGATCGCCCTGTACCGGGAGAAGGAGACGGACGGCCTGCGTGTCCATTCGGCGGCCGATTGCGAGTTCGAGCGCGCGGAGGACTTCATCCGCTTCCTGCGCCTGACGCTGACCCACGCCGGTTGTCGCATTCTCAAGCTGATGCCCGGCACCCTGCCGTTCCGCGCGCCGGATCCGCGCTACCTCGATCTGGTCACCGAACGCCTGCGGGAACATGCCGAGGACGAGGCCCAGGCCCTGCAGGCGCGCATCCAGGCGCTCAATGCCCTGGTGCTGGCCGTCGACGTCACCGATCAGGTGCAGGCCATGATTCCCGCCACGGTGGAGGACAGCGATCTGCAGCAGGGCTTGCACTGCTGGGTCGGGCACGAGCGGCGCCTGCTGCCGGGGCTCGAGGCCAGCGAGTCGGTCGATGCCGCGCTGCTGGAGCCCGAGCTGGTTCCCCTGGCCTATGTCGAACAGCGGCGCGAAGGGCGTTATCTGGCAGAGACGGCGGTCGAGGTGATCGTCGACGGCAGCCGCCACAAGGCCAGCACCCGGGACATCTCGACCCGTGGCCTCGCCATCCGCCTGGACAAGGCGCTGCCTCTCAAGGCTGGCAGCGAGATCAAGGTGGCGCTGGTCAGTCTGCAGAAGAAGCGCCCCAGCCTCAACCTGATGGCGGTGCCCTACCGGGCCGTGGGTCTGGAGCGGGGCCGGCCGGTGATCCTGCGCCTGGAACGCATCCGCAACCGGGACGAGAAGAAGATCGACGACTTCTTCGTCGAGGTGATCACCAAGAACAAGAGCAAGCTGACGCTGGACATGCGCGATACCCTGAATGCGGCCCAGGCGCGCTGTTTCGAGCGGATCATGGTCTGCAACCTGCCGGTCATTCCCTTCTATATCGTCCGCGAAGAGGAGGGGGGCGGTTGCCTGCATCGGGTGGCGCTGCCCGAGGCATCGTCGCCGCTGGCCGAGTTCTTCCGTTTGCCGGACGGCAGCCACGACTTCAGCTGGCTGTCGGACTCGAGGCTGATCCTCGCCCTCTATCAGCAGATCGGCAAGATGGCACGCCAGGCCCAGGCAGAGCATGCCCGTCCGCCGCATGTCGAACTGGAGGTCTACTGTTACAAGGCGGTCGACCCACAGAGCGGTGAATGCCGGCTGCATACCGCCACCGAGCTGGATTTCGATTCCGAGGGTGAGCGCGAGCTGTTCCTGGTCGAGGCCGCGGCCTCGGGTGAATTCCGCTTCCTCAAGCTGCTGCTCAGCTACAGCGAGGAACTGAACCGGGTCGAGCTGGACAACAGCCTGGAACCGATCCGCAGCCAGTCTCGCCATCGGGTGGCACGGCTGCAGGAACAGCTGCTGTCCATCGTCGGCTGCGGTGAACTGATCGACGTCAGCGACCAGTTGCTTGCCCGCCGCGCTCTCGGCTAGCCCGGATATTGCACCAAGGGGGCCGGCATGAATGGGGTTCGAGCTGTAATCCAAAGATGCCATGGCCATCAAAGGCCCTCCGGGCGGGTTACCGTTTGCGCCTCGATCGCGGCCTGGAGACCGCTCCTACGGCAACACATTGTGCCGCCATGCCCCGTAGGAGCGGCCTCCAGGCCGCGATTGGGGGGATCCACGGCGGGCAATGCCCGGAGTCGACCGAACAGGCACAAAGCCGGGTTACGAGTTCCCGACCCATTTGCCAGCCTGCATGCCGATCATGCGGACCGGCTTGGTGCAATATCCGGGCTAGGCGGTAGTAGCCTGCCGCCCGCCGGCCGGGGCCCCGCTCCTTCCTGTTCGCCGTCGCCGGGCTTTGCGGTAAAGTATTAACCCGGCAAGGGTCTACATTGCATTCAGCCACAGCCAGCGCTCCCACAGCAAGGCGGACAGGCGCCGCCGCAGTCATTCTGCGGCCAGCCTGGCCAACGCAGCTGTGGGAGCGCTGGCTGTGGCCCAACTTTATTTACTCTTCGAGAGCTTGGGCGCTTTGGATTCGCGCCGGCTCGGTGTTGCGGCGCTTGCCAAGGGAATGGCCCTTGCCTGCGCACCGCGCCTTGATCCGACACGAATCCAAAGCGCTGAATATAATGTAGACCCTTGCCGGGTTAATAGGCGCCGGCAGCTCGCGGCCAGTCCGCCGCGCGCCCCTTCCACCCTTGCAGCACGCGGGCCCGGTTGCGGTCCGCAGGATGAATCTGGATGCGCAACGACAGCATGAACTACGAGGGCATCGAGCAGTTGCCCCTCAAGGCCTTCACCGAGAAGGCCTACCTGGATTATTCGATGTACGTCATCCTCGACCGCGCCCTGCCGCATGTCGGGGACGGACTCAAGCCGGTGCAGCGGCGCATCGTCTACGCCATGTCCGAGCTGGGCCTCTCGGCCAGCGCCAAATTCAAGAAATCGGCACGCACCGTGGGTGACGTGCTGGGCAAGTTTCATCCCCACGGTGATTCCGCCTGCTACGAGGCGATGGTGCTCATGGCCCAGCCCTTCGCCTACCGTTATCCGCTGATCGAGGGCCAGGGCAACTGGGGCTCGCCGGACGATCCCAAGTCCTTCGCCGCCATGCGCTACACCGAGGCGCGGCTGGCGCCCTACGCCGAGGTGCTGCTCGCCGAGCTGGGCCAGGGCACGGTCGACTGGACGCCGAATTTCGACGGCACCCTGGAGGAACCGACCCTGCTGCCGGCGCGCCTGCCCAACCTGCTGCTGAACGGTGCCACGGGCATCGCCGTCGGCATGGCCACCGACATTCCGCCGCACAATCTGCGTGAGGTGGCCAGCGCCGTTGTTCGCCTGCTGGAGCAGCCGAAGGCGACGGTGGCCGAGCTCTGCGAGCATGTCCTGGGGCCGGATTTCCCCACCGAGGCGGAGATCATCACGCCGCGCGAGGAGATCCTCAAGGCCTATGAGACCGGCGGCGGCTCGGTGCGCATGCGCGCCCGCTGGGAGCTGGAACAGGGCGACATCGTGATCACCGCGTTGCCCTATCAGGTGCCGGGCAGCCGGGTGCTGGAGCAGATCGCCCAGCAGATGCACGCCAAGAAGCTGCCGATGGTCGAGGACCTGCGTGACGAGTCCGACCATGAGAACCCCACGCGGCTGGTGATCGTGCCGCGTTCCAACCGGGTCGATGTCGAGGCGCTGATGTCACATCTGTTCGCCACCACCGATCTGGAGCGCAGCTACCGCATCAATCTCAACCTGATCGGCATCGACGGCCGGCCGCAGGTCAAGGACCTGCGCCAGATCCTCAGCGAGTGGTTGCAGTTCCGTACCGCCACCGTGCGCCGCCGCCTGCAGTACCGGCTGGAGAAGGTGGAAGCGCGGCTGCATCTGCTGGAAGGGCTGCTGGTGGCCTTCCTCAATCTCGACGAGGTGATTGCCATCATCCGCAGCGAGGATCAGCCGAAGCCGGTGTTGATGCAGCGTTTCGAGCTGAGCGAGGCCCAGGCCGACTACATCCTCGATACCAAGTTGCGGCAACTGGCGCGGCTGGAGGAGATGAAGATTCGTGCCGAGCAGCAGGATCTGGCCCGGGAACGTGACGAGCTGCAGAAGCTGCTCGGTTCGGCGCGCCGGCTGAAGACCCTGATCCGCAAGGAGATCGTCGCCGATGCCGAACGCTATGGGGATGAACGGCGCTCGCCCATCGTCGAGCGTGAGGCGGCCCGGGCCCTGGACGAGACGGCGCTGTTGCCCAGCGAGCCGATCACCGTGGTGCTCTCGGAGAAGGGCTGGGTGCGCGCCGCCAAGGGCCACGAGGTGGACGCCGCGGCCCTGGCCTACAAGTCCGGCGACAGCTATCTGGCCAGCGCCACGGGGCGCAGCAACCAGCTGGTGGTGTTCATCGATTCGACCGGGCGCAGTTATTCGCTGCCGGCCCACGGCCTGCCCTCGGCGCGTGGTCATGGCGAACCGCTGACCGGACGCCTGAGCCCGCCGGACGGGGCCAGTTTCGTCGGCGTGATGCTCGGCGACCCGGAGGACCTCTACCTGATCGCCAGCGACGCCGGTTACGGCTTCGTCGCCCGGCTCGGCGACCTCTATGCCAAGAACAAGGGCGGCAAGGCGCTGCTCAATCTGCCGGCCGGAGCCCGGGTGCTGCCCCCGCGGCGGGTGGCAGACTACCCGGGCGACTGGCTGGCGGCCGCCAACAACAGCGGTCAGCTGCTGGTGTTCCCGGTTCGCGAGCTGCCGCAGATGGCTCGCGGCAAGGGCAACAAGTTCATCGGCATCCCGCCGAAGAAGGTGGCCGCCCGCGAGGAATTCGTGGTCGGCGTGGCGGTGGTGCCCGAGGGCGGGCAGCTGCTGGTACAGGCCGGCAAGCGTCACCTGCGCCTGAAACGCAGCGAGCTGGAAGACTATCTGGGGGAACGCGGCCGGCGTGGTCGCAAGTTGCCGCGTGGTTTCCAGAAGGTCACGGCGCTGGAGCCGGCATGAGGGGGGGGCGACTGATGAAGAAATACGGTATCCGCGGCTGGCTGCCGGAGGACGATCCCATGCGTGCCGCGCACCTGCTCGGCGAGCACTGGGAATGGGTGCGCTGGTACCGCGACGAGGCGGAGCGCGATCTGGCCTATGAGGCGATGATGCGTCATTTCGAGTTTCACCGGCCCGGTGACCGTCCCAGCCAGGTGCTGGAGAAGATCGAGGCCGAGGTCGAAGAGGGGGGGTGAGGGGGAATCCAGAATCCAGAATCCAGAATCCAGAATCCAGTGTAGGAGCGATCGCCAGGTCGCGATGCGGCAGGCACCGCCGCTTCCGGCTCCTGCCCTCCGGGCTGCTGTCGGGCGGCTTCACTCGGCGGCGGGGGGTGTCGGTTCGCTGCTCTGCTGTTCCTGCAGCTGCTCCAGTTTGTGGATCACCCGCTCTACCCGTTCCAGCAGGCCCCGGGCCTCGGCATCCTCGGGATCGAGGCTGAGGATCTCCTGCCAGCGCGCCCGCGCCCTCAGGTAGTCCTGCTTGCTGTACAGTTCGCTGGCCTGCTGGCGCAGCGCGCCGATCCGTGCGGCGATGGCGTTGTCGATGGCCGCCTTCAGGTCGAGCAGGGCAGCCGTCTCCCCGTCCCTGGCGATCAGTTGTTCGACCAGGCGCCGGGCCTGCGGCAGGTCGCCCTGGCGCAGGGCCAGGCGCAGCTGCAGGCGCAAGCGGCGCGTCTCATCGGCGTTGTCTGCTGCGGCTGTGGCGGCTGCCGGTCGTGCAGCGGCAGGCCTGGGCTTGCGTCGGGCGGCCAGCTTGCGCCGCTGGGCGGCGACGAAGTCAGTGCCGCGGATTGCCTCCGCCTGGCGGATGCAGGCCTCGGCAATCGCCAGCTGCGAAGTCGCCAGTGCGCTCTCCGCGCACTGCCTGTGTTTCAGTGACAACGCCTCCAGTTCCCAGCGGATCCAGCGCAGCCGCCACTGCCTGGCGGTCTCTCCGGCTGCGGCGCCGCTCCTGGCCTGCAGCAGACGCCGCTGATCCAGCAGATAGCGGCTGCGTGCCAGATCCTGTTCCCAGTCCAGGCGTTTCAGGGTCGCCAGGCGGCGGGCCTCCAGATCATCGTGCAGGCTCTGCAGCCGTGGCGAGGGGGCCAGGGTCAGGGCGCGTTCCAACAGCTGCACGGCCGCCAGCAGCCGGTCGCGGCGTTCCTCGCGATGTGCCAGGGTGATGGCCGTCTCCTCGAATTCCTTGCGGTAGCTGCGCAGGTCTCGCTCCAGGCGGGCGCGTTGCGGGTCGTCGGCAGCGATCCCGGCCAGGCGTGACTGCGCCTCTCGGTAGGCCATGGCGGCCTGTTCCAGGGACTCGGGCAGGGCCGGGCTGCGCTGCGGCAGGCCAGTACAGCCGGCGAGTGTGCCGAGCAGCAACAGGAAAGGTAGCAGGTGCAACAGGCGGGTGAGGGGCATGCTGCTTCAGGCGCTGCGCTGCAGGCCCTGCCACCAGAGCTGTTCGACGCGCTGTCGGAACCGCTCCCGGTAGGCCGGGGCCAGACCCTCGACGCAGTAGAGGGTGACCGGCTGGCTGAGGCCGCGCAGCTGGACGGCGTGATGCCGGTGGGCCAGAACCCGTTCATGGATCTCCGGCCGCAGGTAGAGGGCCTCGGGGATCAGGATCTGCCCGGCCTCGGCCACCGAGGAGAGCCGCGAGGCGAGATTGACTGCGTCGCCGATCACCGTGTACTCCATGCGCTGGCGGGCGCCCATGTTGCCGGCCAGCATCTCGCCGCTGTTGATGCCCATGCGGAAGCGTACCGGCGGCCGGCCGGCGGCCTGGCGCTGGCGGTTCTCCCGTTCCACCAGTTGCTGGATGGTCAGGGCGCAGCAGATGGCATGGAAGGGATGATCGGGGTCGGTCTGGGGGACACCGAACAGCAGCATGGCGCAGTCGCCGATGTATTTGTCGATCAGGCCATGGTACTGCTCGCTGGCGTGGGCGATGTGCGCGAAATAGAGGTTGAGGAGGGTGCCGACCTCTTCCGGCTCCATGCCCTCGGCCATGCCGGTGAAACCGACGATGTCGGCGAACAGCACGCTGGCCTCGACCCGTTGGCCGCCCAGCTCGCGGGACTTGTCGTTGCTCAGCAGTTCATGCGCCAGCCGCGGGGAGAGGTAGCGCGACAGGGTGGCCTCCACCTGGCGTTTCTCGGCCAGGCCTTCGGCGAAGCGCTTGAAGGAGGCCATCAGGTTGCCGAGCTCGTCCTTGCGGTGTTCCCCGAAGTGAAAGTCGAAGCTGCCCTGATCGATGGCCTGGCTGGCGTCGATCAGGTCGTAGATGGGTTGCGAGAGGCGCCGGGCGAGGAGGATGGTGATGCCGATGCCAAGCAGCAGCACCAGCAGTCCGGCGCCGGTGAGGTTGCGCAGGGCGCTGTCCATGGTCGCGTCCCAGGTGGCGCGGTCGAGGGTGATGACCGCCTGTCCGGCGACCAGCTCGCGGACCCGTACCGGGCTGCCGAAGCTGATCAGCTGCCGGACCGGCAACGCGCCGTCGGCGGCGCTCTCCCATGGCTGTCCCTGTCGCTGCGGTGGCCGGGGCGGTGTCAGGCCGGCCTGGGCGAGGACGTTGCCATCCGCGTCGAGGACGGCGGTGCCGAGGACGTTTTCGTCGGCGACAAGGCTGCCGACCAGCACCTCCAGGGCCAGCTGGTCGCCGGCCAGCAGGGGCTCGGCCGCCGAGCGGGCAAGCTGGGCCGCCAGGCTGTGGCCCAGGTCGTCGAGCTGGGTGCGCAGAACCCGATGCTGGTGCTGGACCACCAGCACCGCCAGCAGGCCGATACAGGTTACCATCAGCAGCGAGATGGCCAGCGACAGCTTGTAGGCGATGGGGAGGTGATCCGGCCAGAGCCGTAGCCGGCGGCCGCGGGCGGCGGGGGCGGGCCCTTCGGCCACGCTGCTGTCCTTTTCGCTCTCTGCCATGCTGGGTATGGATTCCCTGAAAATTCCGCTAGTTGGGATTCCGCATTGGAAAGGGTCCCTGGGCGTGCCTGCCGGAAGCGGCCGGACGGGCAGGGCTATGATGGCCGTCTGCAGGCCGCATCGCAAGCAGCGCCGGCGAGGGGTGCCTGCGGCGCGGCGGGGGAGCGTGTAAAATGCGCCGCCTTACATTGCTGATGAACGAGGAATTCGCCATGTCCCTGATTCGCCCCTTTGCCGGTCTGCGCCCCGTGGCGGGACGCGCGGCCGACGTCTGTGCGCCGCCCTATGATGTCCTCAACAGCGAGGAGGCGCGGCAGCGGGCGAAGGACAAGCCCTGGAGCTTCCTGCATATCTCCAAGCCCGAGATCGACCTGCCCGAAGGCACCGATCCCTACGACCCGACGGTCTATGCCAAGGCGGCGGAGAACCTGGAGCGCATGCGCCGCGAGGGCATCCTGGTACAGGACGAGCAGCCCTGTTACTACGTCTACCGGTTGCGTATGGGCGATCATGTCCAGACCGGGCTGGTGGCGGCTGCCTCGGTTGCGGACTACGACAGCAACCGGATCCGCAAGCATGAATTCACCCGGCCGGACAAGGAGGACGACCGGGTGCGGCAGATCGATGCCCTGGACGCCCAGACCGGCCCGGTGCTGCTGGCCTACAAGTCGGACCCCGAGGTCGACAGCCTGCTGGAAGCGGTCACCGCCACGCCGCCCGAGGTCGACATCGTGGCCGACGATGGCATCGGTCATCAGCTCTGGGTGGTGCGCGACCCGGCACTGATCGAGGAGATCACAAGGCGCTTCGAGGCCATGCCGTCGCTGTATATCGCCGATGGCCATCACCGCTCGGCATCGGCCTCCCGGGTTGCCAAGGCGCGGGCCGCGGCCAATCCCGCCCATAGCGGCGAGGAGCCCTACAACTATTTCCTGTCGGTGATCTTCCCGCATGAACAGATGAAGATCTTCGACTACAACCGGGTGGTCACCGACCTCGGTGGCCGCAGCCCGAAGGAATTCCTGGAGGCGATCAAGACCGCCTTCGACGTGACTCCCAGCGACGAGCCGGTGCGGCCGCGTGGGCCGGGCGAGTTCGGCCTCTACCTGGACGGCCGCTGGTACCGGCTCAACATCCATCCCGAGCTGATCCCCGAGGACGATCCGGTGAAACGCCTGGACGTGAGCCTGTTGGCCGACCATCTGCTGGAGCCGATCCTTGGCATCAGCGATCCGCGTACCGACAAGCGCATCGATTTCGTCGGCGGTATCCGTGGCCTGAAGGGGCTGGAGCAGCGTGTCGACAGCGGTGAGATGGCAGCGGCCTTCTCCCTCTACCCGACGCCGATGTCGGCGCTGATGGCGGTCGCCGACGCCGGTGAGGTGATGCCGCCGAAGTCGACCTGGTTCGAGCCCAAGCTGGCCGATGGCCTGGTGTCCCATCTGCTGAGCGAGTGATCCGCAGGCCGAAACGGTCCGCTCACGGTCTGGCGGCCGCCTAGCCCGCGTATTGCACCAAGGATTCGATGCTCAGCCGCAAGGCTGGCCCGAAGGGCGGAGGGCAGCGCCCGCTGGGGATCGCGGCCTGGAGGCCGCTCCTACCACATTGTGCCGCCATGCCCCGTAGGAGCGGCCTCCAGGCCGCGATTGGTGTAGAGCCAACCAGGCCCTAGCCCGCATATTGCACGAAGGCGGCCTTGAATGCGTAATTTATCCGGTATTTATCAAGGCAGTGATTCCCTCTGCGAGCAATTGTGCCCTGTTACGGTTTGTGCCTATTCGAGTTCAGGCCGAATCAGGCAAGGCAGGTTGGGCGATCGCCGGATCGCGAAGGATTGAAGCAGGCAGGCTGCAGCGGGGCAGGGCAATGACGACAGGCAGCTCCCTGTCTGGCACCCCTCAGATCGACTCCTCCGCGAAGTCGTAATTCAGCGCCTCCTGCGGTTCCTGCAGGAAGTAGCCCTGGATGAACTGGATGCCGTACTGGAAGAGGGCGGTGAGGCTGCTGGCGTCCTCGACGAACTCGGCGATGCACTGCTTGTTCATGGAATGGGCCATGTCGGCGATGGACTTGACCACCGCCTGGTTGTCCTCGCTGGACATCAGGTTGTGGATGAAGGCGCCATCGATCTTCAGGTAGTCGACCGGCAGGTGCTTGAACAGCTGGAAGGAGTTGGGACTGCTGCCGAAGTGTTCCAGCGAGGTCTTGCAGTGCAGGGCGCTGACCGCCTTGAAGAAGCGCTTCAGGTTCTTCAGGTGTTCCCCGGCGTCCTTCTCGGCCACCTCGAATACCAGGGCGTCGCCCTGCAGACGCACCGCCTTGAGCCGCTCGTTGATCCACAGGGCGATATCTTCCTCGGCCAGCGTGGGGGCCGAGACCTTGACGAAGAACACGGTATCGTGGCCCGCGCGGCGGTGTTCTGCCAGGGTTTCGATGGCATGCCCGATCACCCAGCGGTCGATGTCCGCCATCAGCCCGTTCTTTTCCGCCACCGGCAGGAACTGGCCCGGCAGCACATTGTGTCCCTCCGCGTCGCGCATCCGCAGGAGCACCTCGTAGCGTTCCTGCGGGTCGCCCTGGAGGCTGACGATGGGCTGGTAGAAGAGCTGGAAGCGGTCCTCCGCCAGGGCCTGCTCGATCAGTTTCAACCACTGGTCCTCGCGCTCGCGGCCCAGTTGTTCGTCGGTGATCGGATTGTGCAGGTGGACGCGGTTGCCGCCCGCTGAGCGGGCCACTTCGCAGGCCAGATCGGCACGGGAGAGGATCTCGCTGGCATCCGGCGTGCTGTCGCTCACCAGGCTGATGCCGATGCTGCTGGTGACGGTGAGGGAGCGGCCCTCGACGTCGACGATGTGTTCCTCGATGGCATAGCGGATCGCCTCTGCCAGTGCCTGGGCCGCATCCAGGTCCGAGCTGCGGCAGAGTATGGTGAAGGAATTGTCGCCAAAGCGGGCGCAGATGCCGTTGTCGGCGACCTTTTCGCGGATGAGATCGGCGACGTCCTTGACCACCAGGTCGCTGGCCGCCAGTCCCACCGACTCCTTGACCGATTTGAAGTTGTCGATCAGTACATAGAGGATGAAGCTCTGTCCCGATCCGCTGACGGCGTCGGCGGCGGCCAGCTCCAGTTCCTCGAGGAAATACTGACGATTGAACAGGCCGGTGACGATGTCCTGCTTGCTGAGGTACTTGAGCTTCTCCTGCAGGTCCGGATCGGCGCTGGTCTGGTCGCGGATCACGATCTGGGTGCAGGGTTCGCCCTCGATCGAGGCCGGGGTGAACTCCATCAGCGCCTTGAAATTGCCAGTGGCGCTCAGGCACTGGACCTCCAGTTCCTTGTCTCCACCCTCGCTGTGGCCATAGTTGCGCAGGAATTCCTTGAAGGCGGCATGGTCCTCGGGGGCCACCAGGTCCATGATCGGCATGCCCTCGATTTCGTCCAGGTCGTCGAAGCCGAAGCGTTCCAGATAGGACTGGTTGGCATAGATGTGCATGCCGTCGTGCACGTAGGCGATGGCGTCCCGCGAGCTGTCGAGCAGGGCCCGGCAGCGGCGCTCGCTTTCCTGGTGGGCGGCGAGGTACTGTTGCACTTCATGCTGCAGATGCAGGTTCTGCTGCTCGCGGGCGACCACCAGCTGCAGGTGTTCCGGACGGTCGTAGGACACCAGGTCGGAGGCACCGGCACGCAGCGCCTCGATCACCCGGGGCTCGTCCGCCGTTTCGCCGATCAGGATCACCGGGGTGCCCAGCTGGCGGTCGGTCAGCGATTCCAGGACGGTCGCCAAGGGCAGGGCATCCAGCCCCTCGGCGCAGAGGATCAGTTCCGGGATCTGCCGTTCCAGCGCGGCATCCAGGGCCTCGCTGCTGTCGGCATACTGGAAGCGCACCACATAGCCGGCGTTGCGCAGCAGGTTGGCGATGGCCTCCGCGTCGTTCCGGGACTCCTCGATGATGATCAGGTGGAGCAGCTTGTCGTCCTTAGCCACAGATGCCTCCGCGCTCTATCCCGCTGTCTGTTTTCCTTGCCTGCCAGGCGTGGGTCTGGTCACTCTCGTTGCATCGGCCGGCATCCTTGAATATTGAGGGAGCGCGGCCAGCGCGCCGCACCTTTTTACCGGAAGCGGGGCCGGTTTTCCACGTCGGTGTTTCTTGCTAGCATGGAACCGAAAGGGGCCGCCGGAACCATCTGCCGTCGATGAGCAGTTGCCGGTGGGGCAAGAGAAGAGCACCAACAATGCCTGTCAGCCGGCTGGGGAGAACGCCTATGCAAGACGTGATAGTCAGAGCGGAGACGCCGGGAGACGTCAAGGCCATCGATGTGGTCAATCTCAGTGCCTTCGAGGGGGAGGCCGAGGCGCGCCTGGTGGACGCGGTGCGCAACTCGCCGGATTTCATCCGTGACCTGTCGCTGGTGGCCGAAATCAACGGCCGCATCGTCGGTCACCTGCTGCTGTCCAAGGTCATCCTGGAGAACGAGAACGGTTCGCAGGAGATCCTGGCCCTCGGACCCATGTCGGTGGTGCCTTCCCAGTCGCACCGCGGCATCGGTTCGGCGCTGATCCAGGCAGCCATCGGCCGGGCCCGTGACATGCGTTACAGCGCCATCGTCGTCGCCGGGCAGCCCGAATACTACCAGCGCTTCGATTTCAAGCCGGCCAGCGACTGGGGCATCGTCTCCAACCTGCCGCTTCCCGAGGATGCCCTGACCGCCATGGAGCTGAAGCCGGGCGCGCTCAGCGGCGGTGGCCGGGTGATCTATCCGGCGCCCTTCGCCGAGATTTTCTGACGGCGGGGCGGACGCCGCTCAGATCTCGTTCCACAGCGATTCGAAATCCTCCGGCGTGAGGTTGCGGCCGCCGCTCTCGCCCGCCGGTCGGTTGTCCAGCGGCCGGAACTGGAACTGGGCGAAACAGCCGGTATTCTCCACCAGTTTGGTCAGTTCCACCCGCGCCTCCTTGCCATGACAGTTGACCACCAGCCGGTCGCCCACGTGATAGGGCAGGGCGGGGGTGAGCAGGCTGGCTGGCTGGCCGATGGCCGATACCTCGGGCAGGATCAGGCTGCGCATGTATTCACTGCCGCCGTCCGGACGATCGAGGCGGGTGCCAACGGCGACGGCACCGGGCGAGATCATCTGCACGCCGAGTTCCAGACCGTGCGCGTCGCTGCACTTCATCCAGCGGATCACCCCCAGCGCCAGGTGAAACACGTCCGGGTCACTGCTCTCGCGGACGCCCAGCAGTTCGCCGACCTCGGCCGGAGACTGCTCGTGGCGGGTCCACAGCAGCCGGTAACCGCCGGCGCTGACATCGACCATCTTCCATTCCTCGGTGGTATAGGCCGGCTGCGCAGGGGACGTTTCCTCGGCCGGCGCCGAGAGCGGTGTTTTGTTCGCCATCTCGTCGGGCAGATCGACCATGCGCACCGTGTCCTGGTCGGGGTGCCACTGGCGGACATAGCTCGGATCCCAGACATCCGGGACCGTCTCCTGTCGTTCCCGTGGGTCGCTGGCCTCGAAATGGGCAGGGGTCTCGAAGCGGGGGCTGTTGCCCTGGGGCGAGAAGACCTGTTCGCCGCTGACGAAGAAATGGGTGGCGCTCAGGCCTATGGCGACCGCGGCCGTGGCGTGTTTCTCGGCGCGGGAGAACTTGCGCCTGGGCATCACGCCCCAGGCCAGCATCAGCCGCCGCAGGGTGCCTTCGGCCGGGGTGCCCCGGCGTCCCTCCTTGCGCCGCCGGCTCAGCTCGTTGCGCACCGTTTCGGCCAGCTGGGCCGTGTCGAGCAGGCGGCAGTCCGCCTGGCTGCAGCGGCTGTGGCGCAGCGCCAGGTAACTGGGCGGATCGTCCGAGGCCAGGTGGGTCAGGAACAGGACGTTGGTCTGCTCCGGATCGCCGAGCCGGGTGAGGCGGACCTGACCGGCCCAGTCCTCGAGAACCTCGAAGACCTGGTTCACCTCGCCTTGCCGCAGGCGGTAGGGGCAGGCCAGGGCCAGCAGCAGGATCTGCTTGTAGGCGTCTTCGATGCGGGCCGCGGTCTGCAGATGGGCGGCGTCCTTGACCGGGCTGTCGAGCAGCTTGTGCTGTTCGGCCAGGGCGTAGAGCTGGTGGATCTCGCGCCACACGCCTTGCGGGTAGGGGGCATAGATCTGGTAGGCCTTGAGCAGAACCTGGCCGAGGCTGCTCAGGGCACGATGCACGGCGCTGGTCAGCAGACGGCGGTCGCGCAGCAGGCGGCCCTTGTCGGCTTCCCCGGCGACGACGATGCGGTAGCCGATCGCCAGCTGGTTGAGCATGGCCTGCGACAGGTCGGCGACCTTGCGGGCCTTTTCCGGCAACGGGAAATGCTGGCCGATGTAGTGTTTCTGCATCGCCCCGGTGACCTCGGCGACGGGCGTGCGCAGCAGTTCCAGCACCTTGAAGCGCTGCTGGAGGTTGATGTCCAGGGAATTGATCTCGACCAGGGCGTTGAACAACTGGCGCGAGGTCTCACCGAGATTGAGCAGCGGCAGGTTGGCGATCCATTGCTCTACCCGGGCCGGTCGGGTATCGAAGCTGCCCATGACGGGCGTACGGCGCGTGGGGAAGCGCTGATCCATGTTTTCCGCTCGCTTGGCCTACTTTATTGATTGTTGTTCGGCAGCCTGGCCATATTCTGAAGCTGACCGGCCAGCGGCATGGTAAGAGACCGGTGACCATCAGTGCAAACCGGGATGTCATGCCAGCGGTGACTTGGCAGGGTGGCCCGGATGCTCGCGGACCAGCCGGGGCAGCAGGTAGCCGGGCAGCCTGGCGCGCAGCGCCTCGTGGAGCTGGCGGGCCGCGTTGTCCGCCACCGCGAAATGGGCGGCGCCCTGCACCGGATCGAGCTGGTGCAGGTAGTAGGGCAGCACGCCGGCCGCGAACAGCGCTTCGGCCAGCGCCGTCTGCGCCTCCAGGTTGTCGTTGACGCCACGCAACAGTACTGCCTGGTTGAGCAGTGTCACGCCGGCGTCGCGCAGCGCGGCCAGGGCCGCGCCCACCGTCGCGTCCAGTTCATTGGCATGGTTGCAGTGCACCACCAGTACCGTCTGCAGCGGGATCCTCGCCAGCCAGTCGAGCAGCGCCGCATCGACCCGTTCAGGCAGCACCACCGGCAGCCGGCTGTGGATGCGCAGGCGGCGCATCTGCGGCAGGGTGGCCAGCGCCTCGGCCAGCTCCGCGAGGCGCCGGTCGCTCAGCGACAGGGGGTCGCCGCCGCTCAGGATCAGCTCGTGGATCGAGGCGTCGGCTCGCAGGTAGTCGAGGATGGGGCGCCACTGGCCAGCCGCCGGGTTGGCCTGGGCGTAGGGGAAATGGCGGCGGAAGCAGTAGCGGCAGTGCACCGCGCAGGCGCCGGTGGCGGTGAGCAGCACGCGGCCATGGTACTTGTGCAGCAGCCCCGGCAGCGGCATGGCCTCCAGTTCCTGCAAGGGATCGGTGCAATAGCCGGGGGTGGCTGCGGCCTCCTCGGCCACCGGCAGCACCTGCAGCAGCAGCGGGTCGCGGCGGTCGCCCGGGCGCATGCGGGCGACGAAGCCACGCGGCACGCGCAGCGGGAACAGCCCGTGGCCGATGGCGGCGCCCGGTTCCGGCGGCAGGCCGAGCTGGCGGAGCAGCTCGGCCGGATCGCTGATCGCCTCGGCCAGGGCGCGCTGCCAGGCTGGCGCATGGCCCGGACCGGCCGATCGCGGTATGATACGCGCCGGTTTGTTCACATCACCCCCGCATTTCGACTGGATCAATTCTTGGAAGGATTTCGATGGCGAGCTACAGCACCAATGAATTCCGGCGCGGCCTCAAAGTCATGCTCGACGGCGACCCCTGTGCCATCATTGAAAACGAGTTTGTGAAGCCCGGCAAGGGGCAGGCCTTCAACCGGGTACGCCTGCGCAACCTGAAGACCGGCCGCGTCTGGGAGCGGACCTTCAAATCCGGCGAGACCATCGAGGCGGCGGATGTGATGGACGTCGACATGCAGTACCTGTACAGCGACGGCGACGCCTGGCACTTCATGCACCCCGAGACCTTCGAGCAGGTGGCCGCCGACGAGGCGGCGGTGGCCGACGCCAAGCAGTGGTTGAAGGAGCAGGACACGGTCACCGTGACCCTCTGGAACGGCGTGCCGATCAGTGTCACGCCGCCCAACCACGTGGTGCTCAAGGTCACGGACACCGATCCCGGGGTGCGCGGCGACACCGCCACCGGCGCCACCAAGCCGGCCACCCTGGAGACCGGTGCCGTGGTGCAGGTGCCGCTGTTCGTCGATGTCGGCGACCTGATCAAGGTCGATACCCGCAGCGGCGAGTACATCTCCCGGGCCAAGGAATAGCCCCCTCTCACATGCCGGTGGACGACTGGCGCCCCAGTGCCCGGATCGGGGTCTTGCAGCTGCGGGCCCGTCTGCTGGCCCGTCTGCGCGACTTCTTCGCCAGGCGCGGCCTGCTGGAGGTCGATACGCCGGCGCTCTCTGTCGCCGCGGTCACCACGCCGCAGATCGACAGCTTCGTCACCCGCTATACCGGCCCCGGCGCGGCCGCCGGCCGCAGCCTCTATCTGCACAGCTCCCCCGAGTTCCCCATGAAGCGGCTGCTGGCCGCCGGCAGCGGCCCCATCTGGCAGTTGTGCAAGGTGTTCCGCAACGGCGAGGCGGGCACGCGGCACAATCCGGAATTCAGCCTCCTGGAGTGGTACCGGCCCGGCTTTTCCCTTGCCCAGTTGATGGACGAGGTGGAGGCGCTGGTCGGCACCCTGCTGGACGAAGGCGCGGAGCGGCCGCCCTTCCGGCGCATCGCTTACGACGCTCTGTTCCGCCGTTTCGCCGGCGTCGACGGACTCCGCGCTCCGCCGGCCGAACTGCGGACGGCGCTCAGCGCGGCCGGTATCGAGCCGCCGGCCGGCCTGCCCCTGGACGATGCCGACCCCTGGCGTGATCTGCTGATGAGCCTGGTCATCGAACCGCAGCTGCAGGGTGCCTGGTTCGTCCACGACTATCCGGTCAGCCAGGCGGCCCTGGCACGCATCCGTCCCGGCGAACCGCCGGTGGCCGAGCGCTTCGAGCTGTACCTGGACGGACTCGAGCTGGCCAACGGCTTCCACGAACTGGCCGATGCCGCCGAACAGTGCGCCCGCTTCGAGCGTGAGAACGCCGCGCGCCGCGCCGCCGGGCTGCCCGAGCTGCCGCTGGACGAGAGGCTGCTGGCGGCGCTGGAGGCCGGTCTGCCGGACTGCTGCGGAGTGGCGCTGGGCTTCGACCGGCTGCTGATGTGGGCCGCCGGCGCGGGTTCGATCGAGGCCGTGCTGGCCTTCCCTGTCGGACGGGCCTGAGGATGGGGGCGCTGCCGTCCCTGCCCGGCAGCTATGTCCTGTTGCTGCACCTGGCGCAGCCGCGGCAGCTGATCGTCGGGCGTCTCGGTGAGTTCGATTTCGAGGCCGGCTGGTATCTCTATGTCGGCAGTGCCCAGGGCCCCGGTGGTCTGGCGGCGCGGGTCGGTCACCACCTGCAGGGCACGGCCAGGCCGCGCTGGCATATCGACTATCTGCGCGCGGCCGCCCGGCTGCAGGCCGTCTGGTACAGCGCTGAGCCACGCCGCCGCGAGGACGACTGGGCGGCGCTGGTGAGCACACTGCCCGGCGCCCGGGTGCCGGTGCCCGGCTTCGGTGCCAGTGACAGCAGCGCGGCGTCCCATCTGCTGGCGTTCCGCCGGCCGCCTGCCTTCCAGGCCTTCGTCCAGCGCCTGCACCGGCGCTGCCCCGGCCATGCCCCGCTGCATTGCTACCGCCCCGGCTTGCAAGCGGCGCCGCGAAGCTCGACACTCCGCGCATGAGCAGCAGCCCACAGCCCGCCGAGTTGCAGCCGCTGGATGACGGTGGACTGCGTTGCCTCGGCGACTGGACCGTGGCCGGCCTCGACGGCCGCGAACGCGCCCTGCTGCAGCAGGTTGCGGCAGCCGACGTCGTGCGGCGGATCGACGGCAGCGGGATCCGCGGCATGGATACCGCCGGGGCCTGGCTGTTGCACCGGCTGCTGCGGCGGGCGAAGGGCGGGCCGCCGTTGCAGGATCTGCCGCCACGCTATGCCGGCCTGCTGGAGCTGGTCGAGGGCCTCGACGAGGGCGGCCTGCCGCCACCCCCACCCTCGCCCGGCCGCCTGGCCCAGATGGGCAAACAGGTGCTGGACGGCTTCGAGGAGCTGTTCGCCTTTCTCGCCTTCACCGGCGAGGTCTTTCAGCGCCTCGCACGGCAGCTGCTGCGCCCCTGGTCCATCCGCTGGCCGGCGGTGTTCGCCGACCTGGAAACGGCCGGGTTGCGGGCGCTGGGCATCGTCGGCCTGCTGTCCTTCCTGATGGGGGTGGTGATCGCCTATCAGGGTGCGGTGCAGCTGCGCATCTACGGCGCCAACATCTATGTCGCCGATCTGGTGGGCTTGTCGATGCTGCGCGAACTGGCGCCGCTGCTGACCGCGATCATCGTCGCCGGCCGCACCGGTTCCGCCTACACGGCGCAGATCGGCACCATGCAGGTCACCGAGGAGGTGGCGGCGCTGCAGACCATCGGCATCCCGCCGCTGGACCTGCTGGTGCTGCCCAAGCTGATTGCCCTGAGCCTGGCGTTGCCGCTGCTCAGCGTGTTCGCGGACATCCTCGGCGTGATCGGCGGCATGCTCATGGCCCAGTTGCAGCTCGGCCTCGGTTTCGAGCCTTTCCTCGACCGCTTTGCCGATGCGGTCTCGGCGCGCTCCTTTCTGCTCGGGCTGATCAAGGCGCCGGTGTTCGCGGTCATCATCGCCCTGGTGGGCTGCTTCCAGGGCTTCCGCGTGGCCGGCAGCGCGGCCAGCGTCGGCCGCCACACCACCCTGTCGGTGGTGCAGTCGATCTTCCTGGTGATCGTCGCCGATGCCCAGTTCTCGGTGTTGTTCAGCTGGTTGGGGATATGAGGGTGGAATTCAGAATTCAGAATCCAGAAGTCAGAAGTCAGAAGTCAGAAGTCAGAAGTCAGAAGTCAGAAGTCAGAAGTCAGAAGTCAGAAGTCAGAAGTCAGAAGTCAGAAGTCAGAAGTCAGAAGTCAGAAGTCAGAAGTCAGAAGTCAGAAGTCAGAAGTCAGAAGTCAGAAGTCAGAAGTTGGAAGTTGGAAGCCAGGGGTAGGGCGGGCATCGCCGCCGTTCCCGGCTTCTATTAACCCGGCAACCGAATATGCCAGGTTAATAATAGCGCTTCGCTAAGGAACGATAGGGGGCCGATGGTGGACAGCGGGTCGCAGGGGAAGGGAGGGGCGATGCCTGAGGAGGCGGACATTCTCGTCGAGCTGCGTGACGTCACCACCCGCTTCGGCGATCATGTGGTGCATCAGGGGCTGAATCTGGAGGTGCGGCGGGGCGAGATCCTGGCCCTGGTCGGCGGCAGCGGCAGCGGCAAGACCACCTTGCTGCAGGAGATGATCATGCTGCGCCGGCCGAGCAGCGGTTCGATCCGCCTGTTTGGCGAGGAGTTGACGGCGGCGTCGTCGGCGCGCGCCCTGGCGTTGCGCCGGCGCTTCGGGGTGCTGTTCCAGCACGGCGCGTTGTTCAGCGGCCTGAGCGTGCTGCAGAATGTCGCCGTGCCGCTGCGTGAGCACACCCGTTTCGGCGAGGATTTCATCGAGCAGATCGCGCTGCTCAAGATCCGCCTCGCCGGTCTGCCGCCCGAGGCAGCCGGGCTCTATCCCAGCGAACTGAGCGGGGGCATGATCAAGCGGGCCGGCCTGGCGCGGGCCATGGTGCTGGATCCGCAACTGCTGTTTCTCGACGAGCCGACCTCAGGCCTCGATCCAGCCAGCGCCGATGCCTTCGATGCCCTGGTGCGGCGTCTGCAACAATGGTTGGGGCTGACGCTGGTGATGATCACCCATGATCCGGTCTCGCTGTGGAACCTGGCGGACCGGGTGGCGGTGCTGGGCGAGGGACGCATCGTCGCCGTGGGGCCGATGGCCGAGCTGGAGGACGTGGCGCATCCGGCGGTGCAGGAGTACTTTCAGGGCGAACGCGCGCGCCGTGCGCGGCAGGGGTGACGGATGGAGACCCGGATTCAATACGTGCTGGTGGGGCTGTTCGTGGTGGTGCTGGGGGCGCTCGGCATCGGCATCAGCCTGTGGCTGGCCTTCGGCGACTTCGCCCAGGAATACCGCCTGTACCATGTCTACATGACCGAGTCGGTGTCCGGTCTCTATGTCGATGCCCCGGTACGCTTCCGCGGCGTGGAGGTCGGCAAGGTGCGCGCCCTGGCGCTCGATCCCGAGAATCCGGAGCGGGTGGTGCTGACCCTGGCCGTCAAGCCGGATGTGCCGATCCACGTCGACACCGTGGCGACCCTCAACGTGCAGGGCCTGACCGGCATCGCTTCCATCGAGCTCTCCGGCGGGCGCCGCGATTCACCCCTGCTGGAGGCAAGACCCGGCGAGGAGTACCCGGTGATCCACACCGGACCCTCGCTGTTCCGGCGGCTGGATGCCAGTGTCTCCGAGCTGCTGGCCAACCTCAACCAGGTGTCTCGTGACCTGCACAGCCTGCTCAGCCCGGAGAACCGGGTGCGCTTTGCCAATCTGCTCGGACATCTGGAGGCGCTGAGTGCCAGCCTGAGCAGTCGGCGGACGGAACTGGCGGAGGGTATCGGCCATGCCTCCACGGCCTTCGCCCGCCTGGCCAGCGCCGGGGAGACGCTGCCGGTGCTGATGCAGCGTCTCGAATCCAGCGCCATGGCCGTGGAGGGCAGCGCCGGGGCGTTCGCCGAGGCCAGCCGGGTGCTCAAGCAGGAGGCCGGGCGCAGCGGTGCCGAACTGCGGCGCATCGGCAGCGAGTTGCTGCCGCAGGTCAGCCAGCTGCTGGAGGAGCTGAGCAGCCTGACCGGCAGCCTGCAGCGGATCAGCGAGCGCATCGAGGAGGATCCGCGCAGTATCATCTACGGGCCGCAGCTGGAGCTGCCCGGCCCCGGGGAAGAACGACCATGAAGAGCCTTGCATCATCCGCCCTGCGACCGCTCTGGCCGCTGTTCCTGCTGGTCCTGGCCGGTTGCAGCCTGCTGCCCGGAGCCGAGCCGGTCGCCGTGCAGCGCTATGCCCTCGGCCCGCTGGCAGCCACCCCGGCAGGCAACGAAGCCACCGGGCCCACGCTGCTGCTGGCGGCGCCGCGCGCCCTGGCCGAGGTCGCCACGCCGCGCATGCTCTATCAGCGGGAGGGGCATCGGCTCGCCTATTTTGCCTACAGCCGCTGGGCCGACGAGCCGGCGCGGATGCTGGCCGAGCGCCTGGTCGAGGCCCTGGAGGACAGCGGGCGTCTCGCTGCGGTGGTGCGGCCGGGCACGCCGGTGCAGGCCGATCTGCGGCTGGAGACGGAACTGCTGGCCTTCGTGCAGGATTTTCACCAGACGCCGAGCCGATTCCACATCCGCCTGCGTGCCCGGCTGGTCGATCCCGTCCGCCGGCGGGTGGTGGCCAGCCGGCTGTTCACCGCCGAGGCCGAGGCGCCGAGTGACGATCCCGCCGGTGGCGCCGCTGCCGCGGAGCGGGCCAGCCGCTCCCTGGCCGGCGAGGTGGTCGCCTTCGTGCTCCGGCAGTTGCCGATCGAGCGATGAGGGCGGAGGGGGTGCGGGTGGTGCTGGTCGAGACCAGCCACCCCGGCAACATCGGCGCGGCGGCGCGGGCCATGAAGACCATGGGCTTGCGGCGGCTGTATCTGGTGGCACCCGGGGTGTTTCCTTCGGCCGAGGCCACGGCGCGCGCCTCTGGGGCGGACGACCTGCTGGCCGAAGCCCGGGTCTGCGCCAGCCTGAATGAGGCGCTCGCCGGCTGCAGCCTGGTGATCGGGGCCAGCGCCCGGCTGCGATCCCTGCAGTGGCCGCAGCTCGATCCGCGCGAATGTGCCGCCCGGGTGGCGGCGGAAACGGCGCAGGGCGAGGTGGCGCTGGTGTTCGGCCGCGAGCGTTCCGGATTGAGCAATGCCGAGCTGGAGCGCTGTCATTTTCTGGTGCACATCCCCACCCATCCCGACTATTCCTCGCTCAACCTCGCCCAGGCGGTGCAGGTGCTGGCCTATGAGCTGCGGATGACCGAGGCGCCGCCGGCGGCGCCGGAGGCCGAGTTTCCGCCGGCCACGGCCGAGGAGATGGAAGGGCTCTACGCCCACCTCGAACAGACCCTCTACGATCTGGAGTTCATCAGTCCCGACCGTCCCGGCCGCATGATGCGCCGCCTGCGGCGCCTGTTGCAGCGCGCCCGCCCCGACCGCAACGAGCTGAACATCCTGCGTGGCATCCTCAGTGCGGCCCAGGCCAAGGCCCGTCGCGAGTGATCCGATACGCCGCCGTGCTGCAAACGGCGGGATAAATCCCCTTTCCCTCAATGGGTTGACGTGGGCAGGCGCGGCGTGACGCGCTACAATGTCCAGTCGGTCCCACCCGGCGGCGCCGCCGAGGCGTCCCGCAGCTCCAGGGGGAGTCATGTTCGATCGTCTGCGCGAAGACATCCGTTGTGTGTTCGACCGTGATCCGGCGGCGAGGCACACCTTCGAGGTCGTCACCACCTATCCGGGCGTGCATGCGCTGATCATGCACCGGGCCAGCCATGCCCTGTGGAATGCCGGTCTCAAGTGGCTGGCGCGCTGGCTGGCGATGTTCTCGCGCTGGTTCACGGGTATCGAGATCCATCCCGGTGCGCAGATCGGCCGGCGCTTCTTCATCGACCACGGCATGGGGGTGGTGATCGGCGAGACCGCCGAGATCGGTGATGACTGCACCCTCTACCATGGCGTCACCCTGGGTGGCACCAGTTGGAAGAAAGGCAAGCGTCATCCGACCCTGGGTAACGATGTGGTGATCGGCGCCGGGGCCAAGGTGCTGGGGCCGATCACCATTGGCGACGGGGCGCGGGTCGGTTCCAATGCCGTGGTCCTCAAGGACGTGCATCCCAATGCCACGGTGGTCGGCGTGCCCGGCCGGGTGGTCGAGGCGCGCAGACCCGTGGAAAAGAGCGAAACCCGCGAGGCGATCGCCCGCAAGATGGGCTTCGATGCCTACGGCACCACCAAGGAGATGCCAGACCCGGTGGCCACCGCCATCAATGCCATGCTCGATCACATCCACGTCATGGACAAGAAGCTGGAGGAGGTCTGCCGCGGGCTGAAGGGGCTGGGCGCGGAGGTCGCCGATCTGCAGCTGCCGGACCTCGGGCCCTGCGAGATCAGTAGCACCTCGCCGGTGCAGGAACTTGAGCCAGATCAGGAAGAGGGGGATTCCAACAGCAGTCGTGCGGACAATTCTTGACTGTTTTACTAGGGTATGGCACATTGCCTGCCATCGACGCAACGCATTCTAGCACTGGAACCTCAAGGTATGAAACTCACGACCAAGGGACGCTACGCCGTCACGGCCATGCTCGACCTGACCCTGCACTCCGGCAACGGGCCGGTCAAGCTGGCCGAGATCTCCGGGCGCCAGGAGATTTCGCTCTCCTACCTGGAGCAGCTCTTCGCCCGGCTGCGCAAGGGTGGGCTGGTGGTCAGCACCCGTGGCCCCGGCGGCGGCTATTCGCTGAGCCGGCCGGCGGACGAGATCGCCGTGGCGGACGTGATCCTCGCCGTGGACGAGAATATGGACACCACTCGCTGTGGCGGCATGGGCAACTGCCAGAACGACCTGCCCTGCCTGACCCATGAGCTCTGGACCGAGCTGAGCAATCAGATCCGCAGCTTTCTCAGCGACATCACCCTGGGTCAGCTGGTGCGCAACGCCAACGTGAAGCAGGTGGCGGAGCGCCAGGAACAGGAACTGCAGGCGCCCTCGATCGAAGTGGCCGTGGTGGAAAAGCCCGCCGAGGCGTCCTGAGGGGCGGGGGCAGCGGGGTCGGCATGCAGCAGGTCTACCTCGATTACAACGCCACCACCCCGCTCGACGAGGGGGTGCTGGAGGCCATGCTGCCCTATCTGCGCGAGCAGTTTGGCAATCCCTCCAGCGTGCATGCCACCGGCCGTCTGGCGCGGGCCGCCATCGACCGGGCGCGTCAGCAGGTGGCGGAACTGGTCGGGGTCGCGCCGGGCCAGGTGATCTTCACCAGTGGCGGCACCGAGGCCAACAACCTGGCGCTCTGGGCGCGCTGCGCGGCGGCGAAGGCACCGGGGCGGCTGGCGGTGAGCGCCATCGAGCACCCCTCGGTGCTGGCCCCGGCCGAGGCCTGGGCGGCCCGTGGCTGGCAGCTCGATCGCCTGCCGGTCGATGCCGACGGGCGTCTCCAGATGGCGGCGCTGGAGCGCAGCCTGGCGTCTGGCACCGAGCTGGTCTCGGTGATGCTGGCCAACAACGAGACCGGCGTGTTGCAGGACATCCCGGCCATCGCCGGGCGGGTGCGGGCCGCCGGCGCCGTGCTGCATACCGATGCGGTGCAGGCCGCGGGCAAGCTGCCGCTGGATTTCGCCGCCAGCGGGGCGGGGCTGATGAGCCTCTCGGCGCACAAGATCTATGGTCCCAAGGGCGTCGGCGCGCTGATCGTCGACAGGGCCCTGGAGCTGGTGCCGCTGCTGGTCGGCGGCGGCCAGGAACGCGGCCTGCGCGCCGGCACCGAGAACCTGGCCGGGATCGTCGGTTTCGGGGCCGCCGCGGAGCTGGCCCGCCAGCGCCTGAGGCAGGATGCCGAGCGGCTGCGCGCGCTGCGCGAGCGGCTGGAGGAACAGCTGGCGGCGCTGCCGGGAGTGAGCCTGTTCGCGCGCGCCGCGCCGCGGCTGCCGAACACCCTGCAGCTGGCACTGGACGGCATCGACGGCGAGGCTCTGCTGTTGCAGCTGGATCGCGAGGGCCTGGCGGTTTCCAGTGGCTCGGCCTGTTCCAGCGGCAGTACCGAACCCAGCCATGTGCTGACGGCGATGGGGGTCGAGGCGCAACGGGCGCGCGGCGCCATCCGCATCAGCCTCGGGCGACACAGCAGCGAGGCCGACATCGATCGTCTGGTCGGGGTGTTGCGCCGGCAGCAGGAGTGGGCTGCCCGGGCCGCGGCCTGGTAGGAAGACGGAATTCTTGAATCAATACGACACGGTGGCAATGACATCATGACTATCGAAGTACCGATCTATCTGGACTACAGTGCGACCACCCCGGTCGACGAGCGGGTGGCGGAGAAGCTCTGTGCCTGCCTGACCCGGCGCGGCGAATTCGGCAACCCGGCCTCGCGCAGCCATCCCTTCGGCTGGAAGGCGGAAGAGCTGGTGGAAGAGGCACGCGCCCAGGTGGCGGCGCTGGTCAACGCCGACCCGAAGGAGATCATCTGGACCTCCGGCGCCACGGAGTCCGACAACCTCGCGATCAAGGGTGCGGCCCACTTCTACAAGAAGAAGGGGCGGCACATCGTCACCGTGAAGACCGAGCACAAGGCGGTGCTGGACACCTGCCGCCAGCTGGAGCGCGAGGGCTACGAGGTCAGCTACCTGGAGCCGGAGGAGAGCGGTCTGCTGGATCTGGACAAGTTCCGCGCGGCTCTGCGCGAGGACACCATCGTTGCCTCGGTGATGCACGTCAACAACGAGATCGGTGTCATCCAGGACATTGCCGCCATCGGTGCCATCTGCCGCGAGCGTGGCATCGTCTTCCATGTCGATGCGGCGCAGAGCGCGGGCAAGGTGGAGATCGACCTGAAGTCCATGCCGGTCGACCTGATGAGCTTCTCGGCACACAAGATCTACGGCCCCAAGGGTATCGGCGCGCTCTACGTGCGGCGCAAGCCGCGCATCCGCCTGGAGGCGCAGATGCACGGCGGCGGCCACGAGCGCGGCCTGCGTTCCGGCACCCTGGCCACCCACCAGATCGTCGGCATGGGCGAGGCCTTCCGCATCGCCAGCGAGGAAATGGCCGAGGAGATCCCGCGCATCCGTGCGCTGCGCGATCGGCTCTGGGCCGGCCTCAGCGAGATGGAGGAGGTCTATGTCAACGGCGATCTGGAACAGCGGGTGGCCGGCAATCTCAACGTCAGTTTCAATTTCGTCGAGGGCGAGAGCCTGATCATGGCCCTGAAGGACATCGCCGTGTCCTCCGGCTCGGCCTGTACCTCGGCCTCGCTGGAGCCGAGCTACGTGTTGCGCGCCCTGGGCCGCAACGACGAGCTGGCGCACAGCTCGATCCGGTTCACCATCGGTCGTTACACCACCGAGGAAGAGATCGACTACACCATCGAACTGGTCAAGGACAAGGTGGGCAAGCTGCGCGAACTGTCGCCGCTGTGGGAGATGTACCAGGAGGGTATCGACCTGGACTCCGTGCAGTGGGCCGCGCACTGAACCCGATACGTGAACAGAGACTTTCAGGAGAAGCAGCATGGCATACAGTGACAAGGTCATGGACCACTACGAGAATCCGCGCAACGTGGGTACCCTGGACAAGAACGACAGCAGTGTCGGCACCGGCATGGTCGGCGCCCCGGCCTGCGGCGACGTGATGAAGCTGCAGATCAAGGTCAACGAGGAGGGCGTGATCGAGGACGCCAAGTTCAAGACCTATGGCTGCGGCAGCGCCATCGCCTCCTCCAGCCTGCTCACCGAGTGGGTGAAGGGCAAGACCCTGGAAGAGGCCGGCCAGATCAAGAACACCGACATCGCCGAGGAGCTGGCCCTGCCGCCGGTGAAGATCCACTGTTCGGTGCTGGCCGAGGACGCCATCAAGGCGGCGATCAGCGATTACCAGGGCAAGCAGGGCAAGAACGGCTGAGGCGGAGATCGAGATGGCGATTACACTGACCGACGCCGCGGCGGAACACGTCCGGCAGTTCCTGGCCAACCGGGGCAAGGGCATGGGCCTGCGCCTGGGAGTGAAGACCTCGGGCTGCTCCGGCATGGCCTATGTGCTCGAGTTCTGTGACGAGCCGGCGGCCGAGGACGTGGTCTTCGAGTCGAACGGCGTCAAGGTGGTGGTCGATCCCAAGAGCCTCGTCTATCTCGATGGCACCGAACTCGACTATGGCAAGGAGGGTCTCAACGAGGGCTTCCGCTTCAACAACCCCAACGTCAAGGATAGCTGCGGTTGCGGCGAGAGTTTCAACGTCTAGCAGGCTGTCGGACCCAGCGCAGTAGATCAGACCTGAGACCGACAGGTTGCTAGCCCGGCTGGACGGGACGATGTCGAACGAACTGACCCGCAACTATTTCGAGCTGTTCGCCCTGCCGGAGCAGTTCGAGCTGGATCGCGCGGCGCTGGATGCCCGTTACCGCGAGCTGCAGCGCAGCGTCCACCCCGACCGCTTCGCCAGCGCCGGTGATCAGCAGCGACGCCTGTCGATGCAGCTGGCAGCGCGCATCAACGAGGGCTACCGGGTGCTCAAGGATCCGCTGGCCCGGGGCCGTTACCTGCTGGAACTGCGCGGCCTGGAGAGCATCGACGAGCAGGCCACCCATCAGGACGCGGCATTCCTGATGGAGCAGATGGAGCTGCGCGAGGCGCTGGAGGCGGTCAGGGACAGTGCCGACCCCTTCGCCGCCCTGAACGAATTGCTGGCGCGCATCCAGGCCGGCAGCGAGGCGCAGACGGCCCGTCTTGCCGCGCTGTTCGCGGAACAGCCGGAGGGGGTGCCGGAGGCGGCCCTGGAGACCCTGCAGCGCATGCAGTTCTTCCGCAAGCTGGAGCAGGAAGCGGAAGAGCTGGAAGCCGAACTCGAAGACCTATAGCCTGGATATTGCACCAAGGCGGCCCGAATGATCGGAATACAGATTATCAACCCGGCAACTGAATATGCCGTGTTCAGGGCTTCAGGCCTGTTCCGGGACAAGGCGCGGCCCGCCGGCAAGGGTCGGTCTCCTTGCCAAGGGCCGGACGGCATATTCAGTTGCCGGGTTGATAGTATACAAAGCCGGGAGGCTCGCAGATGGAGCCTCATGGCGGAGAACAGCTTGTGCCTATTCGATTTCAGGACGCATCTGGCTGCGCATCCTGGCCGATCTCCCTTGAACCATAGCCATGGCTATGCTTCCGCAGGCGATCGGCCAGGCTGCTATGCCAGCTCCGCCCTGAAAATCAAATCCTTGGTGCAATATCCAGGCTAGCCAGTGCGCCTGAAGGCGCGACGCGGAAGCGAAGACACCCATGGCATTACTCCAGATCGCAGAACCCGGCCAGTCCAGCGCCCCCCACCAGCACCGGCTGGCGGCGGGCATCGACCTCGGCACCACCAATTCGCTGATCGCCAGCGTGCGCAGCGGTCAGGCCGACACCCTGCCGGACGACCAGGGCCGCCATCTGCTGCCCTCGGTGGTGCGCTATCTGCCGGACGGTGGCGTGGAGGTCGGTTTCGAGGCCCTGGCGGCGGCGGCCGAGGATCCGCTCAACACCATCGCTTCGGTGAAGCGCTTCATGGGCCGCGGCGTGGAGGACGTCAAGCAGCTCGGTTCACGCCTGCCCTACGAATTCGTCGCCGCCGAGGGCGGCATGCCGCGCATCCGCACCCTGGCCGGCGAGGTCAGCCCGGTCGAGGTCTCGGCCGAGATCCTGCGGGTACTGCGCGACCGTGCCGAGCGCAGTCTGGGCGGTGAGCTGACCGGGGTGGTGATCACCGTGCCGGCCTATTTCGACGATGCCCAGCGCCAGGCCACCAAGGACGCCGCGCGGCTGGCCGGGCTGCAGGTGCTGCGCCTGCTCAACGAGCCGACCGCGGCGGCCGTGGCCTACGGCCTGGACCGCCAGTCCGACGGGGTGATCGTGGTCTACGACCTGGGCGGTGGCACCTTCGACGTCTCGGTGCTGCGTCTCAACAAGGGGGTGTTCGAGGTGCTGGCCACGGCCGGCGACACCGCCCTCGGCGGCGACGACATGGATCGCGCCATCGCCCGCTGGATCATGGACCAGGCCGGCATCGCCGACGATGCCGACCACCGCCAGATGCGGCGCCTGATGCGTGACGCCTGTGCCGCCAAGGAGGCCTTGACCACCGCCGACAGCGTACCGCTGAAGCTGGAACTGGCGGACGGTTCCCACTGGGAAGGCGAGCTGAGTCGCGAACAGATGAATGCGCTCGTCGATCAGCTGATCAGCAAGACGCTCGGTCCCTGCCGCCGCGCCCTGCGCGACGCCGGCATCAAGGCCGACGAGGTGAGCGAGATCGTCATGGTCGGCGGCTCCACCCGGGTGCCGCGGGTGCGCGAGCGGGTCGCCGAATTCTTCGGGCGCCAGCCGCTCACCGACATCGACCCGGACAAGGTGGTGGCGGTCGGCGCCGCCATCCAGGCCGACATCCTGGCCGGCAACAAGCCGGACGAGGAGATGCTGCTGCTGGACGTGATCCCGCTGTCGCTGGGCATGGAGACCATGGGCGGCCTGGTGGAGAAGATCATCCCCCGCAACACCACCATCCCGGTGGCCCGGGCCCAGGAGTTCACCACCTTCAAGGACGGCCAGACGGCCATGGCCCTGCACGTGGTGCAGGGCGAGCGCGAACTGGTCAGCGACTGCCGCTCGCTGGCCCGCTTCGAGTTGCGCGGCATCCCGCCCATGGTGGCCGGCGCGGCGCGCATCCGCGTCACCTTTCAGGTCGATGCCGACGGCCTGTTGAGTGTCACCGCCGAGGAACAGACCAGCGGCGTGCAGGCTAGCATCGAGGTCAAGCCTTCCTACGGTCTCTCCGACAGCGAGATCGAGACCATGCTGCGTGATTCCATGGAACACGCCCACGACGACATGGCGCTGCGTCGGCTGCGCGAGCAGCAGGTCGAGGCCGACCGCGTGCTGGAGGCCATCGAGTCGGCGCTGGCCAGCGACGGTGATCAGTTCCTGTCGGCCGAGGAGCGCCGACGCATCGATCAGGCGGTGGCCGAGCTGCTCGCCGTCAAGCAGGCCGACGATCCGCGGGCCATCAAGCGTGCCATCGAGGCGGTGGAGAAGGCCAGCGAGGATTACGTGGCACGGCGCATGGACGCCAACATCCGCAAGGCCATGGCCGGCCATCGCATCGACGAATACGAGACCGAGAAGACGACATGACCCGCATCATCGTTCTGCCCCATGAAGAACTCTGCCCGGACGGCGCCGTGATCGAGGCCAGCCCCGGCGAGACCCTCTGTGACGCCCTGCTGGAGAACGGCATCGAGATCGAGCATGCCTGCGAGAAGTCCTGTGCCTGCACCACCTGCCACGTCTATGTGCGCGAGGGGCTGGGCTCGCTGAACGAGGCCAGCGAGGACGAGGAGGACATGCTCGACAAGGCCTGGGGGCTGGACCCGGATTCGCGGCTCAGCTGCCAGGCGGTGGTCGACGACGAGGACCTGGTGGTGGAGATACCCAAGTACACCATCAACATGGTCAGCGAAAGCCACTGAGCCCACGCCGCGAGGAGTCTGCCATGAGCCTGAAATGGACCGACAGCCTGGAGATCGCCATCGCCCTCGACGAGGCCCACCCCGAGGTCGATCCCAAGTACGTCAATTTCGTCGAACTGCGCCAGTGGGTGCTGGCGTTGGACGAGTTTGACGACGACCCCGAACATTCCGGCGAGAAGATCCTCGAGGCCATCCAGATGGCCTGGATCGAGGAACGCGAATAGCACTGATTCCCGCCCGTCTTTCCCTCGGCTTTGTGTTACTATTTGATCCCGTTTTTTCAGTACGTTAATCGAATGCAACGGCGCTGGACGCCACCGGGCGAAACAGGATGACCGGGGACAGACTCAATCTGCTGAATCACGACCGCCGCGGGCTGGAGGCGCGTTTCGCCGAACTCGGTGAAAAGCCCTTCCGTGCCCGGCAGATCCTGCAGTGGATCTACCAGCGCAACGTCGACGACTTCGCGGTCATGACCGATCTCAGCAAGGCGCTGCGTGCCCGGCTCGCCGACTGTGCCGAGGTCCGTCCGCCGGAGGTGGTGATGGACCGCGACTCCGACGACGGCTCGCGCAAGTGGCTGCTGCGTCTGGCCGACGGCAACTGCATCGAAACGGTGTTCATCCCCGGCCCTGACCGAGGCACCCTGTGCGTTTCCTCCCAGGTCGGCTGCGCCCTCAATTGCAGCTTCTGTTCCACCGCCACCCAGGGCTTCAACCGCAACCTGGAGGTGAGCGAGATCATCGGCCAGCTGCTGATCGCCAATCGCCTGCTGGGTGCCGGCGAGGCAGGCGCCCGGCCGGTGACCAATGTGGTGATGATGGGCATGGGCGAGCCGCTGCTCAACTTCGACAACGTGGTGGCAGCCATGTGGCTGATGCGTGACGACCTCGCCTTCGGCCTGTCCAAGCGTCGCATCACCCTCAGTACCTCGGGCATCGTGCCGGAGATGGACCGTCTGCGCGAGGCCTGCGACGTCAGTCTGGCGGTGTCGCTGCACGCCACCAACGATGCCCTGCGCGACGAGCTGGTACCGATCAACCGCAAATATCCCATCGCCGAGCTGCTGGCTGCCTGCCGGCGCTACGTTGGCGACGACGGGCGCCGCCGGGTGACCTTCGAATACGTCATGCTCGACGGCATCAACGACAGCGACCGCCACGCCCGCGAGTTGCTGCGCCTGCTGGAAGGGGTGCCGTCGAAGATCAATCTGATCCCCTTCAACCCCTTCCCGCACACGCGTTATCGGCGTAGCCGGCCGGAACGCATCCTCGCCTTCCAGGAGATCCTGGCCCGCGCCGGCATCGTCACCATCACCCGCAAGACCCGGGGTGACGACATCGATGCCGCCTGTGGCCAGCTGGCCGGCGACTTCCGGGACCGGACCCGGCGCCGCGAGAGCCGGCTGCAGACACGACTGCAGGAGGGGCTGTACTGATGCGGCTGTCCCCTCTGCCGCTGCTGCTGGCGCTGCTGCTGGCCGCCTGCACCTCGACCCAGCCGCGGCGTACAGTCGAGGGCCGTTCGCCAGCCGAGATCAACACCGAGCTGGGCATCGGCTACATGCAGCGCGGCATGCTGGCGGTCTCCATGGAGAAGCTGCAGAAGGCCATCCGCCAGGATCCGCAGCTGCCTGCGGCCCACAATGCCATCGCCGTGCTCTACGAGCGGCTCGGCGAGAACGACAAGGCCGAGGCGCATTTCCGCAAGGCGTTGAGGCTGGATCCCGGGTTCTCGCGGGCCCACAACAATTTCGGCACCTTCCTCTGCCGCCGTGGCCGCTGGCCGGAGGCCGAGGCGCACTTCACCACGGCGGCGGCCGATCCGCTCTATCCCCAGGCGCTCATGGCCCTGGCCAATGCCGGTATCTGTGCCCAGGGTGCCGGCGACCTGGACAAGGCCGAGGACTACCTGCGCCAGGCCCTGAATCACAATCCCCGCTTCGCGGTTGCACTGCTGCAGATGGCCAGGCTGACCTTGGCTCGTGGCCAGTACCTGCGGACCCGCGCCTATCTGCAGCGCTACCAGGAGGTCGCCCGCCACACCCCGGAGAGCCTGTGGCTGGGCATTCAGGCGGAGCGGGCGCTGGGCGACCGGGATGCCGCCGCCAGCTACGCCCTGCTGCTGCGCAACAAGTTCCCGGATTCGGAACAGGCCCGGCTGCTGCGCGAACAGAACCGGCATGACGGAAACGGACGCTAGAGAGGAGGCGGCGGAAGGCGCGCCTCCCGGCCCGGGATCCCGTCTGCGCGAGGCGCGGGAGGCGAGGTCCCTGGCGGTGATGGACGTCGCCGTGCAGCTCAACCTCGACGCCTGGATCATTGAGGCGCTGGAAGCCGACGACCATGCACGGCTGCCGGCGCCGATCTTCGTGCGCGGCTATTTGCGCAGCTATGCCAAGCTGGTCGGCCTGCCGCCGGAGGCGCTGCTGGCCGACTACCGGCCGCCCGCCAGCGAGCCGCCCGGGGGGCGTGCGCCGGACCTGTCCCGCCGTCCTTCCCTGCGTCTGCCGCGCATCCCCTGGAAGATGCTGTTCCGGCTGCTCCTGCTGGCGCTGTTCGTCGGCCTGGGCATCGTCTACGGTCCGCGGCTGTGGGAGCGTTTCGGCGCGGTCGACGAGGAGGCGCCTGCATCCGGCCGTCTGCCGCTGCCGCCCTCGAAGACCCTGCCGGTCCCGGCTCCGGCCCCCGAATCCGCGCCCTCCCGGGTCTTGCCGCTGCCGCCGCCCGCGACCACGGCGCTGGCGGATGGGGACAAGGCGGGGGCGCCGCCGGCTGCCGACGAAGCCGGCGCAGCGGCGGACAGCGCCGTCGCGCCGCCCGCGGCCGTACCCGCCGTCGCGGACGGCCCGCTGGACATCGAGATGACCCTGGTCGCCGACAGCTGGGTGGAGGTGCGCGACGCCCGTGGCCGGCGGCCGGTCTACGGCCTGCTGCGCAAGGGCAGCACAAGGCGTTTCCGCGCCGTGCCGCCGGTGGCGGTCAAGCTCGGCAATCCGCCCGCCGTGCGCCTGAAACTGGATGGCGAGCCCTACGACCTGAGCGGGTATAATCCCGGCAGCGTGGCCCGCTTCACCCTGAACCGGCAGCGCTGACCGGGTTCCGCACGGCACTCCGTAAACCGTCTACACAACCCGGCCGCGGCCCACGCCGCCCGGCCGGCAGGATCGATCAAGGCATGGCGAAGAAGGGAAAGAGCATACAGGCGATTCGCGGGATGAACGACATCCTGCCCGAGCAGACGCCGGTCTGGCAGTGGCTGGAGGGGACGGTGCGCGAGCTGTTGCAGGGTTACGGCTATCGCGAGATCCGCATGCCGGTACTGGAGAAGACCGAGCTGTTCAAGCGTTCCATCGGCGAGGTTACGGATATCGTCGAGAAGGAGATGTACACCTTCGAGGACCGTAATGGCGATAGCCTCACCCTGCGGCCCGAGGGTACCGCCGGCTGCGTGCGGGCCGGCATCGAGCACGGCCTGCTGTACAACCAGATCCAGCGCCTCTGGTACCTGGGGCCGATGTTCCGCCATGAGCGGCCGCAGAAGGGCCGCTACCGGCAGTTCCACCAGATCGGCGTCGAGGCCTTCGGCATGCCGGGGCCGGACATCGACGCCGAGCTGATCCTGCTCAGCGCACGGCTGTGGCGGGCGCTGGGTCTGGAGGGGGTGCGTCTGGAGCTGAACTCGCTGGGCAGCCCCGAGGCCCGGGCCGCCTACCGCCAGCGGCTGGTGGATTATCTGCAGGCGCACCGCGAGCAACTCGACGAGGACAGCCTGCGCCGCCTGCACAGCAATCCGCTGCGTATCCTCGATTCCAAGAACCCCGAGATGCAGGCGCTGATCGAGGCCGCGCCGCAGCTTGCCGAGCATCTGGATGCCGCCTCGCAGGAACACTTCGAGCAGCTCCGTGCCCGGCTCGATATGGCGGGCATCGACTACCGGATCAATCCGCGCCTGGTACGCGGCCTGGACTACTACAGCCGCACGGTGTTCGAGTGGGTCACCGACCGGCTCGGGGCTCAGGGTACGGTCTGCGCCGGTGGCCGCTACGATGGCCTGGTGGAATACCTCGGCGGCCGGCCCACGCCGGCGGTCGGTTTCGCGCTCGGCATCGAGCGGCTGATCGCCCTGCTCGAGGCCCAGGGGGCGACCCCCCCGGCACCGGCACCGCATGCCTATCTGGTGCTGGTCGGTGACCAGGCGCAGCCGGCCGGGCAGGTGCTGGCCGAGCGGCTGCGCGATGCCTTGCCGGGCTTGCGCCTGCTTGTAAACTGTGGCGGTGGCAGCTTCAAGGGCCAGTTCAAGCGCGCCGATCGCAGCGGCGCCGCGCTGGCGCTGATCCTGGGCGAGGACGAACTCGCCGCCGGCCTGCTCGCCATCAAGCCGCTGCGGGGCGAAGGGGAGCAGTGCCATGTGACGGAACAGGAGGCGCTGGACCGGCTGCGCAGCCTGCTCGACGCGGAGCAACAGAACCTATTGGGGGCACGTTGACAGGCCCTGGCAAATCGGATCGGGAGAGAAGACGGTGGATGTATACAAGACAGAAGAGGAACAGGGGGAAAACCTCAAGAAATGGCTGCGCGAGAACGGTGCCTCGCTGGCGACCGGCATCCTCTTCGGCCTGGCGGTGTTGTTCGGCGGCAAGGCCTGGATGGAGTATCAGCAGCGCCAGGCGGAGCAGGCCTCCAATCTCTATGCCCAGCTGACGGCCGCCGTGGCGCGCAACGACGAGGCGGCAGCCACCTCCCAGTACGAGGCGATGATCAAGGATTTCTCCGCTTCGCCCTATGCCGTGCTCTCCGCGCTGCAGATCGCCCGGTTGCAGCTCGGTCAGGAGAACGCCGAGGCGGCCCGTGCCCAGCTGCAATGGGCCTACGAGCATGCCGAACAGCCCGGTTTCCGCCAGGTCGCCCGGTTGCGCCTGGTGCGGGTGCTGCTCGGCCTCGATCAGCTGGATGCCGCCCAGGCCCTGCTGGATGCCGCCGAGGCGGGAGCCTTCGCTGCCAGCGTTGCCGAGCTGCGCGGCGATCTGGCCATGGCGCGCGGTGACCATGCGGCGGCCCATGCCGCCTACGAGCAGGCACTGGCCGCGCTGGAGCCGGATGCGCCAGGCCGGGCATTGCTCGAGGCCAAACGTGACGACGCGGTGCGTGTGGATACCGAAGGGGCCGCTTCGTGATCCTCAGACTGCTGCTGGGAATGGTGCTGCTCGGCCTGGCCGGTTGCAGCTGGCTGCCGGGAAGCGAGGAGGACAATGCCGAGCCGCCGGCCGAACTGCAGCCGATCACGGCCAGCGAGGTGACGCTGCGGCCGCTTTGGAAACGTGATCTGGGCGACGGCACCGGCGGCCAGTTCATCCGCCTGCGGCCGGCGCTGGATGGTGGCCGGCTGTTCGCCGCCGACAACAAGGGCCGGGTGGTGGCCTTCGAGGCGGAGAGCGGCGCCCCCCTGTGGAGTGTCGAGACCGGTATCGCCGTCTCCGGCGGGGTCGGGGTCGGCGAAGGCCTGGTCCTGGTCGGCGGCGACGAGGCCGAGGTGGTGGCGCTGGACTGGCGCGACGGCAGCGAGGTCTGGCGCAGCACGGTCAGCAGCGAGGTGCTGGGAGCACCGGCTGCCGCCGGCGGCGTGGTGGTGGTGCAGAGCGTGGATGGCAACCTCACCGGTCTCGACGCGGCGAGCGGTGAGCGGCTCTGGGTGTTCGACCGCACCGTTCCCGTGCTCTCGCTACGGGGTACCAGTTCGCCGGTGCTGGTGGAGGGCTATGCCATCACCGGTTTCGCCAGTGGCAAGCTGGTGGCGCTGGAGCTGAAGCGCGGCCTGCCGCTGTGGGAGACGGCCGTCGCCGTGCCGCGCGGGCGTTCCGAGCTGGACCGCATGGTGGATATCGACTCGCCGCCGGTGGTCCGTGGCGGGCTGATCTACAGCGTCACCTACCAGGGCCGGGTGGCCGCGGTGCAGGGTGGCAATGGCCGGCTGATCTGGGCGCGCGACATGTCGTCCTTTGCCGGACTGGCTGTGGACTTCCGCCAGCTCTACGTCAGCGACGCCAGCAGTGACATTTGGGCGCTGGACCGGCGCAACGGCGCGGCACTGTGGCGCCAGGACGCCCTGCACAACCGCATGATCACCGCGCCGGTGGTGGCCGGCGATCAGCTGGCGGTGGGCGATTTCGAAGGCTATCTGCACCTGCTGTCGCGCAGCAGCGGCGAGATCCAGGCCCGGGTGCGCGTCGATGACGCGGGCATCCTGGCGCCGCCGGTGGTGGATGGTGATCGCCTCTATGTGTTCGGCAACGGTGGCACCCTGGCCGCCTACCGCGTCGAGCCGCGCTGAGCGCCGCCGGCCGCGCCCTGGAGTGGGAGCCGAATAACATGCTGCCCGTCATCGCCCTGGTGGGGCGACCCAACGTCGGCAAGTCGACCCTCTTCAACCGACTGACCCGCAGTCGCGACGCGCTGGTCGCGGACCTGCCGGGGCTGACCCGGGACCGCAAGTACGGCGAGGGGAGGCTGGGCGAGCGCCCCTATCTGGTGGTCGATACCGGCGGCCTGAGCGGTGACGAGGTCGGTATCGATGCCCTGATGGCCCGCCAGTCCTGGCAGGCGGTGGAGGAGGCCGATGCCATCATCTTTCTGGTCGATGCCCGCGACGGTCTGACCGCCACCGACCAGGCCATCGCCGATCGTCTGCGGCGCACCGCCAAGCCGGTCTACCTGGCCGTGAACAAGACCGACGGTCTCGATCCGCAACTGGCCCTGATCGATTTCCATGCCCTGGGACTCGGCGATCCCCTGCCGATTGCCGCTGCCCACGGTCATGGCGTGCGCCAGCTCATCGAGCGGGTGCTGGACGAGCTGCCGGAGAGGGAGGTTCCGGACGCGGCGGCGGAGAGGCAGCAGGGCATCCGCATCGCCCTCATCGGCCGTCCCAATGTCGGCAAGTCCACCCTGCTGAACCGGATCCTCGGCGAGGAGCGGGTGGTGGCCTACGATCAGCCAGGCACCACCCGCGACAGCGTCTATGTGCCCTTCGAGCGGGACGGCAAGCACTACACCCTGATCGACACCGCCGGGGTGCGGCGCCGCAGCCGCATCGGCGAGGCGGTGGAGAAGTTCAGTGTCATCAAGGCGCTGCAGGCGATGGAGGCGGCCCATGTCACCATCCTGGTGCTCGATGCCCAGGCCGGGATCGCCGATCAGGACGCGACCCTGGCGGGGCTGGCCGCCGAGGCCGGCCGGGCGCTGGTGGTGGCGGTCAACAAGTGGGACGGTCTCGATGCCGAGGCCCGCGAGCGGATCAAGCAGGATCTCGATCGCAAGCTGCCGTTTCTCGGCTTCGCCGAACTGTTCTTCATCTCGGCCCTGCATGGCAGTGGTGTCGGTGAGCTGTTCGACGCCGTGCAGCGCTGCTATGCCTCGGCCACGGCACACTTCTCCACCGCCGAGCTGACCCGACTGCTGGAACAGGCGGTGCAGGAGCACCAGCCGCCGCTGGTGCGCGGGCGGCGCATCAAGCTGCGTTATGCCCACCAGGGCGGTCAGAATCCCCCGCTCATCGTCATCCACGGCAACCAGACCGAGCGGGTGCCGGACAGTTACCGGCGCTATCTGGTCAACTTCTTCCGCCACCGGCTGCGCCTGGTCGGTACCCCGATCCGCATCGAGTTTCGCACCGGCGACAACCCCTACAAGGACAGGCGCAACACCCTCACCCCACGCCAGGTGCACAAACGCAAGCGGCTGATGAAGAAGGTCAAGGCCGGCCGGCAGAAGAAGCGGCGCTGAAGCCGCGGCCAGTCAATGCCGCTTGTGTAAATGCCCCGATGGAGTAAGCTGGGAATCGAGTCCTCTCATGCTGCATGCCTGTTCCCACAGGCGATGTGTGTGAAATGCGGTCCCTTTCCTTCCTGCCCGATCCCGGCAGGAGCCCAGCGGAAACCCTCCCATGACCTCAGCATCCAACAAGCGCCACGCGGAAGGATCGGAAGCCAGCCGCTACCGGGCGATGTTCGATGCCACCGGCGAGGCGATCCTGCTGATGGACGGCATGCGGCTGGTCGACTGCAATGCCAGGGCACCGGAGATGTTCGGTTGCAGTCGGGCGGAACTGCTGCAGCGTCCGCCTCATCTGCGCTCGCCGCTGTTTCAGCCGGACGGCGAGACCTCGGCCGCCAAGGCCACGGCCCTGCTGGTGGCCGCCGCAGGCGGTGTCCCCCAGCACTTCGAATGGCAGTACCTGCGCAGCGACGGCAGCCTGTTCACTGCCGAGGTGAATCTCAACAGCGTGGAATGCGACGGTTGCCGGCAGGTGGTCGCGGTGCTGCGCGACATCACCGAGCGCAAACGCTATGAGCTGGAACTGGAGGCACGCAACGAGTCCCTGCGGCTGCTCAACCGGATCTCCGAGAGCCTGCATCGCTCGCCCGAGATCGGCAGCATCGCCGAGCACACCATCGAGGCATTGCTGAGTTACAACCGGCCGCCGATGGTCGCCGTCTATCTGCTCGACAGCGACGGCGAGGAACTCAGGCTGCTTGCCAACCACGGTTTCAGTGACAGGGCGCTGCGCGCCGGCTCGCGGCTGTCGATCCGGGACAGCCTGAGCGGTCTGGCGGTGGTGGGCGAGCAGCTGCTCTGGGCCGAGGACATCCGCCAGGACGGACGCCTGCAGGCGGCCTCGCGCGACGCCTTTCTGGCGGCCGGAGTGCGCACCCTGGTGGCCGTGCCACTGCTCTACCAGAACGGGGCGCTGGGTGTTTTCCTGCTCGGCTTCCGCGAGACCCGCCGATTGCCACCCCATGAACGCGACATCCTCAACGCCATCGGGCGTACCGTCGGTCTGGCCATGGCCAATGCCCGCAACCTGCAGGGCCTCAAGGCAGAGATGAAGGTGCGCCTGCGCACCGAGGAGGTGCTGCGCGAGAGCAACGAGCGTTACCAGGCCTATATCGCCAACAGCAGCGACGGTATCGTGCGTTACGATCTCGAGCCGCCAGTGCCCATCGATCTGCCGGTGGGAGAGCAGATCCGCCTGATCGGCGAGCGTGGCCGGATCGCCGAGGTCAATCCCCAGGCATTGAAGATGCAGGGTTACCGTCATGCCGAGGAAGTGGTCGGTGAACCGCTCGGCAGTCATGCGGCCGAGCCGCGGCAGATCGCCGACGCCATAGACGACTTCGTCCGCCACGGTTACCGTCTGTCGCGCTTCGAGGCCGGCATCCGCAATGTCGACGGCAGTGTGGCCTGGGCGGAGATTTCCGCCATCGGCATGGTCGAGGGACAGAAGCTGGTACGGATCTGGAGTACCCTGCGCGACATCCGCGAACGGCGCGAACACATGGCGAAGCTGGAATATCAGGCGACCCACGATGCCCTGACCGGTCTGCCCAACCGCAAGTGGCTGGTCGGCCGCATCGATGAGCGGCTGCAGGCGCCGCAAGGGCATCGGGCGGGGCTGGCCCTGTTGCTGATCGATCTGGACCGCTTCAAGGAGATCAACGATACCCTCGGTCATCACGTCGGTGACCTGCTGCTGCAGCAGGTCGGTCCCCGGCTGACCCCGCTGCTGGCCGGAGGTGTCGGTGACATCGCCCGCCTTGGCGGGGACGAGTTCGCCATCCTGCTCTACGGGGTCGAGGATCGGCAGCGGCTGGAGGCGCAGATCCAGCGGCTGCTCGACGCCATCCATTCCTCCTACCGGCTGAATGGCATGGATCTGGAGGTCGGCGCCAGTGCCGGCATCGCCCTCTATCCACAGCATGGTGCCGATGCCTCCACCCTGTTGCGTTGCGCCGATGTGGCCATGTATCTGGCCAAGAAGGAGGCCAGCAACTATGCCTTCTACCGGCCGGAGCAGGACGACTACACGCCACAGCGCCTGCTGCTGATGACCGAGCTGGGCAACGCGGTGCGCAGCGACCAGCTGTGCCTGTATTTTCAGCCCCAGGTGGGGCTGGACCCCAGGCGGCCGGTCGGCTTCGAGGCCCTGGTGCGCTGGCAGCATCCGCGGCGTGGCCTGCTGCTGCCCGGTGACTTCATCCCGCTGGCCGAGATCAGCGAGCACATCGGCCCACTGACCCTGTGGGTGATCGATCATGCGCTGGCTCAGTGGCGGCTGTGGCATGAGCAGGGCATGGACTGTTCCATCGCGGTCAATCTCTCTCCCCGCAATCTGATGGACGAGCGCTGTCCCGCCAATATCCGCCGCCTGTTGGAACGGCATGGCGTCGATCCGCACTGCCTGGAGCTGGAGATCACCGAGAGCGCGATCATCGCCGACCCCGATCGGGCGTTGCTGGTGTTGAACGAGATCCATGCCCTGGGTGTGCGGCTGGCGATCGACGATTTCGGCACCGGTTATTCCTCGCTGTCCTATCTCAAGAAGCTGCCCATCGACAGTCTCAAGATCGATCTCAGCTTCGTCCGCAACATGCTGGACGACGACCAGGATGCGGTGATCGTCAATTCCACCGTCAATCTGGCCCACAACCTCGGTCTGCAGGTGGTGGCCGAGGGTGTCGAGGATCGGGAGACGCTGGATGTCCTGGCAGCCATCCGCTGTGACCAGGTACAGGGTTTCCATATCGGCCGGCCGATGCCGGCAGAGGCGGCCCTGGCCTGGTGGCAGGGGGCCGCGAAGGACTGAAGGCTGGTATCCCCTGCCGGGGGCGATGCAGAATATCCACCCATGGACGAAGAGTTCGATTGGGATGAGGCCTTCGCCGACGATCCCGACTATCAGGCACTCGATCCGGCACAGCGCGATCGCCTGCTGGCGCTGATGGAACGCATGCTGGAGACGGGCCTGAGTGCCGTCTACGGCGTGGAGGACGAGGGCGTGCCGGACTCCGACTTCCCCTGTGGGCGCTATCTTGAACGCTGCCGGGCACGTTGCTGCAGTTTCATCTTCGCCCTCACCAAGGAGGAGGTGCGGGCCGGTCACATCCTGACCAACCCCAAACGCCCCTATTTCGTCGCCCGCGATGCCGATGGTTTCTGTCCGCATCTCGATCGGCAGGATCTGCGCTGCCGGGTCTATGCGCAGCGGCCGCTACGCTGCCGCCGCTATGACTGCCGCAACGACCCCGAGGTCTGGCCGCAGGGGCTGCCGGAGTCCTGATCGAACCGGTGGCTGCGGCGGCGCACGGAAGAACCGGAAAACGACACCCTCTGCGGCCCGCGTGGTTCGTGGCATCCTTCAGGGCCCTCCATCGAGCGCGGTGCGCACCTCCAGCAGCAGGCCGGGGTCGATGCGCGCATCGTTCAGGCTCACCCCCCAGTGCAGGTGCGGACCGGTGACCCGACCGGTGCTGCCCACCGCGCCGAGAACCGCGCCGCGGCGGATCCGCTGGCCGGGGCGGACGTCGATGCGGCTCAGGTGGCAGTACATGGTCACCAGTCCCTGGCCGTGGTCGATGAACACCGTGTTGCCGTTGAAGAAGAAGTCGCCGGTATCCAGCACCCGGCCGTCGGCCGGGGCGCGGACCGGCGTCCCCTCGGGCGCGGCGATGTCCAGACCGCTGTGCGGCTTGCGCGGCTGCCGGTTGAAGAAGCGGCGCAGGCCGAAGGGGCTGCTGATCGGTCCCTCGACCGGCAGTGCGAAACGCAGCGGCACCGGCCCGGCCGGCTCGAAATGAGCCAGCGCGCGGCGGATGCGCCGGGTCTCGCGCTGGATGCGCTGCAGATCGCGTGGCTCCGGGTTGACCTTGCGCTTGTCCTTGAGGGTGATGTACTGCGCCGCGTACTCCTTGGCCAGCACCTCGAATTCCAGCGTCTGCGTGCGGCCGCCGGTGGTCTGCAGCTCGATCCTCTGCACACCGGGGGTAGTGGCGAGGGGGATGCCGACCAGGGCATACCAGCGGCCGCCCTCGCGTACCGTGAGCAGCGGCCGGCCATGGTAGCGGGCCTGGGGCCGGGCGTCCTGCTTGCCGAGCGGCAGCACGGCGAGCCCGCCGGGCACGGGGTCGGCGGCTGGCAGCGCGGCGCCGGCCGCCCCCAGCCAGAGCATGCCGAGCAGCACCAGCAGGAGCAGCGGCCAGCGCTGTCGCTCAGCACTCATCGCCATCCTCCAGCACGGCATCCACGGTGCAGCGCAGCCGCCCACGTGCCAGCCGCGCTTCCACGGCATCACCGGCGGCGACCTCGCGGGCATCGTGCAGGATCCGGCCCTCGGGGCCGGTGACGATGGCATAGCCGCGTTCCAGGGTGGCCAGCGGACTGACGGTCTCCAGCTGGCGGGCGGCCGTGGCCAGCCGTTGCCCGGCGCGCTCGAGGGTCTGGCGCAGGGCGCGCTGCAGGCGGCCCTCCAGGCTGTGGCAGCGCTGCTGTGCCGCCTGCAGCCGGGGGGCCGGATCGTGGCGGTGCAGGCGTGCCTCGAGGGTGGCGAGCCGCTGCCCGGCCCTGTGCAGCCGCTGGCGGAGGGTTCGCTGGAGGCGCAGCTCCAGTTCGTCCAGACGCTGGGCCTGCTGGCGCAGGCGCGCCCCCGGATGGCGCTGCTGCAGGCGCTGGGCCAGCCACTCGAGGCGCTGGCCGGCATCGGCGAGGCGTTGCCGGGTGAGGCGGGTGAGGCGCGATTCCAGGCTCTCGAGCCGCGCCAGCCACTCGTCCCGGTCGGGCACCACCAGCTCGGCGGCGGCCGAGGGCGTCGGCGCGCGCCGGTCGGCGGCGAAGTCGGCGATGGTGACGTCCACCTCGTGGCCGACGCCGCTGACCACCGGGATCCGGGCGGCGTGGATGGCGCGCGCCACCACCTCCTCGTTGAAGGCCCAGAGATCCTCCAGCGAGCCACCGCCGCGGGCGAGGATCAACACGTCACAGTCGCGGCGTTGGTCGGCGAGGCGGATGGCGGCGGCGATGCGCCCGGCCGCGCCCTCGCCCTGCACCGGCACCGGATAGATCAGCACCGGCACCGCCGGGAAGCGCCGCCGCAGCACGCTGAGGATGTCGCGGATGGCGGCGCCGCTCGGGGAGGTGACCACGCCGATGCGCCGTGGCAGGGGCGGCAGTGGCCGCTTCGATGCCTCGTCGAACAGCCCCTCGGCGGCGAGCCGCTGCTTGAGGGCCTCGAAGGCCCGGCGCAGGGCACCGTCGCCGGCTGCCTCCATGCGGTCGACGATCAACTGGTAGTCGCCGCGCGCCTCGTAGAGGGAGACCTCGGCGCGAACCAGCACCTGCATGCCGTCTTCCGGCACGAAACCGAGGCCGCGGTTGCGGTTGCGGAACAGGGCGCAGCGCACCTGGGCGCGGGCGTCCTTGAGGGTGAAGTAGAGGTGGCCGGAGGCGGGCCGGGCGAGGTTGGACAGCTCGCCCTCGACCCAGATGTGCGGGAAGGTTGCGCCCAGCAGATCCCGCACCTCGGCATTGAGGCGGGAGACGCTGAACACGTCGCGTGCGGTATCCGGCTGTGCGGCGGGGAACATGGCTCGATGATACTCCTGCGGCGGCCTTGCGATCAGTCCCCGGCCGTCTCCAGCACCTGCACCGTGTCGCCGATGCGGATCACGCCCTCGCTGCGGGGGATCAGGTTCTGGCCGAAATAGACCCCGCCCTCCGCCCGGCGCCGGTACTGGCCTAGGGTGCGCAGCGGTTCACGGGCCGGGTCCGGCACCCCGGTGTCCGGGTCGATGGTGGTGAAGATGCAGCGTGAACAGGCCTTGACGCCGGCGAATTCCACGTCACCGATGCGGAGCCGCCGCCAGCGGTCCTCGGCGTAGGGTTCGCAGCCGCGGACCACCAGGTTGGGTCGGAAGCGGCGCATGTCGACCGGCCGCTGCAGCCGGCGGTTGAGGTCGGCCAGCGAGGCCTCGGAGATGAGCAGCAGGGGAAAGCCGTCGGCGAAGCTGACCTGATCGCCGGGCTGGCCATAGGCGGGATCCACCGGCCGCAGGATGTCGTCCGTCATCTGCACCAGCCGCAGTGGCTGGCCGAGGTAGTCGCTGAACCAGGCATCGGCCTCCGGGCTGGGATGCACCGCCGGGGTGCGGTCGCGCCAGATGCCGACCTCGATGCGTTCGCCATCCGCCGGGGACAGCGGCAGCTCCAGCTGCGGCATGCCGGGCGCCGTGACCTGCAGCCGGTCGGGACCGAGTGCGGTCTGGACCAGCGCCAGCCGCGGCTGCTTGCGGGCAGTGACGAAGGTGCCCTCGGCATCGACCAGCATCCAGCGCCGGTCCCAGGGCAGGCCGCGCGGCTGCACGGGACTCTCCTGGAGCGCGATGCGCCGCGTGGACTTTATGGGATAGATATTGATTTCAGTGAGTTGCATGGCTGCGAAGAAGATCTGGTCGGGGTTCCTGCGTCGATTGTAGCGGATCCCGCCAGGCGGCGTGGCGCCATACCTCGGCCGGGGTGGATTTTCCCGGGTTTTCCGGGTCTTCCGTGGCCCCGGCCGGGCCGCCGCGGTTTACCCACTGGCGCGCAATACCTATAATTGCGCCCCTTATATTCGAACCTTGCCGACGGACCCGCCTCCCATGCTGCGAATTGCCGAACAAGCCCTGACCTTCGACGACGTCCTGCTCCTCCCCGCGTACTCCGACATCCTGCCGCGCGAGGTGGAGCTGAAGACCCGCCTGACCCGCGAGATCAGCCTCAATATCCCCATCCTCTCGGCGGCCATGGATACCGTCACCGAGAGCCGGCTGGCCATCGCCCTGGCCCAGGAGGGCGGAGTGGGCATCATCCACAAGAACATGACCGTCGAGCAGCAGGCGGAGGAGGTGCGGAGGGTCAAGAAGTACGAGAGCGGCGTGATCAGCGACCCGATCACGGTCAGCCCCACCACCAGCATCCGCGAGGTGCTGGCGCTGACCCGGGCGCACAACATCTCCGGCGTGCCGGTGGTGGAGGGCAAGGACCTGGTCGGTATCGTCACCAACCGCGACCTGCGCTTCGAGACCCGCTACGACAACCCGGTATCCAGCATCATGACCCCCAAGGACAAGCTGGTGACGGTGAAGGAGGGCGCCGAACCGGACGAGATCCTGCGCCTGTTGCATCAGCACCGCATCGAGAAGGTGCTGGTGGTGGACGACGACTTCCATCTCCGCGGCCTGGTTACGGTGAAGGACATCCAGAAGGCCTCGGACAAGCCCAACGCCTGCAAGGACGAGCGCGGCCGGCTGCGCTGCGGCGCGGCGGTCGGCGTCGGTGCCGGCACCGACGAGCGGGTCGCGGCCCTGGTGCGGGCCGGCGTCGACGTCATCGTGGTCGACACCGCGCACGGTCATTCGCAGGGCGTGCTGGACCGGGTGAAATGGGTCAAGCAGCACTTTCCCGAGGTGCAGGTGATCGGTGGCAACATCGCCACGGCCGAGGCCGCCCTGGCACTGGTCGAGGCGGGTGCCGATGCGGTCAAGGTCGGCATCGGGCCGGGTTCGATCTGTACCACGCGCATCGTCGCCGGTGTCGGCGTGCCACAGATCAGCGCCGTGGCCAATGTCGCCGCGGCACTGAAGGACAGCGGCGTGCCGCTGATCGCCGATGGCGGCATCCGCTACTCGGGCGACATGTCCAAGGCCCTCGCCGCCGGTGCCTATTCGATCATGGTCGGCAGCATGTTCGCCGGTACCGAGGAGGCGCCGGGCGAGGTGGAGCTGTTCCAGGGGCGCTCCTACAAGTCCTACCGCGGCATGGGGTCGCTGGGCGCCATGTCGTCGCAGCAGGGCTCCAGCGACCGCTATTTCCAGGAGGGCAGCGAGGCCGACAAGCTGGTGCCCGAGGGCATCGAGGGGCGGGTGCCCTTCAAGGGGCCGCTGCAGCCGGTGATCCACCAGCTGCTTGGCGGGGTGCGCTCCAGCATGGGTTACACCGGATGCCGAACCATCGACGAGATGCGCACCAAGCCGCGCTTCGTGCGCGTCACCGGCGCCGGCATGGCCGAGAGCCACGTGCACGACGTGCAGATCACCAAGGAAGCGCCCAACTACCGGGTCTGAGTCCGGGGACCTGAACCCAAGGAACATCGTGAATACATCGCCTGACATCCATGCCCACCGCATCTTGATCCTGGACTTCGGTTCCCAGTACACCCAGCTCATCGCCCGCCGGGTGCGCGAGCTCGGTGTCTACTGCGAGATCCATGCCTGGGACATGGACGACGAGGCGCTCCGCCTGTTCAGCCCCAAGGGGGTGATTCTTTCCGGCGGGCCGGAGACGGTGACCGGTGGCGAGGCGCCGCGTGCGCCGCAGCAGGTGTTCGAGCTGGGGGTGCCGGTGCTCGGTATCTGCTACGGCATGCAGACCATGGCCGCCCAGCTCGGTGGCCGGGTGGAGCGTGCCGAGCACCATGAATATGGCTATGCCCAGGTGCGGGCCCGCGGCCACAGCCGGCTGCTCGAGGACATCGAGGACCACGCCAGCCCGGAAGGCTGGGGTCTGCTCGATGTGTGGATGAGCCACGGCGACCGGGTGGTGGAACTGCCGCCGGGCTTCAAGGTGATGGCCAGCACCGACAGCGCGCCCATCGCCGGCATGGCCGACGACGAGCGTGGCTTCTACGGGGTGCAGTTCCATCCGGAGGTGACCCACACCCGCCAAGGCGGACGCATCCTCAAGCGTTTCGTGATCGACATCTGCGGCTGCGAGGCGTTGTGGACCCCGGGCAACATCATCGAGGAGAGCATCCACGCCATCCGCCAGCAGGTAGGTGAGGACGAGGTGCTGCTGGGTTTGTCCGGCGGCGTGGATTCCTCGGTGGTGGCGGCCCTGCTGCACCGCGCCATCGGCGATCAGCTGACCTGCGTGTTCGTCGACAACGGCCTGCTGCGCTACCAGGAAGGCGATCAGGTGATGGCGACCTTCGCCGAGCACATGGGGGTGCGGGTGATCCGGGTCGATGCCGAGCAGCGTTTCCTGCATGCCCTCAAGGGGGTGGAGGATCCTGAACTCAAGCGCAAGGTGATCGGCAACCTGTTCGTCGAGGTGTTCGAGGAAGAGGCCGACAAGCTGAAGAACGCCAAGTGGCTGGCCCAGGGGACCATCTATCCGGACGTCATCGAATCGGCCGGTGCCAGGACCGGCAAGGCGCATCTGATCAAGTCGCACCACAACGTCGGTGGCCTTCCCGAGCACATGAACCTCAAGCTGCTGGAACCGCTGCGCGAGCTGTTCAAGGACGAGGTGCGCAAGCTGGGCGTGGAGCTGGGCCTGCCCTATGACATGGTCTACCGTCACCCCTTCCCGGGGCCGGGCCTGGGCGTGCGCATCCTCGGCGAGGTCAGGAAGGAATTCGCCGACACCCTGCGCCTGGCCGATCATATCTTCATCGAGGAACTGCGCAAGCAGGAACTCTACGATCAGGTCAGCCAGGCCTTCGCCGTCTTTCTGCCAGTGAAGTCGGTCGGCGTGACCGGCGACGGCCGCCGTTACGACCACGTGGTGGCGCTACGCGCGGTGGAGACCATCGACTTCATGACCGCACGCTGGGCCCATCTGCCCTATGAATTCCTGGACCACGTCTCGCGCCGCATCGTCAACGAGATCCCCGGCATCTCCCGCGTCGTCTACGATGTCACCGGCAAGCCGCCGGGCACCATCGAGTGGGAGTAGCCGATATTGGCTGCTATGGCTGGTGTCGGCGGGCATTAGACAGTAATGGGTGATCTCCCGGTTCTGTCGGGGGATACTTGCTGATGATTTCGAGGGCGTTGTCCGTTATCTGGGAAGAAAAGCAAGGCCAGCGAAGGTGAGCATGGATGGGCCGGTCGAACAGGAGGATGAATTTGAAGTCTTCTGATAATGCGTTCTCCAGGCCGGTTTTTATATTGGGCCTGAATAAAAGCGGGACGAGCCTTTTATACCTTATCCTTTCGCGGCATCCTTCCTTGTCCGCGATTCGTTCCTTCAAGCCGCCCAAAGGCAATCTTCATAAGCGCAAGGCCATGCTGTTTATGGAGAATTATGGTATTGGCGAGGGACAGCAAATACCTGGCATTCCCGAGAAAATGGGTTTGAAGAGTGGCCCAGGCAGATGGGCCTTGCCACGATTCCAGTTGGAATACAGGCTTACCGAGGAGGACGTTGAGGAGGGCGACGCGATAATGCTGGCCAATGCCTATTCTGGAGCCATGGTCGACAGTTCCAGAAGGCTGCTTGAGAAGTCGCCGCCAAATATACTGCGCTGTCGCTATCTTCAGGCCTTATTTCCAGACGCCACCTTCCTAGCGATTGTCAGAAATCCTCATGCCAATGTGGCGGCGAATGCCAAGAAGCGGAGCAACTGGGGAGGTGTGAGAGAGCAGGCAGAACACTGGAACCAGGCATATTCTTTTCTGCTCGAAGACATGAGCAGCCTGAATTCCTTCATGCTGATCAAGTACGAAGACCTCGTTTGTAATACCGAGAAGGTATTGGGTGATGTATTTACCCAATGCGACTTGGAGTGCGATCTTGGCATTATTGACAGGTCCGAAATCAAGAGTGATGTGAATGACAAATTGCTTGCCCTGTTGAATGATGAAGATAAGCGGCTTATAAACATCATTTGCGGTTCGACTATGAGGGAATACGGCTATTCGACATTGGGGTAGGGCGTGGACGCATTCAGAAAATTGCCTTCGTTGATTGTTCTCGGGATCCTCTGAAGCAGGGATTGTTTTCATCGATATCGGTGAGCGCTTGCTGATCATGATAAAACAGCCGGCTGGTAAGAGATGGGTCAAGAAAAAGGTCCAGCCAGCATTCGTTCGCTGGCGCCATCTGCTGCCGCAGATTGATGGCCATTGATCTGCTTCCTGTTAACCCGGCAACTGAATATGCCGTGTTCAGGCCTGAAGCCCCGGTCATTCTGTGATTCAATGGGTCCGGGCGCCGTGTGCCTGCCTGCGGACGGCTACACGGCGGCTGAGCACAACCTATTTGGTTGCCGGGTTGATAAAATTTTCTGTAGGGGCTTGTGTACAGTGGTGCCTGGCTGTCTTGTCACAGATGCTCACACGCCGGCTGAGAACGATAGATATCGTCTCCGGATTAAATAACAGACATCCAGAGTGAAGAGATTTGCTGATGAGCGTAGGGTTCTTCAAAAAAGCTCATGTCAGGCTGACCATAGCCAAACTTACGTTATTTCGTAAAGCAGGTTACTTTTTCATTGATATTGGTGACCGGATTCTTTGCGAAATCAAAATGAATGGCAAGGCCAGGCGGACAAGGAAAAAAACAAGGTCAAATATCCGCCTGGCACGAAGTTTTATTGCGTGGCGGCATCTTTTGCTCGAGTTTAATGCGCCACAAGCGGCGGCTTTTCTCAGCAGTTTGGGTGGTTATGGGCGTGATCTTCCTCGGGATTTCGAAGGACCAGCTGGTGACCGCATCCTGGTGCTTGCGGCTCACCAGGATGATGAAACCATTGGTGCCGGCGGCACCCTGATTCTTGCGGCCAAGGCTGGAAAAAAGATCAAGGTTGTCTATACGACGGATGGGGCAACCAGTTTGAATGATCATGATAAGGATACTGTTGTTGAGATTCGCAAGACGGAGGCCCGCGCTGTTTGGCGTCGAATCGCCAGGGTTGAGCCACTATTTCTTGATGGCGGAAATCGGACAGAATTTCTCTCTCGCGAAGTGATTGGTCGATTGGCAGAGATAATCCGTGAATACCGGCCGACTGATATTTTTCTGCCCAATATGCTCGAACAGGTTACTGAGCACCGGCATGTTAACGAGATACTGATGCAGGCGGTTCGTATCCGACCATTAAACAAGAATGTACAAATCTGGGGCTATAACGTCTCGACAACATCACCGGGCACTGCTGTTGTCGATATCACAACGGTTGCGAGAGAAAAAGAATCTGTCAATAAGATATGGCGTTCTCAGAACGTGTATGGTGATTATGCGACAGTCTGTAAAGGACGGGATATGCTAAATGCAGCGTTTCTGAAAGGCCGCCGCCCGCGTCGTCACAAGGCCTTTGCGGAAACGTTCATGATGTTTCCAGCAGAGGAATATCTTCGTTTAAGCAGGATGTTTATCAGCCCGCCGCCTTCTCGTGTTGAAGAGCCTGTCGTTGCACCCCCTAATTTTTTTGTGGTCGGAATGCAGAAGAGTGGTTCTTTCTGGCTGACGGCTCTGTTGAATGCCCATCCAATGGTGTGCTGTTTTCCAGAACGCCCAGGTCATATAGATGGGGTTGCTGAGGCGCATCTGTTTGATGGAATGGAAAAAATGACCACAAACTGGCCGCTTTTTGCGAAGATGATGCGCCGTCGGCTGGACTATTTCTTCAGCGATCTTATTCCCGCAAAGCCGATTGAAGATGCGGAACGTCTGGAGGAACTCCGTCAGGCTTTGTGTATCCGCTTTAATCAATACTGTCATCTCCAGCGTTTACGTAGTGGAAAGCCAGTGGTTGGGGAAAAGACGACTGAAACCTGTCATCATCCAGAACTACTGGATAAGTATTATCCAGATGCCTTGCGGATTGCGATTCTCCGTGATCCACGAGATCGCGTCGTATCCTTCTTTTTTCACCAGATCCGGAAGGGGCGGTTGCGGTCCGGATCTTCGTTGACGGATGATTTTATTCAGGAGTATATCAGCCGTGTTCGAAAGGATTATGAAGGCTTGTTAGCCCTTGGCGGAACGGTGGAAGTGATTCGGTATGAAGCGTTGAAAACGGAACCACAGTCGGAGCTCTCGCGTATCTTCCGTGCATTGGGGGTAACCGACGACCCTGAGGTTCTGAAACGGGTGGTCGAGGCTGCCGATTTCAAGAGACTAAGTGAACGGGAAGCCGGTGAGGAAGATCGAAGCAGCCACTATCGAAAGGGAGTAACTGGGGACTGGGTCAATTTCCTTTCGCCTGCCCAGGCGTCATCCGTTGTGGATGAGCTTGCCGAACTGACTTCACTGATTGAGCAGAAATTTGAGATTTCCCTGGCAGCTTATCACTATTGAATTTTACTAATATGTGCAAAATAGTCCGCAGTCATTCATCTGCCACAATGTACCGGCATTCTGGATGATGAAAGAATCCCCGAACGACGCTGGACAGTCGTTGAAGGCTGCGCAACGCAGACAGCACCAGTCTCTTGAGTGATCAGGGCCGGCTGACGGGGTGTAGTAGAACAACCCGTTATACACTGAAGATAGTTGAACCGAGTGGCCGGATTCATTCCGTTGAGCGGCGACGAGGCGAGCCATTCGCGGTCGGCTGTTGCTGGACTTGGGTGAAGACGGCCTTTATCCTCAATGTCCTTATACCAGCGCGGCGTGGCCTTGCTGGGCGAAATACTGACCGGGGAGATGAAGGGTGACGGAATCGCTTTTCAAGTTACAGATCCATCATGTCGGCGGGCGGGATGGTGAAATCGGGGAGTTTCCGCTGAATCGCCATTTCCTGAAGGATATGGTTTTTCATGTCTACGACTCGGATGAATCCTGCCTGCCGCAGGTGGAGTCGATCTGCAGGACCAGGGGCATGGACGTCGTGTTGCATCCCTATGTGGTGGACGACAGGGAAGGGGCGGTCGATTTCAGCCTGAATTATTGCCCCTGCACCAGTTCCTTGCTTCCACCTGCCTCCTACAAGCGGGAGCAATATTCTCCGCTGCTTCTGTTCGGCGATTACGTCTATGCTGAAACCTTCAAACCAGTAAAGAACTTTCGGGTGTCTGCGGTCACGCTGGATTCATTGGCGCGGAGGAGAGGCTTCGGCATCGATTTCCTGTCCATCGATACCCAAGGGACTGAGGATCGCGTACTGTCCGGCGCCGAGCAGCAACTGAAAAAGAACGTGGTCGCCGTTCTGTGCGAGGTGGAGATGCACGAGTTGTATGCCGGCCAGGCGCTGTTCGGTGACCTGCTTTCGGCGATGCGCCGGCGCGGGTTTCATTTCATGCGTTTTTTCATGCGCGAGGCGCGGGTCAATTTCTATAGGGCCGGAATCGGTTTCCGTGGAGACGGGATGATGATGGCAGCCGATGCCCTGTTCTTCAAGGATGTGGATCACCTGGAGGATACGGCAGAACATCCAGCCGCGAGCCTGCTCAAGCTGGCATTCGTGGCCCTGTCGTTTGGATATGTCGAATACGCGCTCGATTGTCTGGAACGCGTCTTCGGGGAAGAAGGTTCGCATCCGGTGGGTGAAGGGGAGGTTCCAGAATATGTGGATTTTCTCGCCAGGGTTTGGGGCCTGTACAGGGAATCCGCGTACATTCCTCTGCCCTCGTTCGCCCAGCTGTATACCTTCGAGGAGGCTCTGCGAAGATTCGAGCCGGACAATCCGCATCCGTGGACGACCTTCGACCGGGACAGGGTGTTGGGGGATTATTTCTCAAAAGTGGACGTGGGGAGGTTCCTGGAATCTTTTCCCCAACTGCTGGAGCAGCAGGATACGGCTTTCGAGGAGCTGTTGCGCGGGCATGGGATGGAGTCGGTCGCCGACCTGGTCAAGGACAAGCGGGTCAGGCAGGCGCATATGATCGTGGAGAGCCTCGGATTGGGAGAGAAAGCGGCGGATGGCTATCGGCTGCGGATCAGCGAGGCGCTCTCGCGCCTCGGGATACAGGGCGGGTAATGCGGATGCGCGCTTATGCATGTGATTGGCCTGGCCGACTCTGAATGCTCACCTCAGTCTGCGCGGTAAAGATTGGACCTACAGCCGAGAAGAGCAGGGATGTCCAAGGTTGTGCGCCATTTCCATGATGGTTCAAAGAGGGCGCGCTGCTGTTGTCGGCGGGGACACGTTGGAGGAAGGAACGATTGATCTTGAGCGCGTCGATGGGGCTAGCCGCAGAATGACTGTGGCGGCGACTTGAACCGCCACGGGTTTACCGGAGGCTCTATTTTCTTGAGAGGATAGAGGGCCTGTGAGAGCGAGCGCTTGTGAGTAACCTGCCTGAACTGCAATCGCCCAGCTACATTCTGTCGACGCCCCTGGGGATCCAGCGCTTCGCGCTGGGCCTGTTCCTGGCCGCGGCAGGCGGAACGATTCTGTGGCTGGCCGGCGTGTATCTTCATGGCGAAATGGGTACCCCGCACTGGATCGCGGGCGGGATTGCCATTCTTCTGGTCCTCGTTCTGGCGCAACCCCGTGCATGGAGGCCTTGGGTCAGTTTCGCAGCGGACCGTCGTGGCCTCTACATCCGCTGGCCGGACTATAGCGGCTTTCTGTTCGTGCCCTGGGAAGACGTGGGGGAGACCGAGGTCGGATGGACCACGGGAATGACGGGCGGACATGGCATCCTCGGTGTCCGCATCCGCCTCTGCCTAGACGAAGCAGACTGGAAGAGGCTCACCGGAATGCGTTCGCTGTTGTTTATGCAGCCGGACGAGCAGGGTTGGGGTCGCATCAACATCGGAAACAGCACGCGTGATCCTTGCCGGATACAGGTACGAATCGAGGAGATCCGCGCGCACGCCACCCCTGAAGCCATAACGGACTGACATGCCCTCGATTGCCGTTCATGCGCCTCACATTCAAACTGACGGTTGTAACCGCCAATGACGGGGAACTTTCAAGCGCGTGGGGTTGAAACTGGAAAGTGGTTGGAAGTCGTTGCTGCAAACAGGATGTGTTTCTCTGCCACAGGGAGCCTGTGGGTGCCGGCAGCGGCCCCCTACACCGAACACGGCTATCAACCCGCTACCGAACAACCAAACTGCCCCTGGCAGCGGCACCTCGCTGACATCGACACTGTAATCGAGTTGGATACCTTCATCCACGGCGATAATAGTGGCTTGTAGGCCGCTGCCGAAATCCGCATTCGCCCAGGTATTGTGGTCGTTTGCATTGACGTCGACGCTCAACAGACCCTCTACCCAGATTTCCGCACCTACCGGGGCATAAAATTCAAGCGCCAATAGACCTGTACTGAAGAAAAGATCCTGAACAGCACCCGTGGCAGTTGTGGTCACCGAGTCGGAACCTGAGCGCCCATTGGCGCCAGTATCCCACCACCAGTTGTATATATATCTTTCATTTGTAGAATCCAGGGCCTCCCTAGAGGAGAAGGCCCTGGTAGAGAAATAGGCCAGCGAAGAAACCCCTCTGAGTGATGACACATCGGAATAAGCACCATACAGGGACAAACCCAAAGGAACTTTTCCCTCATGCACGATGAAACCGGCCTGCATCATTGCATCGTTGTTGGTCGCGGCCAGATTACCCAACGAATCGATCAGAGCGCCATTGCTGAGCACTCCATCCAGCTGCAAATCGAGACGCAGGCGCGCGGGATCGCCCGCCTGCAACTCGCTACTACCAGCCCCTACACGCAGGCGCCCTTCGAACTTGCTCGCGAACGCCCCGGCCGCCATCGAATCGGCGGTAGCAGTCATCCCCAGCGACATGTTCGCTGCGTTCGCATAGCCATTTACAGAAATGCCGGAATATGTATCGCCATAAGTATCGGTGTAACTGACATAGGGGCGGCTGGCATCGTAGTCTTGATAATTTCCAAGAGTGCTGTCCACCTCGATACCTGTCCCCGCCACGACCGGGGTCGAGGCCCCACTGGTCAATCCGAAAAGAAAAACCAGCCCCCCTGCTCGCTGCACGAAGATATTCATGTCTTTCGATCCTTTCGCGGTTTGCATTCGACTTACTATTAACCCGGTAACTAAATATGCCGTGTTCAGCTGCCGTGTGCCTGCCTGCGGCAAGGTTCGATAACGCCGTCCGCAGGCCGGCATACGGCGGCCGAACCCGTTGAATCATAGAATGGACGGCTTCAGGCCTGTCCCGGTCCAGCGTTCCGGCCCTTGACAAGGAGACCAACCCTTGCAGGCAGGCCCCGCCTTGTACCGGAACAGGCCTGAAGCCCTGAACACGGCATATTTGGTTGCCAGGTTAATAATATATGCAGAATAGTCCGAATTCATCCGTCCGCCACGATATACCGACATTCGGGATGATGGAGGAATCCCCGCACGACACTGGTCAATCGTTGAAGACTGCGCAATGCAGACAGTACCAGACGCTTGAGCTGTTCAGGGTCCGTGATGGCCTGCTTGCAGATCCGGTGGTTCTTGGCATGACTCCAGACCCGATCGATGGGACTGACTTCGGGTAAATATGGCGGCAGGAAACAGAGATCCAGACGACCTTCCGTACCCTCGACAAACTTCCTGACCGCCCGGCTGCGATGAACCGGGTGCCCATCAACGACAAGAAAGACCGGCCGTTGCACGTCATGGAGAAGACGCTTGAGAAACTCGATGAAGCGCTGAGCATTCAGGCCCGGAACAGGGGACGCTGTGGCGACAGGCCCAGTGACGGAGCAGCCTGGAAATGCTCCACCGGCTGAGCCGGATGCCGAGTTCCTGCTGAATGAGCTTGGCAAGCAACTTCAGTGTCCAGAGCGCAAAAGGAAACTTTCACCGCGTGGGTTGGTCGTGGGTCAAGGTGCGATAAAGCAGATCAATAGCCTTGGCATCGAGCTTGGGCTCCCGACCGTCCCGCTTCCCGGCATCCAAGGCATCCCATCCACCCGAGCGGTACAGTGCCAGCCAATGGAACAGCGCTGTGCGGGATACGCCCATGCTGTGCACTACATCCATGATGGGTACGCATTCTTGTACCCGCGCAACAGCTTGGCGTCTGAATTGGGTGAGTTTCTGATGGGGCAGTCTGCGCAGGTCGGTCTTCTTTGGCATGAGGCCAGTCTACTCGGTTCTGACAATTATGCACATCTTAGTAATAAAAAGGGGGCGACCCGCATGGGCGCCCCCTTTTTATTTCGTCATCCACTCATGCGCGGCTCACGACTGCTTTCGCTGGCGACGTGCGATACCCAGCATCCCGAGCAGCCCGGAACCGAACAGCCAGAAGGCCGCCGGGACCGGCACGGCGGAGACGGCATCGTTCATCGCCTGCAGACCCAGGCCGATCGAGGTGTCGACCCGATACTGGAATCCGTCCTGCAGACCGAACAGCATGAAGCTGACGTTGTCGGTGCCGGTGACATCGTTGGCGAAGAGAAAATCGATGTACTCGCCCGCCGTCGGGGCATAGCCCTCGATGAAATGCAGATTGACGGTGGTGCCCGGTGCGAAGCTCACGTTGCCCCAGACATCCAGCACATCCTGGTCGCTGTAGCCGACCTCGATGTCAAGGGTGCCGCCGAGGATCTCCAGGTCGCCGAAGATGTTGAGCGTGCCCGGGGAGTTGCCAGGCGCGATGGTGCCGCCGTCGAGCTGCACGTTGCCGATGATGGAGCCGTCGCCGTCGAGCAGGCCGCCCTCGTTGACGATCAGGGTACCGCCCACGTACACCTGCCCGCCGCTGCGGACGGTGAGGTGACCGTCCCCGGGAGCCAGCAGCACCTCGTTCGACGCGATGTCCAGGTTGGCGACATTCTCGGACACGATGAGGTCGCCATCGACGGTAAGATAGGAACCGGTCTCGACGAGTACCTCGCCCGAGGCGCCGGTCGAAATCCACTGGTAGCCGCCCGAGCCGTCTGGCACCACATCGACGAATTCCTTGTAGCCTCCGATGCGCAGGCTGCGCGACAGGTAGACATCACTGGTCCCGGCGACACGCAGCCGTGCGGTCGTGTTCGCCGCGCCCACGCGCATCGACATCACGCCGCGGGGATCGATTGGCGTGAAGGTGTCGATCACCCCTACGGGTTCGTCCTGTGCCAGGACTGCCCCGTCGAGGACCTCGATGGTGCCACGGTTATGAACGTTTACCTCGAACAGCGCCAGGCTGTTTGTCCCGGTGACGGTCAGGCGGTCGCCCTTCTGGAGGTTGATGTCGCCGGGATTATAGGGATCACCGGGCGTGAAGATGCCGTCATAGACGCCGCGCGCCTGCATCATCGCCCCTCCCGAGACGGTCAGCGAGCGCCCCGCGCCGGGTGCTTCGCCGGAGAACAAGATCGGTCCAGCCGTGGTTTCGAGCAGGGAGTACGGGCCGTCGACGAGAATGTCCGCATCGACCGTGGCCGCGGAACCGAGCTGGACCTCGGCGGCAGTGATCCGTCCACCGTTGGTGATGTCGATCCGGCTGTTGCCGCCGATACCGACCGCTACCCGGTTATCGAAGATGACATTGGCGGAATCCGCGGTGCCGTCGCCGACCACGCGCAGGAAGCCGGCGCCATTGCCGGTGGTCAGGCTGGCGCCGATCTGCGAGTTTCCGTACACCTCCAGGGTGTCGACGACGTTGTCGGCATTGACCTCGAGGCTGCCGTCCTGGCCCTCGTAGCCGACATAGAGATAACTCACGGAGACGGAAGGGGAGGTGCCGAGGACCAAGGCCAGACCGGGAGGATACACCTTTGTCAGGCCCTGCCCGTCGGGATCGACGATGATGTCGGCTGTGGCAGTGCCGGCGAAGCCGGCAGCCACCAGGGCGGCACCGGCCAATTTTGCAATTTTCGGTTTCATTTTGACTCCTTCCGTCCCGCTCACGCAGGGATCCGGTTTTTTTGTATGTGTTAGGAAGAAAACGCCCTTGATTTACAGGCAATTTTGATTCCAACTAAAAATTAAATCATAATGCATTGTTTATTGGTTGTTTTTTTGCGCATAACGCGCTTTTGCTTCAACGGCCTGATGAACCTGAATGTAAACCATCTCGACACCGTTCAGGGCAATACAAAGAATGCATCTTATTGATATACAGATACTTACAAGGGCCTGGAAAATTGAGCAGCGTCATAATTTTTTACAGGAAGTAGCCGTGAGCAGGCGGTTGAAAACATAGAGTGAAGGGGTGGTGAAGGGGGCAGGACTCACATTCCAGCATGCTCCCCGTCTGTGCTCTCCGGGAGGCGGCTGCCGCTGACGCCGGATGGCAATGTGCGCGATCAAGTCAAGACGCCGTACCGGGACGGGCGTGTTCTCAATATCTTGATCCGGCCTCCGTGTCACCGCTCCCGTGTTAGGTTGCTCCGGGGACTGGGCGGTTGCGGCATACAGGGTGGCGGTGTCGGGCTTTTTTGCATTAAAGTGGTGGTCTGGTTCGTCGGTGTACGCATAATATTCCGGACACTAGTGGCCGAGTTTGTATAATTCCGACTGTAAACAAAAAACAAGAATAGAGGAGTCAACAAGAATGGCAATTCCACGCTCAAGGGGGCTGCTGCTCGCCGCTTTGGCCGGTCTGGCATTTTCTTCAACAGCGAATGCGGTTCTGCTGGGGCGCCTGCCCCTGACGCCCGGCGGTACCGATTACCAGGCCTACTACGACACCACGCTGGACATCACCTGGCTGGCCACTGCCAACCTCGCGAAGACCAACACGTTTGGCCTTCCTTATAATACCGACCTCGGTGATCACCCTGCGGACAGCTATGCCTCGTCATACCCCGAGATCATTTATTCCAGTGGCGGCATGACATGGGGGGGCGCCCTGCACTGGATCGATGCAATGAACGCCGATGGTGGCACGGGATATCTGGGATACAACGACTGGCGATTGCCGATGATGATGGATACCGGTTCGATTGGCTGTGACAACGCCTATACCGGTACTGACTGTGGTTTCAATGTACAAACCGGCAGCGCGGACACTGCGGTTTACAGCGAGCTGGCCAGCTTGTGGTATGACACGTTGGGCAATACCGCAATGTACGATACCCAGGGGACGTACCTCGGGTGTCCCGGGGCAACGTACTGTTTGAGCAATACAGGACCCTTCAGCGACATTGTGACGTCTTTTTACTGGTTCGGTCTGGAGTCTGCGGTCTATTCCAGCAGGGCGTGGTCTTTCGGAACGTATAGTGGGCAGCAGACCGATTACTATACAAAGAACAACAACAGCGGTCTGTATGTCTGGGCTGTGCGTTCCGGTGATGTTGCGCCAGTGCCGCTGCCGGCGGCGGTATGGTTGTTCGGAAGTGGCCTGCTGGGACTGTTGGCGGCAGGTCGCCGTGATAAGGTGGTTCGGCGCTGATACCGGATGTAGGCAAGCCTTCCCGTCAATCCGCACGTTTATTCTTCCAGGCGCCGGTTGCGGGAGGAATGAGAAGAAGAAGGTTTCCTTTGCATGTCGTTTTCCTCCGTGGCGATGTTCATTTGGTGATGCTCGCTTTCCGGGACCCGGCGCCAAAACGGGGATGTGCGGTGCGCACCGCGTACCGGGCCGGGCCTTTCGGAGGGCGGCGCCGCCGGCCTCCCCAGGCGGGTCTTTCCCCGGCCGGCCATGGCAGGCCTCCCGCGCGCCGTCCAGCGTAGGTTGCCTGACCGGGTGAGGGGCAAAATCCATGCCTGTCAAAGCGGGTTTTTGCCTCTTTATTTTCAATCGCTTGGGAATTCCTGCTAAAGCATGTGTTAAAAAACCTGCCAGCAAATAGTGATATCTTAGGCGCGGTTTTATTTCTCCCTTTCAATACGGTATGTTGCGGAGCTTTCCGGCAGGTATCGCCTGGGCGAATCGCCGACATGGCGCACCGCGATTCCCCTACAAAATGCCCGTTTCTTTTACAGTTTCCCGGGTGTCCTTCTCCCGGCTCGCCCATGCCTTCCGGCGCCCCAGGCGCTGAAGATGTGAAACACTCGTGCCACTGACACGATCACCTTCGATCCCGCCACACCGGCCCGTTGCGCCCGGCGGTGGGGGCATGACCCCGGCTTTCAGAACGAGGAGAGTTTCGCTGATACCGATTTCGCCGGAGCGAGCAAGAGCACCTGGCCTGACTGGCGCGGGGCTTTCAGATTTCCGGGGACAGGAATTTCCTTAATCAGTTTGAAGAAGTGGTCAAGGACTGTTCAGGGGGAACGGCCTGACGGGTCGGCCGTTGGGCAGTGAATCGTCCCTGGATGCCGCCGAGCGCTCAATCGGGCGTACACTCAGGCCGGCAAAGCCGGGCCCGAAAGGGGCTTCAGATCGGGCGCCGTTTGTGTGAGATAGGTATACTGTCCCCGGAATTGATCATGTCTGCCATTTCCGACGAATACTGGATGCGCCGCGCCCTTGCCCTGGCGGAGCGGGCGGCGGATTCTGGCGAGGTGCCGGTCGGCGCGCTGCTGGTGCTGGACGATGAACTTATCGGTGAGGGCTGGAACCAGCCGATCGGCAGTCAGGACCCGACCGCCCATGCCGAGATCGTCGCCTTGCGCGATGCGGCCGCGCGCCTGGCCAATTACCGGCTGACCGGCAGCACCCTGTACGTCACCCTCGAGCCCTGTCTGATGTGTGCCGGTGCCATGGTTCATGCACGTGTCGCACGGCTGGTGTACGGCGCCAGCGACAGCAAGCGTGGCGCGGCCGGGGAGGCCTTCGAGGCCCACTGGCTGAATCACCGGGTGGCGGTGACCGGCGGCGTGCTGGCCGAGGACTGTGCCGAGCAGTTGCAGGGTTTTTTCCGCAGTCGTCGGGAATAGTGCCTCGTCCTGAGGCGTCCATCTGAGTGCCTGTCAGTCTTTCTTGAGCGGAGGTTCCATGTTCCTGCTGTCACGCCTCGTTGCCGCCTTGCTCCTGATCCTGCCGCTGATGGCGGGGGGCGGTGGCGAACCCCTGCCTGTGCCCGATGTCGAGATGCGCCTGCAGCGGGTCTCCGAACATGTCTATTACGTGCAGGGCGCGCCCGGCGCGGCAACGGCGAACCAGGGCTTCGTCTCCAATGCCGGGGTGGTGCTGACCGGCGAAGGGGTGGTGCTGATCGACAGCCTGGGGACACCGGCGCTGGGGCGTCTGCTGCTGGCTCGCATCCGCGAGCTCACCGACCAGCCGATTCGCGCCGTGCTGTTGACCCACTACCATGCCGACCATATCTACGGCCTGCAGGTCTTCGAGGCGCTCGGTGCGGAGATCATGGCACCCCTGGGGGCGGAGATCTATCTGCGTTCCGAGCAGGCGGCCCGGCGCCTGGAAGAACGGCGTATCTCGCTCTTTCCCTGGGTTGACGATGACACCCGGCTGGTCGAGCCGGACCGCTATCTGGCGCGGCCGGAGACGCTGCGCCTGGGTGAGGTGACGCTGCGTCTCAGCCCGGTCGGTGGTGCCCATTCCGATGCCGACATGACGGTCTACGTCGAGCCTGGCCGGGTGCTGTTCTCGGGCGACATCATCTTCGAGGGGCGGGTGCCTTTCGTCGGCGATGCCAACTCGGCCCACTGGCTGAAGGTGCTGGACGGGATGCGCACCACCGGGCTGGCCGCGCTGATCCCCGGGCACGGCCCGGCGGCGGCACAGCCGGACCAGGCGGTGCAGCTCACCTATGACTATCTCGGCTACCTGCGCCAGGCCATGGGCCGGGCGGTGGAGGACTTCATCCCCTTCGACGAGGCCTATGCCGCGACCGACTGGTCGCGCTTCGCATCCCTGCCGGCCTTTGTCGAGGCCAATCGGCGCAACGCCTACCAGATCTATCTGTCGCTGGAGGCCGAATCGCTGGGACAGTAGCGGGGCTGGCAGCCTGTCGGACTTGGCAGGCTGTTGAAAAAAACCGCTGACGGCAGGATACGGCGTTAGCCCGCATATTGCACCAAGGCGGCCCGCATGATTGGTGCCCAGGCTGTTATCCAAGGGGGGTCACAAGAGGGCTGCCTGGACGGGCTACACTTTGTGCCTATTCGATGTCAGGCCGAATCGGGCTGCGCATCTTGAGCGATCCCCCTCGAACCAAGGCGGCCTGCATGATCGGCGTGCAGGCTGGCAAATGGATCGGGAACTCGTAACCCGGCTTTGTGCCTGTTCGATCGACTCCGGGCATTGCCCGCCATGGATCCCCCGATCGCGGCCTGGAGGCCGCTCCTACGGGGGCAAGGCGGCACAATGTGTTGTCGTAGGAGCGGCCTCCAGGCCGCGATCAAGGCGCAAGGGGTACCGCGCCATCCTGCCACCCCGGCCCACGGAGCCTGCCTTGGCGCAATATCCGGGCTAGAGCGAGGGGAAGTCGGACATCAGATCCAGTGGCGAGTCGAGAACCGGTTCCTGGTCGCGTTCCATGTACCAGACCAGGATGTCATAGTAGCTGCGGATGTTCTCCACGTAGCGTACCGGCTCGCGGCCACGGGCATAGCCGTGACGGGTCTGTTTGTACCATTTTTTCTGACTGAGCAGCGGCAGGTATTTCTTCACGTCCACCCATTTGTCGGGATCGCCGCCGTTGCGCTGGGTGAGGATGCGCGCATCCTCGAGGTGGCCGAAGCCGATGTTGTAGGCCGCCAGCGCCAGCCAGGTGCGGTCCGGTTCGGCGATGCGTGCCGGAATCTTCTTTTTCATCATCGCGAAGTAGCGCGCGCCTCCCTCGATGCTCTGCGCCGGATCCAGACGGCTGTCGAGGCCGAGCTGGCGCATGGTGTCGAGGGTCAGCATCATGATTCCCCGCACCCCGGTCGGCGAGCGGGCGTGCTCGTCCCAGTGCGATTCCTGATAGCCGATGGCGGCCAGCAGGCGCCAGTCCAGGCCGTGGCGCTCGGCTGCCGCCTTGAACAGATCGATGTACCTTGGCAGCCGCTGCTGGATGTGGCGCAGGTAGCGGCGGGTGCCGACATAGTCGAAATCGGCGACATGGCCGTAATGCCGTTCCAGCAACTGTTCCAGAGTGCCGTCCTGGCGGATACGGGCAAAGAACTCGCGGGCGGCATTGAACAGGCTGTTGTCGGGCTCGTGAGCGAAGGCCCAGCCCAGGGGTTCGGGGTCGCTGATGTCGAAGGCCACGCGCAGTTCCGGGAAGAAACGCCGGCTGATCGCCACCTCGTTCGAGTCGGCGATGGTGTAGTCGATGACCTGCTCCCAGATCAGCCCCAGCAGTTCCCCGCTGTCCAGCTCGTCATTGGTCTTCCAGCTCAGGTTGGGGTACTCGGTCCTCAGGGCCATGAGTCGCTCCTCGTGGCTGCTGCCCTTGACCACTTCCAGGATGCCGTTCAGGTCGTTGAGATCGGCAGGCCGCGGCGTGCCCTGGCGGTAGACGAGCTGGGGAGTGATCTTTTGATAGCTGGGGCCGAAACGGACCAGGGACTTGCGGGTTTCGGTGATGGTCAGACCGGCCGCGGCCAGATCGACCTCACCGCGGCTGACCATCGGCAGGATGTCGGCGAAGCTGTCGGCGATCACGATGCGCAGCCGCACGCCCAGCTGGTCGGCGAACAGCCGTACCATGTCGTACTCGAAACCGGTCGGACCCTGTGGTCCCTCGTAATAGGTGGTCGGGCTGTTGCGGGTTACGACCACCAGCTCGCCAGCCGAGAGGACCTGCGCCAGGTGCGTCTCCTGTTGCCGTTCGCAGCCCAAAAGGGACAGATATATCAACAGGATGGGAAGAATGTATCGCATGCGGGAACGGCTGCTGACGGAAGGCTTCTCGATTGTAGGCTATAGCGGGAGAGAAGGGGAATTTTTTAGTTTTTTTGCCGATTTTCCAGTAGAATACCGCGGGTTCCGGAGAGGTGCCTGAGTGGCCGAAAGGGCTTGACTCGAAATCAAGTGATCCCTCCGGGGATCCGTGGGTTCGAATCCCACCCTCTCCGCCAATCATCAAAGAAGGGCCCTTGCGGCCCTTTTTTGATGATTGGTAAAAGGCCGGATTCGAAGCCACGGAATCGGAATGGCCGGTTCGACCGCGGAGCCGCGAGAGCGGCGGAGCAGCGACGACCGGAGGGAGTCAATCCCACCCTCTCCGCCAATCATCAAAGAAGGGCCCTTGCGGCCCTTTTTTGATGATTGGTAAAAGGCCGGATTCGAAGCCACGGAATCGGAATGGCCGGTTCGACCGCGGAGCCGCGGAAGGCCCACAAAAAAACCGCCTGACCCGGCGGTTTTTTTGTGGGCTTGGAAGCCAGTTCCCAGGCCGCGTTTCGCGGCGCGTGCTGACCCCGCTTACGCCTTCCGTCTGGAGATGACGATCAGCATGAGTGGCAGGGCCATCAGGGAGAGGATGCCGGGCTCGGGTACTGCGAAGGTCAGGTTGATATTGTCCACGCCGAATCGCCGGGTCTGGGGGTCGAACAGGAGGGCGACACGGCTGATGGGGCCGCCGGAAAAACTGAACAGGCCCTCGGCCACACCGCTTCCCACATCGGTCAGATTGACCGGTACGTTTGCGCCCAGTACCAGTGAGGTGTCATAGAGGGCGACCAGGGATCCCGGGGTGTAGCTGCCGTTTGGTACGACCGCCAGTCCCATCGAGATGGACGAGACCGGATTTGCGAAATCCAAGGTCAGCACGCCGGCTGGGTTCCCCTCCAGGAACGGGGACTGGACGAAGGTGCTGGTGAGAGGGGTGACGGAGCCAAAGATGGCATCGGCCGAGGCTGTGCCACCGATCTCGTAGCTGAAGGTGACGCCTTTTACCGTCAGGCCGTGAACCGGTTGGGGGGCGAGCTCGCTGAAATCGATGGTGATGGGGCCAGCCTGAGCCACGGAGGCCAGTACTGCGGTCAGCACCAGGCTACCCAGGTATTTTCCGATACTGGAAAGAGTTTTCATGTTGCTCGTCCTCGCCTTGTTCTTGTGATCGTGCTGCGTGCAACGGCGATCATTGACCGATCTCCCTGGTTAGCCTCCTTGCAATAGTTGTTCCATATCCCCTGGCCAGTAGCCATCTGTTTGATATTACAGGTGATTGTGGCTTGGTCTGGGCGAGCTGCAAGCTGTCTCGAACAGCAAGTGTAAAAAAATGTGACATGGGCGAGCCGCCGTGATCATTGCCAAGCGACTGAAAAATCGGCAAAACAGTGGTGCTTTCGGGTGGGGGGGGGCAGGCGGCCTGTCGGCCCCTTTGACAGGCGGTGTCTGCCGAGGATTCTTGGCAGCCTGTCGGGCTCAGGACAGATCTACTGCGTGGGTGGGAGTGCGGCCTGAATCTCCCGGCCAGCCCGCTACGATTGCCTGAATCCGACAGACTCCGAGGACCTGTTGACACCGCGCCAATCGTGGCTGGAGGCCGCTCCTTCCATGGTGCCGCCATGTCACCTAGGGGCGGCCTCCAGGCCGCAATACCCGGAGTCAATTGAACAGGCTGCACCCGTTGCGAGAACCCATTTGCGAGCCTCCCGGCCTTGTATGTCAGCCAGCACGCCGATCATGCGGGCCGCCTTGGTGCAACACCCGGGTTAGAGCTTGTCACGCTGGCTCAGCAGCGTGTCGAAGTAGGCGATGGTTTTGCCCAGGCCTTCGCTTAGTGTGATCCTGGGCGTCCAGTCCAGCGCGCTCTTTGCCAGCTCGATATCGGGACAACGCCGGGTTGGGTCGTCGCTCGGCAGTGCCTTGTAGGTGAGCGTCGAGCGTGAACCGGTTAGCTCGATGATCGTTTCCGCGAGCTCGCGTACCGTTTGCTCCTCCGGATTGCCAATGTTCACCGGGCCGGTAAAGGCGGGGTCCGTGTCCATCAGGCGGATGAAGGCATCCACGGTGTCGTCCACGTAACAGAAGGAGCGGGTTTGTGAGCCGTCACCGTAGATGGTGATGGGCTCGTTCCGCAATGCCTGGACGATGAAATTGGAGACTACCCGTCCGTCGTTGGGGTGCATGTGCGGGCCATAGGTATTGAAGATCCGTGCCACTTTGATGGAAAGCTTGTGCTGACGGTGATAATCGAAGCACAGGGTCTCGGCGCATCGCTTGCCCTCGTCATAACAGGCGCGGGTACCCAGCGGATTGACATGTCCCCAGTAGTCTTCTTTCTGCGGGTGCTGCTGGGGATCGCCATAGACTTCGCTGGTGGAGGCCTGCATGAGCGTGGCCTTGACCCGCTTTGCCAGTCCAAGGACGTTGATTGCCCCGTGAACGCTGGTCTTGGTGGTCTGCACCGGATCGAACTGGTAATGGATGGGGGAGGCGGGACAGGCCAGATTGTAGATTTCGTCAACCTCTACATAGAGCGGAAAGGTGACGTCATGACGTAGCAGTTCGAAGCTCGGATTGTCGAGCAAATGGCGGATGTTGTCCCGGGTGCCGGTGAAGAAGTTGTCGACGCAGAGAACTTCATGCTGCTGCCTGAGCAGGGCCTCACACAGATGGGAGCCAAGGAAGCCTGCCCCGCCGGTTACAAGTATGCGTTTTCTGCCAAACATGTCTATCCCTGTTTATTGTTTTGTCTCAAACTGTAATTGCCGGCACGGCCGGCGTCCAGATGCCTTGCTATGATAACCTCAAAATTGCCGTTCAATAGGCGTTTTTTCCGGTGAAGCCCTTGAGCAGCGTAAGCAGCACGATCTTCAGATCGAACCACAGTGACCATTCGCGGATGTATTCCAGATCGTATTTGACACGATTCTCCATCTTTTCGATCGTGTCTGTTTCGCCACGATAGCCATTGATCTGGGCCCAGCCGGTGATGCCGGGCTTGACGATATGCCGCAGCATGTAGCGATGTATGATACGCCGATGTTGTTCATTGAGTTCGACGGGGTGGGGACGGGGTCCTACTACGGACATCCTGCCCTGCAATACGTTGATGAACTGGGGAAGCTCGTCGAGCGATGTAGATCTCAGGAAGGCACCTATGGGAGTGATGCGGGGGTCGTCACGGGTGGCCTGGACGAATCTGTCATCCTGTCCGGTGCGCATGGTACGGAACTTGTAGATCTCGAATTCCCTGCCATCCAGTCCATATCTCTTTTGTGTGTAGATCACCGGTCCCCTGGATGTCAGCTTGATGGCCAGGGCGATGAGGAGCATGGGGAGACCGGTGGCCGCCAGGATCAATGAGGCGAGTACCAGGTCCTCCAGTCGCTTGGCCATGGAATTGACACCATGGATGGGGCTGTCCACCACGCTGATGATCGGAACGCCACCGACGGTCTCCCACTCGGACCGCAGGAGATCGAAAGCAAAGAAATCAGGGACATAGTAAATCCTGACCGTGGTATCCGAAAATTCGGAGATGATCATCTTGATGCGTTCCTCGGCCCGCATGGGGAGGGTGATATAGATGATGTCTATCTCCCCTCGCGCCCCCTTTTCGACCAGATCCTCTATCGACCCCTTGATCAGTTCACGGGGGAAATCCTCGGGAAGGCGCTCGTTATTCTGTCGATCATCATAGAATCCGGCGGGACGCAGCCCCATCCAGGCAGAGTGGGTAATGATGGTATCGATGCGGCGGCCAAGGTCGTTGGCGCCAACAATGGCAGCGGTTCGATAGTTGTGTCCGCGGATACGGATATAGCGCAGTCCGCCGCGGATTATGCTGCGAATGGTCGCCAGCGTGACGGGGGTCAGAATCAGCCAGGTAAAGATGGCTTTGCGGGAGATTGTTAGGTAGGGTGATACGAAAACCACCAGCAGGCCGAGCATCAAAGCCGTGAGCGTCCAGCAGATCAGAATCTTTTTTATCTCGATGCGCAATGGCATGGACCGCCAGGATCGGTACAGGGAGTTGTAACCGGCGACAATGGTGAACAGTGCCACGGCAAGAAGACCAAGGGCCAGGGAATCGCTGTGCCATTGCAGATTGAGCAGCCGATGGGTCATCCACAAGGAAAAAACGATGAAGAGACCATCGAAGACCCTGTTCAATTCCACCAGTGCGACGCTGTACGGGCGGATAACGCCTTGACTCATGTCAGGCATGAAAATTTCTCCATGGAAATAATGCGGGGGCCGGTGCCAATGGGATTGGCCATATAGTTATTCAAATCCTGTAGTAGTTAATTTAGCATCGTATACGTCGTGCCATCAATGTCTCGCATATATATTATATATATGATTTTTATAGGGATTTTTGATGGGTCTGGTATGGATGGTTTGGTGTGGGTGTGTCATGCAAGATCTGCCAGCAGTCGAAGGGGGTAAGCCGGTTCGTGACAGCGGGAACTTCCTGGTGTTCGGGGCTCCGGATTTTTCAGAGGCCGAGATGGAGGCGGTCGTCGACTGCATGCGCAGGCGATGGGTCGGAACCGGACCAAAGGTCCATGAATTCGAACAGGCATTTGCCGCCTACAAGGGAATAGACAATGCGATTGCAGTAAATTCCTGCACGGCTGCACTTCATCTTTCGATGAAGGCGATCGATATTGGCAAAGGAGATGAGGTCATCACCACGCCCATGACCTTCTGCGCAACGGTCAATGCCATCATTCATACCGGCGCCACCCCTGTGCTTGCCGACTGCGACAGGGACTCGATGAACATCACTGCTGAATCAATAGCCCAAAAGATAACGCCGCGAACCAAGGCGATCCTGGTCGTGCACTTTGCTGGCCGCAGCTGTGACATGGATCCCATACTCAAACTGGCCAGACAGCATGGACTGGCTGTGGTGGAGGATTGTGCGCATGCGGTTGAGACTCGCTACCATGAAAGGAATGCAGGCACGCTGGGTGACATAGGCTGCTTCAGTTTCTATGTTACCAAGAACATAACCACTGGCGAGGGGGGGATGGTCGTTACGCGAGACAGGTCACTGGCAGACAAGATAAAGATACTGGCGCTGCATGGCATGAGTAACGATGCCTGGAGCCGATTTTCGGACGCAGGATACCGGCATTACCAGGTTGTGCATGCTGGATTCAAATACAATATGATGGATATCCAGGCGGTCATGGGTATCGAACAGCTGAGCAGGGTGGAGTCGAGCTGGAGAAATCGAGAGGCTGTCTGGACGAGGTACATGCAGGCATTCAAGGACCTGCCCTGCAGGCTCCCCAAGCCACCTGAGGCTGGGACTCGGCATGCCTATCATCTGTTTACCCCACTTCTGGATATCGAGCAGTTAAGCGTGTCACGTGACCAAGTGCTGCATGCGCTAACGAAAGAGAATATTGGAGTCGGCGTGCACTATATTCCGATTCATATGCATCCGTTCTATCAGGAGAATTATGGGTGGAAGAGAGGAGACTTTCCGAATGCAGAGTTTATAGGCGAAAGGACAGTTTCATTGCCGCTATCAGGGCATCTTACGGATCAGGATGTCGATGATGTTTGTACCGCGTTTACCAAGGTCCTGCGATATTATGGAATGAAGGCATAGTGCAGTAGGTTGGATTGACTGCTGGATGGGATTGCACCAATGTCAGAACGCAGGAACTATCTGCAAAATGTTGCCGCGCAAAGCATAAGCAGGATCCTGTCGCTTGGTGCAAATCTGGTAACCTTCGTCCTGATTGCAAGGTCATTGGGTGCAGAGGCATTCGGGCAATTCGCCTTTCTGATGGCCTATCTGAATATAGCATGCTCGGCGGCTGATCTTGGAACGACGGCTGTCCTGGGGAAAGGGTTGGCACAGGTCGGCACAGAAAATTCATCGTCCTATCTGGGCAATTTTCTGCTGCTGAGACTATGTCTCGTTCTATGCGTTACCCTGGTCGCATATGCCGGGATTTTCTTCGTGGATGAATCACTTGAATCGGCGCTGATAGTGATCGTAATTTCCATCCCCTTCGTGTCATCCAGGTTCTTTGAACCGATATTCCAGATATATGAAAGGCCATGGAACTCGGTGCATGCCAGTGCGCTGTACAGCCTGACGCTGTTGCTGCTTGCCTATATATTGCTTGTCTTGTTGGAACGGCCTCTGGTCGACTATCTGTATGGTTTCATGCTGGCAAGCATCATCTATGTATTCGCTGCATTCTATCTTGTATTGCGCATTGTCAAGCCTGAGCTGAAGATCAGGTGGACGCTAATACGCTCTATCCTTGCGCTGTCGGCGCCAGTTGGGGTGGCCGGGTTTTTCACTATTATAAATCGCCGGGCAGATGTAATAATGCTCAATGAGTTTCATTCGTCATATCATGCCGGTCTGTATAGCGCAGCATACAAGCTTCTCGATCTTGGCGCTGTCGTTGCAGTCACGATAACCACGCCACTGATCCCGGTATTGGCAAGAAAGCTGGTTGAAAACAGAGCTGCTGCGAGATCTGCATGTGTGCAGATGATGGAGGTGCTGGCGCTGGTTCTGCTTCCGCTTGCGATCATAGCGCCTTATCTGGCCGATCCGGTCGTGTTGCTGCTTTATGGCAGTGACTTCATGGAATCTGCAGAGATAATAGGTATCCTTGCCTGGGTGTTTGTGCTTATCGTCTACTCACTGGTCGGTTCTGCAATAAATCTTGCAGTTGGTGATGTGAACCACGGATACTGGAACGCGGCATTGGCAGCAGTCATCAATGTTGGGTTGAATGTTCTCGTAATTCCAGAATATGGTTTTATAGGAGCGGCTTGGACAACACTGGCAAGCCACTTGTCGTTGCTTCTGGTATCGCAGGCCTATGTATACAAGAACATGGGTAATCTTTTCGCAGGCAGGAATATGCGAATGATAGTGGCCATGAATATAATGCTTTTTCTGCTCGCAAGTATGTTGAATGGGCTTGGTATGGTTTGGGGATTGATGCTTGCACTGCCGCTGTATGTGTTGGCAGCCCGGAGGTGGGGGTTGGTCAGTAAGTCAGTGTTCAGCTAACAGGCTGTTGAAAAAACCGCTGGCGGCAGGACGCGGCGTTAAAAAATGGCTCAAATGCTCATTTACGGCCATGTTACTAAGACAAACGATAACAAAGCCTCATTCAGCGGGTCTCTGGTCGATCAGCCCGCAAGGCGCAATGGCGCCGGCAGGGTGATTCCCTGTCAAGCCATTGCAACGTTGCGGATGGCCGTCCAGAGGCCCGCCCGCAGGGAGCTTGCCAGGCGCCCCGGCTCTGCGTTGTGCCCCTTGGCAAGGGCGGGCCATTCCCTGCGGAGCACGCCTTGATCCGGGGCGCCTGGCAAGCTCTGAATGAGGCTTTGTTATCGTTTGTCTTAGGGCCTGTTAACACTATCCCAATGGGCTCTGTTGCACCTGAAAAAAGCGCCAATCAAGGCGCGAGGAGAGAGGTTTGGTGACTCCAAATGAACGACGAGCAACGCGGAGTGGCGCTTTTTCAGGCGCAACCCGGAGGGCTGGGGCTCTTTTTCCGCCCAGCGGCGTTATCATTCGCTCATGTAGACTGACTACATTTCGCTCATTCTGCCTTGCTGGACGGAAAAAGAGTCCCAGCAGAACCCATTGGGATAGTGTTAACAGGCCCTAGTAAAAACTGCACTTCTTAGCCGTTATTTGCCTTGTCTCGCACTCGCCGGAGACTCTTTCAACAGCCTGCTGAGGGTGTGACTATTTCTCGATCAAGGAGTAGAACAGATCCTCATACTGATCGGTTACCCGGTCCCATGAATATTTTTCCGCTATGCGTCTTATGGCTCGCGCACGCATCTCCTCAACAAGCTCAGGGTCCGATGCTATGGACTGTAACACCTGGGTCAGGCTTTCAATGGCATGATTACGGTCAAAACTCAAACCTGAGTCGCCGATGACTTCCAGGTTTACAGGTGTATCCCTGACCACGACACAATTCCCAAACCCCATCTGGTCGAGCAGCACCGGTCGTGTTCCGTCGATTCCAGCAGGGAGGACGAAGCAACGGCAATGGCAGCTCAATTGGCGGTAGGAATCGCCGAATTGATATCCTGTAAGGATGATGCGCTCATCGTCACACAACTTCTCCAGCTCTTTTTTATACTCGTTGACATAAGGTGCATCACCAACGATTACGAGTTTCAGATCCGTGTTGGCTCTCTTGAATGCCTCAATGAGTGTGTGGGCATGATTTTCAGGAGTCAAACGGCTTACAAACAGGAAGTAACCATCATCGCTTAGCCCGAATTCTTCGAGTACAGACGTGTTGTGGGCCTCATTCCTTCTTGGCCATATATTTGCGCCATAGGGGATGAAGGTTGTCTCCTTGCTGTAGAGATTGAGATAGCGGCGCTGTATCTCTTTTGCATCAGCGATGATGGTGTCAGCAAGCAGACAGGCGATTTTTTCACTCCAGCGTAGGTAGGTCTTGGCAAAGCCGCGCCATTTTTCGCGTTCCGAGTCGGCGCCGTCGACGTTGAGTATCACTTTTTTTCTGGCAAGGCGCGGTAGAAGGCACAAGGGACTGTTGCCAACTATACAGATATAGATGATGTCGTTTCGTGAGAACAGGGCATGAAGGATAGAGATGAAGGTATGTGACAGTGTATCCAGGTGCTTGCTTTGTATGGACGGAAGACGGACCAGCCGGATGCCGCGGTATTCGGTTTGTCTGGATTTTATATGATGTGCCCGGTTGTAGACCGTGACATGGTGACCTCGTTCGACCAGCCGAACCGCCAGTTGCTCATAAAATGTCTCGAATCCACTGTAGGATGCGGGTATCCCCCGGCTTCCGGTCAATGCGATACGAAGCGGGCGTTTTTCATGTTTCTCCCGGGATTGGTCTCTGTTCATTGTCGGGCGCTAGGCTTTCAATTGATGGTCAATATGGCATCTTCATGGGCCAGAGGCGCCATGAATGTCTGTCTGTTGGAACGGTATGGTGGCAGTTTCTTCATGTTATCATTGGATGTGGGATTCGGGGATACCGGATAATCCTGATCCAGGATATCGATCAAATCCCATGTCATCATATCACGTCAAGATTGCAAGTCAGATGGGAGGCTGAGTGACAAAAAGGGTAATCGGTGTCGATGCGCATGTGCTGACCGGGAAGTTTCAAGGCAGCCGGACTTATTTGCGGCATATTCTCGAGCAGATAGCTTGCCTCGATACTACGAACAGTTACATCATTTACTCATTCGATCCTGATGAAACGGCAAGGATGCTGCCTTACGCCAATTTCGTGCACAAGCGTATTGCGGTGAGGTCGTCGGCGCCTCGTCTGTTGTTCTATTGGCCTTATATTCAGTTGCGTGACAGGCTGGATTACCTGGTCACTCATTACATATCACCGCTGGTCTTCAAGCAGCGCCAAGTCATGATCATTCATGATATTCTCTACGAGACGCATGCACAATATTTTACCAAACGTTTTGCCCTGCAGTTCGGAACGATGACCCGCCTCTGTGCCCCAAGGGCAAGGGCAATCATTACAATATCCGAGGCGACAAAGCGCTCTCTCGTTCAATGCTATGGGGTCGATCCAGAGAGGATTTATATCTGTCCACCAGGTACCGAAGGGTTGAGGGAGCCAGATGCGACGCAGACTGCAAAGGCCTTCGCTTACAAGCCCTATGTGCTATATGTGGGGCGCCTTGAGCCTCGCAAGAATCTTGTGACGCTGATCGATGCCTTTGAGAAGCTGAACAGGGATGGACTCAAGCTGATAATAATCGGACATGAAGACTTTCGTTGCATGGATGTGTTGGAAAGAATAGAGAGAAATCCTGACGTGATCCATTTGAAGGGTATTTCAGACAGTGATCTCGAGGCCTTCTATTCCAATGCCGAGCTGTTCGTCTTCCCAACATTTGCAGAGGGTTTTGGTATACCCATACTTGAGGCGATGAGTCACCGGGTTCCTGTGATCTGTTCCAATACGACCTCTCTGCCAGAGGCGGGCGGTGATCTGGTTCATTATTTCGATCCGAACACCGAGGATGCTGGATCGATACTGGCCGATAAAATGCGCGATGTGCTCGACTCCCATGAAGGGTACCCTCTGGAAGAGCTGAAAGAACATCTGGGCTGCTTTACCTGGAGAAGGGCGGCGAAGGGCATCGTTCGTATATTTGAATAGATAGTGATGACAGGGTATGTGACAGGAAAGCAATTCAAATGATTATGCATATGAATATCATGCAGAAAGTTACTTCAATCTTCATTGTCTTGATTGCGGCTGCCGGGATGTCCGGCTGCAATGGTGGCACGCAGCCAGGTAAGGTCGGGCCCAGGGGTTACGAGCAAACCAGGCGCGTAATCACCTTCGGTGATGCAATGCCCATGTCGCAATGGAACGATCCATGTGTCATCAAACAAGGCGATCGTTATGTGATGTTTCTGACTTCCAATATTGCCGGGAAGTGGAAGAATGTGTTGCCATTCCGGGCTGAATCCATGGATGGAATTCACTGGGAAATAGACACCAGGCCATTGCTGTCACTGGGTAAGCGGGGTAGCTTTGATTCCAAGAAGGTCGAAACCCCGTCCGTAGTCCATTTCAAAGGTCGGTATCACATGTATTACACGGGTGTGGGCGACAAGGGACTGCGCGGACCACTGGCAATTGGGCATGCGATTTCCGAGGATGGAATCAAATGGGAACGAGCTTCAGATGTGCCAGTATTGAAGCCAACGGGGAATCCCGGGCGCGACTGGAATGGCTACCACGTTGCCGAGCCGGCCGCCGTTGTGTTCAACAACAGGGTCTATCTCTACTTTCATGCTTCAGGTGCGAGGAAAAACGGGAAGAAACCCTCGAATAAATCGGTCATTGGCCTGGCGATATCAGACGATGGCCACCATTTTGGCCGACCTGTACAGGTGCTCGAGCAGGGGCCCAGATATTCGAGTGATGCACCAGAACGTTATGCAGGATATTCGACACCCAGTGCCCTCGTTGTTGGAACCAGGCTGCACCTTTTTTACGATGTCATTGCAACCAGGCCAAGATGGACCCAGGTCGCGTTGCATCATGCAGTTTCTAGCGACGGAATCAAGTGGAAGGAGGATCCAGAGCCTTTTCTGAAGAGAGAGGATCTGTCATGGACGAGGTCCGAGGTACGCGCACCTACGGCACTCTATGAAAATGGCAGATTTCGAGTCTGGTTCGCAGGGCATGACAGAAAAAACCTGCTCGCTTCCGGTATTGGTCTCATCGAAGTCAGCTTGCCGGAATAGCGTCTTGCTGCTCGGCTTCGATCAGCAGGCTGATCAGATCGTCAAATTGCGTCTTTGCTTTCCAGTCAAGGACCTCATAGGCCCTTGCCGGATTGCCACGGCTATAGGCAATGTCTGACGGTCGAAACAGGGATTGTTCCTGTTGCACGTGGTCTTTCCAGTCGAGACCAAGCCGTTCGAAAGCCTTGCTCAGGAAGTCCTGCAGGCTATAGGATACGCCTGTTGCGATGACAAGGTCTTCCGGCTTGTCAAGCTGAAGCATTCGCCACATGGCATCAACGTAGTCCTTGGCATAGCCCCAGTCACGCCATACCTCCAGATTGCCGAGTGTCAGGTTGATATTCTCGCCCATTGCAATACGCACGGCCGTTTGGACGATCTTCCTGGTCACGAAGCGCCTTGGCCTCAATGGCGATTCGTGGTTGAACAATATTCCAGTACAGGCATAGATGTCATACGCCTCACGGTAATTTGCGGTGGTCCAGTGCGCAGCGGCCTTGGCAGCAGCATAAGGGCTCCGGGGATGGAACGGAGTGTTTTCGTCACAGCTGGCACCAGGTTCGATTTGACCATAGCATTCGCTCGAGCCAGCATTATAGAAGCGGATTGGGGCTCGCAGATAACGGATGACCTCAAGGATCTGAACGGTGCCCAGAGCGATACTGTCGAATGCCTCGACTGGCTGTATGAAAGAGAGTCCGACTGATGTCTGACCTGCAAGATTATAGATTTCGTCAGGCTCGACCTCGGTGATCAGGTGGAGAAGATTGCGGAAATCGTTGAGAGATGCGGAATGCAGGCTGACGTCGTTTCGGATGCCCAGCTTTTCCAGGCCATGGAAGGGGTTACTTTCGGCGTCCCTTGAGCTTCCGTGAACCGTATAGCCTTTTCCCAAAAGGTGTTCTGCCAGATATGCCCCATCCTGTCCCGAGATGCCAAAGATAAGGGCTTTCTTGGTCATTTGTGTGTGTCCGCTGTGCTCGCGTTCCCGGCATGGCTCAATATGCCAAGGTCGGCCTTCTTCAAGGCCAGCGTGTAGCGCAGATAATCGTGCATCTGCAAATGGCGTGTATGGTATTGTTTGTTATGGGTTAAAGCGTACCCGAGTATATATAGGAACAGCCTGATTGTGAAGCCGGTCATGAGTATGAGTTTGAATGTGAGCCATTTGCTTCTGGTGTTTGTCTCGACATAGGTGCGAGCAAGGCCGAGTATCCAGCTGCAGCTGGTCGGGGATTCCTGGGCTTGCGTTCCACCCTGGATGTGGGTGATCGTTACCCCGGGGAGATAATGGATATGCATATCCTGATTGCGGATTCTGCAGCACCATTCCATGTCTTCGCCATACATGAAAATATCTTCCCGCATCAGCCCAATCTTGCTGATCAGTGATCTTCTGAAAAGGAAACAGGCTCCGCATATCCAGTCCACGGGCAGACTTTGTAGCTTGTGCTTGACTTCGGGGAGATAAACACTTTTTATCGATCCAGGAAACAGCTTGCCAATAAACAGGCTGTGAGCAGCAATGCTGGTCAGGGTTGGACAATAACCAGCATCCCCTACTTGATGCCTGCCATCTTCATGCAGAAGCTTGCACCCCGCTGCTGAAATATCCGGATGTTGATCGAGAAATTCAACCAGTCTTGAGATGCTTTCGGCTTGTTCGATCAAGGTGTCGGGATTGAGAAGAAGGATATATTCGCCAGTAGTTTGCTGGATACCAAGATTGTTTGCGCGGGCAAATCCAAGATTCTCATCCGACGCGATGGTATCGACCTTTGGAAACTCGACTCTAACCATGTCCAGTGTTCCATCGCGCGAGGCGTTGTCAACCACCAGGATCTCATGCCTGAAATCCAGCCGAGCATTGTCCAGCGATTTCAGACAATCCCTGAGCACTCCCTTGCAATTCCAGCTGACGATGATGATGCTGAGTTTGATGCTCATTGGACTATGGGTTTGTAGCATGGATTTCCGTGGTGGAAATCCGGTCCGCCTTTTCCATGCATTTGGCTCGTTCAATAAGCCAGATGGCACCGACCAGTCCGATGAAGGCATATATCATCAGGGAGATGTTCAAGGTCACCTTGAAGCCCGGGTCGACCATGCCATGAATCATATGTGAAACTATTCCAGCACATATGCCTACCAGGACGGCTTTGGCCCAGGGTGGCGCGCGTGGATAAGCCGATCTGGCTACCAGGAAAGTTGCAATGAATACCCACAGGAAGGCAATGAAACCTATAGTTCCGACCTCGGTCCAGACGAACAGATAGAGGTTGTGGACAACGTGCTTGTACCCCTTGAATATACGTGACTTTCCGGTTGTGTCGTAGCGTTTGAAGACCTCCGAGAAATTGTTCAGTCCAACACCTGTTATCGGGAATTGCTTGATGATGGAGATGGATGCGAGATTCAGTGGCATGCGCGAGGCCGAACTCTTGTAGTCGGTATGGCTGAAGCGCTTTTCAATGGTTGGGAATGCATAATAGAGGCCAACCAGGAAGATGCAGCCCAGTACAAACCCGCTGGCTGCAGAAGCGATCTTGAAGATCTGCTTTCGGTACAATACCCAGAAAACTATGAAAAGCCCAACCGGAAGGCTGATCCATGCGCCTCGGGACAGTGTTGTACCAATCCCAACCAGGCCAATACCGAGAACGCCCAAGAACCAGAGTTTTTTCCATATTCCCTTGGCGACGATAAATAGTCCAAAAATTATTGGTAGGGTGATCTCGAAGAAATAACCCAATATATTCGGGTGACCCACGGTGGCGGTAGCGCGGCTCACCACATGTCCAATGTTTTGTGTGACGAGGGATTCCTCGCCAAAGATGCCAAGCCCCAGCGAATTGCCGGTTGCATACTGGGTGGCCGCCAGCGCACCCTGCAGGGCAACATTTGCGGACAGGGCGATTATGAATATCGCAACGTGCCGGTAGCTGCGTATGTTCATCACGATAATAAGTGTCAGCAGCATGGTGCCGAGGCGGAGCAATCCAAGCAGTGTCAACTCTGGATAGTCTGCATTCAGCAGAGACAGGACGCCGGCTGCCATATAGAGCAGTGGTGCCCACAACAGCATCCTGTTGTATCGGAACAGAGGCTGCTGCAAGCCTGCCATGTATCGATAGAGGAGTAGTGCATAGAGTGCAAAGACAATCAGCAGGCTTCCGGTTATGCCGATGCCCGAGGCGCCGCCGACATGCGGTCGATAGAAGAAATTGATGTCAAGGTTTACCGGTAGCATGAATGCAAGCAATGCTATCAGTGCGCCAGTGAGGCGTTCGGAATTCCGAAGTGGTAGTGCAAATGCAGCCAGGATAAGAACAGCAAATACTGCGGCTGTATATTTTGTAGGAAGATGGCCAAGAATCACGGCGCCAGCGCCCGCGGCCACGCCAAAGATCACGGTCAATACGTGCGAGGGGCATATTTTTCCCGGTAAGGGCATGTGTGAGTCTGACCGGGGCGTGCCTGGATGGTAGTGTGCAGCTGTTTTAGGCATGACTCGGTAGCTGCATCATGGCTATAGAAGCGGATACAGCCAGGATGGAATATAGTACTGCTTGCGGTTCAGTATTGTGCCGAGGAGTCTTGCTCCGGATTTCTCCAGGAGTTGTGCTGCTGCCTTGGCAACTTCCCATTTGTCTTGTTCTGATCTAATGACAAGGATGACGCCATCAAGGCAGGATGCCAACTCGGCCGCCTCTGTATAGGGGAGTACCGGCGGCAGGTCGATGAAGCTCATCTCGGCTTTTTTGTTGATGCTGGCCATCAATCCAGGAAGATTGCGTATGGCGAGTGGTCTCTTGTCGGTGCCCGAGGTGATGATCTTGAACGATGCATCTGATGGGGTGTGGATGATTTCATCAATATCGCAACTCCCTGACAGATATTCGCTGAAGCCTGTGTCCGCATCCAGCTTGAAATAGGAGGAGAACGACGGGCTGCGCTTGTTGCCTTCGATAAGCAAGACGCTTTCCTGCCAGTTCGTAGCGGCCTGATGTGCCATGTTGATGGTGATTGTGCTGCTGCCTACAGCATGGTGACATCCGCATATCCCTACGCATAGCCTGTCGCGCTTGGTATCCCGGCGAATCTGCGCGACAGCTCTCAGCAATGGCTCTCTTGCATGTTCAGGAAGTGCGATCGGGATATTTGTCATTTCTGGAGGCATGGCTCTGGTTTGTTCGGCTGGAACTAGGTTTTTGTATTGTTCACATCAGGAATGACGGCAAGCAGTTGTGTATTGAGCACCTGAGAGATGTCCTCTCCATCCCTGAATGTATGGCTGAAATATTCAGCCAGGATGGCGTATCCAATACCAAGGAATGCGCCAAGGAAGGCGGAAATCGCAAGGATCAGCGATTTTCTCGGTGAGGCAGGAATCGGGGGGGCGGTTGCCGGGCTCACGATCCGTATGCTGGTTATATTCCTGTCATTCAGGTCATCAGAAATACGCAGTTCCTCAGCCTTCTTGCGGTACGTCAGATAATTCTGTTCATTTATCTTGTGGGCGCGCTCCAGTTCGGCCAGCTTGAGTGCCTTGGCGTTCAAGGCTTGCAGCAGGGATTTCTTCTCCTTCAGTTCGGCGGCCAGGGTATCCTTCTTGTGACCAAGAACATTCAGGCTGGTCTTGAAATAATTCATCAGGCTGCGTGCTTTCTGATTTCGGAGTTGTTCGAGTTCGAAATCGATGTCGCGAATCTGACGTGATTCCTGGGTGTGGGTCGTCGAGAGTCGGTTGCGTTTGCCAAGCAGTTCAAAATATTGCTGATCGAGCCGGCCTAGGTCGGCCAGCTTGTCGCCGATGTCAGGTGTTTCTATCCAATCATCCGTGCGCTTGAATGTCTGTTCGACGGATTCAGACTTGATTCGTTCTTCCTCGAAGGCTATGCGTGCCTCATTGTAGCGTGTTTCAAGCTCCGAGATGTCGCGCAGCAGCAGTTCCTTCTGCAAGGCCAGGTTGCTGATCCCGTGCTGATTGCGGAAGGCGTCGAGCTGTGCCTCGATGGCATGAAGCTTTTCGCTGTACAACTTGATCTGATCACGATAGAAGTTCTGGGAGTTGTTGCTGGCCAAGACTTCTATATGGCGCTTGACATATTCTTCTGCGTAGGCATTCGCGATATGGGCAGCAATGTTTGGGTCGGTCCAGCCAACCGTCAGTTTGATTATATCGGTGTCTTCTATGAACTCGATACCGAGGGATCCTGCCAGATCCAAGGCCAATGCGTCGCGCTCATTGAGTCGGGTCTTGATCCCTGTCCAGTAGAGTGGTGCGTAAACAATGTCCTTTATTTCCTTCAGCAGTTCCTTCGCGTAATACTTCAGCCTTTTCCATAGATCCTCGGGAGGTCTTTCATCGATCTGGATCTCGTTCTGTAATCTGTCGAGCACCTTGTAGGTGAGGTAAGGATCCGTGATGATCTCGATTTCGTTATTGATGTTCTGACCACGCTCCTGGAACAGGATGTTGTATGTATCCTTGTTATAGGCATCGATGGCCGAGAATTTCTCTCGTCCCAGCATTACCAGAATTTTCGTTTCTGCCTGGTAGACCGGGCTGGTATAGAGCAGATAGCCGGTTGCCGAGACGATGGCGATGGCAAATACGGCGAGAATCTTCCTCTGATGCTTAAACAGGATATTCAATATATCCCGCATGGAAACCGGGCTCAATTCTCTCATCATCTCTTCCGTGTGGATGTGGACGGGCTAGTCATAGGGGTTGTCAGCATGCAGTTCATAACTGAAGCCGAGACTGGTCCCGTTGAAGAGTAACAGTTTTCTCAGGTACTGATCCATGAAGCGATCGGCGACCGTGATGCTCGATGGTGGGACGTATATGGTGCTGTTTTTCGGCAGCATGATGTCCTTGCTTGGATCTTTGTATATCTCGTTGAAATCCAGTGTGCGTACATGTGCCCTGTTTTCTTCATCCCAATACAGGACTTTTATCCTGTTCAAGGCCGATGTTGGTAACGGGCCGCCTGCACTAGCCACGGCCTGCAGTGCCGTCTGAGGCAGATTCCCGGGCAGTATGCCGGGTTTCGGAACCTCACCAAAGACAAAGGTTCTGTTGCCCAGCATTTCGTCCAGCAGTACCGAGACAGAGAGGCTGCCGAAGCGGCGGCTGTAATGCACATTGATCGATTCGCGCAACTGGTCGACAGTGAGCCCCCTTGCATCGAGCCCCGGGAGGAAGGGCAGATAGACCTTTCCATCCGGGCCGACGGAGACCAGCTTGGCTCTGCCTCGCTGGATGCTGCTCAGTGTATCCTTCAGGTCCTCAGTACGCGCGGATTCCTCGACGCTTATGGTGACTATGGGTTCGTTGAAGAAATCACTGAATGCCGTATATACCGACTCCTTTAACTCACTGGGCGTCAGTCCCGCCGCAGCAAAATCACCCTTTATGGGCAGCGTTATTTTCCCATCGGGTCGGATGACGACTTCCCTCGATGCCTCGCTGTGGTAGAAGAAATCCACCCGCAGTCTGTCGCCGACGCCGAGTACGTACTCAGCGGGTTCTGGATCCGTGCCAAAATGAAACAGGACCTCGAGTCTGTCGCCACTGCTGAGCCGGTAGCCGGATACGCCACGTTTCAGGCCATTGCGAATCTGCTTCAAGGCGTCATCAGCTTCCTTATCGAGTGCAATTCTTCCCTCTTCGATTATTGCTGAATCGTCTTTCGGGTCCGGCAGCGAGCCGGTGTGAAAGGGGTTGCCAGTCGTGCAGCCACTCAAGAGGATGGCCAGACCAAGAAGGAATTTTGCTTTCATCGGGGTCGATTTATTCTGTATCAGGTTGATGTTTTAATGGTAGAGTAGGTGGCATGCTCATAGCAACTCAGGTTCTCCCTGGCTCTTGATGCCGATGAAGCAGGCCGATGGCCGCCGGGGGGGGCTGAATCCCTGCGCGGCGCGCGGCCGCTGCCAGGGTGATCATGGGAGTCGCTGAGCGGTCTGCTGACGGGGCTGTTCCTGCTCTGGTGCGAATACCAGTCCTCCGCCGGCGACACCCTGCCGATCTTTTCGCATGCGGGGTGGTGTATTTCACCGCAGCCATGAAGCGCGATTGCGGGGCCGGTCCTCCACCAGCGGGAGGATCGGCCATAGACCCATAATAAACCATGCAAAAATAGTGGTTTAGTTGACAACAGATCAATTCCAGGATGTGTCCGCCGGATCACATGCCGCGATGCTGGTCGTGGCCGCCGGTGTACAGGCGAGGGAAAAATAGTGCGTCGATTGCGCAGGTTCTGGGCCAGGAACTATCTGCTAGTAAAGAAAATATGGGGCAAGCTGGCTTCTTCTGCCGTTCCACCTGAACCCAGGAAAATAGATATTGAATCATACGGCCGTGATGATTTGGCCGGCAAGGTGGTAGTCATTACCGGCTCCTCCCGAGGCATAGGTCTGGAACTGGCCCGTGCGTTCCTCAAGGCGGGCGCAAAGGTGGTCCTGAACGGACGTGATGCGGCGAAGCTCGAGCTCGCTGCGTCCGACCTCGCTGCGCAGGACAGGCGACTTTTGACCGTGGCGGCGGATGTCTCCAGCGAAGAAGGGGTTCGGAGTCTCGTTTCACAAACGCTGTCCGCTTTTGGGGGCATCGACGTGTTGATCAACAACGCGGCAACTCCCGGGCCGATGGATCGTCCTCTATGGGATGTACTGCCTGAAGAATGGGAAGATGTTTTACGCAGCAACCTTACCGCTCCCTTTCTGTGCACTCGTGAGGTGATTCGTCAGGCCCTGCAGCGGAAGCGGCATGTGCGCATCATCAATGTTTCCTCCGGCATCGTGGGCCTGGGCGCGCCTTTCCTGGGCGCCTACTGTGTTTCCAAGACAGCTCTGGAAGGGATTACCACGGCCCTGGTTGCCGAAGGCGACGACGGGCTGGTCTCAGCGGTCAATATCCGCCCGCGTTCGGTAAGGACGTCGATGACACAGGCCTATTTCGAGAGTGCAGAATATGCATTGATGGACGATGCCTCTGTGGTCACCGATGCTTTTCTCTATGCGGCAATGGCGCCTGCCGGAGAAATCCAGGGTCGTACAATCAATGAGCCGGCCTTCGGCCCGGATCCCCTTGCAGCACGCTTGATGCACGAGCCGCTTTCGTCCGCGGCACCGATACGCATCAGTCCGGAAACCTATCGCAAGGATGTGTCGCCACCGCTTATCGAGGCGCCAGGCAGTTACATGCACTTGCTGGAAAATCCCATGCACTACTATCCGGGTGTCCAATCGGCGCTGGAGGATTTTGTGGCGGGGGCAGCAGCCTACCGCTATCCTGACCCCGAGTATGCTCAACTCCGTGACGCGATCGCCGCACGGCTTGGCCTGATGCGTGAATCAGTCATCGTCAGCAACGGCAGCAGTGAGCTGATCGACAGGCTGTTGCGCGTGTTCACACAGCCCGGTGATCATATTGTCATCACCAAGCCGACCTGGTCGTTTTTCATGGCCTTCATGCAGCGTTGGAAGCTCATGCCAACCATGATCCCGCAACTGGGCAGCATGAAGGAAAAGAATCTGCGTCACGACCTGGATGGAATGCTCTCGGCAATCACGCCGCGGACACGGCTGCTTTACCTCGTCAATCCCTGTAACCCCACCGGTACGGCGGTCGTTCCCGCAGAGCTTGCGCAGTTCCTGGATCAGGTGCCGGCGCATGTGACGGTGGTTATTGACGAAGCCTATTTCGATTATGCCGAGCCGGAAAAGCGTTTCGATCTGCCAGCGATGCTCGATGCGATCGAGGCCCCGGTAGTCGGCCTGCGCACTTTTTCCAAGTTCTTTGCGCTCTCGGGCTGCCGGGTCGGCTATGCCTATGGACGGGCGGAGGTCCTGGCTCTGCTGGAAAAGGCCGGAATGCCCTTTGCATTGCCGGCCATCTCCGCGCAGGCGGCTATCGCTGCCTTGGGCGATGAGGCCGCCCAGCAGAAAACCTTTGCCAGCAATCATACCGAGCGCAGAAGAATGGCTTCCGCGCTGGATGCGATGGGCATAGACAACATGCCGACCGAGACGAACTTCATACTCTACGAGTGCCCTCTCGATCAGGACAGGATGCGGACCGAACTGATGACTGAAGGTCTGATCCTGCCCGACGTCAAGCAATTCCTGCGCAACTATGCACTGTTGCCCGTGGGCCTGCCGGCTCACAATGAGCGGATCCTGGACTATCTGAAGCGTTTCTAGCAGCCTGTTGAGAAACCCTCTGAGGCAGGATACGGCGTTAAATATTGCACCAAGGATTCGATTCTCAGGGCGGAGCCAGATGCGTTCTGAGATCGAATAGGCACAAAGTGTACTCCGCCACGAGGGCCTATTTGCGAGCCTCCTGGCCTTGTATACCAGCCTGCACTCCGATCATAGGGGCCGCCTTGGAGCAATATCCTGGCCAGGCCTGACATGCGGGGCGCTCGGCTGTCGTAAAATCTTACAAACCTGCGCAAGATGGCGTGCCGGGCTCCCTCCCGGCTGTGGATAAAAACTAAAAATCTTTTGTTGTTCAAGCTGTTGTGTAGGCGCTGGTCGGGCTGGCCGTGTTCTTGCATCTATTTGTTCGATTTCGATGGCGTGTTTTGCCGGAGGCAGCAGGCAGGGCATGTTCCGAATAACAATATCACGGAGGTGGCCTGCCCTTTGCCCGGTTCCGTATGCCTTGTTTCCGAAAGTGATTCAGAATCGGCTTATGAAGGAAGTTGATGACCCGCAAGCGCTGGTCGCAGGCTCCTGAAGTTTGTCAGCGATGGCCCAGTCCTGCCCTGTACCCGGCAGCCTGTGCCGTGAGAACGGGATGAGAATGCGAAAGATCATGAATAAAAACAGACGATATGCGATTCATCATCTGCTCGTGCTTGCCTGGGCGATGCTGACCGGTGCCACGTTCTGGCATGAATCCGCTGTCTCAGCAGTCATGTTCACCGATGTGACGCTGGCTGCCGGCATCGACTATCAGCAACATCAGTTACCGGATCCATCGCCCAGTTTCCACCAAGCGGATTACATGAGTGGAGCCGCAGCCGCCGGTGATTATGACAATGATGGATGGGTGGACCTCTATGTCACGCGCCTTGATGGACCAGATCTTCTGTACCGTAACCAGGGAGATGGCACCTTTGTAGATGTGGCGGCCGCTGTAGGGATAACGCGCGGGAATGGCTCCAATGGAGCGGCCTGGGCAGATATCGACAACGACGGTGATCTCGATCTGTATGTGACCAGCTTGTCAGACAAGCGCTTCTATCTGTATATCAACGATGGAAAAGGTGGATTCACGGAAGAAGCAGCGGCACGTGGCGCCAGTATCGGCGGAACGGACGAGCACTATGGTTTCAGTGTGACCTTTGGAGACTATGATGGTGATGGATATCTGGATATCCATACGACTGAATGGAGGACCGATGATCTGAATCCAGGCGCAGCGGCATCGAATTCCAGACTCTTGCGCAACCAGGGGAGTTCCCGGCCTGGCTATTTCGATGACGTAACACTTTCCGCGGGTGTTTCTGTCGACGCCGTGCCAGGAACGGCTGCTGGTACATTCAGCCTTGCATCCCGCTTCGCCGACCTTGACCAGGATGGATTTCAGGATCTTCTGATTACCGGCGACTTCGGAACCAGCCGGCTGTTCTGGAACAACGGAGATGGCACCTTCACCGATGGGACTCAGGCGGCAAATGTAGGGACGGACGAAAATGGCATGGGCTCGGCACTTGCCGACTTCGATGGTGATGGGCGCATCGACTGGTTCGTCGCTTCGATATATGACCCTGAAAATACCTGTGCCACGGCATCGTGCACATGGCGCGGAAGCGGCAACCGGCTGTTTCGCAACAATGGTGACCGGACGTTTACCGATGTTACGGACAGTGCCGGTGTCAGGGACGGTAGCTGGGGATGGGGGGCGAGCTTTATTGACTATGACAACGATGGTGACCAGGACCTGGTGTTGACCAATGGGATGAATTTTCCAAATGAGGCCACCTACACTCTGGACGACCCGTTTGAAAACGATGTCATGCGTTTTTGGGAAAATGATGGTGCCGGTGTATTCACCGAGAAGGCCGCTCTTGTTGGTCTGACTGATACTGCTTCAGGTAAGGGGCTGCTGACCTTCGATTACGACAAGGACGGAGATCTGGACATTTTTGTGGTAAATAACGGCGGACGACCCGTCCTCTATCGTAACGATGGAGGGAATGCCAACGACTGGTTGAGGATCGAATGTGCGGGTCATCGGACTTGTATTGGGGTGCGTGTCAAGGTTCGCGTTGAGCCTACATCGCCTGAGCAGGTATTCGAATTCAACGCCGGCAGCAATTACCTGGGACAGAATGAAATGGTTGCTCATTTCGGAGTCGGTTCCGGAAGTCGTGCCATCGACCAGGTTCAGGTTGTCTGGCCGGGGGGCGCGCTGCAGACCATGACCCGCATCCCGCGCAACAGCACGCTGAAGATCATCTTTCCAGTGGTGCTGAATGGGGGGGCAGGAACGGATGTCCTGTTTGGCAAGGGTGGATATGACACGCTCACCGGAGGGGCAGGCAACGATGCATTGTTTGGCAATGCCGGCAATGACCTGCTGGCTGGAGGTGAGGGTGACGACATGCTGAATGCCGGTAGCGGTGACGACCAGCTGGAAGGAGGTGCTGGTAACGACCATCTGGCTGCAGGGGATGGGGATGACATACTGAATGGCGGAGCAGGGGATGATTCTCTGTTTGGGGAGGCCGGCGACGACATCCTGGTACTGGATGGCACGGATGGCAATAGTGGAGGCGATTTCTATGATGGCGGCATTGGTGTAGATACTTTGCGTTTGACGCTGACTGCGACGCAGTATGCTGATCCGGTGGTTCAGGCAGAACTCAACGCCTTTGTCGAATTTCTGGCTATAAATTCGAATTCAGCAGTGGCATCCAACCCTGAATTTACCTTCTTTACCTTGGGCCTGACAGTTCGCAACTTCGAGCTGATCGAAGTGAATGGGGTGATCCTTCAAGGAGACAAGCCGACTATCTATATCGACCCGACGGCGCCGCCCGGGGGAGATGGGTCATTCCTGAAACCATTCGATTCATGGGCCAGTGTGACCTGGGATGCAAAACGCTATCTGCAAAAGGTTGGCACCGAATCGAAGGGTGGCAAGGTCTATGTTTCGGCACAGGGTACGGCATCCAGTCCGGTAGAAATCGGATCTTATGGCGTACGTGAGAATGGTGTGGGAAATCCGATAATCAGTGGAGGCATCATCTTTGAAAATGCCTCATATGTGGTGCTCGATGGTCTGACCATCCGGGATGGCGGGGAAGGTTCAGTCGTGATCCGCAATGGGAGTCATCACATCACGATAAAAAACTCGGAGATCCGTGAGTCAGACATAGGTGTCTGGATCACCAGTGGTGCGGGAACAGGCAATGTGATTACTGGCAATCTGATTCACAGCAATGCCATCGATGGTGTGGCAGTGAATCTGGTCAATGCTGTGGCAGGTGACGAGTCCTATATATCGAACAATGTGATTTCCTACAATGGTGTCCACGGAATCGAATTGACCGGCAATTACTATATAGTCGAGGGCAATGAGGTTCTGGAGAACGGCTTTGGCCTGACCGGGACCAGCGGCATACATCTGCTTGCGGAATCACGCACTCAAGATGCAGCGAATCACAACATTATCCGTTACAACGTGGTCTATAACACGCACGAGGTTTTGGGCCCCGATGGCAACGGTATCCAGCTGGACAGATATAGCGATTTTAACAACGTATATGGAAACATATCATTCAACAATGGTGGTCCAGGGATGAATGCATTGCGTTCGTCTGACAACACCTTCTACGAGAATGTACTGTTTGCCAACATGAAATCCAATGCGCATGCGCAGTTTGCCCGTCCTGCAGAGTTTGGTATCTGGGCCTACAATCTTGAACTGGATGGTCAATCCAAGAATAACACGGTGATGAACAATATCATTGTTCCAACCAGGGATAATACCTATGCGATTCTGATCGATGCGCCAACGATTTTCTTCGAACAAATCATACAGGGTAACCGCTATTACAAGGCAGGGGGCGGTGACTGGTTTCTATGGGGCTTTGATGTAGGTCTCCAGTGGGGAGGAGGCGAATCCGGGGCGGATATCGATCGCTGGAACCAGCTGAAACAGAATGGAACGCCGGATTTCTTTGGTGGAATCAATCTTGTCGAGGCGGATGGGCAGCTTATAGGTGGCCCAGGCATCGACATTCTTCATGGCGGCGCGGGCGATGATTCGCTGTATGGTGACACAGGTGATGACATTCTGGTCGCCAGGGAGGGTGATGATTTCCTCTCGGGAGGGCCGGGCAAGGATCGCATGGTCGGCGGGCCCGGCAACGATGTATATGATATCGACGATGCGGATGATCGTATCTATGAATTCGTTGGCGGCGGTACCGATGAGGTTCGCAGCAGCGTCGATTATTACATGGCCAGCAACATCGAGAATCTTGTGCTGACTGGCAATGCAAATATTGTCGGTGTTGGCAATGAGTTGAACAATACGCTGATTGGCAATTCCGGCGCCAATATGCTGGTTGGGGATGATGGTGCTGACTTCATGCTTGGCGGTGACGGGTCTGACTATCTCCGGGGCGATTCAGGAAACGACTATCTCGATGGAGGTGCTGGCAATGACCTGATCTTTGGTGGCGAGGGGGTCGACGTCATGAAGGGAGGGCCAGGTGAAGATGTGTTCGTGTTCAGGCGGGGCGATGGTGGAGCCGTACTCGATTTTGAAGGTAATCAGGCCTTGGGAGGCGACCTCCTGCTATTTGACGGGTTTGGTGCAGGTGCGATGTTGAGCTATACCGGCTCCGGGGGCATCTGGCGGATCGATTATGTCGTTGCTGGAGTACCCAAGACGCAGACGATCACTCTGGTCGGGATCGTTGGCCTTCATCCGGTCGATTACAAGTTTCAATAATAAGGGCTAGCAGCCTGTCGGACTTAGGCGATTGTAGCGAGCAGGGTGGGAGAACGAGAACGAATCTTCACGATTTCGAGGCGCATAGTGGGCACTACGCAACGAGAAATCGGGGAGATTCGGGCCGCTCTCCCACCCGCGCAGTAGATCAGCCCTGAGTCCGACAGGCTGCTAGCCCGCATATTGCACGAATAGGCACAAACTGTAACAGGGCACAATTGTTCGCAGAGGGGATCACTGCCTTGATAAAAACCAGAAAAATTACGCTTTTGAGGCCGCCTTCGCGCAATATGCGGGCCAAGACGAGGGGGGCGGTATTGAGCAAATGCTGGATAGGGGCCGCTCTGTGCGGGTCGTCCAAAGGCCGTGGCAGATGAGACACGATCTTGCCGAAGGGTTTCGTGTCGCAACTGCGACCGAGATCGGTTTTGATGAGGGTGGCTATGAGTTCTACCAGAACAAGACCTATGCTTCGTTGTCTGCCCAGGCCTATGGCATGGAAGTGCTCGATCTCGGAGGAATGGAGGTCTTTGTAGAGAGGAAGCCTCTTATTGGCATAACGCGAGCCATTGTGGGTAGCCCTGAGTTGCATGGCGGGTCTGAAAGATGGCTTGAAACGATCAAGGGGCTGAGAGCTGGCTCCGTCGAGATATTGACCAATCAGCGCTGCCCTTCGCTCGACCGTTTCAGAAATTCACCGGACGACCTCTATAATTTTGTCGTCGATCTCCGCGAGGGAGAAGACGCGGTCTGGAAGCGGATGGAGAAGCGTTGCCGGCAGGCTGTCAGACGTGGACAAAAAGGCGGCTTGGTTATTGAGGAAACGAAATCGGAAGACGATTTTGTACGTTTCCATGATCTGGCCAGGCGTATAGCAAATGGACAGAAGGGCTTCAGGCTGCCGGCACAGGACCACATGAAGGCCGTGCTCCGAACGGACATGAGCTTTTTCATGGTTGCTCGACTTCATGGCGAGATTGTAGGCGGGTTGTATCACCTGGTAGGTCGACACGTGTTCGGCTGGCTGGGTATTCTCGACTATGAGCGCAGCAAGGGACTGCCCAGCAATCTGATGTACTGGGAGGGTATGCGCTGGGCCATTGAAAGGGGCTATCCGTTCTATGACATGGGTGCGCAGAGCGTGCATCGCTATCCCAATCTGACAATGTCGAAGCGCGCCTATCGGCCGATTCTAGTCCCGAGCTATCGGTATGTTCTGCCCCAGTCGATGCCAAAATGGTATCTCGTAAGGCTGAAACAGCAGCTAAAGCAGGCCAAGCTGTCCATGTCGTCGTGGATCAGCAGTCGGTTGTCGCGGAAACAATAGCGTCGGCAATATTAGCCCGGCAAGGGTTGATAGAATAAATTCTGGAGTGTATGGAGATGTATATATGTCCGAGCTGTCATCATCGATTGCAGATTGACGGCGCCAATCTTGAATCTGTGCCTCGGTGTGAAGGATGCGGCCGTGAATTTTTCAGGAATCGGGGATACCTGTCATTCGAAGCGCCAGACAAGCCGCAGGATGAATACAGCGGCATGGCATCCGATACCGATTTTCTCGAACAGGAAGATGAGACTACAAGGCAGCGCTTCAGGCGCTATTTCGTCCCCTTGCTGGAACAATGGGGGGTGACTGGCTCTGATCGGATCCTGTGTCTGGGCTGTGGTGGTGCCGCCGATGTCTTCGAGCTTCAGTCCAATGGTTTCAGGCAGACCTATGGCATAGACATGGGATGGCGAGCCGTTTGGTGGGGCGAGCACGGCCTGGATCCCCGCTATCTCTGTCTGTCGGATGGAAGGACGCTTCCTTTTGAAGATGAGACTTTCGATGTGGTCATCAGCCTGGGGGTCATCGAGCACGTTGGAGCTGTTGGAGAAACGGCCGAACTGTATCCGGATTATGAAGCGAGCAGGATCCGCTTCCTGCGCGAGGCGACCCGGGTCCTGAAGAAAGATGGGAATCTGGTCATTGCCTGCCCGAATCGGGGGTTTCCCATAGATTTTCAGCATAATATATCGCGAGTCAAGTTCCTCCAGGACGTTGCCAGCAAGACAGGCCTTTCTTTCCATTCGCCTTGGAATCCCTTTCTGCCCAGTTACGCTGACATCAGGAACTACCTGTGCCATCTGGACGGCGATTATTCGGTCCGGCCACTGGCGGTTGCCAACTACCTTGGCCTTGCCTTTCGTAACTCTCCCTTGCTGAAGCCGGTTTCCGGGCTGTTTCGCCTCTACCTGCAGCTCATCGATCGTTTGCCATCGTTTCTGATGATGACTGGCCTGAATCCCTATCTGCTGGCGAATATCACCAGGAAACCGCATAATCAAGCTGTCAAATAGGGCGTCGTCGGTGTTGTTCATGTCCAGTACAGCTTGGGTCCAGGAAGTTCAGCATGTCTTGTCAAAGGCTGCCTGGACGCTGCAGCGATTTGGGCTGACGCCAGGCAAGCTGCGCAATCGACTCCTGGCGAGCTCGTCACCGAGAATATTCTGCGTATCGGTACCGAAGGCAGGCACACATTTGGTGGAACGTGCCATTTGCCTGCATCCCGCGCTCTACAGGCGATTGATGCCGACCCTCGACGAGTGCAACCTCGACCCTGCATTGGGGCTCGGTGGGGTGCTCGGCAAACTCGATCCCGGACAGTTGCTCGTCTCGCATCTTTTTTGCACCGACCGGCGGGTTAGGGACGTATCCGAGTCCGGGGTGCGCAGCATTTTCGTGATTCGCGATCCCCGTGATGTGGTTATCTCCCAATCGTCCTATCTGATGAAGATGAAAAAGCATCGTTTCCACCATGCATTCTCAGGCCAGTTGGACAGGAAGAATGCCATACGGATATCCATCCTCGGGAATGAGAATTCCGGGCTTCCGTCGATTCGGGCCATTCTCGACGGGATGCGAGGCTGGATGGAACACGCAGGCCTGGTCATCCGATTCGAGGATCTGGTCGGTACCGGAGGCGGAGGCTCCGAGCAGGCGCAAAGGGATTCATTGCGGCGACTTTTTGAATTCCTGGAGGTGGATATGGATGAAAACTGGATCGATGAAACGGCCAGGAGGGTATTCTCGAGTGCCAGCCCGACCTTTCGTAAGGGCCGGATAAATCAGTGGAAGCGGGTATTCGATCAGGAACTGGTCGATCTGTTCAAGGAAGAAGCCGGACAGCCTCTTATCGATTACGGCTATGAGAAGAGCCTGGAGTGGTAGGCTCTTCTGCTGCCATGGGAGGGTGGCCGCACCCATTGATCAGAGTTGCTGGCATATTGCATCAGGCCCCCGGATGATGGCGTGTCTGGACCCGCCGGGGATCGCAGCCTGGAGGCCGCTCCTGCCAGGGTGCCACCATGCCCCGTAGGAGCGGTCTCCAGGCCGCGATTGGCGTGAGGATAACAGGCCCTTGCACGGGCTAGAGAGGGGGTGCCAGATTGATGCGTGGACCCCAGCGTCGTCTGATGATGAAGGGTGCAAAGACAGCAAGGGCAAGATAGGCCCAGATGCTGGGTGCCATGGGGTTGAGTCTCAAGCCACGAAGCAAGGCCTGGTAGCACCCTGTCGGGTTGTCTGCCACATATTGGATGAACGCGTAGTTGCGGTAATTGTAGGAAAGCAGATTTTTGCGTAGCCGCTCCGCTCGTCCATCGAAGTGGCGTTTTTCAAGGATCCTTATCAGCGTCTCCACCATGGAGAGATTCAGTGTCGAGCCATCGGTGTTGCGCATGGACTCGTTGTGCCAGCGGTATCCGGAGAGTTTCCGTGGGGTGTAATAGGCCGGTAGCCGACGTTCAGCAATGCGGAGAAACACGTTGAACTCGAAGGGGTAGAGTCCTGTGCAATCATCATCGACCAGACCATGCTCGCGGATTGCGCTCACACGGAAGATGCTGCCGGAGATGGAGAACAGTCCATATTCGAGCAGAATCTCGAGGGCATCGTCCATGCGTCCCTCCGGGAAACGGTCGCGGCTCTGGTATCTGCAGTATTCCTCGGTCATCTCCTCCAGAGTCCTGCCTCGTTCGTCGAACAGGTATTGGCTGCTGGAAAAGAAGGCCAGTTCAGGGTCGGTGTTCAGCTTCGACAGCCCGTATTCGATATGTTCAGGTTCCAGGCGATCATCGTCATGCAAGATCATGAAATAGGATTCGTCCTGGAGTGATCGCATGAAATAACGGCCCTGCCCATACTCGCCGCCATTCTCGGCTTGCAGATAGTAGGAGACCCTGGGATCGTTCAATTCCTCGATGTGTTGCCTGACCTGCCTGGATGCCGCCGGTTCGGAATCATTGTCGCTGACCAGAACGCGCACGTCCTGGAATGTCTGGTCGAGGACGCTCGATATGGCCTCCTTCACATAGTGCGGCCTGTTCCTCGTCGGGATGCCTATCAGTATCGTGGCCATGGTCTGGGCAGGCTGTGTCGCCTTCGTTCCCTCTTCGGGTCAGTGGTTTGCCGACAGGAAATTCCTGTACCAGTCGATCGTCGCTCGCAGCCCGTCATCCAGGCTCGAGACCGGTTCCCAGCCAAGCAAGCGCCTTGCCTTGTCCGAGGAAAGGTACTGGTGCAGGATCTCTCCCTTGGCCTCGTTCAGAACCAGCGGTGCGAGATCTGACCTGCCCATGAGTTCAAGAACCTTGTTGGTGATTTCGAGGACTGACATGGGTTTCGCCGTTCCAAAGTTGAAAGCCTCACCCTGCACGGAATTGCCGATCATTTTTTCCGCAAGAAGCAGATAGGCATCTACCGCATCCTTCACGTATATATAGTCGCGTAATGGCGTGCCATCACTGCGAATAACGGGGCGCTCGTCGTTGAGTGCCATGCGAATCGTGCCAGGAATGATGCGGTTGAAATTAAGGTCGCCACCACCGAAGAGATTGCCGCAGCGCGTGACGCAGACAGGAAGCTGATAGCTGTGGTGGTAGGTTGCAGCGATCAGGTCCGCACAGCTCTTGCTCACGTCATAAGGGTGCCGTCCCTGGAGCGGGAATTCCTCGGTATAGGGCAATGTTTTCTGATCACCATAGGCCTTGTCGCTCGAAGCCATGACTATCCGCTTTACCGACGAAATGCGGCGGCAGGCTTCGAGCACATTCCAGGTGCCCATGATGTTTGCCTCAAAGGTTGCAACCGGACTCTGGTTGGCGACACCGACGATGGCCTGGGCGGCAAGGTGGAAGACCGTATCGATCTCATACTCGTTGATCGCACGTTCAATAACCGGCAGGTCCTCGAGTGATCCACGGACCAGAGTGACCCTGTCACCGCCGCCATTCTGAAACAGATGGGATTCGGGCACCCAGTCACGTACCAGACCGACAACATGCGCTCCCCGATGAATCAGCTCCTGACTGAGCCATGAGCCGAGAAAGCCCGTGCAACCTGTCACGAAGACATTGCGGTTATTCCAGAACCCCCCCATTATCCAGTCCTCTCAGCTGTTGTCTGTCCGTGCGAGACCCGCCAGGATCTCGTTCCATCCGTCGGTGCCATGTGCTGTCTTCGCGTGGTGCCCGGCATGAGTTATCATGGCCGCTCCACGAACCATGATGCTGGCTCCGAACCGATAAAAAATAATATCATTCAGATACTTTCGATGCCAATGTGATTGTTGCCAGCCGGGCGGAGAGAGCATCGGCGCAGCCTTCCGTAAACCTGCCGTCCCCTCGCGGATTTCGCATCCGGCTGCATCATGCGAGAGAGGGCTGGATGCCCTTTGGCGGCTTCGGTGCATGGCAAGAACAGGTATCAAACGACCGGCAGCGGATACAGGGTTGCTTTTTCAGGCGCTCGCATTGAGGAGATGCGGTATATGCGGATTCTGGTGGTTTCAGTTGTCTACAACTCCACGCCTCCCATAGGATATGGAGGGATCCAGCGAGTGGTTCATTCGCTGGTCGAGGCACTGGTGGAGTTCGGTCATGAGGTGACACTGGTTGCGCCACCTAGAAGCCGCTGCTCCGGACGTACCGTGGAGGTGGCTGCCTACGATCCGGATCGCCCCTGGGTCAGAATCCGCCGAGAAGGCGATCTGCTCTCCGAGGAGCCGCTCTATGAAACTCTTGTGGAGCTGACGAGACGCGAACAGTTCGACGTGATTCATGACTGGTCGTTCCAGAACCTTTTCCCGGTGCGCCACCCGGATGTTCTGCCGGCGGTCATCTCGACTTGTATACCACCACCACCGGGGTTCAGCCGCAGCAATCTTGTGGCCAGCAGCAAGGCGCATGCGGAACTATGTGGCGAAGGGACCCGCTATGTCCATTACGGATTGCCGCTCGACGACTGGGAGTATACGCTCAGCAAGAGCGATGAGCTGGTGCATATCGCAAAGATTGCCAGATACAAGGCCCAGCATCTTGCCATCATGGCTGCGAGGCGTTCAGGGAGGAAGCTTGCTCTGGCCGGAAATGTCGAGGAGCCGCTGTACTACAATGCGCTTGTCAGGCCTCTGCTCTGGATGTCGCGCCACGTCAGTTATCTGGGTGAGATCAGTGGTACGGAAGACTGTCTGCGTGAGGCCGCTGCCTTGGTGCAGACACCACGATGGTTCGATGCTTTTCCCCTGGTGATTCTTGAGGCACTAGCCTCGGCAACGCCTGTCATTGCGTTTGCCGAGGGTGGAGTGCCGGAGCAGGTGATACACGGCGAAACCGGGTTTCTCTGCCATGATCTGTCAAGTCTGACCGAGGCCTTCGAGAGATTGCCGGAAATCGATCCGCAGAAATGCCGCGATGATGCCGAGCGGCGCTTTTCTTCGCGGCGCATGGCCGAGGACTATCTTGACCTGTATCGTCGGGCCATGGCCGGCGACAACTGGTGATGGCCCGGATCAATATCCGGCTTAGCTAGCCCGGATATTGTATCCGGCCCCAGATGATGGCGTGGCTGGACCCGCCGGGGATCGCGGCCTGGAAGCCGTTCCTACGGGGCATGGCGGCACCCTGGTAGGAGCGGCCTCCAGGCCGCGATTGGCGTGGTGTCAACAGGCCCCAGGAGTCTGTCGGATTTAGGCGATCGTAGCGAGCAGGGTGGCAGAACGAGAACGAATCTTCACGATTTCGAGGCGCATCGTGGGCACTACGCAACGAGAAATCGGGGAGATTCGGGCCGCTCTCCCAGCCGCGCAGTAGATCAGTCCTGAAACTCGAATCCTTCGCGCAATATCCGGGCTAGATGCGTATGTCTCGCTCGGCTGCGATCTTGGCGGCGATTTCCCGGGCATTGCTCACGCTGGTGACGATCTTTCCCCCAAGAATAGAGAAGCAGCCGAAACCGTGGTCGGTGACGACGGTAGGGCGGCCATCGAAATCCTCGCTGTAGGCGTTTACGGTTCTGATTCCATAACGCGATTCGACGTATTCGGCTTTGTCGAGAATGGGCAGATAACGGCGTCCGTGCTTGAGCAGATTGTGGTAGTTGGAGGTGAATCGTTTCCACCTGGGAGGCAGGCCGCTTTCGGTAACGACGCTTTCCAGCAGCGATTCATGGATGTGCGAGAGCATGAAGAGATTGTCCCTGCCCATGCTGACCAGGCTGGTGAAGGGGCCATCGAGTATGGTGACCGAGATCCGCGGTGCAGGCAGCCTGATGACAGCAAGTTCCATCACATCGAAGCGCAAGGGGCGCAGGGGAAAGCCAAACCATCTGGCGATGAGGTTGGAATTTGCATAGGTGGCGTTGATGACATAATCGAACTGCTGTTCACGGGTTTTGCCGTCGATGCGAAAACGTAGCGTCTTTCTGCCGTTGGTTTCGATGCGTCCGCCCAGCACATTGGCGCCAAGCGACAATTTGATCCGCCTGTTGTCGCGCAACTGTCTTTCCACCTTCTCTTTCAGGCGGTCGATGTCGATAATGGCTTCGTCGGTTTCCAGGCACAGGCTGACCCGGGACAGGTCGAGGATACTGCTGGGTGGAGATTTTCTCCTGAATTTGAGGCGGTTCTGCCGGCAGGCCGCGAGGTAGCGTTCCTTGGGGATCTCCCTGCCGCTGGCAGAGGTGCAGTAGAAGGAGGGGAAGTCACGAACGATGACATCGTTGTAGACTTCCTCGAACTCATGCTTGGTGGCCTGTACTTCCTGAACGGTTTCCGTGCTTCTGGGGTAATGGAAACCCGAGTGGTGACGCCACTGGTTCAGATATGAGGCCTCGGTCAGCAGCTCAGCATGCCGTTCCAGCAGATGGATGTCACAGAATCTGCCCAGTTCCAGGGCACAGGAGATGCCAAAGATGCCCCCGCCGACAATGGCCACCCTGGGTCGGGCCTTGCGGAAGCTTCGGGGACTGGCATCCATGGCGATACGGCTTATGCGGGCCGCGGTTCGTATATCCGGCAGGGGTTTGCCATTCTGTCGCAGGGATTCGACAAAATGCTGCAGTTCGTTGGACAGTGCTGCATGTCCGGGAGGTAGGAAAATCTTCTTCATGTGCCCTGCTGTATGCAGGGTTATGGCGTTGTCGGCGAAGTTGGCGATTATTCTGCGGTCTGGAAAGACGAGTTCCAGTTGCCGTTTCGCTTCCTGGCCCTGCCAGCCAATGGTCAGATCGGCGTGAATCCTGCCTGGATATTGCAGGCACACCCGGTGGCTGTTGCCGTGCCGGGTGGCATGTGATCTCAACGGGCGTTTGCCGCCGAACAGGGTATCTATGATATCGAACAGATGCAGGAATTCGAGATTGATATCGAGTGCTTCGATACCGGGTTTTTCCGGGTTGGTCAGTGTGCCACGGATCTCGACGGGTAGTGCATCGATATCAGCAGCCAGTGTGGCGAGCTTCTCCAGAACCGGGTGAAAGCGGTAGATGTGTCCCACCATCAAGCGATGCGTCGAACCGCGGACGAAATCGATCAGCCCGGCGAGGTCAGCTTTTCTGTCGACGAGCGGTTTCTCGCAGAGGACATGGGCATGGGGCAGGCAGCGGCGAATGAGTTTTTCGTGGGTGTCCGCCGGTGTGGCGATGTCGACGGCATCGACGCCCTGAAGCAGCTTGTCGGTGAGCCGGGTGTGCACGGGGATGGTGTATGCTCTTGTCAGCTCATCGCGTGATTCCCGGCTTCTTACCACGATCCCCGACAGTTCTATGAGCCCCTCCTCCGCCAGCTTGCGCCATTCCTCCAGGTGGGCGCGTCCGAAGTGGCCGGCACCGATCAACAGGATGCGCAAAGGGTGGGCGTTGGCTGCCATGTTTGGTTGTTACCAGATCTTCCAGGGTGCCGAACCGTTATTCCACAGTTCTTCCAGACTGATCTTTTCTCTGAGCGTATCCATGCAGGACCAGAAACCATAGTGGCGAAAGCCCATCAGTTCTCCATCACGAGCCAGCCTCTCCACAGGCTCGCGTTCCCAAGGGGTTTCATCCCCCTCGATGTAGTCAATCACCTTTGGACTCAGCACGAAATAGCCACCATTGATCCAGCCCTCGGCCTCCTGGGGCTTTTCGTAGAACTCGCGGATCTTTTCACCCTCGAAACCGATACGGCCAAAGCGGGCAGGGGACTTCACGGTAGTCACTGTGGCCAGCTTCCCATGAGAGCGGTGGAATGCTATCGAGGCATTGATATCGATGTCCGAGACACCGTCACCATAGGTGAAAAGAAAGGTCTCCTCGTCCTTGAGCCAGCTACGCAGGCGTTTCAGTCGGCCGCCGGTTTGCGTGTGCAGGCCGGTGTCGATCAAATGTACCTTCCAGTGCGGTTGCTTGTTGCCGTGGATGGTGGTTTCGCCGCTCGACAGGTCGATGCTGATGTCGTTATTGATGGAATAGAAGTTGAGGAAATATTCCTTGATGGTTTCACCCTTGTAGCCCAGCGCAATGATGAATTCGTTTATTCCCTGTGCAGAATAGATGTTCATGATATGCCAGAGGATCGGTTTGCCTCCGATTTCCACCATCGGCTTTGGCTTGTTGTTGGTTTCTTCCGATAGGCGGGTTCCGAGCCCCCCGGCAAGAATGACAGCTTTCATCGGTCATGCTCTGTTTGTTGTGGTCTGGCATGGTCTTCTGCAGTGGCATCCGGCCATCCTGACCATGCCGCGCGTCGGCTTCTGCAGTCATGCTTTCTAGGTATGGGGTCCCGTGTCCATCCGTTCTCTCATGGCCATGAAAAATCTGGCATATTTTCTGGGTCAGTCGTCAGGATCAGGACGACTCCAGTATACACGAATGGTCCGAACCGAGGTACAGCCTGGACGTCCGGAAACGGCTTGTGGGGAGCTGGATGGCGGTGCCGGACAGATCCCGGAAGGGGTTCGGTAAGCCTGGTTCAAGGCCGGCAAAAACCTCCGGCTGTGCCGGAGGTTTTTGCCGATGGGGAAGCAGACGAATAATCGCCGCGCAGAACCTAACCCTTGTTGCCCGCACGCCTGATTCCGCCCATGCCCAACAGGCCGATGCTCATCAGGGCCAGGCTGGCGGGTTCATGTACCGCGGTGGGACCGCCACCGCCACCGCCCGCAGTGATTTCACCGTAGACCGTCAGGCCGGCAAGGCAGTAGGAGCCGCAGCCGGTATCATAGGAACCGAGCAGTGCACTGCTGGCGATGTCGAACTGGGCGAACTTGCCGCTTCCGAGATCGCCGCTCCAGAAGGTCTTGCCGTCCGGGTCCAGGTTGAGGGCGAACCAGTTGTCCTGGCCGGCCATGTCATAGGTCTGGATGACGTTGCCAGCAGCATCGAGGCGCTTGATATCGGCCGAATCCGCCACCAGCAGGCCGCCATCGCCAAGCAGCCGCAGGGCGTAGGCGGTGCCGCCACCCAGATTGGCAAAGTCTGCCAGCTGAACGTCGGCTGCGACATCATAGCGTTTGATGTAGCGCCCCTCGGAGGTATAGAAGAGCGTCTTCTGGTCGGCGGCCAGATCGATCCAGTCGGAACCACGACCTTCTGTCGCCACGTCGTAGCGGCCGAGGAAGGTGCCGTCTGCGGCATATTTCATGACGTCGGCAGTGCCATCCGCCTGGCCGATGTAGAAGTTGCCGGCGGCATCGAAGACGATGGATTCGTTGGATGACGAGCTGTCGTTGGTGACGAAGGGATTGGGCGGCAGCACGCTACCCGTGTTGTCGAAACGGGTGACATTGCCGGCGCTGAAGTTGGTGACATAAAGATTGCCTGTCGAGTCGAATGCCATGCCGGTCGTGTATCCCCCCTGGCCGGTGCTGTAGGTGGCCAGCAGGCTGCCGGAGCGCCAATGCTGGATGTTGCCGCTGCCGGTGGCGGCGAACACGTCGCCGAGCTGGAAGGGGACGGCCTGGGCCGTTCCCATGGCCGAAAGCAACATGGCGCTTGCCAGGGTGATCTCGGCTGCGATGCGTTGGGATTTGAGGTGGCTGTTCATGATGCGACTCCTTGTCCTGCCCGAGGTTCTGCACCGGTAAACATGCATCAGCCGGGCCATGCATCAGGAGGCCATGCAAAACAGGGTGTTGGCTCTGTCGTGGATTGAGAGGTGGCGTGGCTGGACGGGCGTTGTAAATCCTGTTGACATATTGACATAGCGAAACGGACGGGAATGACGAGACCGAATGAAAAAAAGGCTGTTTTTTTATTGAGTTGAGGCGGGTTGCCTGGAAGCGTGCCGGTTCCCGGTGTGGCGGGACGTGTAAAGTGAGTTGACAGTCCGGGGTGGCAGCAGTGACGCAGAGAGACTCTGCCATCTTGCCATCGTCATCGCGCCGCAGATTCGGGACGAATGCGTGAATGCGGGACGCCGCTGCATTAGTCTGGGAAGGCCGGTCCTGGCCATCGATACCGCCGGAGGTGCCCAATCGAGACCCATGCGTTTTTCCTCTACCTGCTGATCATCCTGATGACGGCCCGGGTGTTCGCCGAGCTGGCCGTGCGCCTGCAGGCGCCCTCGGTGATCGGCGAGCTGTTCGCCGGCGTGGTGCTGGGGCCCAGCCTGTTCGGCTGGATAGAGCCGGCCGAGGCCATCAAGCTGATGGCGGAGATCGGCATCATCCTGCTGCTGTTCGAGGTCGGTCTGGAAACCGATGTCCGGCGTCTGGCCCGTTCCGGGCTGAAGTCCGTGCAGGTGGCCGGGGTGGGCTTCGTTCTGCCATTGCTGCTCGGCTTTGGTCTGGCCTACTGGCTGTTCGGGCTGCCGATGCTGGTGTCGCTGTTCGTGGGTGGCACCCTGACGGCCACCAGCATCGGCATCACGGTGCGCGTGCTCTCGGATCTTCGCCGCCAGCATGGCCCGGAGGGCCAGATCGTGCTGGGCGCAGCCGTGCTCGACGATGTGCTCGGCGTGGTGTTGCTGGCGCTGCTCTACGAGTTCTCCATCGGTGGCGGGGTGAGTCTGCTCAACGCGGGCAAGGTGCTGCTCTTCGTCGGCGCGTTCTTCGTTCTGGCCCCGGTCGCCGCCCGGCTGATCTCCCTGCTCATCAAGCATTTCGATTCGCTCAGCGACACGCCCGGCTTGCTGCCCACCACCATCGTTTCGCTGGTGTTGTTCTTTGCCTGGTTGGCGGATGCCCTGGGGGCACCGGAGTTGCTCGGCGGTTTTGCCGCCGGACTGGCGCTGTCGCGGCGCTTCTTTCTGCCGTTCGGCATCGCCCTGCGCACGGATGAGGCCTTTGCCCATCGCATCGAGGACCAGATGAAGCCCATCGTGCACCTGTTCACCCCGATCTTCTTCGTCTTCGTGGGGCTGTCCCTCAATCTGCGCGAGATCGACTGGAGTTCGCCCTTCATCTGGGGGTTCTCACTGACCCTGCTGCTGGCCGCCGTGCTCGGCAAGCTGGTCGGTGCCTGGTTCATTCGTGAGCCCTGGGCGGTGCGCTGGGTGACCGGCATGGCCATGGTGCCGCGGGGAGAGGTGGGGCTCATCTTTGCCGAGCTGGGTCGCGTCGGTGGCATCTTCGACAACGAGGTCTATGCCGCGCTGGTGATGGTGATCGCCTTCACCACTCTGCTGCCGCCCTTCGCTCTCAAGTGGTTCTATGCCCGCCATGCCGAGCGGTTTCCGGGCTGACTCCGGCCCCTGCCGCGCCCTGGCGCTCAGCCGGCCAGCAGCCGGTCCAGCTGGTTGGCGAAGGCCTGACGATCGGCCTGGCCGAAGGCGGCGGGCCCGCCGGTGTCCACCCCGCTGCTGCGCAGGCTGTCCATGAAGTCGCGCATGTTCAGGCGCTGGCGGATGTTGTCTTCGTTGTAGAGTTCACCCCGGGGATTCAGTGCCAGGCAGCCTCTGGCGATGACCTCGGCAGCCAGCGGGATGTCGGCGGTGATCACCAGCTCGCCGGCTGTGGCCTGCTGCACGATATGGGCGTCGGCCACGTCGAAGCCTGCGGCCACCCGCACGGTACGGATATGTGGCGAGCGGGGCACCTGCAGCGGCTGGTTGGCGACCAGGGTCAGCGGCACGCCGACCCGCTGCGCGGCCCGGAACAGGATTTCCTTGATCACCCGCGGGCAGGCGTCGGCATCGACCCAGATGTGTGTTATCGCCATCGTTTCCCCTTTAGCCCGGATATTGCACCAAGGATTCGATGCTCAGGGCGAGGCTGGCAAGGCAGCTTGGGTGATCGTCCGAAAAGTCATGGCCGTTGCCATGGCTTGAGGGGGATCGCCCGAGATGCGCAGCCAGAGTCGGCCTGACATCGAATAGGCGCAAACTGTAACCCGCCCGGAGGGCCTTTCATGGCCATATTGTCCCTGTATTACAGCACGAACCCCATTCATGCGCGCCGCCTTGGTGCAATATGCGGGCTAGCAGCCTGTCGGACTCAGGACTGATCTACTGCGCGGGTGGGGACGGCCCGAATCTCCCCGATTTTTCGTTGCGTAGTGCCCACGATGCGCCTCGAAATCGTGAAAATTTGTGCTCGCTCTCCCGCCATGCGCACTACGATTGCCTAAATCCGGCAGACTCAACACCGCGCCAATCGCGGCCTGGAGGCCGCTCCTGCCATGGTGCCGCCATGCCCCGTAGGAGCGGCCTCCAGGCCGCGATCCCCGGCGGGTCCAGCCACGCCATCATCCGGGGTCCTGATGCACTATCCGGGCTAGCAGCCTGTCGGACTCAGGACTGATCTACTGCGCGGGTGGGAGAGCGGCCCGAATCTCCCCGATTTCTCGTTGCGTAGTGCCCACTATGCGCCTCGAAATCGTGAAGATTCGTTCTCGTTCTCCCACCCTGCTTGCTACGATCGCCTAAGTCCGACAGGCTGCTAGGGTCCGCCATGACATGAAAAGAAAAATTGCCACCTTCCCGGTTGCGGCCCTGGTTTTCTGCTATAGTAACGCTTTTCCGGGTGCCTGACCGGTTGCACCCATCGCGATCCGCTGGATCGCCGGAAAGATGCTTGAGCCGTTCGCCTCGCCCCTCCGGGGGCGGCCTCCCGCTTGAAGAATCCCTCAATCCAGCCCGGACCGGCTCCCAGCAGCAGATGCTGCCGTTGGGAGGGCAAGACTGGAGTTCATGACCCAATGTCATTCGATACCCTCGGCCTGTCGGCCGAACTGCTGCGCGCCGTCGGCGAGCAGGGCTACACCCAACCCACCCCCATCCAGCGTCAGGCGATCCCCGTCATTCTCGACGGCAAGGACGTGCTGGCCGGTGCCCAGACCGGCACCGGCAAGACCGCCGGCTTCACCCTGCCACTGTTGCAACGGCTCTCAGCCGCCTCGCCGGCCAAGGGCCGGCGCCCGGTGCGGGCCCTGGTGCTCACCCCGACCCGGGAGCTGGCCGCGCAGGTCGGCGAGAGCGTGGAGACCTATGGGCGTCATCTGCCGCTGCGTTCGGCGGTGATCTTCGGCGGGGTCAAGATCAATCCGCAGATCGACAGGCTGCGCCGTGGCGTCGACATCCTGGTGGCCACCCCGGGCCGGCTGCTGGACCATGCCGGCCAGAAGACGGTCGACCTGTCGCAGGTCGAGATCCTGGTGCTGGACGAGGCCGACCGCATGCTGGACATGGGCTTCATCCACGACATCCGCAAGGTGCTGGCCCTGCTGCCCGACAAAGGCGCGCGCCAGACCCTGCTGTTCTCCGCCACCTTCTCCGACGAGATCAAGCAGCTGGCCAACCGCCTGCTCGACCGTCCCGAGCTGATCGAGGTGGCGCGCCGCAACACCACGGCGGAGCGCATCGCCCAGGTGGTGCATCCGGTGGACAAGAACCGCAAACGCGAACTGCTGAGCCACATGATCGGTTCACGCAACTGGCGCCAGGTGCTGGTCTTCACCCGTACCAAGCACGGTGCCAACCGCCTGGCCCAGCAACTGGAGAAGGACGGCCTGAGCGCCGCCGCCATCCACGGCAACAAGAGCCAGGGGGCCCGCACCCGGGCCCTGGCCGGCTTCAAGAGCGGAGAGCTGCGGGTGCTGGTCGCTACCGATATTGCGGCCCGCGGCCTGGATATCGATCAGCTGCCGCACGTCGTGAACTACGAACTGCCCAACGTGCCGGAGGACTATGTGCATCGTATCGGCCGCACCGGTCGCGCCGGCAACGAGGGCGAGGCAGTGTCCCTGGTCTGCGTGGACGAGCACAAGCTGCTGCGTGATATCGAACGGCTGCTGAAGCGGCGGATCCCCAGCGAGGTGCTGGACGGCTACGAGCCGGACCCCAGCATCAGGGCCGAGCCCATCCAGAACGGCCGCGGCGGCAAGGGTCGCACCCAGCCCCGGAAACAGGCCGAGGGCCGTCGCCGCCGTAATGGCGGCGAGGGGCAGGCCAAGGCCGCGCACCGGCCACCGCGGGGTAGCCAGGGGCGGCAGCGGAGAGCCTGAGGGGGGAGAATCCAGAATCCAGAATCCAGAATCCAGAATCCAGAATCCAGAATCCAGAATCCAGAATCCAGAATCCAGAATCCAGAATCCAGAATCCAGAATCCAGAATCCAGAATCCAGAATCCAGAATTCAGAATTCAGAATTCAGAATTCAGAATTCAGAAGCGGGAATCCAGAGGTCAGGGGGCGGGGGGCAGAAACCGGTTCAGCGGGGGCTGGGCGGCGAGGATTCTCGGCCAGCGCTCGTGCACCGCGTCCGCCATCTCCGGGGTCACCGTGACCACGTAGACCCGCCGTTCGTGGCCATTGCGCGCTACCAGTCCCTGGATCCACTTGCCCCGGGTCAGGTCGTACCAGTGGGACTGACCCTCGATGTCCTTTTCCATGAAGCTCTTGATGGGCAGTTTGACCGGCACCGGCAGCCAGCGGTCCCAGCGGCCGCCATGAATGGCGTCCAGTCGTGCCCAGCCCCCGAGCGGCAGCTGGCCCGCCTGCTCCCGACGCCGACCCCAGGGCAGCAGGATCGTGCTGCCGTCCCTGCGACGCACGGGCAGGGTGGCCCTGGGGTTGGGGAAATAGACCCTGTGATCCTCTCCCTCGAAGCCGTAATAGACGCCGCTGCACATGCTCAGAGGGTCTTCCGGTGGCCGCGCGGCTGCCAGGAGGGGGCGATCACGTTCGGCATCGCCGAGCGGTTCAGGAGCCGCGCCGGCATCAGGGTGAATTCGCCGTACTGGGCGTTGACCCGGTCCATGACGCCGTTGACGCGGTCGTGGTGCCCGCTCTTTGCGGCGAACAGATCCCCCTGTTCACAGCCCTGGCGGGGGTCCAGGGCCGTGACCTGCACCTGGAAGACGCCCTCGCCGTGCCAGCGGCGCGTCAGCACCGCCCGGCTCAGGGTATGGATGTCGCGGCCATCGTTGGTGGGGGCGGGGCGCTGCAGCGTCTCGCCCAGCCAGCGGTCGCGCAGGCGCAGGCCGATGAAGAAGCGGGAGGCGCGCATCCGGTGCCGGCGCAGGCGCGCCGCGACCTTCTCTCCCATGTGCAGCAGATAGGTCAGCAGCAGTTCGCGGTCGCGGCTGCCCGGTGGCACGACCTTGCCGTGGCCCACGGACTGCGGCGCGGCCACGTTGCTGCGCACCCTGTCGGGGTCACGCCCCTGGGCCATGTACCAGAAACGCCGTCCCGGGTTGCCGAAGCGGCGGGCGAGGACGCTGATCGGCAGATGCTTCATCTGGCCGCAGGTCCGCACCCCGTGGCGGGCGAGAAAGGCACCGACCCCGCGGCCGATGCCGCACAGTTCGGTGACCGGGACGTCGCGCAGGGCCGCCTCGGCCGCCCAGGGCGGGATGAGCGTCAGGCCATTGGGCTTGTCGAGCTTGGCGGCGTACTTGGCCGTGGTCTTGTCGCCGCTGACGCCGACCGAACAGAGCAGCCCGGAGGCCTCGAAGACCGTCGCCTGTACCCGCCGCGCAATGACCTCGGGCGGCCCCAGCAGCCGCTGGCAGCGGGTCACGTCGAGGAAGGCCTCGTCCACCGAGAAGACCTCCACGTCGGGGGTGAGGGTGCTGAGGGCGTCCATGATGTTGGAGGAGACCGCGGCATAGCGCTCGGGTCGGGAGGGCACCTGAATGAGTTCCGGGCACAGCCGGCGTGCCGCCTTGAGGCGCATGCCGGTATGGATGCCATAGGCCCGCGCTTCGTAGGAACAGGTGATGATGCAGCTGCCCTGGGCACCGTTGGTGATGGCGATGGGGCGGCCTTGCCATTCCGGGTGGTCCTGCTGCTCGATGGACGCGAAAAAGGCGTTCATGTCGACCAGGATGATCGCCCGTGGCCAGTGGCCGTCATTGTTGGGGTGGTGATCCGCCATGGCTCCTCAGGTCTTGCTGCTCTCCTGGTCGACTACTGTATATATAACCAGTATCGGCGGGCCGGCGCAAGCCGGCCCCGGGCCCGCGAGCGGAGATCCCCTTTGCCCGCTGTCGCGGCGGGATATCTCCTTTTCAACGGCAGTGCGGCGGCGAGTGCAAGGGACTGAAACCCAAGCGGTTGTGGACGGCCCGGTGGCCGCGATTGCAACCCCCCGCGATCTGTTTTACCCTGCACCGCTCTTTATGCCGGTCAATGGTGGCTTGTGCCGGTCCCTCCGCAACGATAAGCTGTGAACCCCGTCAGGCCCGGAAGGGAGCAGCGGCAGCAGTGGACTCGGGTGCCGGAGTGTGGCTGGTGCAGGCCGCCTCCATCTTCTGCCGGATGCCAGGCGGGTGATACGGGCCCTGCCGGCCCCTGGCCATCGACTTTCAGATATCTCGCATGTCCTATCAGGTTCTCGCGCGCAAATGGCGGCCCCGCAATTTCCATGAAATGGTCGGGCAGGAGCACGTGCTGCGCGCCCTGGTCAATGCCCTGGACAACGACCGCCTGCACCATGCCTATCTGTTTACCGGCACCCGCGGCGTGGGCAAGACCACCATCGCGCGGATCTTCGCCAAGTCGCTCAATTGCGAGCAGGGTGTCGGTTCCGAACCCTGTGGCCGGTGCAGCGCCTGCACCGAGATCGACGAGGGCCGTTTCGTCGACCTGATCGAGGTCGATGCCGCCTCGCGCACCAAGGTCGACGAGACCCGCGAGCTGCTGGAGAACGTGCAGTACGCCCCGACCCGCGGCCGCTTCAAGGTGTACCTCATCGACGAGGTGCACATGTTCTCCAACCACAGTTTCAACGCCCTGCTGAAAACGCTGGAAGAGCCGCCGCCGCACGTCAAGTTCCTGCTCGCCACCACCGATCCGCAGAAGCTGCCGGTGACCATTCTCTCCCGCTGCCTGCAGTTCAATCTCAAGCGCCTGCCGCCGCAGGCGATTCGCGACCACCTGGCCGAGGTGCTGGGCCGTGAGTCCATCGAGGCGGAGCCGGCGGCGCTGGCCGAGCTGGCGCGCGCCGCCGACGGCAGCATGCGCGATGCCCTCAGCCTGCTCGACCAGGCCATCGCCTACGGCGGCGGCAGTATCCGCGAGGCCGAGGTGCGGGCCATGCTCGGCTCCATCGAACGCGGCCAGGTCTACGAGCTGCTGCGGGCGCTGGCGGCCGCCGACGCCGCGGCACTGCTGCGCACGGTGGCGGCGCTGGCCGAGCGGGCGCCGGACTATGCCGCCGTGCTGGCCGAGCTGCTGTCGCTGCTGCAGCGCATTGCCGTGGCCCAGTTGCTGCCGGAAGCGGTGGACGACAGCGAGGGTGACCGCGAGCAGGTGCTGGAACTGGCCGCCCTGCTCGGTCGTGAGGACGTGCAGCTCTACTATCAGATCGGCCTGATCGGCCGCCGTGACCTGCCGCTGGCGCCGGATCCGCGCGGCGGGCTGGAGATGGTGCTGCTGCGCATGCTGGCCTTCCGGCCGGCCGTGAGCGGCGCGGCGCCTGCGCCCCAGGGCGCGGTTCCGGCACCTGCCAGGTCCGGGGCCGCTGCCGCGTCGTTCGCCGCGCCGGCTGCGCCCTCGGCGGCGCCGGCAGCGGCCGCCGCCGGCGGCGACTGGCCGGCGCTGATCGAGGCCATGCAGCTGCGCGGCATGGTGCGCCAGCTGGCGGAGAACTGTACCCTGGCCGGCCGCGAAGGCGATCGGGTGGAGCTGTTGCTCGATCCCGCCCATGCCCATCTGCTCGGTGCCAGCCTGGAGAGGAAACTGGCCGAGGCGCTCGGCCGTCATCTGGGCCGGGAGATCCGCCTGGAGATCCGTTCCGAGGCCCCCGGCGAGGAGACGCCGGCACAACGGGCGGCGCGTGAGGCGAGCGAACGGCAGGCGGCGGCACGCCAGGCGATCGAGAACGACGAGACCATCCACGCGTTGGAGGAGACCTTCAACGCGCGGGTGCAAACCGATACCATTCAGCCCATCGATTAGCGCATAGCACACGAGAGGTCACACCATGAAAGGCGGTCTAGGCAACCTGATGAAGCAGGCCCAGCAGATGCAGGCCAACATGCAGAAGGCCCAGGAGGAACTGGCGGAGATGGAAGTCACCGGCCAGTCGGGTGGCGGCATGGTCAGCGTGGTGATGAACGGCCGTCACGAGGTGCGCCGGGTGAGCATCGACGACAGTCTGCTGGGTGACGACAAGGAGATGCTGGAGGACCTGATCGCCGCGGCCTGCAACGACGCCCTGCACAAGGCCGAGGCCATGGCCCAGGAGAAGATGGCCGGCTTGACCGCCGGCCTCAATCTGCCGCCGGGCATGAAGCTGCCGTTCTGAGCCGCCGTCAGGCAACGAACCCGGCCGGCGCCGCGTGTCCCAGTCTTCCGCCATCGAACGCCTGATCGAGGCCCTGCGCTGTCTGCCCGGGGTCGGGCCCAAGTCGGCCCAGCGCATGGCCTTTCACCTGCTGGAGCGCGACCGCGAGGGCGGACGCCGTCTGGCCGGTGCCCTGGACGAGGCCATGGAACGGGTGGGGCATTGCAGCGACTGCCGTACCCTCACCGAGGAGGCACGCTGCGCCATCTGCAGCAACAGCGGACGTGACCGCAGCCTGCTGTGCATCGTCGAGACCCCGGCCGACGTCCGGTTGATCGAGCAGGCGACCGGTTTTCGCGGTCTGTATTTCGTGCTCATGGGGCACCTCTCGCCGCTGGACGGCATCGGTCCCGACGAGCTGGGCCTGGACCGCCTGGCGGCCCGGCTCGACGGCGGCGAGGTGCGTGAGCTGATCCTCGCCACCAATCCCACGGTGGAGGGTGAGGCCACCGCCCACTACATCGCCGAGCTGGCCCGCGGCCGCGGCATCCGCAGTACCCGCCTGGCGCATGGCGTCCCCCTGGGTGGTGAACTAGAATATATCGACGGTGGAACCCTGGCGCACGCCTTCGCGGGCCGCCGGGAACTCTGACCCCGCCTTCGACGCCACGCCCAGGGACGCTCTGCATGGATATTTCGCGGCTCTCACACTACGGCAATCCCGCCCAGCCCCCCGCCCTGCGGGCGGAGCGCCGCGAGACCGTGCTGCGGGTGGAGCCGGTGGTCGAGACACGGGCCGCGGCCCGGCCACGGGTCACCGTGGAGCAGGTGATCCAGGGCGAGGTGCTGGAGCGCGGCCGGCGCGAGACCCCCGCCACCCGCGACTACCTGCGCGGCCGGCTGTTCGACGGGGCAGCCGGCGCAGGCCAGGGCCGGCGGGCCACCGCGGCCTATCAGGCCCATACCGCCGAGCGCATCCAGCCGGGGCGCGCGGCCAGCGTCGACTACTTCGTCTGAGTCCCCTCCAGCCTTTGCGTCGGCCGCGGCTTTGCGGTGAAATGGGGGCCGTTCCACAGCCCCGGGAGAAGAAGCATGTCTGACTGCCTGTTCTGCAAGATGGCCAGCGGCGAGATCCAGCCGGATGTGGTCTACGAGGACGACGAGATCCTGGCCTTCCGCGACATCAATCCCCAGGCACCGGTCCATGTGCTGATCATTCCCAAGACCCATATCGCCACCCTCAACGACCTGCAGCCGGAGCAGGCCCCCCTGGTTGGCCGGCTGTTCCTGGCGGCGAAGCAGATCGCCGCGGAGGAAGGCATCGCCGAACGCGGTTACCGTACCGTCTTCAACTGCAACGCCGAGGCCGGCCAGGCAGTGTTCCACCTGCACATGCACCTGCTGGGCGGGCGGCCGCTGGGCTGGCCGCCGGGCTGAGTCAGAAGCCAGAGGGTAGGAGCGGCCTCCAGGCCGCGATGCGGCGCGAAATGCTGCTATAGAATCCAGAATCCAGAATCCAGAATCCAGAATCCAGAATCCAGAATCCAGGAGCCAGGAGCCAGGAGCCAGGAGCCAGGAGCCAGGAGCCAGGAGCCAGGAGCCAGGAGCCAGGAGCCAGGAGCCAGGAGCCAGGAGCCAGGAGCCAGGAGCCAGGAGCCAGGAGCCAGGAGCCAGGAGCCAGGAGCCAGGAGCCAGGAGCCAGGAGCCAGGAGCCAGGAGCCAGGAGCCAGGAGCCAGGAGCCAGGAGCCAGGAGCCAGGAGTTGCCCGCCCTTCTAACTTCCAGCTTCCAGCTTCCAGCTTCTAGCTTCTAGCTTCTAGCTTCTAGCTTCTAGCTTCTAATCCCCAGCTTCGCGCTCAAAAGCGCGTTTCTGCCTCCTCCAGCTGGGCGTAGATCTGTCGGTAGCTCTGCAGCCGGCGGGGGCTGATCCGTCCTGACTCGACGGCCTGTTCGATGGCGCAGCCCGGTTCGTTGATGTGGCGGCAGTTGTGGAAGCGGCACTGGCCGAGGAAGGGCGTGAATTCGCGGAAGCCGCGTGCCAGTTCGCTGCGGTCGATGTGCCAGAGGTGGAAGTCACGCACGCCGGGGGAGTCGATCAGGTCGCCACCGTCCGGCAGGTGGTAGAGGGTGGTGTCGGAGGTGGTGTGGCGGCCGAGGCCGCTGGCCGCGGACAGGGCGCCGACCCGCACCGCCTGGTCCGGCAGCAGGGCGTTGACCAGCGAGGACTTGCCGACCCCGGACTGGCCGACCAGGATGCTGGTGCGTCCCGGGGTGTGGGCACGCAGCGGCGCCAGCCCCTCGGCCGAGCGGCTGTTGACGAACAGCAGCGGATAGCCGATGGCCTCGAATTCGGCCAGCCGTTCCCGCAATGCCTCGCGCGCCGCCGCATCCAGCAGGTCCGACTTGTTGACCAGGATCAGTGCCGCGCAGCCGGCGAGTTCGGCGGCCACCAGATAGCGGTCGATCAGGGCCTCGCTGAGTGGTGGCTCGGGGGCACAGACGACGAAGATCTGGTCGATGTTGGCAGCCAGCGGCCGGGCGCCGCCGCGCGGGTCGGGGCGGGTCAGCAGGCCGTGCCGCGGCAGCAGCTCCACCACCACGCCCTGGCCCTCGGCGGTCGGCTGCCAGCGGACCCGGTCGCCGCAGACCACCCGGCCCACCCGCTTGCGGATGTTGCAGTTGAACAGTCCTCCGTCCGTATCCTCGACGATCACCGTGGCGCCATGGTGCTGTACCACCCGGCCCTCGCGCAGCTCGGCCGGCGGGTGATCGGCCCGGCGGGGGTGGCCACGGCTGTGGCCCATCAGAAGCGGTAGTAGCGCTTGTTGAGGTACTGCACCACGTCCTCCAACTGGTTGTCGAACCAGCGCAGGCCGAGACTCTGCTCACAGCGGCGGACCTGCCTGTGCAGGCCGTCGAGGTCCTCCACCCGGCGTTCGCTGCGCCGGTAGACGCCGTCGTCATGGCAGCGCAGGCAGTGGGCGTCGTGCAGGCTGCGGCCGGCTTCCGGATCGGCGGCGGTGGCCGGTGCCGTGGCCGTCAGCAGCAACAGAAGGATGGGGATGAGGGCGTTACGCATGCTGGCTTGTCTCCTTGGGCTCAGGTGGCGTGGCGTTGCAGATGGGCCACGCGCAGGGGGGCCGGGGGATGCGAATCGTGAAAGGCCGAGTACAGCGGGTCCGGGGTCAGGGTGCTGGCGTTCTCCCGGTACAGCTTGACCAGTGCCTGGATCAGATCCCGGGCACTGGCGTGGTGCGCGGCGTAGTCGTCGGCCTCGTACTCGTGGCGGCGCGACAGCCGGCTCATCAGTGGTTGCAGGAACACCCCGAGCAGCGGGCTGAGCATCAGGAACAGCAACAGGCCCATGTAGGTCGAGGGCTGGCTGATGCCCAGGCCGTGGAAGAAGGCCGGTTGTTCGATCAGCCAGCCAAGGGTGGCCAGTCCCGCCAGGCTGAGCAGGGCCATGGCGATCATGCGCTTGCGCACATGGTGCCGGCGGAAGTGGCCGAGCTCGTGGGCCAGTACCGCCTCCACCTCCTCGGGCGAGAGTGAATCGAGCAGGGTGTCGAAGAAGACGATGCGCTTGTTGCGGCCGAGACCGGTGAAATAGGCGTTGCCGTGGCCGGAACGGCGTGAGCCGTCCATGACGAAGATGCCGCGGCTGGTGAAGCCGCAGCGGGCCAGCAGGGCTTCGATGCGGCTGCGCAGGCGCTCGTCGTCGAGAGGCGTGAACTTGTTGAACAGTGGCGCGATGAAGGCCGGATAGGCCCAGAGCATGAGCAGGGTAAAACCCATCCACACCAGCCAGACGTAGAGCCACCAGGCGGCACCGGCCGCCTGCATCAACCAGAGCACCAGGGCCAGCAGGGGTGCGCCCAGCAGCAGCATCAGCAGCGCCTGCTTGAGCAGGTCGCCGAGGAAGGTGCGCGGCGTGGTGCGGTTGAAGCCGAAGCGCTGCTCGAGGACGAAGGTATGCCAGAGGGAGAAGGGCAGCTCCAGCAGGGCCATCAGCAGGAAGGCGCTGAGCAGTACCGCCACGCCGGTGGCCAGTGGCCCCCAGCCCAGTGTACGCCACAGGCCGTCGAGCCAGTCGAGGCCGCCGCCCAGTGTCCAGAGCAGCAGCAGGCCGGTCTCGTACAGGGTCTCTAGCTGTCCCAGCCGGGTCTTGGCCAGGGTGTAGTCGGCGGCCTTCCGGTGTGCCTCCAGCGGGATGGCGGCGGCGAAGGCCGGCGGCACCTGGTCGCGGTGCCGGCGCACGTGGCTGATCTGGCGCTGTTGCAGCCAGAGCTGCAGCGCAGTGGCGCCGGCCAGCAGGGCAAGGAAGATCTCGGTGACGATGTTCATGGGGTCTGCTCGGGCTGCCGTCATCGGCCGGGCGATATTGTCACACATCGGCTTGCCGATGCCAGTGGGCCATCCTGTCCGTTACCCGGCCGGGATGGCCACGAAATCCCCAAATGCTTTGGTGGATTCGCCAGCCCGGTCCGATTGCGGTACATTGCCGCGCATCCTTAGCGAGACGCGGAGATATCCCGAGCCATGCCCGCCAATGCCAGCAACCTGATCTGGATCGACCTGGAGATGACCGGCCTGGATACGCAGACCGACAGCATCATCGAGATCGCCACCATTGTTACCGACGCCGAGCTGAACATCCTCGCCGAGGGGCCGGTGCTCGCCGTTCACCAGCCGGAGAGCGTGCTGGACGGCATGGACGAGTGGAACACGACCCACCACGGCCAGTCCGGGCTGATCGAACGTGTCCGCCAGAGCCGGGTCGACGAAGCCGAGGCCGAGCGTCAGACCCTGGAATTCCTGCGCCAGTGGGTGCCGGAGCGGGCTTCGCCCATGTGTGGCAACAGTATCTGCCAGGACCGCCGTTTCCTGGCCCGCTGCATGCCCCGGCTGGAGGCCTATTTCCATTACCGCAACCTCGACGTCAGCACCCTCAAGGAGCTGGCCGCCCGCTGGGCACCGGGGCTGGCCGAGAAATTCACCAAGAAGGCCGTGCACCTGGCGCTGGAGGATATCCGCGAATCGATCGCCGAGCTGCGCTTCTACCGCGAACACCTGTTGCGCCTGCCGCCGTCGTAGGCAGTAAGTCGTGGACAGTAGATGGGGGATCGCGGCCTGGAGGCCGCTCCTACCATTGTGCCGCCATGCCCCCGTAGGAGCGGCCTCCCGGCCGCGATCCCCGGCGTGTGATGCAGCGGAACAGTATGGCACTGTATTCAGATCACAGGGACCGCCTCGGTGCACGATGCGGGACTCGCGAGACGAGGACACCTTGCCGCCGTTAGCCCGCATATTGCACGAAGGATTCGTCCTGAAATCGAATAGGCACAAACCGTACCCCGCCACGAGGGCCTATTTGCGAGCCTCCTGGCCTTGTATACCAGCCTGCACTCCGATCATAGGGGCCGCCTTGGTGCAATATCCGGGCTAGCAGCCTGTCGGATTTAGGCAATCGCGGCCTGGAGGCCGCTCCTACCATTGTGCCGCCATGCCCCGTAGGAGCGGCCTCCCGGCCGCGATCCCCGGCGGGTCCAGCCACGCCCTAGCGAGACGAGGACACCCTGCTGCCGTCAGCTGCGGCGGATCGCCAGCACCCCGGCGCCGATCACCAGCCCGGCGCCGGCCAGTGACAGCAGATCCGGCATCTCCTGCCAGAAGAACCAGCCATAGAGGCCGGCGAAGACCACGGCCGTGTAGGTGAAGGGGCCGACCTGGGCGGCCGGGGCCAGGGCGTAGCCGCGGGTCAGCAGCAGCTGGCCGGCGGTGGCGAACAGGCCGGTGGCGGCCAGTCTCAGCAGCTGGCCGGCATCCGGCGTCTGCCAGGCCCAGAGCATGGGTACGGCGGAGACCAGGGTACAGACCACGCCGTAGTAGAACACCACCCGGGTCGCCGGCTCGGTGCTGGTGATGCGCCGCAGCGAGACCATGGCCAGGGCGGCGAACACGCCGGAGGCGAGGCCGATGTAGGCGGCGGGTGAGAACAGGCCGATCCCCGGTTTGAGAATCAGCAGGATGCCGAGGAAGCCGATGGAGATGGCGATCGCCACCGGTCGGGTGGTGCGCTCGCCGAGCCAGAGGGCGGCGATCAGCGGGATGAACAGGGGGGCACTGAAATTGAGCAGTACCGCCTCGGCCAAGCGCAGCTGACCGAGGGCATAGAAGAAGCAGTACATGGCTGCCAGCCCGGCCAGGCTGCGCAGCAGGTGCAGGCCGGGGCGCCGGGTGCGCAGGCTGGGAAAACCCTGCTGCCAGAGGACCGGCAGCAGTATCAGCAGCCCGAAGAGGTTGCGGAAGAAGACGATCGGCTCGGTGGACAGCTCCGTCGACAGGCTGCGGATCACCGCGCCCAGGGAGGCGAACATCAGCGAGGCGAGGAGGGTCAGCAGACCACCGAGCGCCGGGTGGTCCCTGTGCATGGGGGGGGGTCAACTGTCGCCGCCTTCCCGTTGCCTGGGTCCACCGTGCGCCTCGAAATCGTGACCATTCGTGCCTGCGCTCCCACCATGCTCGCTCCGATCGCCTGAGTCCGACAGGCTGCCGGGCTCAGGTCTCGATCGGCGTGTCGCTGCGGTTGCCCCAGTCGGACCAGGAGCCGGGATAGCCCTTGATGCGCTCGTAGCCCAGCGCCTTCAGCATCACATAGCTGTGCGAGGATCGGTGGTGGGTCTGGCAGTAGCTGACGATCTCGCGGTCCGGGGTCAGGCCCAGTCCGGCGAGTTCGGCGCGCAGCTCCTCCAGCGGCCGCAGGCGCAGGTTGTTGTGCCGTTGCATGGCCTCGGTCCACTCGAAGTTTACTGCGCCCGGGATGTGGCCGGCACGGGCGGCGAAGGCCTTGGCGCCGATGTATTCCGCCTCGCTGCGCGCATCGAGCAGGCCGAGTTGCGGATCGCCGAGGCGCTGCAGCAGTTCCTCGGCAGTGGCGATCACCGCCGGGTTCTCCTGGACCGGATAGGGGGCGGCGGGGCGGGGTTCGACCGGCTGGCTGTCCAGCGGATGGCCCTCGGCGGCCCAGGCGTGCAGCCCGCCGTCGAGCAGCGACCAGGCGCCGTGGCCCATGGCATCGAGGGTCCACAGCAGACGGCCGGCCTTGCCGCCGCCCTCGTCGTCACAGGCCACCACATGGGTGTCCGGGGTGATGCCGAGCTCGCCGAACAGGGTCGCCAGGGCGGCGGCCGGCGGCAGCAGTCCCATCACCGGTTGGCGGCTGGCGATGAGCCGTGCATAGTCGAGATGCACGGCCCCCGGCACATGGTGGCGGGCATAGTGTTCGGCGCGGCTGAGGTCGACCACCAGCAGGCCACTGTCGCCGAGGTGCTCTTCCAGCCGGGCCGGATCGAGAAGGATGGGTAGGCTCGCCATGGGATGTCCGCCGTGGTTGTGGGTCAGGTCCGGCAGGCCGGACCGGGGCGGCCATTCTACCCGAAGCGGGGCAGGGCCGGGAGGCGCTCAGGTGATGACGGTGGGGCGTTCACGACCGGTGCGTTCGCGGATGCCGGCCAGTTCGTCGGCCAGCCGGATCAGCCCGGCCAGTGCGCTCTGGGCGTCCTGATCCTGGCGTGCCGGATCCGCCTCGTAGCGTTCCAGATAGACGCGCAGGGTGGCGCCTTCGGTACCGGTGCCGGAGAGGCGGAAGACGATGCGCGCCCCGTCGCTGAAGCCGATGCGCAGCCCTTGGCCGCGGCTCAGGCTGCCGTCGACCGGGTCGGTGTAGCTGAAGTCGTCGGCGTAGTCGACCCGGTGTCCGCCCAGGGTACGGCCGGGCAGGTCCGGCAGGCGCTTGCGCAGGGCGTCCATCAGCCCCTGGGCCGCTTCGGTGGCCACCCCTTCGTAGTCGTGGCGGGAATAGTAGTTGCGGCCGAATTCGCGCCAGTGGGCGCGGACGATGGTCTCCAGCGGTTCGCCGCGCGCTGCCAGGATGTTGAGCCAGAAGAGCACGGCCCAGAGGCCGTCCTTCTCGCGCACGTGGTCGGAGCCTGTGCCAAAGCTCTCCTCGCCGCACAGGGTGGCCAGGCCGGCGTCCAGCAGGTTGCCGAAGAACTTCCAGCCGGTTGGCGTCTCATAGGCCGGGATGCCGAGCTTCTCCGCCACCCGGTCGGCGGCCTGGCTGGTGGGCATGGAACGGGCGATGCCCTTCAGGCCGTCGCGGTAGCCCGGAGTCAGCCGGGCATTGGCGGCGAGCAGTGCCAGGCTGTCGCTGGGGGTGACGAAGAAGCGCCGGCCGAGGATCATGTTGCGGTCGCCGTCACCGTCCGAGGCGGCGCCGAAGTCCGGGGCGTCCTCGCCGTACATGATCTCGACCAGTTCGCTGGCGTAGGTCAGGTTGGGGTCGGGGTGGCCGCCGCCGAAATCCTCCAGCGGCGTGGCGTGGAGCAGGCTCCCGGCCGGTGCCCCCAGGCGCTGCTGGAGGATCTCCTCCGCGTAGGGGCCGGTGACGGCGTGCATGGCATCGAAGCGCAGCCGGAAGCCGCCGGCGAGGAGGCGGCGGATGGCCTCGAAGTCGAACAGCGATTCCATCAGCCCGGCATAGTCGGCGACCGGGTCGATGACCTCGACCTGCATCTCGCCGAGCGTCTGCCGGCCGTCGCGGGACAGGTCGAGGTCGGCCGTCTCGAGAATCCGGTAACGTTCGATCTCGCGGCTGCGCCGGTAGATGGCCTCGGTGACCGCCTCCGGTGCCGGGCCGCCGTTGGCGGTGTTGTACTTGATGCCGAAGTCGCCCTCTGGCCCGGCCGGGTTGTGGCTGGCGGAGAGGATGATCCCCCCCAGGGTGCCGTGCTTGCGGATCACGCAGGAGGCCGCCGGGGTAGAGAGCAGGCCGTCGCGCCCGACCAGCACCCGGCCGACGCCGTTGGCCGCCGCCATGCGCAGGATTACCTGGATGGCCTGGCGGTTGTGGTAGCGGCCGTCGCCGCCCAGCACCAGGGTGGCCCCGCTCAGGCCGTCGAGGCTGTCGAAGATCGACTGCACGAAGTTTTCCAGGTAGTGCGGTTGCTGGAAGACGCTGACCTTCTTGCGCAGCCCGGAGGTGCCGGGACGCTGGTCGTCGAAGGGACGGGTGGCGATTTCCTTGATCTGCATGCTGAGGCTCGTCGTGGTTTTTTTCGGGTGCGGGTGAAGGCCGGCGCCGATCGGTCGATAGCCTGTGACAGGATGGCGCAATGGGCGCCCCGGCTATTCTGAGCAATGTGGTGGCGTTTTGCACGCCCCGGAACCGCAAAGGCCTTGTGCTATCATCGAGCGATGCTGATCGAGAGCGGAAAAAGACTCCAGCGCAGACAGGTGCACGACCTGGCCGAGCTGATGGCCATCTACGAGTGCAACTACATCCGCCTGCGCCAGCTGATCCCGGATCTGCAGCGGATCGACGAGCGTACCCTGTCGCGGGTCGACCAGGCACTGGACCTGCACCTGCGGGTGCTGGAGCGCAGCCCCTATACCACCACCCTGGTGCTGACCTACCTGTTCGAGGACGAGCAGGGCAGTTTCCCGGCGCCGGACATCCGCATCCGCATCTATCACGATGCCCGCCTGGCCGAGGTGCTGAGCTGTGGCCGGCGCCGCGGCCGGCGGGAGGCCGAATACGACCGCAACCGCCGTGCCTGCAGCCTCGACGACAAGTGGCGCATGAACCGCTTCCTGCAGAAATGGCTCGGTTACTGCCTGCGCCAGGGGCACCGGTTCCAGGTGCCGGGCAAGGCGCTGTGCGGGGTCCCGTCCTGGGACGCCCTGATGGCCGAGTTCGGCCGCGACTGATCCCCTGTTCTGGTCTATAACTACCCTAGGGCCTGTTAACACTATCCCAATGGGTTCTGCTGGGACTCTTTTTCCGTCCAGCAAGGCAGAATGAGCGAAATGTAGTCAGTCTACATGAGCGAATGATAACGCCGCTGGGCGGAAAAAGAGCCCCAGCCCTCCGGGTTGCGCCTGAAAAAGCGCCACTCCGCGTTGCTCGTCGTTCATTTGGAGTCACCAAACCTCTCTCCTCGCGCCTTGATTGGCGCTTTTTCAGGCGCAACAGAGCCCATTGGGATAGTGTTAACAGGCCCTAAGGATGCTGTCAGGGTCTGCCACCCTGTCCGGCTATAGTTGACTAATCCGCTCAAGATACGTATAAGATTATTCTAAATTCTAAACAGAACGGATCAGGAACCACGCCGTGCCGGGTGGCATCGCGCAGGAGGGATCGACGATGCGGTTATCGACAAAGGGACGTTATGCAGTCACGGCCATGATCGATCTGGCCATCCACGACCAGGAGAGGCCCGTGACTCTCGCGGAGATCTCCAATTGCCAGGGTATCTCCCTTTCCTACCTGGAGCAGCTGTTTGCCAAGCTGCGGCGCAGTGGGCTGGTCAAAGGCATGCGTGGCCCGGGCGGCGGCTACCGCCTGGCCAAGCCCAGCAGCGAGATCTCGATCGCGGCCATCATCCTGGCGGTGGACGAACGCATGGACAGCACCCTGTGCAACGGTCGTGAGGACTGTCAGAACGGCGAGCGCTGCCTCACCCATGAACTCTGGAGCCGACTCTCGGACCAGATCTTCGAGTACCTCGACAGCATCAATCTGGCCACTTTCCTGGAACTGGCAGCCGAGCGCGACACGCCCGAGAGCCAGCCGCGGGAGGTGCTGCGGGAAGAGAACCCCGTCTGTTTCAACTGAACCCGGGGTGGCTCGCTGCTACAGCGCCGCCACCATCCGTCTCTGTCATACCCCGCCTGTTGCCCCAAGGTCTGCAGCCCGATTCGTTCTGACAAAATCGCGGGGAGCGATCTTGAACAGCCGCAAGGCTGGCTCGAAGGGCAGGATGCCCGGAGTCTATCGAACAGGCGCAAAGTGTACTCCGCCACGAGGGCCTATTTGCGAGCCTCCTGGCCTTGTATACCAGCCTGCACGCCGATCATGCGGGCCGCCTTGGTGCAATATCCGGGGTAGGCGGGTTACAACCGTGCCTGCAGGATGGCCGCGATCTCCGCGTCGCTCAGCTCGACGGGGTTGGTGCGCATACTGCTGCCCCGGCTGTGGGCGACGATGCGGGGAATGTTTTCCTCTTTCACTCCATAGGCCGACAGCCGGGGCAGGTCCAGGCGCCGGGTCCAGTCCTCCAGCCGTTTCAGCAGCGCCTCCCGTGCCACTTCCGGTTCGCGGATACGCCGTGCCGAGAGGATCTCCCCCAGCCGGGCGTAGCGCGCCAGGGCCGGGGCGTCCGGCTGCCGCTCACTCAGGGCGCGGATATTGACCGCCGTGGCGGTGGCCAGCAGGGTGCCGCAGGCCACCCCGTGGGGGATGGGGAAGAAGGCACCCAGCGGCGAGGCCAGGCCGTGTACCGAGCCGAGCCCGGTCTGGGCCAGGGTGATGCCGGACTGCAGGGCGGCATAGGCCATGGCCGCCTGGGCCTCGCGGGCCGCTGCGCCCTGTTCGTACCAGGTCAGCAGGGCGCCGCGCAGGGCGCGCAGGCCGCTCACCGCCAGGGCATCGGTCATCGGGTTGGCGCGCAGCGAGACGTAGGATTCCATCAGCTGGGTGAGGGCGTCCATGCCGTTGGCGGCGATCAACGCCGGCGGACAGCCGGCCAGCAGCTCCGGATCGACCACTGCCCAGGCCGGTACCAGCCGTTCGTCGCGGAAGGACTTCTTGAAGCCCTGCTCGCCGATCACGCTGAGCACGGCGTTCTTGGTGGCCTCGCTGCCGGTGCCGGCCGTGGTGGGTACGGCGATGAAGGGCACGGCCGGTCCCTGGTAGTCCAGCTCGGGGCCGACCCCTTCCAGATAGTCCATCACCGAGCGGCCGACCCTGAGCAGCCCGGCGATCGCCTTGGCCCCGTCCAGCACGCTGCCGCCGCCGATGCCGATCACCAGCTCGATGTCCGCGCCGGCGAAGTCGCGTACCGCCGCATCGACCTGCTGTGGCGAGGGTTCGCCCTCGATGCGCAGCCGCTGGATCTGCAGCCCGGCGTCCTCCAGGCCGGCCTGCAGGCGCGGCCAGGCCGGATGCCGCTCCAGCGAGCGGCCGCCGGTGACCAGCAGCACACGGCGGCCGAGGCCGGCGGCGATGGCCGGCAGCCGGCTCAGGCAGCCGGCGCCGAACTCGATGCGTGGCAGGCGGGCGATGGAGAAGGACAGGCTCATGCCGGGCCGGTCTCTGGCAGCAGGCCGTGATAGCGGTCGCCGCGACGTGGCTCGGCCATCCACCCGGCCACCTGCTCGCGCCAGCGCAGATAGTGGGCAGTCTGCTTGTGGGCAGCGGCGTCGGCCTCGCTGGCATAGGCTTCGTAGAGCACGAAGCGGGTCGGATCCTCGGCCGACTGCAGCAGGTCGAAGCGCAGGTTGCCCGGCTCCTCCACCGAGGCCAGGTGGTTGGCGCGGGTGGCGTCGATGAAGGCCTCGAGCTGTTCCGGTTTGACATGGACATGGACCAGGGTGGTGTACATGGGGATGTCCTCATTGCTGTTTGCCGACAGCCTACCCGCCTGTTTCCGCAATGCAAGCCGCCGGCGGCGTTCAAGATGCCCGGGCCGCAACCGACAACCTGAGAGATGGCCGCGCCCTCGTGCGGCCCTGACAGGAGGACGACACGGGTGGCGGCTGCCGAGGGAGCGACGATGGTGGAGGAAACGGCGGTGACGGCGGAGAAGACGCCGCGCAATCTCGCCGAGTGGGTGGAGGTGATCGGCGAGCGCGGCATGCCGGTGTTCGCCCGTACCATCGAGCAGATCTCGGGCGTGGCCTCCGATGGCGAGAGTTCCGCCTCGGAACTGGCGCGGGTGGTGCTGCAGGATGCGGCCATGACCGCCCGCTTGCTGCGTATCGCCAACAGCCCGCTCTACAACCTGGCCGGCAAGCGTATCAGTACGGTGTCACGGGCCGTGGTGATGCTCGGTTTCGATACCGTGCGCAGTCTCTGCCTGTCCATCGCCGTGGTCGAGTCGGTGGCCAGGGGTGCGCAGAAGGCACGCCTGGCAGAGCACATGGCGCGCTGTTTCCATGCCGCGGTCCAGGCCCGATCCTTTGCCGAGCGGCGCGGTGACGAGTCCCCGGAAGAGGTGTTCATCGCCACCCTGCTGTGCAAGCTGGGACAACTGGCCTTCTGGAGCCTCGATACCCCGCTTGCCAAGGCGCTCGATCAGGCCCTCTCACGGCCCGCCGTCGATACCGATCAGGTCAGCCGGGAACTGCTGGGGTTCGAGTTTTCCGAGCTCAGCCTGGGGCTGTCACGCCAGTGGCGCCTGGGTGAGCTGTTGCTGCACACCCTGGAGGACAAGGCCGACGACGACCCGCGGGTTGGCAACGTGCTGGTGGCCCATGAGCTGGCGGAACAGGCCGAAGCGGGCTGGGAGTCGCCGGAGATGGAGCGCCTGCTGGGACGTATTGCCGAGAACCTCTATCTGCCGCTCGCCGAGGTGAAGTCGCTGGTCCACGACAACGCCAGCCAGGCGGCCCGCGTCGCCGCCTGTTTCGGGGCCGGTTCCGCCATGGAGCTGATCCCGCTGCCGGCCCGGGAGGGCGGCGGCCGGCTGGCGGCTGCGACCGCCGAGGTCGAGGCCTCACCCTTACCCATGCCGGACCCCGCCCTGCAGCTCGGCATCCTGCGCGAACTGGCCAGCCTGGTCGAGGGGCGCTTCGACATCAACCTGATGCTGGAGATGGTGCTGGAAGGCCTGCATCGGGGCGTGGGCATGGACCGGGCCCTGTTCGCGCTGCTCACCGCCGACCGCTCGCGCCTGCGGGCGCGTTATGCGCTGGGGCGGGAGCACGAGACGTTGAGCCGGGGTTTCAATTTCGAGATCTCGCCGGTGAAGGCCCACGCCTTCTTCCATGTGCTGGACAGCCGCGAGCCGCTGTGGATCCATCCCCAGGCCGATCCCCGTCTGCTGGGGCTGGTGACGCCGGAGGTAACCGCGGTCAGCGGCGGCGCACCGTTCTTCAGCATGCCAATCGTGGTCAACGGCAAGGCCATCGGCCTGTTCTATGCTGACCGCCTGCCCAGCCGGCGCGATCTGGGCGAGGACGACTACGCCGCCTTCCGCCACTTCGGGCAGCAGGCCAACATGGCGCTGGCCTATTCACGCCGCTAATTCCCAGGGCCTGTAAACCTCATCCAATCGCGGCCTGGAGGCCGCTCCTACAACACATGGTGCCGCCTTGCCTCGTAGGAGCGGCCTCCGGGCCACGATCCCGGTGTGTCCAGCCACGCCATCATCCGCGGTCCTGATGCAATATCCGGGCTAGCAGCCTGTCGGACTTAGGGCTGATCTACTGCGCGGGTGGGAGGGAGGCCCAAATACCCCCCGACTTCTCGTTGCGTAGTCCCACAATGCGCCTTGAAATCGTGAAAATTTGTGCCCGCTCTCCCGCCATGCTCGCTACGATTGCCTAACCCCGGCAGACTCAACACCGCGCCGATCGCGGCCTGGAGGCCGCTCCTACAACACATGGTGCCGCCTTGCCCCGTAGGAGCGGCCTCCAGGCCGCGATCCCCGGCGGGTCCAGCCACGCCATCATCCGCGGTCCTGATGCAATATCCGGGCTGGAGCCGCCATGCCCCGCTGGCGCGGCTCAGGCGCCCTCGTAGTCGATGGTGATCTCCTCGCCCGGCTCGATGGCGCGCAGGGCATAGAGATCGTAACCGTCGAATTCCGCGTTCGGTTGCGAGGAGTGATTGAGGTAGCGCAGCAGGTTGGTGGCACGACGGCCGCGGGGACGCTTGTCATCCAGCTGGGTCCAGAGCACGTACTTGCCGTCGCCCTGGCTGTGGAAACCACGATAGGTGCCGATGTAGCTGCCCTCGGGAAAACCGTGGCGGGCGAAGAGGCCCTTGCCATGGATGCGGGAAGGCGCGGCATAGACCGCCTTCTTCAGCAGGGCGGGGCGGGCCATCAGCCGTTGTCGGGTGTGCTTCTTCAGGAAACGCATCGCATCTCTCTGGATTGGAAAGCCTGCATTATGCCATGCTCCCTCTGCAGTGACGAAGCGAGGGGCGCAGAGGCATGGCGATACTCTGGTCGGGGGACATCAAGGGCGTGCACTACGAGGTACGTGCCGCGGGCCACAGCCGCCGCCTGTACACCAACGGGGTGTTCCACAGTCAGTTCAATCCCCGCCAGCCGGTGACCGGCGGGGTCTGGGATCTGCTCATGCTGCCGGCCTTCTTCGAGCCGCGGCTGATCCGCCGGGTGCTGGTGCTGGGCGTCGGCGGTGGAGCCGTGCTGCGCCAGTTGCAGCGTTTCATTGCACCCGAGTCGATCACTGGCATCGAGCTGGACGCCGTGCATCTGCGCCTGGCGCGTCGCTACTTCGGCCTGGGTGGCGATGGCCTGCAGTTGCTGCGGGCCGATGCCGTGGCCTGGTTGCGTGACTACCAGGGGCCACTCTTCGACATGATCGTCGACGACCTGTTCGGCGAGGCGCACGGCGAGCCGGTGCGCGCGGTGCGCGCCGATGGCGAGTGGTTGCGCCTGCTGTTGCGCCGGCTGCGGCGCAACGGGGTGCTGGTGATGAATTTCTGCAGCCGCAGCGAGCTGCTGGCGTCAGCGCCGCTGCAGGACCGGCGTGTGGCGGCGCGTTTCCAGCGCCTGTTCGAACTGTACACCCCTTTGGAGGAGAACCGGGTCGGCGTCTTCCTGCGCCGCCCGGCCGACAGCCGCCGGCTGCGCGCCAACCTGCAACGTGAACCGCTGCTCGACACCCGGCGCAGTCGCTGTCGGTTGCGCTATCGCATCCGCCGTCTGGGCTGAGTCGGCTGGCCCGCATATTGCGCGAATAGGCACAAACCGTAACAGGGCACAATTGCTCGCATGGGGAATCACTGCCTTGATATTAATAAATACCACAGCTGTCCGGAAAAATCGGCCTAGTGAACGATTTCATGCTGCATATCGAGCATAAAGTCGACTCGAATAGGTGTCACCGACTTGGAAGCCAAGCCAGAATTCTGCCGCTTAGAAATCTGCTAGTTACATGCGAACAATCGCTGATTTCAAGTTATTCCGGACACTAGTGAATAAATACCGGAAAAATTACGCTTTCAAGGCTGCCTTCGTGCAATATGCGGGCTGGTATGGTTGCGATCCCTGCCGCATGGGCGCAGCAGAAGGCCTTTCCACATACGAGGAGACAGACAGATGAACGACACCGTGCAAGCCCTGCTGGAGCGCATGCGCCGCCTGCAGGAGGAACTCGAGGCGGAGATCAACCGGCGGCGTGAGGATCTGCGCTTCGAGATCACGGGCCGGCGGATCGTCTTCGAGGCGGAGATGCTGGAACGGCAGCGTGCCTTCCGGGCCGGCCTGCTGCGTTACCTGCGCGAGGCGCGGCTGGCGGTGGTTCTGACCGCACCACTGATCTATTCGCTGATCATCCCCTTCGTACTGATGGATCTCTGGATCACGCTCTATCAGGCCGTCTGCTTCCCCATCTACGGTATTCCCAAGGTGCGGCGCAGCGATTACCTGGCCTTCGATCGCGTCCATCTGCCCTATCTCAACGCCATCGAGCGGCTGAACTGTGGCTATTGCAGCTATGGCAATGGGGTGGCGGCCTACCTGCGCGAGGTGGCGGCGCGCACCGAGCAGTACTGGTGCCCGATCAAGCATGCGCGCAAGATACGCGATGTCCATGCCCGTTATCCGCTGTTCACGGATTACGGCGACGGTGAGCGTTACCGCAAGGAACTGGACAAGCTGCGCAAGTCCTACTATTAACCCGGCGACAATGTATGTCATGTTCAGGGCTCCAGGGATGCGCTGGATCAAGGCGCGGCGCGCAGCGCAAGGGTCATTCCCTTGTCAAGTGCCGCAACGCGGAGCCGGTGCATCCCTGGAGCCCCTGATCGAATTGATGCCAGAAGACAGGCCGTCGTGTGCCCGTCCCCGGCGGCGTTATCGGAACTTGCAGTAGAATGGCTAGCGCGGCGTTCCGATGCCTTGCCGTAGACGGGCACACGACGGCTGAACACGATATACATTGTTGCCGGGTTAATACTAAGACAAACGATAACAAAGCCTCATTCAGAGCTTGCCAGGCGCCCCGGATCAAGGCGTGCCCCGCAGGGAATGGCCCGCCCTTGCCAAGGGGCACAACGCAGAGCCGGGGCGCCTGGCAAGCTCCCTGCGGGCGGGCCTCTGGACGGCCATCCGCAACGTTGCAATGGCTTGACAGGGAATCACCCTGCCGGCGCCATTGCGCCTTGCGGGCTGATCGACCAGAGACCCGCTGAATGAGGCTTTGTTATCGTTTGTCTTAGTAAGCAGGCACTGCCAGGAGACGCCGATGGATCCGAGTCGCTATCTGCACCGCGCGTTGCCCGGTCCGCTCAGCGGTCTGGCCGATCTGGCCATGGACCTGCGCTGGAGCTGGAACCACGGTGCCGACCGCCTGTGGCAGACGGTCGACCCGGAACTCTGGGAACTGACCGGCGATCCCTGGCTGATCCTGGAGAGCGTGGCCGCGGAGCAACTCGACGAGCTGGCACGCAACCCCGCCTTCCTGCGCGAGCTGCAGGATCAACTGGAACGGCGCCGTGCCTATCTCAGTCGCCGCACCTGGTTCGAGCACAATGGCTGGCGCCAGGCACTGCGCGGGGTGGCCTATTTCAGCATGGAATTCGGACTCGCCGAGGCCCTGCCGATCTATTCCGGTGGGCTGGGGGTGCTGGCCGGCGATGTGCTGAAGACCGCCAGCGATCTGGGCGTTCCGCTGGTCGGCGTCGGGCTGCTCTACCAGCAGGGCTATTTCCGCCAGGCGATCGATGCCAACGGCGACCAGTTGGCCTTCTTCCCCTACAACGACCCGACCATGTTGCCGGTGATGCCGCTGCGCGATGCCCGTGGCGAATGGCTGCGGGTGCCGGTGGAACTGCCTGGGCGGGTGCTGCAGCTGCGTACCTGGCAGGCCCGGGTCGGCCGCTGCCGGCTCTACCTGCTGGACAGCAACGACCTGCTCAACCGTCCCGGTGACCGCGGCATCACCAGCGTCCTCTATGCCGGCAGCGCGGAGCTGCGTCTGCAGCAGGAGATGGTGCTCGGCATCGGCGGCTGGCGGTTGCTGGAGGCCTTGGGGCAGGAGATCGACATCTGCCACATCAACGAGGGACATGCTGCCCTGGTGGTGCTGGAACGGGCGCGCAGCTTCATGGAACGCAGCGGACAGCGCTTCGAGGTGGCCCTGCGCGCGACCTGCGCCGGCAACCTGTTCACCACCCACACCCCGGTGGCGGCCGGCTTCGACCGTTTCCCACCGACCCTGATCGAGCAGTACCTGGGCGACTATGCCCGGCAGCTCGGCCTCGACCTGGAGGCCCTGCTGGCGCTTGGCCGGGCGGAGGGCGATGGGGCGGCGGCCTCCTTCAACATGGCCGCCCTGGCGATGCGCGGTACCGGGCGGGTCAACGGCGTCAGCCGCCTGCATGGGGAGGTCAGCCGGCGCATCTTCCTGCCATTGTTCCCGCGCTGGCCGCAGGCCGAGGTCCCCGTCGGTCATGTCACCAATGGCGTGCACACGCCCTCCTGGGATTCGGCCGCGGCGGACGCACTCTGGACCGGGGCCTGTGGCAAGCGCCGCTGGCTGGACACCCAGGAGACGGTTGAGGCGGACTTTCGCACGGTCAGCGATGAGGCGCTCTGGGAACTGCGCGCCCGGGGGCGGCAGGCGATGATCGCCGCCCTGCGCCGGCGGCTGCGTCACCAGCGGGCGACGCGTGGCCGTGTCGATCCCGCCACTGGCGAGCCGCTCGAGGTCCTCGAACCGGACACCCTCACCCTCGGCTTCGCGCGCCGTTTCACCGAGTACAAGCGTCCCAACCTGCTGTTGCAGGATCCGCAGCGCCTGGAACGCCTGCTCGGCGACCCGCAGCGGCCGGTGCAGCTGGTGATCGCCGGCAAGGCGCATCCCCAGGACGAGGTCGGCCGGCGCCTGGTGCGCGAGTGGATCGCCTTCTCGCGTCGCCCCGGGGTGCGCAACCGGGTGGTGTTCGTCGAGGACTACGACATGGGCGTGGCCGCCGATCTGGTGCAGGGCGTGGACCTGTGGATCAACACCCCGCGCCGCCCCTGGGAGGCCTGCGGGACCAGCGGCATGAAGGTGCTGGTCAATGGCGGCCTCAACCTCTCCGAGCTGGACGGCTGGTGGGCCGAGGCCTATGAGCCGGCACTGGGCTGGGCGCTGGGCGATGGTCGGGAGCACGATTCGGACCCGGCCTGGGACCGCTACGAGGCCGACTGCCTGTATCGGCTGCTGGAGGAGGAGGTGGTGCCGGCCTTCTACCGGCGGGACGAGCGCGGCCTGCCGGTCGACTGGCTGAGGCGGATCCGCGAGAGCATGGCCCGGCTGACGCCGCGCTTCTCCAGCAACCGTATGCTGCGCCAGTACACCGAGAGCTACTATCTGCCGATGGCCGCGGCCCTGCGCCGGCGCTGTGCCGGGCAGGGCAGGCTGGCCGCCGAGCTGGAGGCGCTGCGCGACAAGTGGCGGCGCCACTGGCCGATGCTGCACTTCGGCGACCTGACGGTGAGCGAGACGGACGGCGAGCTGGGGTTCCGCGTGGCGGTGTATCTCGATGACCTGGATGCCGGGGAGGTACGGGTACAACTCTATGCCGATCCCCTGCCGGGGCAGGGTTACGAGTGCGTGCCCATGCAGCGCAGCGAGGCGATCCCCGGTGCCTTCAACGGCTTCTTCTACACCGCCCGTCTGCCGGCAGCGCGCCCCGCCGCGGACTACACGCCGCGCATCGTGCCCTATCACCCCGAGGCCGCCATCCCGTTGGAGGCGGATCTCATCTTCTGGAAGGAATGAGCGGGATGGTGGCCCGCGCCTGGCGCGGGCTATGCCGCTCAGCGGGAGGCGGCCCGGCTCGCGCAGCCCAGCAGCAGGGCAAGGGAGGCCGCCACCACCGCGGCGGCACAGAGGAAGGCGACGGAAGCCCCCCAGAGTTGCCAGATTCCGCCGAAGAGCAGCGCCCCCGGCAGTGCCGCCAGCCCGCTGAGCATGTGATAGAGGCCGAAGGCGGTACCCTTGTGCGCCGGCGGTGCCCGGTCCCCGACCAGGGCGCGCTCGGCGCCCTCGGTGAACGCCAGGCAGGCGGCATAGAGCAGAAACAGCGTCCAGGTGAATGCCGTGCCGTCCCTTCCCAGCGCCAGAGCCAGCAGGACCAGGATTCGCGTGCCCCAGCCCAGCGCCAGTACCGGCAGCCGCCCGATGCGGTCCGAGAGGCTGCCCGCGGGCAGGGCCAGCAGCGCCTTGACCGCGCTGGCCGCCGCCCAGAGCAGCGGCACCCAGGCCACGGCCAGGCCGCGCTCATGGGCCCAGAGCACCAGAAAGGCCTCGGGTACCGCTGCCAGGGCCAGGCCGGCGCTGGCGAGGATCAGGCCGCGCAAAGGGGCATCCAGCGCCGACCAGCGCAGCCGGGGCGGGGGCGCAGGCCGTGCCGCCGGCAGCGAGCCCGGCAGGCCGAAACCGAGCAGTCCCAGCACCAGAATGCCCGGCACCACCGACCCCAGGAACACCTGTTCCAGGGGCAGGCCCGCCTGCAGCAGCAGGAAGGCCAGGAGCGGTCCCAGCACCGCCCCGGCGTTGTCCAGCGCGCGGTGAAAGCCGAACGCCCGGCCGCGGCCGTCGGCACCGGTGGCGGCCGCGATCAGGGCATCGCGCGGCGCGGTTCGCAGCCCCTTGCCGATGCGGTCGAGAAAGCGCAGCAGCAGCACCCAGCCCCAGCCCAGCGCCAGGCCGATCAGCGGCCGGGCGCTGTTGGACAGGCCATAGCCGCCGAGCACCAGGCGCTTCGGGTTCCAGCCGCGGTCGGCGAGCCGTCCCGAGACCAGCTTGAGCAGGCTGGCACTGGCCTCGGCCAGCCCCTCGACCAGGCCCACCACCGCCGGTCCGCTGCCCAGGCTCAGGGTGAGGAACAGCGGCAGCAGCGGGGTGATCATCTCGCTGGCGGTGTCGTTGAGGAAGGACACCAGGCCGAGGACGATCACCGTGCGTGGCAGCATGAGGTTCATGGCGTGCTGGGATCTCCTCCCGTTTCCACCCTTTTCACTGCCAGCGGCAGGGATGGCCGGGTTAACAGCCTGTCGGACTCGGGACTGATCTACTGCGCGGCTGGGAGAGCGGCCCGAATCTCCCCGATTTCTCGTTGCGTAGTGCCCACTATGCGCCTCGAAATCGTGAAGATTCGTTCTCGTTCTCCCACCCTGCTCGCTACGATCGCCCAAGTCCGACAGGCTGTTAACCCGGCTATTGCACCAAGGATTCGATTCTCCGGGCGAGGCTGGACCCGCCGGGGATCGCGGCCTGGAGGCCGCTCCTACGGGGCATGGCGGCACCATGGTAGGAGCGGCCTCCAGGCCGCGATTGGCGTGGTGTTAACAGGCTGCTATGCGCCAAGGATTCGATTCTCAGGGCAAGGTTGGCCCGAAGGGCGGAGGGCAGGATGCCCGGAGTCAATCGAATAGGCACAAAGTGTACCCCGCCACGAGGGCCTATTTGCGAGCCTCCCAGCCTTGTATACCAGCCTGCGCACCGATCATAGGGGCCGCCTTGGTGCAATAACCGGGTTATTAACCCTTCAACCAAATATGCCGTGTTCAGGCCTGAAGCCCCGGTCATTCTATGATTCAATGGGTTCGGCCGCCGTGTGCCTGCCTGCGGACGGCGTTATCGAACCTTGCCGTAGGAATGCTACGGCGGCGTTTCGATGCCTTGCCGCAGGCAGGCACACGGCGGCTGAACACGGCATATTTGGTTGCCGGGTTAATAATACTAAGACAAACGATAACAAAGCCTCATTCAGCGGGTCTCTGGTCGATCAGCCCGCAAGGCGCAATGGCGCCGGCAGGGTGATTCCCTGTCAAGCCATTGCAACGTTGCGGATGGCCGTCCAGAGGCCCGCCCGCAGGGAGCTTGCCAGGCGCCCCGGCTCTGCGTTGTGCCCCTTGGCAAGGGCGGGCCATTCCCTGCGGAGCACGCCTTGATCCGGGGCGCCTGGCAAGCTCTGAATGAGGCTTTGTTATCGTTTGTCTTAGTATATCCCCAGACGGGTGATTTTGCCGCTGGCGCTTTGCGGAGGACGGGGCATGAGAATCTCTTTTCACGGGGCGGACCAGGGGGTGACCGGCTCCTGCCACCTGATCGAATGTGCCGGCAAGCGGCTGCTGATCGACTGCGGTCTCTATCAGGGAAGCCGCGAGCTGGAGGAGGAGAACGCCGAGCCCTTCGGCTTCGACCCGGCGGAGATCGACCTGCTGCTTCTCAGCCATGCCCATCTCGACCATTGCGGGCGTATCCCGTTGCTCGCCCGGCGCGGCTTCCGGGGCGAGATCGTCACCACCGCGGCCTCGCGCGAACTGGCGCGGCTGGTGATGCTGGATGCGGCCCATCTGCAGGAGGAGGAGGCCGAGTACAAGCAGCGCAAGGCGTCCCGCCACGGCAACCATCGGCCGCGTATCCAGCCGCTGTACACCACGCTCGATGCGCTGAACAGCCTCGACTTCTTCGGCCGCGTCGCCCGCTATGGGGAACCCTTGCAACTGGCACCCGGCATCCGTGCCACCTTCGTCGATGCCGGCCATATCCTCGGCTCGGCGAGCATTCTGCTGGAGCTGGAGGAGGGCGGGCAGCGGCGGCGGGTGCTCTTCTCCGGGGATCTGGGCAATGCCGGCCGTCCCATCCTGCGCAATCCGGCGCCGCCGCCAACGGCCGATGTGGTGGTGATGGAGACCACCTACGGAGATCGCCGGCACAAGCAGCTGGCACCCTCCATCGAGGAGCTGTACGAAGCCATCAACGACACCTTCCGCCGTGGCGGCAACGTGATCATCCCCACCTTCGCCCTGGAGCGGTCCCAGGAGATCCTCTTCCATCTGCGCGAGGGCCTGGAGGCGGGACGCCTACCGCGCACCGTGCAGGTATTCCTGGATTCACCCATGGCCATCTCCGCCACCGAAATCTTCCGCCGTCACCCCGAGTGCTACGACGCCGAGACCATGGACCTGTTCCGCGAGGGACGCGATCCCTTTGCGCTGCCCGGCCTGCGCTTCACCCGGCAGACCGCGGACTCCATGGCCATCAACCGCATCGGCGGCGGCGCGGTGATCATGGCCGGTTCCGGGATGTGCACCGGTGGCCGGGTGCGCCACCATCTGAAGCACCATCTCTGGCGGCGTGATTGCAGCGTGGTCTTCGTCGGCTATGCGGCAAATGGCACCCTGGCCCGGCGCATCATCGACGGTGCCGAGCGGGTGCACATCTTTGGCGAGGAGATCCCGGTGCGGGCGCGGATCTATACCATCGGCGGTTTTTCCGCCCATGCCGATCAGGCCGAGCTGCTGGACTGGCATGCTGCCACCGGGCGTCCGCATACCACCTACCTGGTGCATGGCGAGGAGCGGAGCATGCGCGCCTTTGCTCGCCGCATCCGCGACGGCCGGGTGGTGATGCCACGGCTGCACCAGGCGTTCAGGCTCTGAGGCCTGACATCGAATAGGCACAAACCGTAACCCGCCCAAGGGGCCTTTCGTGGCCATATTGTCCCTGTATTACAGCACGAACCCCATTCATGCGCGCCGCCTTGGTGCAATATCCGGGCTATTGCGCCAGGGCGGCCGCTGCCCGCTCTCAGCGGACCACCAGGACGTCGCAGGAGGCGCGGTGCAGCACCCCGTCGGTGGTCGAGCCGAGCAGTCGGCCCAGGCCACGCCGCCCGTGGGAGCCGAGCACGATCAGCTCGATGCCCTCCTTCTCGGCGAGACGCAGGATCTCCTGGCGTGGCAGGCCGCTCACCACCCGTTCCACCAGGCCGTCGTGCGGCAACGCCCTGAGCAGGTCGTGCAGCCTGGCACTGGCAGCCTCCTCCAGCTGGCTCTGCACGTCCTCGATCGGCGGCAGTATGGCATCGACGTCGACCGGTGGCAGATAGTCGACCACGTGCAGCACGGTTAAGCGGGCATCGTTCTGTCTGGCCAGCTGGCGGGCCCGGTCGATGATCCGCGCGCTCTGTTCGCTGAAGTCGACGGCGGCCAGAATCTTGCTGTAGTTCTGCATGGGGGTTCCTTTGCGTCCAAGGGGTCAATCGGCTTCGTTTTCCATCTCCGGACGGTATTCGCCGCGCCGTGCCGCCGCCGTCAGCCGGCATCGCTTGAGGAAGGCGCGCTGCGCGGCAGCGGCATTCTCCGGCCGCCCGGCCCAGATGTCCATCGCCGGGTGCTGCAGGGCCCGGGCATAGGAGAAGCTCAGCTCCCAGGGATGGGTCCTGTCGCGTAGCCGGCTCATGGCGTCGAGATTGGCGGTGGCCTGTTCCGGGGTCTGGCCGCCGGACAGGAAGTTGATGCTCGGCACCGCGGCCGGCACCACGCGGCGGAAGACCCGCAGCGTCGCCTCCGCCACCTGCTGGGGGCTCGCCTGCTGGCCGGAGTCCTTGCCGGGCAGCACCATGTTCGGTTTCAGCAGCATGCCCTCGAGCAGGATGCGGTGCCGGTGCAGGGCCTCGAACACGGCCTGCAGCACGGCCTCGGTGACCTCGGCGCAGCGCTGGATGTCGTGGTCGCCGTCGAGCAGCACCTCGGGCTCGACGATGGGTACAAAGCCCTGTTCCTGGGCCACCGCGGCATAGCGGGCCAGCACCTCGGCATTGGCCTCGATGGCCAGCCGGCTGGGGTTGTCGGGGCCGATGCGGTAGACGTCACGCCACTTGGTGAAACGTGCGCCCTGCTCGCGGTAGCCGGCCAGCCGGTCCTCCAGCCAGTCCAGGCCACGGGTGATCTTGTCACCGGGCGCCTGCGCCAGATCGGCTGTGCCCTTGTCGACCTTGATGCCGGGCACGATGCCCTGGCGCTGCAGCAGTTCCGGCAGCGGTGTGCCGTCGTCGCTGCGCTGGCCGAGGGTCTCCTCGAAGAGGATCACCCCGCTCAGATAGTCGCCGATGCCGGCGGTGCCGAGCAGCAGGCTGCGGTAGGCGCGGCGGGCCTCCTCGGTGGACTCGACGCCGACGGCCTTCAGGCGCTTGCTGATGGTCGGCAGGCTTTCGTCCGCCGCCAGGATGCCCTTGCCGGGCTGAACCAGGGCCTCGATGGTGCGCAGAAGCTGTTGCTCGTCGATCATGGCATTCCCTCCTCGTGGGGATCGGATCGTTCAGTACCAGATGGGCAGGGTCAGGATCTGCAACGGGGCGGCACGGCGCAGGTGCCCGGCGCAGTCCTCCACCTCCTCCGGGTTGCACTGGAGGATGACCAGATAGTGGCCATCGCGCACCGCGTCGTGCAGGGCCTGGAGATGCTGTTCGGGGATCCCCAGCCGGTGCAGGGCACTGGCCAGCTCGGACAGGACCGCGGCCCCGGCCATGGCGCCGCCGGCCAGGGCCGCGCCGCTGATGGCGCCGCCGATGGCTTCGACCACCGGGCCGGCGGCCAGCACCGGGCCGAGTCCCGGCAGCACGAACAGCCCGGCGGCCCCGGCCAGGGCGCCCCAGAGCGCGCCCCAGAGCGCGCCCTGTTTGCCCCAGGCCTTGATGCGTTCCGTGCCCTGGCTGAAGGAGACACCGAGCATATCGTCGCCGCTGCCGCCGGCGCGGCCGAGCAGCGAGATGCGGTCCATGGGGAAGTCGGCCTCGATGAGCGCCTCGACCACCTGTCGGGCCCGTGCCTGGTCGTCGTAGACGGCCACGGCCAGGGCGCTGCGCGGGGCGGTTTTATTTTCGTTCATGGCGGACGGCATCCTCGGGTCTGCTGTTGCAGATGGGGTCCGCAAGGGCGGATATCAAGCGCTGTGGGTCGCGCCAGCGTTCAGCCGTACTGGCGGCGGAAGCGCCAGGCGCCAAAGCTGAACAGGATCAGGCCGAGCAGGGCGAGACCGGCCAGGGAGTCCCAGATCACACTGGCGCCGGCGCCCTTGAGCAGGATGGCGTAGCCCATGTTGATGTAGAAGTACAGTGGTGACAGCGGCATCGCCAGACGCAGGCCCTCGGGCATGGCCTCGGGTGGCGTCCAGGCGCCGGACAGCAGCAGCATGGGCATCAATACCACGATCACCAGCATGGTGACCTGGGCCAGGTTGCGGCTCAGGGTGGCGATGAACAGGCCCAGGCCGGCGGTGGCGAAGACGTAGAGTGCAGTGACCAGGAAGAACAGCCCCAGGCTGCCCTTGATCGGTAGCTGGAAGACCGGCAGCAGGATCAGCGCGAAACAGGCCGCGGTGCCGGCGAGGATCGCCAGGTTCATGGCGATCACCTTGGGCAGCAGTACCTGAAAGGCGCTCAAGGGCGAGACGATCAGCTGCTCGATGGTGCCACGTTCCTTCTCCCGCACCGCGGCGGCGGCCGGCAGCATCAGCGAGAGCATGGTGATCACCGTCAGCAGCTCGGAGATGGACATGAACCAGACCTCGTTCTGGTTGGGGTTGTACCAGACCCGGTGCCGGTCATCGATGCGCGGCACCGCCTGCAGGGCGGCCTCGTCCAGTCCCAGTCGCTCCACCGCCTGGTCGTAGCCGAAGCCCTGGACGATCTGCGCTGCATAGCTGCTGCCCAGGGTGCCGAGCACCGTGTTGCTGGTGTCGATCTGCACCTGGACCTCGCTCGGGAGGCCGAGGTGCAGATTGCGCTGGAAGCCTTCTGGGATCTCCAGCAACAGCATGATCTCGCCCCGGTCCAGCAGACGCTGTCCCTCCCTGGCGTCCAGCAGCTCGCCGCGCAGATCGAAGTAGGGCGGCCGGAAGCGGTAGATCAGCTCGCGCGAAGCGGCGCTGTGGTCGTGGTCGATGACCGCCAGTGGCGCCTGGCGCAACTCCATGGCGATGCCGCTGCCGGCCAGGTAGACGTCGGCGGTGAAGAACCAGGCGATGACGATCAGCAGCACCGGGTCACGCGCCAGCTGCAGCAGCTCCTTGGCGGTCATCACCCGCAGTCGCAGCCACCAGAGTCGCCAGCCCGCCATGCCGCACCCTCAGCGCTTCGGCCGCTTGTGGAAACTGAGAAAGCCGATGCTCCAGAGCACGGCGGCATAGATCGCCAGCACCAGCACGTTGGGCCACAGGCTGGCCAGACCGAGCCCCTTGAGGAAGCTCCCCCAGGTGATGTTCATATAGTACAGCGGCGGCAGTAGCCGGGCCTCGATCTGTGCTTCCGCCCCCATCGAGGATACCGGCACCAGCAGGCCGGAGTAGAGCATCGCCGGGATGAAGGTAATGACCATGGTCAGCAGCACGGCGGCGACCTGGGTCTGGACCAGGATGGAGACCAGCAGGCCGATGCCGGCGGTGCAGCCGACATAGACCACGGAGGCGAGGAAGAAGAACAGCGGATCGCCCTTGAAGGGTGCGCCGAACACCTGCATCGCCACCAGCCAGAGGAGCAGGATGTTGAAGCAGGAGATGCCGACATAGGGCAGCAGCTTGCCGAGGATGAACTCGCCACGGCTGACGGTGGAGGCGTAGATGTTGTAGATCGAGCCGTTCTCCTTCTCGCGCACCACGCCGAGGGCGGTGAGAAAGGGCGGCGAGACCATCAGCACCAGCATCAGCAGGCCCGCGGCCATCGACCAGTCGCTCTTCATCGCCTGGTTGTAGAGATAGCGCGGCTGCAGCCGGACCGGTGTGATCTCGGCAAGGGCCTGCTCGCGGCTCAGGCCGCGGCGCCGTGCCAGGTAGTCGGTCAGCAGTTCGCTGTTGGCGGCGGCGTTGATCGCCACCAGATAGCCCTTGGTGGTCTGGGCGCGGTAGGGGAATACGCCGTCGATAAGCGCCTGTACCGCTGCCGGCCGGTCGGCGCGCAACCGACGGCCGAAGTCCGGGGGGATGATCAGCGCCAGGCGGATCTCGCTGCGCGCCAGCAGTCGATCCAGTTCGGCTTCGCGTTCAGCGTAGCCCCTGAACTCGAAGTAACGCGAATCGGCGAAGCGGTGCACGTAGTCGCGACTCAACTCGCTGCGGTCGTGGTCGAGCACCGCGAAGGGGATGTTCTCCACGTCCAGCGACAGGCCATAACCGAGCACCAGGATCAGCAACAGTGGCAGGCCGAAGGCCATGGTGAAGAACAGCCGGTCGCGCACGACCTCGCGCCATTCCTTGTGCGCCACCGCCGCCATGCGTTGCAGTTTCATGGGCTGGCCGCCTCCCGTTCCAGGGACAGGATGCGGTGCACGAAGACGTCCTCCATGCTCGGCGGCCGGATTTCGCTGCCCAGGAGCTGCAGTCCGTGACCGCGCAGCAGGTGCTCGATGGTCGTGCGCGCCGCTGCCGGGTCACGGGCGAAGAGGTGGATGCGTGTGCCGAACAGGGCGACATCCCGGAAGCCAGCGGCCTCCAGTGCATCCAGCGCCGCCAGCGGCTGGTCGACCCGCAGCGAGAGCAGCTCGCCGACCTCGGCGGTCAGCGCCTGTTTCATCGCCTGCGGCGAGGCGTCGGCGACGATGCGCCCGGCATGCATCAGCGCCAGGCGGTCGCAGTGTTCGGCCTCGCTCATGTAGTGGGTGGTGACCAGGATGCTGACCCTATCGTGCCGCGACAGCCCGACCAGCAGTTCCCAGAAGCGCCGCCGGCCGAGCGGATCGACGCCGGAGGTCGGCTCGTCGAGGAACAGCACCCGCGGTCGGTGCACCAGGGCGCAGGCCAGGGCCAGCCGCTGACGGATGCCCATCGGCAGGGCGCCGACCAGGGTCTCGGCCCTGTCCTGCAGCCCGGCCATCAGCAGCAGCTCGGCGATGCGCTCGGTGGCCTGGCGGCGGGGCAGGCCGTAGATGCCGCTGTACAGGCGCAGGTTCTCCAGCACGCTGAGATCGCGGTACAGGGAAAAGGCCTGGGACATGTAGCCGATACGCTGCTTGATGGCCGCACCGGCACGGCGCATGTCGGCACCGGCCACCCGGCCCTCGCCGCCACTGGGCGGCAGGATGCCGGTGAGCATCTTGATCACCGTGGTCTTGCCGGCGCCGTTGGCCCCGAGCAGACCGAAGATCTCGCCCTGGGCGACGCGGAAGCTGACCCGGTCGACGGCCCGGAAGTCGCCGAAGTCGCGGCTCAGTTCGCGGGCCTCGATGGCGATGCCGTCGTCGCCGGCCGGGGCGGCCGGCGGCGGAGGCGAAGAGGGCGCCTGTCCCGCTGCTGCCTCGTCGTCGGCTTGCTGCCTCTGCAGCAGGGCGATGAAGGCGTCCTCCAGCTCCGGTTCGCCGGCCCGCAGGGGGCAGCCGCTGTCCAGCGGGCCGAGCACGGCGCGCACCTCGGCCACCGCCGCCTCCGTCGCCAGTCCCGGCACGAACACCCGCAGCCGCGGACCGACCGCCTCGAGCTGCGGCCAGCGGTCGCGCAGCCGTTGCAGGGCGGCCAGCGGCTCGGCCGGTTGCAGCTCGACCAGGCTGCCCGGCGCCCGCTCGAGGATGGCCTCCGGCTCGCCCTCGGCCAGCACCCGTCCCTGATACATCAGTGACAGGCGCTGGAAGCGGCTGGCCTCGTCGAGGTAGGCGGTGGAGACCAGGGCACTGATGGCGCGTTCGCGCAGCAGCTGGGTGAGGATGGCCCAGAAATCACGCCGCGAGACCGGATCGACACCGGTGGTGGGCTCGTCGAGGATTATCAGCCGGGGTTCATGGATCAGGGTGCAGATCAGCCCCAGCTTCTGCTTCATGCCCCCGGAGAGGTGCTTCATCGCGCGGTCGCGAAAGGGGGCCAGGCGGGTCATCTGCAGCAGCAGGGCCTTGCGCTCGGCGAGCAGCGGGGCGGGGATCTCGCGCAACCGGGCGAAGAAGTCGATGTTCTCCTCCACCGAGAGCTCGGCGTAGAGGTTGAGGCCGAGCCCCTGGGGCATGAAACCGATGCGGTCCTTGATCCGTTCCGCGGCGCTCTCCGAGTCGAGGCGCACGCCGAACACCTCGATCTCGCCCTGCTCGAAGTCGAGCACCCCGGCGACGGCTTTCATCAGACTGCTCTTGCCGGCGCCGTCGGGGCCGATCAGGCCGTAGATCTCGCCGGCCCGAAGCTGCAGATCGACGCCGGCCACCGCCGTCTGCCGGCCGTAGCGCTTGGCGAAGCCGGCGACCCGGCAGACGGGATCGGCGGCCAGCGGCGTCACCAGCGCGGCTTCACCCATGGGACGTCCTCGCGCCAGCGGATCACGGCGTCGGCCGGCAGCCCGGGGCTGAGGCGGTGATCCGGGTTGGCTTCCAGATAGAGCTTGACCGCGTAGACCAGCTTGACCCGTTCGTCAGGGGTCTGCACCTCCTTGGGGGTGAATTCGGCGCGGCTGGCGATATAACGCACGGTGGCCGGGAAGGGGGCGTCCGGGAAGGCATCGGTGTAGATCCGTGCCGGCAGGCCGAGGCGCACCTTGCCGATCAGCCGTTCCGGGACGTACACCTTGAGATAGAGCCGGTCGAGGTCGACCAGTTCCAGCAGCGGGCTGCCCGGCGTCACCACCTCGCCCTGATCGACGATGCGGGTGGTTACCACCCCGCCCTGGGGCGCCTCGATCTGGTAGTCCTCGAGCACCCGCTCGGCCTTGTCCAGGCGGGCCTCGGCGGCGGCGACCGCGGCCCTGGCCGCGGCCAGCTCGTCGACGGCCACCTGCCAGGCGGTTTCGGCGGCCTCCTTGTCGTGACGGGCGATGCTGTGGGCGGCGAACAGGCGGCGCAGGCGCTCGGCGTCACGCCGGGCCTGGGCCTCGCGCGCCGCAGCGGCGCGCTGCCGGGCGCGGGCCGCAGCAACCATCCTGGCTGCGGTACGCACCTCGGCATGCATCTCCGCCGAGTCCAGCACCAGCAGGACCTGCCCGGTACGTACGCTGTCACCCTCGCGTACGCGCAGCTGGACGACCCGGCCGGCGACCTTGCTGGCGATGCTGATCCGGTCGCCCTCGATGCGGCCGTTGGCCTGGACCAGGCCTTCCGGCAGGCTCTCGCGCCGCTGCCAGAGCTGCCAGCCAAGGGCCAGGCTCACTGCAGCCACGGCGATCAGCAGCAGGACGATGCGGGTCTTTTTGGTATTCATCTCGGGGTCCCGCGCGGAGGCTGAGTCTCACTATAGCCCATTTGCCGGAGGCTCCCCAAGCTGCCGCGGGTGCGTCACTCAGGGGCTGAGGGTAGAATGCCCCTGCGCAACGACAGGCCCGCCGGCATGGCGCTGGCCACGAGGATGGATTGCATGGATCACAGGGTACTGCCCTTCAAGACCGAACTGCTGCCCGGCACCGAGTGTGTCATCGAAGGGCTTGGCAGCGATGAGCGGCTGACGCGGCATCTGCTGGAGATCGGCATCATGCCGGGGCTGCAGGTGCGGGTAGTGCGGCGTGGTCCCTTCGGCGACCCGGTGGAGCTGGCCCTCCCCGGGAGCCATTCCATCGTCCTGCGCAACAGCGAGCTGGCCTCGCTGCAGTGCCGCTTCCTGGCCGGGCCGCTGTCGGCGTTGCCGAGCAAGGCGGCGGGCGAATTCCGGGTCCGTGCCCTTGTCGGCAATACCCGTTATCGGGCCCGCATGCAGCGGCTGGGACTGGAGCCGGGCAGCGAATTCAGGCTCCTGCCCAGCAATCACAACGGTCGTCACCGCTTGCAGCCGGCTTCGCGAGCGGAAGCGGTCGAGATCGGTCGTGGCGAGGCCGAGCGACTGATCATCGAAGCGGAGTAGATCCCTGTCCATGACCAGCAAGCCCCAGTTGACCGTCGCCCTGGCGGCCATCCCCAACACCGGCAAGACCACCCTGTTCAACCAGCTCACCGGCGCCCATCAGACGGTCGGCAACTGGCCCGGGGTGACGGTGACCAAGCGCACCGGTTTTTTCGATCTGGACGGCTACCGGGTGGAGCTGATCGACCTGCCCGGCGCCTATTCCATCAATCCCACCTCGGAAGAGCAGCGCATCGTCGAGCAGTATCTGCTGCAGACGCCGCCGGACGTGATCCTCAACATCCTCGACGCCCGCAACCTGTATCGCGGCCTCGGCCTGACCCTGCAGCTGGCGTTGAGCGGTCTGCCGATGGTGGTGGCGGTGAACATGATGGACGAGGCGCGGCGCCAGGGGGTGGAGATCGACGTGGCGGCGCTGTCCGAGCACCTCGGCGTGCCGGTGGTGCCGATCGTGGCGCGTACCGGCGAGGGCCTGGATGTGCTCAAGGCGGTGTTGCTGGAGATCTTCGAACACCCGGAGCAGGAACATCCGACCCACATCTCCTTCCCGCCGGTGATCGAGGAACAGGTGATGGCCCTGGCCAGCCGCATCCAGGCCCTCCCCGACCGGCCGCGGCTGGACGAGACCCTGGTCGCGGTCCAGCTGCTCAAGGGCGGTGACGCCTGTCAGGTGCTGGGCGACACCCCCGGTGCCAGGCAGGTGATCGAGGAGGCGGCCTGCCGGCGGCGGGAGATCGAGTCCGCCACCGGCGAGTCCTTCACCAGCACCTGTGCCCAGTGCCGCTTCAATGCCGCCCGCGGCCTGGCCCTGGAGGCGACCCATTCGCTGCCACCGGTGGGCGATGCCCTGAGTTCGCGTCTGGACGCCGTGCTGCTGCATCCGCTGTTCGGTCTGCCGCTGTTCTTCCTGATCATGTTCGGCCTGCTGCAGGCCATCTATGCCATCGGTTTCCCGCTGCAGAGTGCCGTGGACGGCCTGTTCCAGCAGCTCGATGCCGGGTTGCGGACCCTGGCGCCGATCCAGGCGCTGCCGGGGCTGTTGCGCAGCTTCCTGCTCGACGGTCTGCTCGCAGGCGTCGGTGTGGTGGTGACCTTCTTCCCCCTGCTGGCGGTGTTCTTCGTGCTCATGTCACTGATCGAGGGCAGTGGCTATATTTCGCGCGCCGCCTTCCTGATGGACCGGCTGATGCACCTGCTGGGGCTGGACGGCAAGGCCTTCGTCAATGTGCTGCTCGGTTTCGGCTGCAACGTGCCGGCGGTGATGGGCACGCGCATCCTCTCCAGCCGCCACAACCGCATCGTCACCATGCTGCTGATCCCCTTCTCGCTGTGCAGTGCGCGGCTGCAGGTGTTCGTCTTCCTGGCGGCGATCCTGTTCCCGCCGGTCACCGCCGGGCTGGTGCTGTTCGGCCTCTATGTGGGCAGTTTCCTGGCCGTGGTGCTGGTCGGTCTGCTGCTCAAGCTGCTGCGGGTCGGCGGCCAGCCGGAGCCCTTCATCATGGAACTGCCGCCGTACCGCATCCCGCTGGCACGCAGCGTGCTGTTGCGTGCCTGGCACGAGATCAAGGCCTTCCTCAACCGGGCCGCGACCCTCATCCTCTCTGGTGTGGTCATCGTCTGGTTCCTCACCCACGTGCCCACCGACGTGCCGCCGGGCAGCCTGGAGACCCTGGCCGGTCGCATCGGCCAGATCAGCGCCCCCCTGTTCGAGCCGCTGGGCATTCACTGGCAGGAGACAGTGGCGCTGATCTTCGGCTTCCTGGCCAAGGAGATCGTGCTCGGTTCGATGGCGGTGATCTACGGCGGCCAGGACCTCGCCCAGCAGTTGCCGCTGTACATGACCCCGCTGCGCGGCCTGAGCTTCATGGTGTTCACCCTGCTGTACACGCCCTGCGTGGCGACGGTGGCGACCATCCACGGTGAATCGCGTTCCTGGCGGGTGACCACATTGGCGGTGATGCAGGGCCTGCTGCTGGCCTGGCTGGCGGCCTTGCTGGTCTACCAGGGCGGTCGGCTGCTCGGTTTTTCCTGAACCGGCAGCGGTCCGCCGGCCTTGGCAGGGGAGGAGAGACATGGCGGGGGATGACGGCAGGATGGGGTTGCTGCAGGTGGTGTCGATTGCCGTCGGCACCATGATCGGCGCCAGCATCTTCTCCATCTTCGGTCTGGGTGCGCGCATCGCCGGCCACAACCTGCCGCTGGTGTTCGTGATCTCCGGGCTGGTGGCCCTGCTGGTGGCCTATTCCTATGCCGTGCTCGGCGCACGCATCGTCTCCAACGCCGGTCCCATGGAGTTCATCCTGCGTGGTTTCGGTGACAGCCTGCTGACCGGGGCGCTGAGCTTCCTCTTCTGGATGAGCTACGTGGTGTCACTGAGCCTGTTCGCCAAGGGTTTCGCCGGCTATTTCCTGCCGCTGTTCTCGATCCCCGACGGGCCGCTGGCCACGGCTGCGGTGGAGGTGGGGGTGGTGCTGCTGTTCACCGCCCTCAACCTGCGCGGTGCCCGCGGGGTCGGGCGGGCGGAGTTCGTCATCGTCCTGGTCAAGCTGGGTATCCTCGGCCTGTTCGTGGTGCTGGGCCTGTCCAGCGTGCGGCCGGAATGGATCACCCCGGCCGTCGATGCCCCGGCCATGCGCGACATGTTCTATGCCACCGCGGTGTTCTTTCTCTCCTACATGGGCTTCGGGCTGGTCACCAACGCCTCGGAGAACATGCGCGATCCCGAACGCAATGTGCCGCGGGCCATCTATCTGAGCATCCTGGTGGTGAGCCTGGTGTATGTCTCGGTGGCCGTGGTGGCGGTGGGCAATCTGCCGCTGCCGGCGCTGATCCAGGCCCAGGACTTCGCCCTCGCCGAGGCGGCGCGGCCCTTCCTCGGCAGCTGGGGCTATACCCTGGTGTCGGTCGGCGCCCTGTTCTCCATCGCCTCGGCGCTGAATGCCACCCTCTACGGCGGCGCCAACATCGCCTATGCCCTGGCCCGCGACGGCGAGCTTCCCGAGCTGTTCCGGCGCAAGACCTGGTTCCAGGCCCCCGAAGGGCTGTACATCACCGCCGGATTGAGCATCGGCTTCGCCTTGCTGTTCAATCTGAACGGCATCGCTTCCCTCACCAGTGCGGTGTTCATGGTGATCTATCTGTTCGTGCTCGCCGCCCACTACCGGCTCAGCCGCGAGTATGGCGGCAGCCGGCCGCTGATCCTCTTCGCCCTGCTGGTGGTGGCCGGGGTGTTCCTGGTACTGATGGCCTACCTGTGGCAGACCGGCCGGGGTTCCTTCTGGGCCTGCTGGGCGACCTTCGGCGGCAGTCTGTTGCTGGAACTGGTCTACCGCGGCATCACCGGCCGCATCCTGTTGGAGCGCGACTTCGCCGCCATCGAGCGGCGCCTCGCCGGGCGCATTGCCCAGCGCAGCAAACGGACCTAGCAGCCTGTCGGATTCAGGACTGATCTACTGCGCGGGTGGGAGAGCGGCCCGAATCTCCCCGATTTCTCGTTGCGTAGTGCCCACTATGCGCCTCGAAATCGTGAAGATTCGTTCTCGTTCTCCCACCCTGCTCGCTACGATCGCCCAAGTCCGACAGGCTGCTAGCCCGGATATTGCACCAAGGCGGCGCGCATGATCGGCGTGCAGGCTGGCAAATGGGTCAGGAACTCGTAACCCGGCTTTGTGCCTGTTCGATCGACTCCGGGCATTGCCCGCCGTGGATTCCCCGATCGCGGCCTGGAGGCCGCTCCTACGGGGCAAGGCGGCACAATGTGTTGTCGTAGGAGCGGTCTCCGGGCCGCGATCGAGGCGCAAGGGGTACCGCGCCATCCTGCCACCCCGGCCCACGGAGCCTGCCTTGGTGCAATATAGGGCAGCAACGGCAGCCAGCCCCCAGGCCGTGTCCCTGATTCAGTCTTCGCGGCCGTCCTTGTCCGCCAGTTCCCGGTGATAGCGGCGGCGGATGGCCTCCAGGTCGACCCGGGGCGGCGGCAGTTGCAGTTGCAGCCCCTCCAGGGTCTGCAGCAGGATTTGCGACACCGCCAGGTTGCGGTACCACTTGTGGTCGGCGGGGATCACGTACCAGGGGGCGTGGGCGGTGCTGCAGTGGTGAAGGGCGTCCTCGTAGGCGAGCTGGTAGTCGTCCCAGTAGCGGCGCTCCTCGTAGTCTGCCTCGCTGATCTTCCATTGCCGTCCGGGATCCTCCAGGCGCTTGCGGAAGCGGCGCAGTTGTTCCTCCTTGCTGATGTGCAGGAAGAACTTGAGGATGTGGGTGCCATTCTCGTGCAGCAGGCGCTCGAACTCGTTGATTGCGGCGTAGCGCCTTGACCAGACCGCCTTGGGCACCAGGCCATGCACCCGGGCCACCAGCACGTCCTCGTAGTGGGAGCGGTTGAAGATCGCCACCTCACCGCGTCGCGGGGTGCGGCGATGCACGCGCCACAGGAAATCCCGTGCCGCCTCTTCCTCGTTGGGTACCCGGAAGGCATGCACCCGGCAGCCCTGCGGGTTCATGTAGCCCAGCACGTGGCGGATGGTGCCGTCCTTGCCGCCGGCGTCCAGTGCCTGCAGGCAGACCAGCAGGCTGCGCCGGTTCTCGGCATAGAGCAGGTATTGCAGCTCGCGCAGCCGCCGGCCGGTGGCCTCGATGCGTGCCTTTGCCTCGCGCTTGCCGGTGGCACCCTCGTGTTCCGCCGGATCGAGGTCGGCCAGTCGTGGCCGGCTGCCGGGCTCGACGCGATAGCGGTGGCAGTCGTCCATGCGCGATCCCTCAGTCGAGCGGATGGCCGTGCTGGCGGAACCAGGCACGGTCCAGTTCCCAGCGTACGGCCTTTACTTCCGGCGCCTGCAGCAGCCGCTGGCGCACCCGGGCCTGGATCCGGGCCAGGCGTTTCTGGGCGGCGATCACCCGCGGGTCGTCCGCATCGAGCCGTGCCAGTGACGGTTCGAGGATGGCCAGCGCGTGGAGCACCGAGACCTCGGCCGAGCGCGGGCTGCTTACCACAGCGGTATCACCTTGCATGCGCAGTACCCGGAAGGGGAAGGGGTAGGCGGCGATCCCGGCGTCCGCCTGCAGCAGCCGGTTCAGTTGCTCGACCCGTGGATCGCCGCCCAGCGCCCAGTAGCCGAGCAGGACGAGGGTGATGCTGGCCAGCAGCAGGGCATAGATCTTGGTGCCGCGATCGAGGGGTTCCATCGGGTCAATCCCCTATGAGCTGCGCGGTGCGCGCCCCAGCCGGGCCTCGACCTCGAGCACGTGCTGGGTGGTGCGCAGCAGGCTGTCCGGGTTGAGGCTCATGGAGTCGATACCGATCTCGACCAGGAATTCGGCCATTTCCGGGTAGTCGGAGGGGGCCTGGCCGCAGATCCCGGAGTGACGGCCGTTGCGCCGCGCCCCCTCGACCGCCATGCGGATCATGGCCTTCACCCCGGCGTCGCGCTCGTCGTAGTCGAAGGCGACCAGCTCCGAGTCGCGGTCCACGCCGAGCACCAGCTGGGTGAGGTCGTTGGAGCCGATGGAGAAGCCGTCGAACAGTTCGGCGAAGGCGTCGATCTGGATGACGTTGTTGGGGATCTCGCACATGACGTAGATCTCAAGCCCCTGTTCGCCACGTTTCAGGCCGTGTTCGGCGAGGCTCTGCAGCACCTTTCTGCCTTCCTCCACGCGGCGGCAGAAGGGCACCATCAAGCGCAGGTTGGTCAGCCCCATTTCCTCCCGCACCCGCTTCATGGCAGCGCACTCCAGGGCAAAGCCCTCGGCATAGGCGGGGTGGGTGTAGCGCGCGGCACCGCGGAAGCCGAGCATGGGGTTGGCCTCCTCGGGCTCGAAGGCCCGGCCGCCGAGCAGGCTGGCGTATTCGTTGCTCTTGAAGTCGGACAGGCGCACGATCACCGGCTTGGGCCAGAAGGCGGCGGCGATGGTGCCGACCCCCTCGGAGAGACGCTGGACGAAGAACTCGGCGCCGTTGGCATGGCCGCGGATCTGCCTGGCGATGCGCTCGCGCTGCTCGGGGTCCTCGACCCGCTCGGGATGCAGCAGGGCCAGGGGATGGACCTTGATGTATTCGTTGATGATGAATTCCATGCGTGCCAGGCCGACGCCGTCGTTGGGCAGGAAGCTGGTCTTGAAGGCCAGCTCCGGATTGCCCAGGTTGAGCATGATGCGGGTCGCCGGCCGGGCCAGGTGGCTGAGATCGGTGCGTTCCACCACGTAGGGCACGGCGCCGGCATAGACCCGGCCCACGTCGCCCTCGGCGCAGGAGACGGTGACGGTGTCACCGTCGTGGATGGCCTCGGTGGCGTTGCCGCTGCCGACCACCGCCGGGATGCCAAGCTCGCGGGAGACGATGGCGGCGTGGCAGGTGCGGCCGCCGCGGTTGGTGACGATGGCGGCAGCGATCTTCATCACCGGTTCCCAGTCCGGGGTGGTGGTGTCGGCCACCAGCACTTCGCCGGGCTGGAAGTCCTGTAGTTCGTCCAGGTCGTGGATCACCCGCGCCCTGCCGCTGGCGATACGGGTGCCCACGGCACGGCCGGTGGCCAGCAGGGGGCCGGGCTCGCCATCCAGGCGGTATTCCTCGAGCATTGCGCCCTGCCTCTGGGAGGCGACCGTCTCCGGCCGTGCCTGCAGCAGGTACAACTCGCCGTCGAGGCCGTCCTTGGCCCATTCCATGTCCATCGGCTTGTCGTGCCCGGCCTGCTTGCTGTAGTGCCTTTCCACCTTGATTGCATAGTCGGCCAGTTTCAGCACCTCCGCATCGCTGATGCAGAAGCGGGCGCGTTCCTCGGCCGAGGTCGGCACGTTGCGTACCGGTTCCCGGGTGCGGCCGCGGGTATAGATCATCTTCACCTTCTTGGAGCCGAGATTGCGGCGCAGCACGCAGCGGTGGCCCTGCTCGAAGGTCGGCTTGTGGACGTAGAACTCGTCCGGATCGACCGCGCCCTGCACCACGTTCTCGCCCAGGCCGTAGGCGGCGGTGATGAATACCACGTCGCGGAAGCCGGACTCGGTGTCGAGCGAAAACATCACCCCGGAGGCCGCCAGGTCGGAGCGCACCATCTTCATCACCCCGATGGAGAGGGCGATCCTGAAGTGATCGAAGCCCTGGTCGACGCGGTAGTGGATGGCGCGGTCGGTGAACAGGCTGGCGAAACAGCGCCGGCAGGCATCCAGGTATTCGGCCTCGCCGCGGACGTTGAGGTAGGTGTCGTGCTGGCCGGCGAAGCTGGCGGTGGGCAGGTCTTCGGCGGTGGCCGAGCTGCGGATGGCCATGCTCAGTGTCTCGCCGTACTCGGCCTGCAGCTCGCGGTAGGCGGCCAGCATCTCCGCCTCCAGGTCCGGCGGCAGGGGGGCGCCGTAGACGATGGAACGGGCCCGGGCGGCACGACTGGCGAGATCGGCGACGTCGTCCGGGTCCAGGCCGTCGAGCGCCTCGTGCAGCGCCTCCCAGGCGCCGGCGCTGTCCAGCAGGTGGCGGTAGGCGTCGGCGGTGATGGCGAAGCCGTTCGGTATCCTTACCCCCTGCGGGGTGAGTTCGCGGTACAGCTCGCCCAGCGAGGCGTTCTTGCCGCCGACACTGGCGATGTCCTCGATGCCGAGCTCCCTGAAGAAGCGCACGTAGCGGTATCTCTGGTCCATGATGTCCCCTCCTTGCTGCACTGCGGCGCCGCTCAGCGGCGTGTACCGGCGCTCACTGCCCGCGCTCGCGGTGGAAGCGGGTGGCGTGGCACTTGGGGCAGGGCGGGATCCGGCCGGCACGCTGGAAGTGCAGCCGCTCGCCGCAGGCGTCGCAGACCAGGGTGCCGGGGCCGGCGATCTCGCCGGTATGATAGGTCGATGCCTCGCGCAGGGCCTCCTTGAACTGGATCAGTTCCAGGGTGGTCTTGTCGGCGGCCCGCATGAACAGGTCGAGCAGCTCGGACTCGACCAGCCGTGTCTCCAGGCCCAGCCAGTCCTTGAGTTCGCGGCCGGTCTCATCGAGGTAGCTGGCGGCCTCGGCCAGGTCGCGTTTCAGGTAGTTGGCGACCTTCTCGGCCTCCTCGCGACTCAGCTCGCCCAGCTCGACGGCCTTCTCCCGGGCCCCGTCGATCATCTGGTGCAGCGCCGGGCCGGTCTTCTCCTCGGCCTTGTGGAAGTCCTCCATGGCGCGTTCCAGCATCCGTTCGTAGGCCTCGCCGAGAACGTCCAGCGGGTCGTGCTTCAGGGGGTCTTTCATGTTCAGGGTCTCCTGTTTGATCGTGGGTCATTGTGCCGCTTGCCGTCAGTCGCCGCCATGACGCAGGGCAAGCCGGTCTCAGACATGGCAGCCGCTGGCGGGGCTGAGTGCCGGGCGACCGTCGCTCGGCTGCGGTGGACTCAGGCATACCAGTTCTCACGCCGCAGCAGGGCGATGGCGCCCTTCTTGACGGCATCGTTGAACAGGCCCCAGACCAGGGCGTAGAGCCAGATGTAGCCGGCCACCGTCCAGCCGATGGGCTCCACCCACCAGCCATAGACGCTGATCAGGGTGCCGAGCACGGCGCTCCACAGCCCGGCATGCAGCAGCAGGGCCGAGGGATAGGGTCTTTTCCACATCCAGTCCTCGGTGCGGGTGACGAAGATGGTGAGGTGGCCGGCGACGATCAGCTTGCAGAAGATGACCGACTGGATGAACGGTTCGGGATATTCCAGCTCTTCCAGGATGAAGAACAGCAGGAAGGAGCTGGCCACGCCGGCGACGCCGAGAATGCTGGAAATGCTGAGCAGCTCGGTCATGTTCCAGCGTACCGGATGTTGCTGGACGCGGGTATTGTCGTAGGCGATGCTGAGGATGGGGATGTCGTTGAGCAGCGCCAGGATGACGATCATGAACGCGGTCACCGGATAGAAATTGAAGACCACGATCGACAGGGTCATGAACAGCAGCACGCGTATGGTCTCGGCGATGCGGTACACCGCGTAGGACTTCATGCGCTCGAAGGTGATGCGCGCCTGCTCGATGGCATGGTCGATGACCGACAGGCCGGGTGCGGTGAGGATGATGTCCGCTGCGGCGCGCGCCGCATCGGTGGCGTTGGACACGGCGAAACCGCAATCGGCCTTCTTCAGCGCCGGGGCGTCATTGACGCCGTCGCCGGTCATGCCGACGATGTGGCCTGCCTTCTGCAGCTTCTCCACCAGCAGGTATTTGTCTTCGGGCACCACCTCGGCAAAGATCTCGGTGGCCTCGATCATGTCGATCAGCGCCGATTCGTGGGTGTGCACGAATTCGCGCTGGATGAGGCTGGTGTCGAACAGCTTCTGCATCTCCTCGATAACGCCGTCCGCGAAATCGCGTGCCGCCTTCATGGTGACGCCGGGGTGGAGCTTGCGGTACAGCGCCGCGCTCAGCGCCTCGGCCAGATCGATGATCTCGGTGCCCGACTTGCCGCTGATCTGCTCGGCGCGCATCACCCGCGGCTCCAGCCCCAGCATCTGGCCGATCTCCCGGGCGATGGCGGCATTGTCCCCGGTCACCATCTTGACCCGCACGCCGTACTCGCGCATGACCTCGATGACCTCCCTGGAATCCTCTCGCGGCGGGTCGAACAGTGGAATCAGGCCGATCAATTCCAGTGGCGCCTCGCCCTCCTGGCGGGCCACGGCCAGGGTGCGATAGCCCTTGCTGGCCAGCACCTCCACGGTGCGGGTGATGGCCACGCGCTCGTTGTCGGACAGCTCGGCCATGTCCAGCAGGATCTGGGCGGCACCCTTCAGGGCGCGGAAGCGGCGGCCATCCTTTTCCAGCACAGCCTCGGTGCGCTTGCGGATGGGATCGAAGGGGATGAATTCGACCTGCCGGTATTCCTTCCAGGGCAGGTCCGGGAAGTGCTGGTCGACATGGTGGAACAGCGGCAGTTCGATGGGGTCGCGGTTCTCTGGCCGGGAGGCGAGCAGCGCATGCAGGAACAGTTCGGCCTGGTCGTGGCCGTCGAACACCACCGGTTCGGCGACCTGCATCTGGTTGCGGGTCAGGGTGCCGGTCTTGTCGGAGCAGAAGACGTCGACCCCGGCCAGTTCCTCGATGGCGGTGAGCCGGGAGACGATGGCCTGGCGCCGGGCCAGGTTGAGGGCGCCAACGGCCATGGTCACCGACAGCACCGCTGGCAGGGCGACCGGGATGGCGGCCACGGTGAGCACCATTGCGAAGCGCAGGATCTCCAGCAGATCCTCGTGGCGGAACAGCGAAACCAGGATGATCAGCGTCACCAGGGCCAGGGTGACGAAGATCAGGAAATTGCCGATCTTGATCACCATCTGCTGGAAGTGGCTGCGCTCCTGCAGCGAGGCCTTGGCCACCAGGGCAACCACGGCATGGAAGCGGGTGCGGGGGCCGGTGTTGATCACCAGGGCGTGCATCTCGCCTTGCTTGACGATGGTGTTGGCGTAGGCCACGTCGTTGCGGCGCTTGCTCACCGGCAGGGACTCGCCGGTCAGCGCGGACTGGTCGATGGACAGGTACTCGCCGTCGATCAGCTGCACGTCGGCCGGGATCACGTCGCCGATCTTCAGCCTGATGATGTCGCCCGGCACCAGTTCGCGCGCCGGGATGCTGCGGAACTCACCATCGCGCAGCACCGTGACCTCCTGGGTCAGTTTCTGTTTGAGCGCGGCCAGGGCATTCAGCGCGCGGTGTTCCTGGAAGAAGTCGAGCAGGCCGTTGACCAGCAGCATGATGAAGATGATGGTGAAGTCTTCCCACTTCTGCACGGCCGCCGAGAGCAGGGCGGCGATCTCGATCATCCAGGGGATCGGGCCCCAGAAGCGGCGGAAGATGCGGTGCCAGAGCGGTTCCTCCTGCTCCTGGATCTCGTTGTAGCCGTAGCGCTCGAGACGCTGCCGCACCTCCACGGTCGAGAGGCCGTGTTCGGGGTCGGTTTCCAGCGCCTGCAGGGTCTGGCTGACATCCTGGTGCTGGTAGTCGTCCGTGTCCTTGTCCATCGGCGTCCTCTCGTCTGTCTGTTGCCGGGTTAATAATAGGAAGGTAGGGACGCAACAGGGGAAACTCAAACCGCCGTGTCCGTGGGCAGCCGCAGGTGGCTGAACAGCAGATGCGACAGGGCCACCGCCAGGTAGGCGCCGCCGATCCAGTGCAGGCTGTGCGGCTGTTCGCGCCAAAGATAGACGCCCAGCGCCAGCCAGGATGAAAGCGAGAAGGCCAGCCCCAGTGCCGGGGCCAGCGGCCGGATGCCGATCTGCCGGCGCAGGCGCAGGGCGGACAGGTTGATGGCAGCGAAGATGAGCAGAAAGGTCGAGCTGGCGAAGGACGAGATCATGGTCAGATCGGCCAGGTTGACGAACAGCAGGGTGACGGCGCTGATGATGATCAGGCTCAGCCAGGGGATACCGTTGCCGCGGCGGCGGAAGCCGAATACCTGCGGCAGGCTGTGTTCGCGCGCCATGACGCTGGCCAGCCGGGCAGTGCCGAACAGGGTGGCATTGATGGCCGAGGCGGTGGAGAACAGGGCGGCCAGCCCGATCAGCAGGAAGCCGGCCTCGCCGAGGAAGGGCTGGGCGGCCACTGCCAGGGCGTATTCCTGATAGCGGTCGATCTGTTCCGGCGTGAGGTTGCCGACCGCCACCAGGGCGACCAGCACGTAGATGGCGAGGGTGATGGCGATGGAGCCGAAGATGCCACGCGTCAGGTTGCGGGCCGGATCGCGCATCTCGTGCATGGCATTGGGGATCAGTTCAAAGCCCTCGTAGGCGACGAAGATCAGCGCCGCCCCCATCAACAGCCCCCCCGGAGCCTGGTCGAACAGGGGCAGTACATGGTCGGCCCGGAGGTTGAGCAGGCCGATGACGGCGAACAGCGCCAGGATCAGCACCTTGGCCGTGACGATGAGCAGTTCGGAGGTGCCGGTCTCGCGGACCCCGTAGAGGTTGATGCCAAGGAACAGGAGCAGGATCAGCGATTCCAGCAGGTGGTGCATGGCCGGATTGGGCGTCTCGCCACCGAGCAGGGCGGTGCCATAGACGCCGAAGGTGTAGGCATACAGGGCCATGGTGCCGATGTAGCCGGCGAGCAGCAGCCAGCCGCCCAGCCCGGCGATGTGCCGCGAGCGGAAGGCATGTTCCAGATAGGTGAAGCTGCCGCCCTCGGAGTGGAAGGCGAGTCCCAGCCGGGCATAGGCGTAGCCGGTCAGCAGGGCGATGCAGCCGCCCAGGGCGAAGGCCAGCGGTGCCGCATGGCCGGCCTGGGCGATGGCCAGGCCCAGGACCGAAAAGATGCCGCCGCCGACCATGGCGCCCACGCCCATGGCGATGACCTGTTTCAGGTCGAGCTGGCTGCCATTCGCGGGCGGTGGCGAAGCCTCAGGCGCCGGCATGCGGGTCGCTGCTCTTGCCGCCGGTCTCGCGGACCACCTCCAGCACCTCCTCGCCGCTGATCACCTCCTTTTCCATCAATCGCGCGGCCAGTGCGTCCAGCACCGGGCGCCGACTGTCGATGATCTGGTGGGCGCGCCGATGCGCCTCTTCGACCAGGGCGCGGACCTCGGCGTCGATCTGGCGCGCCGTCTCCTCGCTGTAGTTGCGTTCCTCCTGCTGCACGCCGAGGTACACCAGCTGCTGGTGCTTGCCGAAGGTGACCGGACCCAGCTTGTCGCTCATGCCGAGCTGGGTGACCATGGAACGGGCGATCTCGGTGGCCCGCTCCAGGTCATTGGCGGCCCCGCTGGAGATGTCGCCGTAGACGAGTTCTTCCGCCACCCGGCCGCCGAGCAGGATCGCCAGCTGGTCCTTGAGTTCGCTGACCGTGGACAGGAACTTCTCTTCCACCGGCAGTTGCAGGGTATAGCCCAGCGCTGCCACCCCACGTGGGATGATGGACACCTTGTGCACCGGCTCCCCGGTGGGCACTGTCACCGCCACCAGGGCGTGGCCGGACTCGTGGAAGGCGACACGCCGCTTCTCCTCGCTGCTCAGGGCGCGGTTCTTCTTCTCCGGACCGGCGATGACCCGGTCGATGGCCGCCTCGAAGTCGGCCATGGTGATGGCCTGGTGGTTCTCGCGTACCGCGCGGATCGCCGCTTCGTTGGCGATATTGGCCAGGTCGGCGCCGACGAAGCCCGGGGTGCGCTGGGCGACAATCCGCAGGTCGACGTCGTCGGCCAGCTTCATCTTGCGGGTGTGGATCCTGAGGATCGCCACCCGGCCCTCCAGATCCGGCTTGTCGACCACGATCTGGCGGTCGAAGCGGCCGGCGCGCAACAGCGCCTTGTCGAGGATCTCCGGACGATTGGTGGCGGCCATCACCACCACGCCGGAGGTGGGGTCGAAGCCGTCCATCTCGGTCAACAGCTGGTTGAGGGTCTGCTCCCGTTCGTCGTGGCCGCCCATCGCCGGGCCCATGCCGCGTGCCCCGCCGATGGCGTCCAGCTCGTCGATGAAGATGATGCAGGGGGCCTGCTTGCGAGCCTGCTCGAACAGTTCGCGCACCCGTGCCGCACCGACGCCGACGAACAGCTCGATGAACTCCGAGCCGCTGATGTTGAAGAACGGCACCCCGGCCTCGCCGGCCACCGCGCGGGCCAGCAGGGTCTTGCCGGTGCCGGGTGGTCCCATCAGCAGCACGCCCTTGGGCATGTGGCCACCGAGGCGCTGGATGCGGCTCGGATCCTTGAGAAACTCGATGGTCTCGCGCAGCTCCTGCTTGGCCTCGTCCTGGCCGGCCACGTCCTCGAAGGTGACCTTGATGCCGCCTTCCGGGTGGATATGGATCTTGTTGCCGATATTGAGGAAGCCGCCACCCATGCGGCCCATGCGCTTGGCCATCCAGCCCCAGAACAGGAACAGCAGACCGAAGGGCAGCACCCAGTTGAACAGGAAGTTGCTCAGCCAGTCGTTGCCCGGCCGCACGCTGTATTTGACGCCGTGGTCCTTGAGGTCCTTGGCCAGGTCGGTGTCCCACAGCGGGATGGTGATGAAGCGGCGTGGCTGCTGGGTCTTGGGGTCCTTGAGGGTCAGGGTGCCGGTGATGATCCGCTCGGTGACCACCGCCTCGGCCACCTCGCCCTTGTCCACGTGCTGCAGGAACTCGCTGTAGGGGATCTCCTCGCGCTGCGCCTGGTGGTAGCCCTGCCAGACATAGAAGGAAACCAGCATGAAGATCAGATACAGCCACAGGGTGAAGTCGGGACGCTGCCAGAAGCGGTGCGGTTCGCTGTCCGGTTTGTTGATCTCGATCTCGGGTTTCTTGCCGCCGCTGAACTCGTTCTTGCCCATTCTCGTCTCGCCTCTGCCGGCCGCCGGGGTGGCAGCTTCCGTTATACCATGGCGGCGGATGTCTGCGCGTCAACCCAGCCGTGTGGCGTCATCTTGCCACCACCCGCATAATGGGGGCCGGCACGGCTGATTCAAGCGCCGGCGGGGCGCAAGGGGGGACGATGTTGCTGGGCATCCTGTTCATGTGGCTGGTGACGGCCCTGGGTCTGTGGATCACCACCCTGCTGGTGCCCGGGGTCAGCGCGCGCACCCCCGGCACGCTGCTGCTGGCAGCCCTGGTGCTGGGGCTGGTCAACGCCTTCATCCGGCCACTGCTCTGGCTGCTGACCCTGCCGCTGACGGTGCTCACCTTTGGCCTCTTCGCGCTGGTGGTCAATGCCCTCACCATATGGCTCAGCGCCGCCCTGGTGCCGGGCTTCGAGGTGCGCGGTTTCGGCTCGGCGCTGCTCGCCGCCCTGGTCATGGCCCTGCTCGGGCTGCTCGGTTTCATCCTCCTGCAGTGGTTGATGGTGGGTGAGGTGCACTGGATCTACATGCAACAGCGCGGGCATGGGGTCTATCTTTAGCAGGCTGTTGAAAGACCCTCTGACGGCACGATACGGCGTTAAAAATGGCTCAAAATGCTCATTTCAATTGACATAGCCGCCAGGGCGCCAGGAACGCCAAGTTGCCATTTATTGAATTCATAAGGCTTTCTTGGCGCCCTGGCGGCTTGTAACCAGATTTGATCAGACATTTCCTGGAGAAGCGTGCCGGCCCCCCGGCTGCCGCAGCGCGGTTTCGCTGCCCGCCCCCGATGGCGGTACTCTCTCTGCAGCTTCAGCCCCTGCTCCCGGGGCGCAGCAGATAGCGCAGGCCGAGGCCGATCAGGACCAGCCCGAACAGCAGCCGCAGCCGTGGCTCGGGCAGGGCCAGCGCCAGGCGGCTGCCAAGGGTCGCACCGGCGAGGGCGCCCAGCGCCAGCGGCAGCACCAGCGGCCGACAGACATTGCCCAGTCGCCAGTTCTCCCAGCTGCCGCTGAGCACCGCCGGCAGGCGTGCCGCCAGCGAACAGCCCTGGGCAAGCTGTTGTGGCATGCCGAGGCCGAGCACGAACAGCGGTGCCAGCACCGGGCCGCCGCTGATGCCGATGATGCCTGCCACCAGCCCCTCGACCACCCCCACGCCGAGCAGATAGAACGGCGCCCAGTCGGCCGCAAAGGCCAGGCCGTCGAACACCAGGTCGCGGAAGATCATCAGCAGTCCACCGGCCATGACCACCAGGCCGAAGCCCCGTTTCAGCGCAGTCGGCGGCAGGTGCTCCGACCAGGCCGCGGCCAGCGGGGTGATGAGAAAGGAGGGCAGGGCGACCCAGAGCACGGTCAACAGGTCGAGCTGGCCGTGGCGGGCGTAGATCAGACTGCCGGTGGCGGCGCTGAAGACGCTGACCGCCAGCGCCGTGCCGCGGGCCAGCAGCGGACCGAGCCCGGCCCAGCCCATCAGCAGCGGGATCACCAGGGTGCCACCGCCGAGGCTCATCAGGCCGCCGCCGGTGCCGGCGACGAGGCCAATGGCGATACCCTTCAGCCAGGACATGCCGGGTTCGCTGTCGCCAGTCTCCGCCGCAGCGGCCGTGCTGCCATGGCTCAGTCCTGTTTCCCGAGCAGTTGTTCGGCCTCGTGCAGCAGGCGGCGGATCTCGCGGATTGCGGGTTCGCGGGCGCGGCGCAACTGCTCGTGGCGGGCGCGCATGGCCCGGTGCTGGGCGGCGATCCTGTCGTGGGCGGCGAGCAGGGCGCGGTATTCCGGCGCCCCGGGGTCGTGGCGGGTGAGGCGTTCGAGCCCGGCCTCGTGGGCATCGAGGCGCGCCTCGTGCTGGCGGATCTGCTCGATGTAGTCGTCGAGATCCTCGCTCAGCTCGGGCAGGGCGCGTTCCAGGGCATAGAGGATGGCCATCAGCTTCTGTTCCTCCCGGCGCCAGCGCTCGGCATCGGCGATCCAGGCGGCATGTTCCTGCCGCCAGCGTCTATGGCGCTGTTTCATGACAGCCACTGACCCGGGAGAGGGCCACTGCGGGGTGTCGGCCAGGCACTTGCATGACCTATGATTGTAGCAGTCGGCAACGAAAGGAGGGGCGGGAGATGACGGAAGCGATCGATGCCCGGACCCGGGAGGCGGTGCGCAGGCTGTTCGAGAGTTCACTGCAAGGACCGGTACGCTTGCTGTTCTTCACCCAGCGCATGCCCTGCCAGGCCTGCCGCGAGCAGCGGGCGCTGCTGGAGGCCCTGGCCGACCTCTCGGATCGGCTGCAACTGGAGGTCCACGACCTGCAGGGGGACGCCGGGCTGGCGCAGAGATACGGTATCCGCCGGGTGCCGGCCACCGCGGTGCTCGGCGAGCAGGATCATGGCATCCGTTTCTATGGCGTGACCAGCGGCTACGAGTTCGATTCGCTGATCGAGGCCATCCTGATGGTCTCCGGCGGCGAGACGGGACTGGATGCCGAGGCCCGGGCGCTGGCCAGGCGTATCCGCCATCCGCTGCACCTGGAGATCCTGGTCACCCTGACCTGTCCCTATTGCCCTGCCATGGTGCAGCTGGCCCATCAGCTGGCCTACCTCAATCCGCAGATCCAGGCCGACATGATCGACGCGGCACAGTTCCCGGAACTGGCACAGCGTTACCAGGTCAGCGGTGTGCCGCGCACCGTGGTCAATGAACGGCCGGCCTTCGAGGGGGCCCTGCCGCCACGGGATGCCCTGCTGGAGATCCTTCGTCTGGCCGAACCCGAAGCCTATGAGGAGGTGGAGGCGGCGCTGCGCAGCCAGCGCGGCGAGCGCCGGGTGCGCGATCCCGATCCCGGGCACCGCTATCAACTGCTGATCGTCGGTGCCGGGCCGGCGGCGATGGGCGCCGCCCTCTACGCGGCCCGCAAGGAACTCGATCTGCTGCTGCTCGGCGACCGGCCCGGCGGGCAGATCGTCAACACTGCGCAGATCGAGAACTGGCCCGGCATAGCCACCATCGGCGGCCAGGAACTGGCCGAACAGTTCCGCCGCCAGATTGAGCGCTTCCCCATCGCCGAGCGCCTGCATCTGAGCGTGGACCGCATCGAGCGCGACGGCCAGGACTTCCTGGCCCATGCCGGTGACGGCCGGGTCTACCGGGCGCAGGCGGTGATCTACTGTGCCGGCAAGCGGTACCGCACCCTGGGGGTGCCGGGTGAGCAGCGCTTCCTCGGCCACGGGGTGGCCTTCTGTGCCACCTGCGACGCCCCCCTGTTTCGCGACAAGCGGGTCGCCGTGGTCGGCGGCGGCAATTCCGCCTTCACCGCGGCACGAGATCTGCTGCCCTTCGCCCGCGAGATCCATGTCATCAACATCCTGCCGGATTTCCAGGCCGACCCGGTGCTGATCGATGAAGTTCGCGCCTCGAACAGGGTGCGTCTGCATCCGGCCATGGAGGTGCGGGAATTCCTCGGCAGGGAGCGGCTGAGCGGTATCCGCCTGCGTGGCGTGGAGGACGGCCGGCAACAGGATCTGGCGGTGGAGGGCGTGTTCCTGGAGATCGGCCTGGTGCCCAACAGCCAGCCGTTGCAAGGGTTGCTCGAACTCAACGAGCGCGGCGAGGTGCCGGTGGCGCGTGACCAGTCGACGGCGGTGGCCGGCCTGTTCGCCGCCGGTGACGTCAGCGACGAGGCCGTGAAGCAGATTCTGGTAGCGGCGGCGGCTGGCGCCAAGGCGGCGCTGGCCGCCCACGAATACCTGCACGCGCTGCGTGACAGCAGGGGCGGTGATGGCGGGCAGGGCTGAATCCTTTTGCCGCTGGCGGCCGGCCTGGCTGCCTTTGGGAGGCTGTCATGGCTGAGGCCGAGATCAGCGAGCTGCTGCTGGAGCTGACCGTGCTCTTCACCGCCACCTATCTGCTCGGTGCCCTGCTCACGCGCCTGCGCGTGCCGCTCATCCTCGGTGCCATCTTCGTCGCCATGCTTGCCCACTACACGCCATTGGGTGCCCGCCTGCAGTCCCCGGCGCTCTATCCCGTGTTCAGTTTTCTCGCCGATCTGGGGGTGCTGCTGCTGCTGTTCTTCATCGGACTGCAGATCGATCTGCGGGAGATGCGTCGCCAGAGCAGCTCCATCATCTGGCTCACGGTGCTCAATACCTCGCTGCCCTTCCTGTTCGGTGCGGCAGTGATGCTGGGTCTGGGCTATGGCTGGGCCCTGGCCTTCGTCATCGGTCTGACGCGCATGCCCACCGCAGAGGCGGTGATCGTGCCCATCCTCGACGAGTTCAACCTGATCCGCACCCGGGTGGGTCACTTCATCGTCGGTACCGGGGTGCTGGACGACATCATCGAGATGTTCATGGTGGCCTTCGTCTCGGTGTGGATCGGCGAGCGCAGCCTGAGTTCGAGCGGTGTCCGGGAGGTCATCGAGAACGATGTCCTGAAGATCGTGCTCGGCAGCGGGGCCTTCCTGCTCAGCGCCTGGCTGGGCTACCGCTGGGTCATTCCCTGGCTGGCCGGGCTGCTGCCGCGGCGCCAGACACGACATCTGGTGATGCTCTCCGTGCTGGTGCTGTTCGGGCTGGGCGGGCTTTCCCAGTGGGCCGAGCTGAGCATGGTGGTGGGGGCCATCACCGCCGGTGTGTTGCTGCGCCCGGTCTACAACCGCCAGGGCCCGGTGGGTGAAAGCGCCACCCAGGCCATCCGCGGGGTCACCTACGGCTTCTTCGGTCTGATCTTCTTCTTCTGGGTGGGACTCAGCCTGGACCTGGGAGGGCTGTTGCGCGAGCCGGAGTTGGCCCTGCTGCTGTTCGCCGCGACCTTCGTCGGCAAGCCGCTGGGCACCTTCCTGCTGGTGCCCATGGGTCGACTGAGTTCACGCGAGGCCTGGGTGGTGGGTATCGGTATCAACGCCCAGCTCACCACCGAGATCATCGTCGCCAAGCTGCTGCTGGACGCCAGGCTCATCGACGAACACCTGTTCACGGCCCTGGTCAGCGCCTCCTCGCTGTCGACGCTGCTGGTGCCCTTGATATTCACCGGCCTGATTCGCCGCTGGGGGCATGATCTGAAGCGGCATGTACCGGAAACCAAGGGGGAGACCGCCCATGACTGAATCGATGAATCGCCCGCCGTCCATGTTGTTGTGTCTCGATCTGGAGAGCGACAGCGAGACCCTGTGCCGGATGGCCCTGGAATACAGCCGTCGCTGTGGTCAGCCCCTGCAGGTCCTGCACGTCATGCAGGCCGCCAATGACGAGCAGCAGTGCCGCGACAGGCTGCTGGCGCTGCTGGCGAGCTGCGGACTGTCGCTTCCGGCAAAGGCTATCCACATCGAGACGGGAACGCCGGAGGAGCGTATCCCCGAGGTGGCAGCCCGCTGCCGCGTGGCTCCGGTGATCCTCGGACGCCGTCAGCGCAGCACCGTGGAGCGTATCTACGTCGGCAGCACCACCAGCGCCGTGATCTCCCTGTGCCGGATGCCGGTGCTGGTGATCCCGCTGCCCAGCGAAGGCTGAGCCGTGGCCGGGACTGCACAGACGGATGACTGGCACGCGCTTGCCGCCGAGGCGGTGCTGGCGCGGCTGCACAGCGATGTCGAACGGGGGCTGAGCGCGGAGGAGGCGCAGGCCCGTCTGCGCGAGACCGGCCCCAACACCCTGCAGGCGGTGCGCAGGACGCCCTGGTACCGGGTTCTGGCGCGTCAGTTCGTCGACGTGCTGATCTTCATCCTGCTCATCGCCGCCACCATCGCCTTCGCCATCGGCGAGACGGGCGACGCCGTCACCATTCTCGCCATCGTGGTCCTCAACGGCATCCTCGGCTTCGTGCAGGAATGGAAGGCGGAGCAGGCCCTGGCCGCCCTGCAGCGCATGCTGGCGCCGCGCTGCAAGGTGCTGCGCGACGGCCGCGAACAGGAGATCGACGCCCGCGAGCTGGTGCCGGGCGACCTGGTATTGCTGGAGATCGGCGATCGGGTGCCGGCCGACCTGCGCCTGATCGAGGCCATCAACCTGAAGCTGGACGAGTCGGCGCTCACCGGCGAGTCCCTGCCGGTGGTGAAGGATGTCACGCCCGTCGAGGTCGGCGCCCCCCTGGCCCTGCGCCACGACATCGCCTGGATGGGCACCGCGGTCACCAACGGCCGGGCCCGCGGCCTGGTGGTGGCCACCGGCATGGCGACCGAATTCGGCCGCATCGCCCACCTGACCCAGAGCGTGGGTGAGGAGACCACCCCCCTGCAGCGCAAGCTGGCGGTGCTGGGCAAGCAGCTGGGCATCTACTCGGTGGCCATCTCCGTCCTGGTCGCCATGGTCGGCTGGCTGGTGGGCAAGCCGCTGCTGGAGATGTTCCTCACCGGTGTCTCCCTGGCCGTGGCGGTGGTGCCCGAGGGGCTGCCGGCGGTGGTGACCATCACCCTGGCCCTTGGCGTGCGTGCCATGGTGCGCCGCCGCGCCCTGCTCAGGCGGCTGCAGGCGGCAGAGACCCTGGGTGCGGCGACGGTGATCTGTACCGACAAGACCGGCACCCTGACCCAGAACGAGATGACCACGCGCAAGATCTGGCTGCCCACGGGCGAGGTCACCGTCACCGGCGTCGGCTACGATCCGGCCGGGCACTTCGAGGTGGACGGGGAGAAGATCGACTACCGGCAATGTCCGGACCTGCTGGCCCTGCTCGAAACCGGGCTCGTCTGCAACCACGCCCGGCTGGAGAAGGACGAGCAGGGCTGGCACCAGATCGGCGAGCCGACCGAGGCGGCCCTGGTGGTGGCCGCCTACAAGGCCTGGCTGAGCCAGCCGGTGGAGGCGCGCACCGTCAGTGAGTTTTCCTTCAATTCCGAGCGCAAGCGCATGACCCTGGTGGAAAAGACCGACGAGGGCCTGCTGGCCCACGTAAAGGGCGCGCCGGAGGTGATCCTCGCCCGTTGTACCAGGATCCTCGATGGCGACAGCGAGCGCCCGCTCACCGACGCCGACCGCGAGGCCTTCAACCAGGCCTACATGCGCATGGCCGAGGACGGCCTCCGTACCCTGGCCCTGGCCCGACGCCGCCTGCCGCCGGAGGTGGCACTGGACGCCGAGGCGGTGGAACAGGAGCTGACCCTGCTGGGGGTGGTGGGCATCATCGACCCGCCGCGGCCGGAGGTGCCGGATGCCATCCGCACCGCCCACCAGGCTGGCATCAAGACCATCATGATCACCGGCGATGCCGTCGCCACGGCGCAGGCCATCGCCCGGCGCATTGGTCTGCGGGTGGAGCAGGCGCTGAGCGGCAACGATCTCCAGGGCCTGGACGACGAAGCCCTGCTCGCCATCCTGCGCGACAGGCAGGTGCTGTTCGCCCGCACCACGCCGGAGAACAAGCTGCGCATCGTCGGCCTGTTGCAAAGTCTCGGCCACGTGGTGGGCATGACCGGCGATGGCGTCAACGACGCCCCGGCGCTGAAGAAGGCCGACATCGGCATCGCCATGGGCAAGCGGGGCACCGACGTGGCCAAGAATGCTTCGGACATGATCCTCACCGACGACAACTTCGCCTCCATCGTCGGTGCCGTCGAGGAGGGACGGCGCCAGTACGACAACATCCAGAAGTTCGTGCGTTACCTGCTGTCGTCCAACACCGGCGAGGTGCTGGCCATCCTGGTCAACATCCTGCTCGGCGGCCCGCTGATCCTGCTGCCGGTGCAGATCCTGTGGATGAACCTGGTCACCGACGGCATGACCGCCGTGGCCCTGGGCGTGGAGCCGGCGGAGAAGGGCATCATGCAGCGCCCGCCGCGCGCCGCCCACGAGCCCATCCTCGACCGTGGCGGCATCCTCATGATCGCCTTGCTCGGCGGCTACATCGGCCTCGCCACCCTGTGGCTGTTTCATCATTACATTCAGGAGGGCACGGAGGCGGAAATCCAGCTGGCGCAGACCGTTGCCTTCACCGGCATCATCGTCCTGGAGAAGATGAACGTGTTCAATTACCGCGCCCTGCACGAGCCCCTGGCGGTGGTCGGTTTCCTCTCCAATCCCTGGATATTGCTTGCCTGGATGGTGACCATCGGCCTGCAGGTGTGCGCCGTGTACCTGCCCTTCCTGCAGGATGCCCTGCACACCGTGCCGCTGGGCTGGGCCGACTGGGGGTTGATCCTGCTCGTCGCCTTGCCGGTCTTCGGCCTGATGGAGATCTACAAGTGGTCGAGGTGGCGGGGGCGGGTGAACTGAAGGGGCGGATCGCGGACGGTCCGCCGCTGCTGCCGGCGGCCCGCCCCACCGGTTGTGGGAGCGGCCGCCAGGCCGCGATGGGCCGCCGCCCGCCGTGCCGCCGGGATGCCTCGCGGGTCAGCGGATCACCAGGAAGAAGGCCCCGTCGCCGCGCAGCACATTGAGCAGCACCCCCTGCCGGGCGGCCCGCAGCGCCTTCTCGGCCTCCTCCAGGTCGCTGACCGGCTGGCGGTTGATGGAGACGATGACGTCGCCTGGACGCAGGCCGGCTGCCCAGGCCCGGCTGCCGGGTTCCACTTCGACGATCTCGATGCCCTGCACCTTGCCGGCCAGCGGGTGGTCGGGGGTGAGGTTGCCGAGTACCGCGCCTTCCAGGTAGGGGCTCAGCTTGCCGGCCTGGATCTGCTCCTGCCGGGGACGGGCGATGGTGGCGCGCAGTCTCCGCGGCTTGCCGTCGCGGATGATCTTCAGCCGCAGCTCGCTGCCCACCGGCAACAGGCCGATGGTGTTGCGCAGGTCGGCGGAACTCTTCACCGGCTTGCCGTTGACCTCCACCACCACGTCACCGCTGCGCAGGCCGGCCTGTTCGGCCGCCGAACCCTTGATCACCTGGGTGATGACCGCGCCGCTGCGCCGGCTCAGTTTCAGCGCTTCGGCCAGTTCCGGGGTCAGGTCCTGCGCCATCACGCCGAGCTGGCCGCGGCGCACCTCGCCGTAGCGGATCAGCTGCCGCATGATGGCGTTCACCATGTTGCTGGGGATGGCGAAGCCGATGCCGACATTGCCGCCGCTGGGGCCGACGATGGCGGTGTTGATGCCAACCAGCCTGCCGTCCAGGTCGACCAGGGCACCGCCGGAGTTGCCGGGATTGATCGAGGCGTCGGTCTGGATGAAGTTCTCGTAGCCCTCGATGCCCAGTCCCGAGCGGCCCAGCGCGCTGACGATGCCCGAGGTCACGGTCTGTTGCAGGCCGAAGGGGTTGCCGATGGCGACCACGAAGTCGCCCACCTCCAGCTTGCTGGAGTCGGCCATCGGCAAATCGCGCAGCCCGCGCGCCTCGATCTGGATCACCGCCAGGTCGGCCTCGGGGTCGGTGCCCACCACCCGCGCTTCCAGGCGCCGCTTGTCGCGCAGGGTGACGGTGATCTCATCCGCCTGGTCGATGACGTGGTGGTTGGTGATGATGAAGCCCTTGGCGGCATCGACGATCACCCCGGAACCGAGGCTGGTCCGTTCGCGTTCCTGGGGGGTGTCGGGGATGCCGAAAAAGCGCCGGAACAGGGGGTCCTGCAGCAGTGGATTGGGCGGTACCCGGACCCGCGAGCGGGTGGAGATGTTGACCACGGCCGGCATCACCTGTTTCAGCATCGGTGCCAGGCTGGGCTTGCCCTCGGCATTCTGCAGCAGTGCCGGCAGGGCGCCGCTGGCGGCCTGTGCCCAGAGCACGAACAGCAGGCTGAACAGCGATGCGAAGAAGCGGGAGGCGTAAGGTTTCATTTTTCGAAACTCCTTTTCTTGTCGGACCCGAGCAGGAGTGGACGGCAGGGATTTTCCTGCTATGGTGTTTCCAGCAGCACATGGGGGTAGCGCGCATGAATCTCAACCGGGTCCGCCAGTTCCTGTCCGACATGCTGCTGGCACGCTATTTCGAGGAGGCCGCGGCCGAGCAGTATGCCCGGGGGCGTATCGCCGGTTTCCTGCATCTGTATCCAGGCGAGGAGGCGGTGGCAGTCGGCACCCTGCGTGCCGCCGACCCCGGCGACTATGTGGTCAGTACCTACCGCGAGCACGTCCATGCCCTGGTGCGCGGCATCTCGCCACGGGCGGTGATGGCCGAACTGTTCGGACGCGAGACCGGTTGCTCGCGCGGCTATGGCGGTTCCATGCACCTGTTCGATGCCGAACGCCGATTCCTCGGCGGCTATGCCATCGTCGGCGAAACCTTCCCGGTGGCCATCGGTGCCGGCTACTGGCTGGCCATGAACCGTTCTGCCGATGTCGTGCTCTGCTATTTCGGCGATGGTGCCACCAACCAGGGCACCTTCCACGAGTCCCTGAACATGGCCGCGCTGTGGAGACTGCCGGTGTTGTTCGTCTGCGAGAACAACCACTACCAGATCGGCACCGAGATCCACCAGCACTCGGCCCTGACCGAGGTCTACAAGCGGGCCTGTGCCTACGGCATCGAGGGCGAGCGGGTCGACGGCATGGACGTGCTGGCGGTCTACGAGGCGACCGAGCGCGCCCTGCGCCTGGTGCGCGACGGCAAGGGACCCTATCTGCTGGAATGCGAGACCTACCGCTTCCGCGGCCACTCCATGGCCGATGCCGCTGCCTACCGCTCCAGTCTCGAGGTGCAGGAGCTGCGCGCCCGGGACCCGCTGTTCAACCTGCGCCGCCAGATCCTGGCGGAGGGCTGGCTGGACGAGGCGACCATCGAGGCCGAGGAGAAGGCGGCCCGCGAGGCGGTCGAGGACGCAGTGCGCTTTGCCGAACAGAGCCCGGAGCCGGGCGAGCTGATGCGTGACCTCTATGTGCAACCCCTGGATCTTTACGGAGGTGGGGCATGAGCGGCAGCGGGCGGCGCAGCCGCAACGACAATCTCGGCCTGTTGGCCCCCGCAGAACCGGCTCCGGAACTGGCCGTCTGGCAGGCGCTGAACATCGCCCTGGACGAGGCGCTGGGCATGGACGACGCGGTGTTCATCCTCGGCGAGGACGTCGGTCTCTATGGCGGCAGCTATCGGGTCACCCAGGGGCTGTACGCCAAGTACGGCGAGTGGCGGGTGCGCGACACGCCGATCTCCGAGGGCAGCTTCACCGGCCTGGGGGTGGGGGCGGCGCTGGTCGGCGGACGGCCGGTGGTGGAGATCATGACCGTCAATTTCGCCCTGCTGGCGCTGGATGCCATCATCAACATGGCCGCCAAGCTGCGCTACATGTCCGGTGGCCAGTTCAGCGTGCCGCTGGTGGTGCGCATGCCGGGCGGGGTGGCGAAGCAGCTTGCGGCCCAGCACTCGCAGCGGCTGGAGCACACCCTGATGAATGTCCCGGGGCTGCGTCTGGTCGCGCCGGGTACGCCGCAGGACAGTTACTGGCAACTCAAACAGGCGATCCGCTGCGACGACCCGGTGATCGTCCTCGAACATGAGCGGCTGTACTTCGAGACCGGACCCTTCGACATCGATGCCGCGCCGCCGCCGATGCATGCCGCCCGGGTGCGTCGCCCCGGTGAGCACATCACCCTGCTTGCCTGGCAACGCATGGTCGATGTCTGCCTGGAGGCCGCCGCACAACTGGCCGCGGAGGGCATCGAGGCCGAGGTCATCGATCTGCGCAGCCTGCGCCCGGTCGATCTGCCGACGGTGCAGGCCTCGCTGGCACGGACCCATCGGCTGCTGATCGTCGAGGAGGACTGCCGCTTTGGCGGGGCCGGTGCCGAGCTGGCCGCAGAACTCGGCGAACGCAATTTCTTCGATCTCGACGCGCCCATCCACCGGCTCGCGGCCGTGGACGTGCCCACCCCCTACAACGGCACGCTGGAGGCGGCTTCCCTGCCGGTGGCAGGGCAGGTGGTGGAACTGGCCCGGCGCATGCTGCAGGCTGGCTGAGGCCGGCCGCCTCTCGCCGTTCACCTCCGGGGTGGCGTAGAATGCAGCATCGTGGCTGCCGACCTGTCCCATGACGCCTTGACCCCGGATGCGGAGCCTGGCCCGCTCCCGCGGCTCGGCCGGCCGCTGCGCGTGGTCGGTCTGCTCAGTCTGGCCTTCAGCAGCACCTTGCTGGTGCCGGCGCTGCTCGCCTGGTGGTACCGCGACGGCCAGTTGGCCAGCTTCCTCTACGCCTTTCTTGCGGCCCAGGCCATCGGTCTGTTGCTCTGGCTGCCGGTACGCAACCATCGCGGCGAGCTGCGGCGGCGCGACGGATTCATCGTGGTGGCCCTGTTCTGGCTGCTGCTCAGCCTGGTCAGCGCGCTGCCCTTTCTGTTCGGGCCGCACCTGAGTTTCGTCAACGCCTTCTTCGAGGCAGTCTCCGGTTTCACCACCACCGGGGCCACGGTGATCAGTGGCCTGGATGGCCTGCCACGCTCACTGCTCTACTATCGGCAGCAGTTGCAGTGGCTGGGTGGCATGGGGCTGGTGGTGCTGGCGGTGGCCATCCAGCCGCTGCTGGGCATCGGCGGCATGCGCCTCTACCGGGCCGAGACGCCGGGTCCGCTGAAGGAGGAGAAGATCGAGCCGCGGCTGGCTCAGACGGCGCGTGCCCTGTGGTTGATCTACCTGGGGCTGACCGTGCTCTGCGCCCTGGCTTACTGGTTGGCCGGCATGACCCCCTTCGACGCCATCGGCCACAGCTTTGCGACCATCTCCACCGGGGGCTTCTCCACCCATGATGCGAGCCTCGGCTACTATGCCAGCGTGCCGATCGAGCTGATCGCCATGGCCTTCATGTTGCTCGGTGGCATCAACTTCAGCATCCACTTCAGCGTCTGGCGCAGCTTCAATCCCCTGCATTACCTGCGTGACATCGAGGTGCGGACCTTTCTGCTGTTCACCCTGCTCACCACCCTGGTGCTGGTCGCGGTGCTGCGCCTGACCGGTGATTACGACAGCTATGCCGCAGCCTTCGTCGATTCCGGTTTCGAGGTGGTGTCGGTGATCACCAGCACCGGTTTCGGCGAGGTGGACTTCACCCACTGGCCGCTGTTCCTGCCGGTGCTGTTGATCTTCATCAGCTTCATCGGCGGCTGCGGCGGTTCCACCGCCGGCGGCATGAAGGTGATGCGGGTGCTGCTGCTGATCAAGCAGGGCCAGCGCGAGCTGGGGCGGCTGCTGCACCCCCGGGCCCTGCGGCCGGTGCGCATCGGCCGGCGGCTGCTCGGCGAGCGTACCACCCAGGCGATCTGGGGCTTCTTCGCGGCCTACATCTTCGTCTTCGTGCTGCTGACTCTGGCGATGATGGCCGCTGGTCTGGATCAGGTCAGCGCCTTTGCCGCCGTGGCGACCTGTCTCAACAACCTGGGGCCGGGCCTGGGCGAGGTGGCCTATACCTTTGGCGGGGTCAGTGATGCCGCCAAGCTGTTGGCCGCCGCCGCCATGCTCCTCGGACGCCTGGAGATCTTCACCCTGCTGGTGCTGCTCCATCCCGCCTTCTGGCGGGAATAGGGCGGGTGATTTGCGCTGACCGCCGTCGAGCGCTTAGAATAACGGGCCTTCCTGTTCCGCGCATCTCGTCTTTACCAGCGACGACTTCCCCGCGCCAGGACGCGCTGGCCGGTTGCCCCTTGGGGTACCGTGGCCCGCTGCTTTTTTCCGGCCCCGCGTGCCGGATTCGATCTTTTGCCCTTGGTGACGAAGATCTCTGACTGGCCTCTGGTCAGGTCCGGGTGACCTGCCGTGGAGGTTTCGGCCAGCCCGCCGGCCTGTACCGGCGTGTGGCTGGGTGGTGATGGTCCTAACAAGAACCGGGTGTCCCATGCAAGCGACTTCGAAACCCCGTCTCCGGCAAGACTGGCTGTTGCGTTTCTTTCCCTTCCTGCTCTGGTGGCCGATGGTCAACCGCCGCAGTCTGCGCGAGGATTTCCTGGCCGGCCTGACCGGGGCCATCGTGGTGCTGCCCCAGGGCGTGGCCTTCGCCACCATCGCCGGCATGCCGCCGGAATACGGTCTCTATGCCGGCATGGTGCCGGCCATCGTCGCCGCCCTGTTCGGTTCCTCCTGGCACCTGGTATCGGGGCCGACCACGGCGGCCTCCATCGTCCTCTACTCGGCGCTCAGCAACTATGCCGAGCCGGGCAGTGCCCATTACGTGACCCTGGCCCTGACCCTGACTTTCATGGTCGGCATCACCGAGCTGGCCCTGGGCCTGGCGCGGATGGGGGCGCTGGTCAACTTCATCTCCCATTCGGTGATCGTCGGTTTCACCGCCGGCGCCGCCATCCTCATCGCCAGCAAGCAGCTGAAGAACTACTTCGGCGTGCCCATCCCGCGGGGCGGCCATCTGCATGACGTGCTGATCAGCTTCGTCGGCCAGATACCCAACATCAACTGGTATGTCGCCGGGGTGGCGACCGTCACCCTGCTGACCGGCATCGCCACCAAGCGCTGGCTGCCGAAGATCCCCTATCTGATCATGGCCATGGTGGTGGGCAGTCTGGCGGCGCTGCTGCTCAACCAGGTCTTCGGCCCCGAGGTGACCGCCATCGGTACCGTCGGCGCCCTGCCGCAGAGCCTGCCGCCACTGTCGGCCCCTGATTTCTCCATGGATACGCTGCGTGATCTGGCGCCGACGGTGTTCGCGGTGACCCTGTTCGCGCTCACCGAGGCGGTGTCCATCGGCCGCTCGCTGGCGGCGCGTTCCGGTCAGCGTATCGACGGCAACCAGGAATTCCTCGGCCAGGGCCTGTCGAACATCGCCGGCAGCTTCTTCTCCGGTTATGTGGCCACCGGCTCCTTCAACCGTAGCGGGCTCAACTTCCAGGCCGGCGCCAAGACGCCGCTGGCCGCCGTGTTCGCCGGCTCCCTGCTGATGCTGATCGTGGTCCTGGTCGCGCCGCTGGCCGCCTACCTGCCGAATGCGGCCATGGCCGGTATCCTGTTCCTGGTCGCCTGGGGGCTGATCGACTTCAAGGAGATCGGTCACATCCTCAAGGCCAGCCGCAGCGAGACAGCGATCATGGCCCTGACCTTCTTCGGCGCCCTGTTCCTGGAGCTGGAGTTCGCCATCTTCCTCGGCGTCATGCTCTCGCTGGTGATCTATCTGATGCGGGTCTCGCGTCCGCGGATCATCAGCCGGACGCCGGATCCGCGGTTGCCGAACCGGGCCTTCAATACCGATCCGGCCCTGCCTCAGTGCCCGCAGCTGCACATCCTGCGCATCGACGGCTCGCTGTTCTTCGGCTCCATCAGTCATGTTCAGGAGGCATTTGCCAGGCTGGAGGAGGAACACCCGGAACAGACCCATCTGGCGATCGTCGCCGCGGGCATCAATTTCGCCGACGTCGCGGGCAGCGACGTGCTGGCGGCCGAGGCCCGCAAGCGCCGGGCGCGGGGTGGTGCCCTGTATCTGATCCATGTCAAGAAAGGGCTCTGGGAGTCGCTGGAGAGCAGCGGGGCGTTGGATGTGATCGGCGCCAACCACGTCTTCCAGTCGAAGACCGCGGCCATCACCGCCATCTTCCAGAAGCTGGACAAGTCCATCTGCCAGCACTGCGAGGTGCGCGTCTTCCGCGAATGTGCCAGCGTGCCCCGCCTCGAAAAGCCGGTCGCCGACGAGGTCCAGGGGGCGCGCTGAACTGATCGGCGGGCCGGGTCCGGAGTGGCACGGAAAGTGGAAGTGAACCGCGCCTTCAGGTACCCTTCAAAAATTTGCCGCCCCTGGTACCACAGGGGCGGCGGATCCTTGAGCAGTGCAGCGCCTCTGCCTTCTCCCGGTGCCGGGAGGGGCTCGGCTGCGACGGACGCCAGAATGGCCGGCTGCGGCGGCTAAGGACTGCACAGTGGGTGGATTTTCCTGAAATTCAGGGGGGGCAGGCGTTGGTTGACGAGAAGAAGGGATTTCCCATCAAATCCGTGGTGGCCGCGGTGGTGTTCGCGGCCGTGGCCCTGGGGCTGGCCCAGGTGGTACCCACCATCGAGATCGCCTGGGTCACGGCCATCCTGCTGCTGACCATCTATCTGTTTGCCTTCGAGATCGTGGAGGTGGACGTGGCGGCGGTGACCATCATGGTGCTGCTTGGCCTGACCACCCTGTTGGCGCCGCTGATGGGGCTGGAGGAGGGGCTGGTCGACACCCAGCACCTGTTCGACGGCTTTGCCTCCAATGCCGTGATCTCCATCATCGCGGTGATGATCATCGGCGCCGGATTGGACCGCACCGGCCTGATGAGCAAGGTCGCGGCCTACATCCTCAAGGTCGGCGGCACCACCGAGAAGCGCATCATCCCGATCATCTCCGGCACCGTGGCCTTCATCTCCTCCTTCATGCAGAACGTCGGCGCCGCGGCCCTGTTCCTGCCGGTGGTCAGCCGTATCTCGGCCCGTTCCGGGCTGCCCCTGTCGCGCCTGCTGATGCCGATGGGCTTCTGCGCCATCCTCGGTGGCACCGTGACCATGGTCGGTTCCAGCCCGCTGATCCTGCTCAACGACCTGATCCTCACTTCCAACAAGGCCTTGCCCCCCGATCAGCAGATGGGCACCTGGTCGCTGTTCTCGGTGACGCCGGTCGGCATCGCCCTGGTGATCACCGGTATTCTCTATTTCGTGGTCGTCGGCCGCTTCGTTTTGCCGGTCAGCGAGCAGAAGGATGGCGGCGCCACGGCCACCAATGCCATGGACTATTTCAAGAGCGTCTATGGCCTGGACTATGCCTTGTACGAACTGGTGGTGCCGGTCGGCAGCCCGCTGGTCGGCAAGACCCTGGACGAGATCGAGCACGATGAGAAAATCCGCGTCATCGCTGCGCTGCGCGGTGCCGACGACCTGCGCATCGGACCCGGTGGCCTGGCGCGCGACATCGGCATCGAGGCCGGCAGCGTGCTCGGTATCCTCGCCTCGCCGGACAACATCCGTGCCTTCGCCGGGAAGTACGGTCTGCAGTTGCGCGACGACCTGGAGACCTTTGCCGAGTCCCTGGCCGCGACCAAGGCGGGTATCGCCGAGGTGGTCATCCCGCCGGGTTCGCAGCTGATCGGCAAGAGTGCCCGCGATGTCTGGATGCGCAAGACCTACGGTATCGCCATGGTTGCCTTGCACCGCCGTGGCGAGACCTATCGCGAGGGTGACGGCATCCGCGACATGCCGCTGGAGGCCGGTGACACCCTGGTGGTGCACACCACCTGGGATGCCCTGGCGCGGCTGGAGAAGGACCGCAACTTCGTGGTGGTGACCACCGAGTACCCGCACGAGGAGCTGCGGCCGCACAAGGTGAGCGCGGCGCTGGTGTTCTTCGGCATCGCCCTGACCATGGTGCTGTTCACGGACATCCGCCTCTCGGTCGCGCTGCTCACCGGCGCGGTGGGCATGGTGTTGTCCGGGGTGCTGAAGATCGAGGAGGCCTACGAGGCGGTTTCCTGGAAGACGGTGTTCCTGCTCGCCTCGCTGATCCCTCTGGGACTGGCAGTGGAGACCACGGGCACCGCACGCTGGATCGCCGAGCAGACGGTGTCGGTGGTCGGTGAGATGCCGGGTTGGGTGATCCAGAGTGCCATCGCCGCACTGGCTACCTTCTTTACGCTGGTGATGTCCAACGTAGGCGCCACCGTGCTGCTGGTGCCCCTGGCGGTGAATATCGCCCTGCAGGTGGGGGCCGATCCGGCGGTGTTCGCCCTCACCGTGGCCATCGCCACGTCCAATTCCTTCCTCATCCCCACCCACCAGGTGAACGCGCTGATCATGGGGCCGGGCGGCTACCGGGTGCCGGACTTCATGCGTGCCGGCGGCATCATGACGGTGCTGTTCCTGGTGGTGATGATGCTGATGATGAATCTCATCTTCTGAATCGAAGGGGATCGATGTGAGCAAGGCATTCCTGCTGCTGCCCTACCTGATACTGCTGCTGCCCGGTCTGGCGGCGGCCGCCGGCGGTGAAGGGCACGAGCAGCTGGTGCTGATCGACAGCGCCATCGGCTACACCGCCATCGGCGTCTTCGTGCTGGCCTATCTGTTGGTCATGGCCGAGGAGTTCACCCATCTGCGCAAGTCCAAGCCGGTGATCCTCGCCGCCGGCATCATCTGGGGCATGATCGGCTATGTCTACGCCAGCCATGGCATGAGCGAGCTGGCCGAGCATGCCGTGCGCCACAACCTGCTGGAATACGCCGAGCTGATGCTGTTCCTGCTGGTGGCGATGACCTACATCAACGCCATGGACGAACGCCAGGTCTTCGATGCGCTGCGCGCCTGGCTGGTGCGCAAGGGCTTCGGTTTCCGCGCCCTGTTCTGGATGACCGGTTTCCTGGCCTTCTTCATCTCGCCGGTAGCCGACAACCTGACCACCGCCCTGTTGATGTGCGCGGTGGTGCTGGCGGTGGGCGGCGACAACGTCCGTTTCGTCAGCCTGGCCTGCATCAACATCGTGGTGGCGGCCAATGCCGGTGGTGCCTTCAGTCCGTTTGGCGATATCACCACGCTGATGGTCTGGCAGAAGGGTATCGTCGAGTTCTGGACCTTCTTTGCCCTGTTTGTCCCTTCGCTGGTGAATTTCGTGGTGCCGGCGGTGATCATGCACTTCGCCATTCCCAGCGTGAAACCGGAATCCAGCGACGAGCGGGTGCCGATGCGGCGTGGCGCCCGGCGGATCATCACCCTGTTCCTGTTGACCATCGTCACTGCGGTGAGCTTCCACAACTTCCTGGGGCTGCCGCCGGTCATCGGCATGCTTACCGGCCTGGCCTATCTGCAGTTCTTCGGTTACTACCTGAAGAAGACCAGCCACATCGACCTCAACCGCGAGGCCGGTGGCCGCATGGGTGATGTGGTGCCCTTCGACGTGTTCAACAAGGTGGCGCGTGCCGAATGGGACACCCTGCTGTTCTTCTACGGCGTGGTGCTCTGTGTCGGTGGCCTGGGGTTCCTCGGCTATCTGGCCATGGCCTCGGAAATGATGTACGGCGAATGGAGCGCTACCGCCGCCAACGTCGCGGTCGGTGTCCTCTCCGCCATCGTCGACAACATCCCGGTGATGTTTGCCGTGTTGACCATGAACCCTGACATGCCTACCGGCCAGTGGTTGCTGGTAACACTGACCGCCGGTGTCGGCGGCAGCCTGCTATCCATCGGCTCGGCAGCCGGTGTGGCGCTGATGGGCCAGGCGCGTGGCAAGTACACCTTCTTCGGCCATCTCAAGTGGCTGCCGGTGATCGCCCTGGGTTATGTGGCCAGTATCTATACCCACCTCTGGTTGAACAGCGCCTATTTCTGAGCGGAGGAACGGCTCCCTGCCCCCTGGGCTTTGCTTGGCAAGCCTTTTATTGCTGGCTACACTGGGAATCATGGCTGTAGCGCATCAGCAGACAAGCACGGGTGAACCGCCAGCGGATGTGTTTTCGCTCTTCAATCCCCGCGGCACCTTGCTCTTCTGGGGCGCCGCCCTGCTTGGCATTCTCGCTTTTGCTGCAATCCTGGTGATTACTGACCTGCCAGCGCGTATCAAGCGCGGCGAGCAGGGGCAGGTGGCGCTGCGCATGCTGGATGCGGTGCGTCCGCAAATGCTCGCTCTCAAGGTTGCGCAGGAAGGCTGGTTGTCGCGACGCGAGCAGGGTGAGGCCCTGGCGGATGCTGAACTGCGAGGCTGGAGGGATGATGGCGCCTTGCGGCAGCGGGTCGATGAGTACCGTGAGGCCGGTCTCTACAACGCGAGGCTGATCCGCAGCATCGATGTCTTCGAGCAGACGCTGTCCGCCTGGATGGAGGCGGAGTCTGATCTGCGCCGACATTTCAATGAGTCGGCCGACGGCCAGAACGGCCATCTTGCCCAGCATGTATTGCGTGCCGACAGCCTGTTTCTCGCCGCCCTGTACCGCCTGGCCGATGGTGAGGCGCCGATCCACCGGGATATCGAGGATGGGCGCCGTGCTTCTCATCTGCTTCAGCTAAGCGGGTTGGGCCTGCTGGTCTATCTGTTTCTGCTGGTGGCCTATCTCCTGTACAGCCGGATGCGTGAACTGAACCGTTCCCGGCAGATCCTCGACCAGGCGCACCGGCGCCTGGTCACCAGCGAACAGGACTTGCGTATCACCCTCGATTCCATCGGTGACGCGGTGATTGCGACCGATGCGGAGGGGCGGGTGACGCGCATGAATCCTGTTGCAGAGCAACTCACCGGCTGGCAGGAAGCCGATGCGCGCGGTCGGTCATTGGAAGAGGTGTTCCGGATCGTCAACAGCGAGACCGGTGCGGTGGTGGAGAGCCCGGTGTCCAAGGTGCTGCGCGAGGGCAGCGTGGTTGGCCTGGCCAATCATACAGCGCTGATCGACCGTCAGGGCCGGCAGCGGCAGATCTCTGACAGCGGGGCGCCGATTCGTGATGACAGCGGCCGGATCCGCGGTGTGGTGCTGGTGTTCCGCGACGTGACCGAAGAATACCGTCTGGAACAGGCGTTGCACGACAGTGAGCGCCGCCTGCGCGAGGCACAGCGCATTGCCCGCCTTGGGCACTGGACACTGGATATCGGCAGTGGTGCGCTGCGCTGGTCAGATGAGATCTTCCGCATCTTCGAGATCGACCCGGCCCAGTTCGGCGCCTCCTACGAGGCCTTTCTGGAACGGGTGCATCCGGAAGACCGGGAGCGGGTCGATCAGGCCTACCAGGATTCGGTACGCGAACACCGCCCCTACCAGGTCACCCACCGGCTGCTGTTCGAGGACGGCAGGATCAAGCACGTCATCGAGCGCGGCGAGACCTTCTACGACGAACAGGGGAGGCCGCTGTATTCCATTGGCACGGTGCAGGACGTGAGCGAGCAGATGGAGGCGGCCGAGGAGCTGCGCCTGGCTGCCACCACCTTCGAGAGCCATACCGGCATCCTGATCACGGATGCCGAGGGCACCATCCAGCGCGTCAACCCCGCCATGGCGGCGATGACCGGCTACTCGGCCGAGGAACTGGTCGGCAACAACCCGCGTATCCTCCAGTCAGGGCGCCAGGATAGGCGTTTCTACCGCCAGATGTGGGAGATGATAAGGGATACCGGTCGTTGGCAGGGCGAACTCTGGAACCGGCGCAAGGACGGTGAACTCTATGCCGAGTGGCTGACCATCACCGCAGTCAAGGATTCGGCAGGGCGTGTTACGCACTATATCGGTACTTCGCAGGATATCACCGAGCGCAAGAGGGCGGAGGCGCGCATTCAGCACCTCGCCTATTATGACGACCTGACCGGGCTGCCCAACCGGCGCCTGTTTCTGGATCGCCTGGAGCACGAACTGGCCGTTGCCCGTCGGCGTGGTCTGCACGGCGCGGTGCTGTTTCTCGACCTGGACCGTTTCAAGACCCTGAACGATGCCCTCGGCCATCCCATCGGTGACCTGCTGCTGCGCGAGGTCAGCAGGCGACTGATCGATCAGGTGCGGGCGGAGGATACCGTGGCGCGCCTCGGCGGGGACGAGTTCGTGATCCTGCTGCCCGAACTGAGCAGCGAGCTGGACCAGGCGGGCTTCGAGGCCCAGGCGGTGGCCGAGAAGATTGCGGAACGGCTGGCGGATCCCTACGACCTGGAAGGCCATATCTATTACCTCACGGCGAGCCTTGGCATCGTGCTGTTTCCGGGTGACGTCGGCGAGAAGGAGAGCGTGGACGACATCCTCAAGCATGCCGACAGCGCCATGTACCAGGCCAAGGATGCGGGGCGCAACACGGTACGTTTCTTCCTGCCGAGCATGCAGGCGGCGGCCGATGCCCGGCTGGCGCTGGAGAAGGATCTGCGTCAGGCCCTGGAAAACGAGGAACTGGTGTTGCACTACCAGCCGCAGCTCGATGCCGAAGGCCGGTTGCTCGGCGCCGAGGCCCTGCTGCGCTGGAACAGTCCGGCGCGGGGCATGGTACCGCCGGATGCCTTCATCCCGATTGCCGAGGAGACCGGTCTGATCCTGGATCTCGGTGACTGGGTGCTGCGGGCCGCCGCTGCCCAGATCCGGGAATGGGAGCAGAATGGCATGCTGGCGCAGGTCGGCGCTTTGGCCGTCAATGTCAGCCCACGCCAGTTTCACCAGGCCGACTTCAGTCAGCGGGTACTCGATATCCTTGCGGGGGCGGGCGTCACGCCCCGTGCCATGAAGCTGGAGATCACCGAGGGGGTGGTGATGGATAGTGTCGGCGAGGCCATCGAAAAGATGCAGGTGCTGAAGGCGGCGGGGATCGGTTTCTCGCTGGATGACTTCGGCACTGGCTATTCCTCGCTCTCCTATCTGCAACGACTGCCCATCGATACCATCAAGATCGACCGCAGCTTCATTCGTGATATCGCCGACAATCCTGGCGATGCCGCAATCGTCGAGACCATCCTTGCCATGGCCGCGCATCTGGAGCTGGAAGTGGTCGCTGAGGGGGTGGAGACGCAGCAGGCGCTGGAGTTGCTGCAGGCCAGGGGTTGCCGTGCCTATCAGGGGTATTATTTCAGCCATCCACTCGAAGCGGAGGCCTTTGCCCGTTTCGTCAGAGAGGTTGCCGGCAAGGCTGGGAATGCCGTCGATTAGCCCGGATATTGCACCAAGGATTCGATTCCCAGGGCGAAGCTGGCAAAGCAGCCTGGCCTTGTATACCAGCCTGAAGTCCAATCATGCGGGTCGCCTTGGTGCAATGTCCGGGGCAATAACACCACGCCAATCGCGGCCTGGAGGCCGCTCCTACAACACATTGTGCCGCCATGCCCCGTAGGAGCGGCCTCCAGGCCGCGATCCCCGCGGGTCTAGGTACGCCATCATCCGGGGCCTTGGTGCAATATCCGGGCTAGGAGTCTGTCGGACCCGGGACCTATCTACTGCGCGGTTGGGAGGGCGGCCCGAACCCCCGATTTCTCGTTGCGTATGCCCACTCTGCGCCTCGAAATCGTGAAGATTTGTGCTCGCTCTCCCGCCCTGCTCGCTACGATTGCCTGAATCCGGCAGACTCAACACCACGCCAATCGCGGCCTGGAGGCCGCTCCTACAAAACACATTGTGCCGCCATGCCCCGTAGGAGCGGCCTCCAGGCCGCGATCGAGGCAAAGGGGAGGGGATATTGCACCAAGGATTCGAACAGCCGCCAGGCTGGGTGTTCAGTCCTGTTTCCGATGGGGGCCTGGCGCTGTCTCCAGCAGAGCGCAGAAGTCTGTCTGCGACAGCGGCGGGCTGAAATGGAAACCCTGGTAGGCCGAGCAGCCGAGGCGGCGCAGGATCTCGAGCTGGCGGGCGGTTTCCACACCCTCGGCGACAGTGGTGATCTGCAGGTGGTGGGCCATGGTCAGGATGGTCTCGACGATGGCAATATCGTTGGGGTTGTCGGCCATGTCACGAATGAAGCTGCGGTCGATCTTGATGGTATCGATGGGCAGTCGTTGCAGATAGGAGAGCGAGGAATAGCCGGTACCGAAATCGTCGATGGCGATCTTCAGGCCATGCTGTTTCAGAGCCTCGAGTCGTCGGCTTACCTCTGCGGTATCGTGGATCAGCAGGTTCTCAGTGATCTCCACCTCCAGACAGCGCCCGTCGATACCATGCCGGGCCAGGCTGGCCTCCAGTCGGTCGAGAAAGTCGTCCTGCCGGAACTGGCGCGGACTGACATTGATGGACAGGCCATGTTCAAACATGCAGGCCGGGCCCATGCGACAGAGTCTGGCTGCGTGGCGGCAGGCCTGTTCGATGACCCACTGGCCGATGGGGATGATCAGGCCGGTCTCTTCTGCCAACGGTATGAACTGATCGGGTGTGATCAGCCCTTTCTCCGGATGTTGCCAGCGCAGCAGGACCTCGGCACCGAGGATGCGGTCGTCTGTGATATCCAGTTTGGGTTGGTACAACAGCTCGAACTGCTGTTTTTCGATGGCGCGGCGCAATTCATTTTCCAGCTCCAGGCGCTGGACGGCAGCGACGTTCATGTGAGCCGAGAAGAAGGTGTAGTTGTCGCGGCCCGAGCCCTTGGCCTGGTAGAGCGCGATATCGGCGTGCTTGAGCAGTTCGTCTGCGCTGGAACCATCGGTGGGATAGAGGGCGATGCCGGTACTGGGGGTGACGCTCAGGCTGTGGCCGTTGATCAGATAGGGTGGTGCCAGTTGTTCGCGGACCTTCTCGGCCACCTGGCTGGCGTGCTGCAGGGCCTGGATATTGTCACCCAGATCGGTGAGCAGGATGACGAATTCATCGCCCCCTATCCGGGCCACGGTGTCCTCCTGGCGGATGCAATCGTTGAGGCGGGCGCCGATCTGTGCCAGTAGCTGGTCACCGGCCGGATGGCCCAGCGAGTCGTTGATCGCCTTGAAGTGATCGATGTCCAGCAGCATCACTGCCAGACATCCCTGGTGGCGTTGGGCATGGGCCAGGGCCTGTTGCAGCCGGTCCTGCAGCAACTCGCGGTTGGGCAGCTGGGTGAGGCTGTCATGGTAGGCGAGATGCTTGATCTGTGCCTCGGTCTGCAGGCGTTCGATCTCGGCAGCGGCGCGCACGGCAAAGATACCCATCACGGATTCAAGGAAGCCGCTGTCCTGGAGGGGGCGGCGGAACAGGGCGAACAGCAGGCCCAGCGCCTTGCCACTGGAATCGAACAGCGGGATGCCGACATAGGCCTCCATCTTCAGCTCGGCCAGAAACCCGTCCTTGGGGAAGGCCTTCTGCACGTCATGCAGATAGCTGCGGTTCTGCTGACCGACGACGGTCTCGCAGGGGGTGTTCGCCATCGGGTAGACCAGGTTGGGTTGGGCCTCACCATCCAGGTAGAAGCTGAGGGTCTGAATGCGGTCGTCATGGCCCTCGGCCAGAACACCGATGCCCACGGCGTCGGCCAGGAGGATGGGGGCCATGCGCCCGGCCACGGCGTCGAAGAAGGCCTCGCCAATGGTCGTCGAGATGCCGTCCATGATCTGCCGGATCGCGGTCTCGATCCGCTGCTGCCGGCGCTGGTCTTCGCAGAAGGCATGGGCCAGTGCTGCCTCCAGGGCGAAGGCCTCTAGGCTGTCCAGTTCGCGCTGTCCGTAACGATGCCGCTGGTGACAATGGGCCAGCAACAGCACACCGATCGGTTTGCCGCCTCGCAGCAGGGGGGCTCCGGCCAGTGAGCGGATGGCGAACGGGCGCAGGACCGGGGCGCTGGCACAGGGGTCTGTGGCCGCCGTCTCCAGGGCATGGCGTCGGCCGTTACGAAAGACCTTGCCGGCCAGCGAGGGCGTGTCCAGGGGGAGCTGGAAGTGGCCTTCGGCACGGAAGGGGGCGTTGCTGTAGCCTACCGCCAGCAGGCGCTCGCTGCCGGGGTCGTGCAGAAAGAGCAGGCAGAGATCGCTGTTCAGGGTGGTTCGGGTCTTGTCCACCACCAGTTCGAACAGGCGGGCCATGCCCTCGGTGGTCTGTCCTTCCATCAGCAGCTGGTTGCCGAAGGCCAGTTGCTCACGATGCAGGCGCTGTTCGTCCAGGGTATGACGCAGATGGGCGGCGAGCAGGCCGAGTTCATCGGTGGTGGATGGTCGTGGCAGGGCGATGCCAAGGCCTGGTGATATGGCATGGGGCCATTGCAGCAGCCGGTGCAGCGGTTGCAGGGACTGTTCGAAACTCTTCAGAAACAGCAGGGTGCCAGCGATGGCGAGGATCTCCATCATTAGCCAGATGAGGAAGGTCTCGCGGGTGAAGTAGCCGGTTCTCGTCCAGTAGTATTGAACCAGCATGGTGTCGATCAGCAGCGGAACCAGCGCGCCGATGAGGAAGACCCGGCTCTTGATGGTCAGTATCGGCCGCTGCAGCGGGAAGCCACCGAAGCTGCGACCGAACAGGTCGAAGATGGCGAAGAAGATCGGCAGGCCGACCAGGATGGAGACGATCAGCGCCACCAGATGGATGCGGAACCAATCGATGGGGGTGGCGCGGAAGTCGGTGTAGAGCTCGGCGCTGAGGATCACCGAGGCCGGTGCCAGCAGCAGATAGCCGAGGAACAGTCCCCAGTAGTGGAGGGGAAAGCGGCGCAGCCGCCGTTCCAGCCCCGGCTGGTCGCATCTGTCGGGTTGTTCCAGACAGTGAAGCAGGGGCGTGCTGAAACGGTGGAAGTAACCAACCGCAAGCAGCAGTGAGAGGAGGATGAAGGCGGGTTCCAGCGGTGTGCTGAGTACGGTGGCGACCTGCTCCGGGGTGAACATGCGGATGAACAGCAGGCAGCCAAAGCCGATGACCGGTGGCAGGGTCCAGGTGAGGGCGATGAGGCTCAGGAGCCGGCGCTGGAAGTTGCGGGCGGGCAGGGACAGGGTCATCGCTGCGGACCGTGATCAGATGCTGGGCAATGCATACCTACCACACTCTGAGGGCTGAGTTGTCGATACTCCGGGTATCTCGGCAGGCGGCCTCACCCTGGCCGTCCTTTGGGTTGCAGCGCCCTGGCTGGCGTCCCTGCTTGTCGTGGCATGCGCGTTGTGTGGCGGAAGCGGCGCTGAGCGGCGGTTTCCGCCATTCCTCATCAATAATAGCGTCAATGATCGTAAAAAGCGTTAAACCCCTCCCATATGAAGGGATTGGCGGGCGGTCACGGCAGGGAAGGGCCGCCGGGGCAGGCGCCCCGGCGGCAAGTGGTCAGACGACGGTGAGCGTGGTGTTGACGCTGCCCAGGAGTCGGGCACGCCGGATGTCGTAATAGTCGACGCTGGCCTGATATTGGCCGGAGTTCGGCAGGGTCAGCAACAGGTCGTAGCGTTCGCCGGCGCAGACCAGCTGTTCGGTGACCGTGATCGGTGCCGGCAGCGGGCGGCCGTCGGAGGCGATGACCTGGAAGGGCAGGCCGCCGAGGCGGATCATGGCCGGCATGTAGCTGGTGCCATTGACCCGGATCAGCACGGTCTGGCCGGCGCCGGCGCTGACCGCAACCGTCGGGTCGGAGGCAGCGTTGGCGCCGTCACGGCCGTTGATCATGAAGTAGTCGGGACGGTAGCGGACCGTGCCTGCACCGCTGACCATTTCGCCGTGCCAGCTGCTGTCGAAGCTGCCGAGCTGCCAGATGTACTCCTTGTCGAAGGTCGGTCCGCCAGCCCAGGCGACATTGGTGGAACCGTCTGCCGGCCGGATGATCACGGTGCCGTACATGCCCATCTCGAAGTGCAGCACGGTGTCCACGTGACAGTGGTACATGTAGGTGCCGGCATGGGGGGCGACGAAGGTGTAGGTATAGGAGGTGCCCAGGCTGGGTGCATCACCGACCCGGCCGAAACCGCCACCGCCCATGCTGCGGCCGACATAGCCGGAGGTGCTGGGAACGCCGTCGTTGGCCTGATCGACGTCCAGGCCATGGAAGTGGATGGTGTGCGGCATCATCGAACTCAGGGTGATCTGGACCGTCTCGCCTTCGTTGGCTTCCAGCACCGGTCCGGCCAGGGCGCGGTCGCCATTGAAGCCGCCCCCGAAGTACCAGGTGCGCAGCGAGGCGCCGTCGGCCATGGTCAGGCTGCCATTCATGCGGGCGCTGACGCTGGTCGGCGAGGCCAGATAGCTGAAGGTGCGGCCGCCGCCGCTGCCTCCGGTGCTACCGCCTCCGGTGCCACCGCCACCGCCGCCCATGCCGCCGCGCATCATCAACCGCTGTTTGTGGATCGTCAACATGATTGTTCTCCTCGGTAATCTGTTCTGTGGTCAGTCGTTCAGGATGCCGCCAGCACGATCAGCGCGCCGCCGTAGGGATAGACGTAGACCCCATTGGCGGTGACGCCCGGCACGTAGTGAGTGTGCAGCGGGTAGGCGCCGGGCTGGGCGACCGGCAGGATGACGTCGGTGCACATGCCGCGTTCGACCTGGGTGGTGTCCTTGTCGATCACCGTCGTCTCCAGCACCCGGTTGCGGCTGATGACCTTGACGTGATAACCGTGGAAATGCTGTGGATAGCTGATGCAGCCGGTATTGATGAAGCGGATGGCCACGTTCTCCCCGACGTTCATGGCCACCAGGGTGTCACTGTCGCTGGCCGTGTTGGGGTAGCTGAGGCCGTTGACGAAGTAGTAGTTGGGCTCGTAGTTGGCCATGTCGTAGCTGCCGCCGTTGCCGACTGCGGCATTGAGCCGGTCGTCCATCTCGTGCAGCACCAGCGTATACTGGCGGTCGAAGGCAGGGCCGCCGCTGTACAGGCTGTTGGAGCCGTCGGCCGGCATGACCACCAGCGGGCCAGCCAGGCCCATGGCCCGTCCGATCTCGCCATTGACATCGTCGGTGTAGAAATAGCTGCCTGCGGCCGGAGCGGTGAAACTGTAGCTGCGCGAGCTGCCGGGGGCGACCGCCGCCGTGCCGCTGAGCACGCCGGGGATGACGAAGTTGATCGCCCGGTCCAGGTTGTTGCTCAGGGTGATGTTGACGGTGTCACCCTCCTTGACCACCAGGCCTGAGCCCAGGACCCCGGGGCCGCTGCCGTTCGGATCCCGGAATTGCCAGACGGGGACGCTGTTGCCGTCGACCAGGGTCTTGCTGGTGACCTCGGCGATCAGTTGCACGTCGAGGGTGGCGGCCAGGGCCTGGCGCTGTGGCAACAGGGTCAGGCCGGTGAATGCAAAGGCCGAGCCCCCCAGGCTGGCCTTCAGAAAATCGCGTCGTTTCATAGTGCTCTCCTCACTCCACACGTCATGTGCGTGGTTCTTTTGGATGCCGCTCCCCTCAGGCACGCGGTATCGACCGGCGTGACCGCGGGTGGCGGGCGTCGTTGTTTCAGGGTCCTAGCCTTTGACGAAGCGGGAGATGCAGCGAGGTGGTGGCGAGGGGGGAGGTATTGCGTGGTTGCGGATCGCGGGCAGGCTCGAAACCGGGGCGCCGTCAGCGAGATCGTCCTGCAGCAGGGCGATCACCATTGGCAGGGCGGTGAGATGATGGCCGAAGATTGCCTTGCACAGAGGGCAGAAATCACCGTCATCGCAGCCCTTTTCCGGCGCGGGGTGTTCCGTCTGGTGGTGATCGGGGAGCGGGGCATCGGCCGGGGGGTGATGGCCGGCAGCCTTGGCCGGTTGTTGGCAGAAATCGGGCTGGAAACGGTCGATGGCGTAACTGGTCGAGGTGAAGGCGAGCAGCAGGCTGAGCAGCCAACCGGTGACCGTTCTCCTGTTCCAGGATCGAATCGTTGCACTACCCCTCAAGGCCATTCCCTCATCATGGCCGGCATGCGCTGAGTCCCCGCCTTCCGAGGCGCAGCCTGCTCGCATACTGCGCCCCCGGCCGCGAGCCGCGGAGGGTGATCGATCCCTGGAGAAGGTTCAGCCTGCCATTAATAATAATCTAATTATTTAGTTATTTATTAAACCCTTATATGCGGGCCATGGTTGATAGTAGGCGCGATCTGGAAAGGAAGTCAAGCGGCTGCGAGGGAAGGGTTCAGGCAGCGGGTGGATGGGTGGCGCGCAGGCCATTGGCAACCGCCAGCAGTTCGCTAGCCTCGTGGACCAGCACGGCGGTGGCGATGCTGATCAGGCCGCCGACCCCGGCCGGGATCAGCACCAGCAGCACAGTGACGGCGAAGACGATGTTCTGCCGGCTGACCCGACGTGCCTGACGACCCAGGCGCAGGGCCTCTTCGAGCTTGGCGAGATCGTCGGCCATCAGCGCGATGTCTGCCGCCTCGATGGCCGCATCGGTGCCGGCCGCGCCCATGGCCACACCGCAGGTGGCGGCTGCCAGCGCCGGCGCGTCGTTGACACCGTCGCCGACCATCAGCACCGGGCCGTCGCGCAGCAGTTCCTGCACGGCCGCCACCTTGTCGTCCGGCTTGAGGTTGGCGCGGATGTCGTCGATGCCGGCCTCGGCCGCGATGCGCCGCGCCGTGCCGGCGTTGTCGCCGGTCAGCATCACGGTGCGCAGTCCCAGCCGGTGCAGGCCGTCGATCACCTCGCGCACATTGTCGCGCAGCCTGTCCTGCAAGGTGATCAGACCGATGACCCGCGTGCCGCTGCCGACCAGGACGACCGTCTTGCCCTCGGCCTCGAAGGCCTGTATCTGCGGCTCCAGTGCCGTGAGGTCGATATCGAGTTCACGGAACAGGGTCGGCTTGCCGATGTGCCAGGTCTCTCCTTCGATGTCCGCGCGGGCGCCGGCGCTGGTGAGCGCGGAAAATCCGCTGGAGGACGGGATGTCCACCCCCTCGGCGCGGGCACGCTCGACCACGGCGCGTGCCAGGGGGTGCTCGGAGGCCAGCTCGACAGCCGCGGCGCGCGCCAGCAGCTCGGTCTCGGTAACCCCTAGTGGAAGCAGGTCCATCACCTGTGGCCGGCCATGGGTCAGGGTGCCGGTCTTGTCGAAGGCGATGGTGTGGATCGTGCCCAGGTGCTCGAGATGGGCGCCGCCCTTTATCAGGATGCCGCGCTGTCCGGCGCCGCTGATGCCGGCCGCCATGGTGATGGGCAGGGAGATGACCAGGGCGCAGGGGGCAGCCGCCACCAGCAGCACTACGGCACGTTGCGCCCAGAAGACGGGATCCCCGCCGGCCAGCCAGGGCAGCACCAGCAGCAGGGCGGCGCTGCCCAACACCGCCGGACTGTAGCGCCGGCCGAAGCGTTCCATCCAGGCCTGGGCGCGGCCCTTCTGTTCCTGCGCCTCTTCCACCAGGTGGATGATCTTGGCCAGGGTGTTGTCCTCGAAGCCGGCGCTCACCTCCACGACCAGCGCGCCCTGGCCATTGATGCTGGCGGCGAACACGGCATCGCCCGGCCCCTTGTCGACCGGTAGCGACTCGCCGGTCACTGGCGATTCGTCGAGACTGGACTCGCCCTCGATGATCACACCGTCGGTGGCCAGCGCCTCGCCCGGCCGCACCAGGAAGCGGTCACCGGGCCTGAGATCTGCCGCCGGCACCACCACCTCGGCGCCGTCGCGCAGCAGGCGGGCCTCCTTCGGTGCCAGATCCAGCAGGGCGCGGATGGCGGTACGGGTACGCGCAAAGGTGAACTCCTCGATGCCCTCGGCGGCGCCATACAGAACCACCAGCGCAGCAGCCTCCTCCCACAGGCCGAGGATGCCGGAACCGACCGTGGCTGCGATCATCAGCAAGGAGATGCCGACCTCGTGTTCCTCGGCCAGCGCCTCGATGCCTTCGCGCGCCCAGTACCAGGCGCCGATCGGGATGGCCAGCCAGTACAGTGCGTTCTCCAGCGGTGTGCCGATCTGGCCGGCCAGCGCCAGCAGCCAGGCCGGCAGGGCGATGCCGCCCGCGATCAGCGCGTTGCGCAGCGGTGGGAAGCCCCACCAGGAACCCTCATAGTCTTGGTGACCGCAACCGCAGGACATCAAATGCTCCTCATCGCCTATCGTTCAACCATTGATGGCGCGCATCAAGGCGGCTCTCCCAATGTGACGGGTGTTATTACTAAGACAAACGATAACAAAGCCTCATTCAGCGGGTCTCTGGTCGATCAGCCCGCAAGGCGCAATGGCGCCGGCAGGGTGATTCCCTGTCAAGCCATTGCAACGTTGCGGATGGCCGTCCAGAGGCCCGCCCGCAGGGAGCTTGCCAGGCGCCCCGGCTCTGCGTTGTGCCCCTTGGCAAGGGCGGGCCATTCCCTGCGGAGCACGCCTTGATCCGGGGCGCCTGGCAAGCTCTGAATGAGGCTTTGTTATCGTTTGTCTTAGTAACCCGGCAACTATTGACCCGGCAACTGAATATGCCGTGTTCAGCCGCCGTCGATGGGCCAGGCCTGCCCGATGTCGTTGACGAACACCCAGCCGGCCCGTGGCTGACCGGTACGGCCATGTTCGCGGATCACTGCCACCGCTTCATCGACCTGTTCGTCGGGTAGCACCAGTTCCAGCTTCACCTCGGTGATGATCGCCTCGCCCAGTTCCAGCGAATAGGCACGTTCCTGATTGTCCAGTGCCTGCAGGGTTCCCTTGACGTCGGTCACCGACAGGTTGCAGTTGTTACCGCACAGCTGTGCACTGTTGAGCGCATGGATGATGTCCGCCACCCGATTACGGTGGATGAAGGCCTTGATCTCTTTCATATCGGCTTCTCTCTATAGAGTTTCGCATGGCCACGGAAAACACGGAAACAGGGATATTGTTGTCCGTGTCTTCCGTGTCTTCCGTGTATTTCCGTGGCTATCCTTTCCTTCGTGTCTCGATCCACTCGTAGATCACCGGCAGCAATACCAGGGTCAGCAGGGTGGAGGTGATCAGCCCGCCGACCACCACCGAGGCCAGCGGCCGCTGCGTCTCGGCGCCCACGCCCGAGGACAGCAGCATGGGGATCAGGCCGAGGATGGCGACGCTGGCTGTCATCAGCACCGGCCGCAGCCTCAGTTCTGCGCCCTTGCGTACCGCTTCGCCAACACTCAGCCCCTTCTCGCGCAGCTCGTTGATGAAGCTGACCAGCACGATGCCGTTCAGCATGGCCACGCCGAACACGGCGATGAAGCCGATCGCCGAGGGCACCGACAGGTACTGGCCGCTGATGAACAGCGCCACCAGCCCGCCGATGGTGGCGAAGGGCACGTTGGCGATGATCAGGGTCGCATATTTCACCGAGTTGAAGGCCGTGTACAGCAGTACGAAGATGAAGAAGATGGTCGCCGGCACGATGATCGACAGCCGCTTCAGCGCCCGCTGCTGGTTCTCGAAGGCACCGCCCCACTCGATCCAGTAGCCGGGCGGCAGGTCCAGTTCCTGCTCCAACAGGGCGTTGGCCTCCTGCACGAAGCCGTCCACGTCGCGGCCACGCACGTCCATCTGGATCACCGCATAGCGCTGCAGTTGCTCGCGGCGCACGAAGGAATAGCCCTCGGCCACCGAGATGTCGGCCACCCGGTGCAGCGGCACGATGGCGCCGCTGGCGCTGCGCAAGGGAATGTCACGGATATCCTCCACGCTGGCCTTGGCGCTGTCGGTCAGCCGCACCGTGATGTCGAAGCGCTTGACGCCGTCGATCAGGGTCGAGACCGGTTCGTTGCCGATGCCGGTGCGCACCACGGTCAGCACCTCGTCGGCATTGAGGCCATAGCGGGCCAGGCTCTCGCGGTTGACCTTGATGCGGATCTGCGGCTTGCCGAGGTTGGCCTCCAGCGACAGGTCGGCCACGCCCGGCACCTTGGCGACGATGTTCTTGATTCTCTGGCTGAGCCGGTCCAGTTCGGCCAGGTCCTCGCCGTAGAGCTTGGCGGCCAGCGTGGCGCGCACGCCGGAGATCAGCTCCTCGACGCGCATCTGGATAGGCTGGGTGAAGGCGATGACCGCCGTCGGCACCACTTCTTCCAGCGTCTCGCGCATGTCGTCGGCGAGCTGCTCGATGCTGCGGTCCGAACCCCATTCCTCATGCGGCTTGAGCTCGGTATAGATCTCCATGTAGTTGACGTCCGCCGTCTCGCCTTTCTCGGCCCGGCCGATCATGGCCACCGTGGTATTGACCTCCGGGTACTGCGACAGGGCGTTTTCGATCTTCTTGGAAATCTTGATCGACTCGTCCAGCGAGGTGGAGGGGATGGAGGTCACCCGCCACATGATGGAGCCTTCCTGCAACTGCGGCATGAACTCCTTGCCGAGCAGTGGGAACAGCGCCAGGCTGCCTACCAGCAGGGCCAGGGCAGCCGTCACCACGGTCTTCTTGCGCGCCAGCGACCAGTTCAGCAGCGGCAGGTAGAAGCGCTTGATGGCTGCCACCAGCCAGGTGTCGCGCTCCTCCTTGGGCTTGAGGATCAGCGCCGCCAGCACCGGGATGATGGTCAGCGTCAGGATCAGCGAGCCGGCCATGGCGAAACTGATGTTGAAGGCCATCGGCTTGAACAGCTTGCCCTCCAGGCCCTCCAGCGAGAACAGCGGCAGGAACACCACGATGATGATGATGATGGCGAAGGCGATCGGGCTGGCCACCTCGCGTGCCGCGGTCAGCACCGCCGCGGTGCGATTCACCGGTTCGCCACGCTCGCGCCATTCGGCCATGATGCGGAAGGCGTTTTCGGTCATCACCACGGCGCCGTCGACCATCATGCCGATACCGATGGCCAGGCCGGCCAGCGACATCAGGTTGGCCGACAGGCCGGTCTGGCCCATCATGATGAAGGCGATCAGCATGGCCAGCGGCAGGGCGGCGATGACCACGATGGCCGAGCGCAGCTCGCCGAGGAACAGGAACAGCACGATGGCCACCAGGATGGAGCCCTCGACCAGTGCCTTGACCGCGGTGTTGACCGCCTTCTCCACCAGGTCGGTGCGTTCGTAGACCGGGCGTATCACCACGTCCTCGGGCAGCGCCGACTGGATGATGCCGACCTTGTCCTTGACCGCATCGACCACGTTCTTGGCATTCTCGCCGATGCGCGACAGCGCCATGCCCAGCACCACCTCCTTGCCGTCGCGGGTCACCGCGCCGAAGCGCAGCGCCGGCGCCTGCTCGATGGTGGCCACGTCGCGCAGGAACACCGGCGTGCCGTCCTCGACCTTGACCACCATGCGGCCGATGTCGGCCTCGTCGGCCACCAGGCCCAGGCCGCGCACCAGGAACTGCTCCGGTCCCTGGTCGATGTACTGGCCGCCCACCTGGCGGTTGTTGGCCTCGATGACCTCCATCACGTCACGGAAGCTCAGCTTGTACTCGACCAGCTTGAGCGGGTCGATGACCACCTGGAACTGGCGCTCGTGGCCGCCCCAGGACATGACGTCGTCGACGCCCGGCGCGGTGCGCATGATCAGCCGTACCGTCCAGTCCTGCAGGGTGCGCAGGTCCATGAGTTCCTGCATGTCGTCCTTCGCCCCGGCCAGTTTCTCGTCTGCCTTCTCGACCGTGTACCAGAACACCTGGCCAAGACCGGATGTGTTGGGTCCCATCTCCGGTGTGCCATAGCCCTCGGGGATGCGATCAGCGACCTCCTGCAGCCGTTCCATCACCAGCCGGCGGGTGAAGTAGATGTCCATGTCGTCCTCGAAGTAGACCGCCACGTAGGACAGTCCGAACAGCGACACCGAACGGATCTCCTTCACCCCGGGCAGGCCGGCCATGCCGGACTCGATGGGGAAGGTGAGCAGCTGCTCCACGTCCTCGGCAGCCAGGCCCGGCGACTCGGTGTAGATGTTGACCTGCACCGGGGTGACGTCCGGGAAGGCGTCGATCGGTACCGTGGTGACCGCCCGCCAGCCAGCCAGCGCCACCACGGCGAAGATGATGATGACCAGGAACTTGTAGCGCAGTGACGCTTCGACCAGTGAATTGAGCATGATGCGTCTCCTAGTGCGCGTGGCCTTCACCCATCTGCGATTTCAGCAGCAGGGATTTGATCAGGAAGGCCCCCTTGACGACGATCTCCTCGCCCTCGGCCAGGCCGGCGGTGATCTCGGTGTAACCGGCGCGGGTCACGCCCGTCTCCACCGGTTGCGGATGCAGTTCGTCGCCCTCGAGCTTGAATACCGTCGGGCTGCCCTGGAACAGCACCACGGCGCTGCTCGGTACTGCCACCACGGGAGCGGCCTCGCCGCTCTGAATGGCGGCCTCGACGAACTGGCCGGGGTGCAGGCGGTCGCTGCGGTTGTCCACCTCGATGCGGATCGACTGGGTGCGGGTGGTCTCGTCCAACTGGTGATGCCGCTGCACGACCCGGCCCTCCAGCCAGTCGCCGTCGCCGGCCTTGATGCGGGCCGGGGCACCGATCGCCACCCGGGTGGCGTCTTCCGGATTGAGCTTGGCTTCGACCCAGAGCAGCGATTCGTCGCTGATCTCGAACAGCACCTCGCCCGGCTCGGCCAGCTCACCGACCATGAAGTCGTCGCTGATCACCGTGCCCTCCTGGGGACTGAGCAGATCGAAGGCGCCGGTGGCGCGCGAGGGATCGCCCTGCTGCAACAGGGCCTTGATCTGAGCCTCGGTCATGCCGTAGGCCAGCACCCGCGCGTAGGCCTGCTGGCGCGTCACCTGGGTCTCGATGTAGCGGCGTTCGGACACCACCTTGCGGCCCAGCTTGCGGACCCTTTGCCACTCGCGGTCGGCGACCAGCAGCTGCCCCTGGGCCTCGGCCATCTCCACGCTGGAGAGGGTGACCAGGCGCTGGCTGCGCTTCACCCGATCGCCGAGCCTGGCATGACGAGCCATGATCTGGGCGGCGATACGGGGCGTGACCTGGGACGAACGGTAGAGGTTGATGACCACCTCGGCCGGTGCGGTGATGACGTCGGCCAGCGGCAGGCGCCTGGCAGGGGCGGTGACAATGCCCTGGGCGGTGCGGGTGGCCGCGTCCATCTCCAGTGCGCCTTCCTCGTGGCCAGCTTCCTCATGGGCGTGGCCGTTCTCGGAAGGGGCGTCGTGATCCTCTGTGGCGAGGGCCGGGGTGCCGGTGCCTAGCGCGAACAACAGCGTGAACAGGATTGAATAAGGCATGGTGAAAGTCTCTCGATTCGGGTGATTCGTGTGGGGCAACCGTTCAGGGGGTCAGGGGGGGCGCAAGCCCCAGCCAGTGTTCGATGCGGCCGGCGGCCTGCAGCCAGGCCAGCCAGGCTTGCCAGACGTCGCCGCGCAGTTCCACGCTGGCCAGCTGGGTATCCAGCATCTGCTGCAACTGCACCAGGTGGTCGGTGGTGTCGATCTCGCCGGACTCCCAGAGCCGTTGCAGCAGCTCGGTCCGTCCCTGCAGGCTCTGCCGGCCGTGTTCCTGCCAGTCACGCAGGGCGGCGCGGGTCAGGCGATAGCGCTCGGCTGCGGCCTCGAGTTCGGCCCGCGCGCGGCGCAAGCCGTCCCGATAGGCCTGTTCGGCACGCACTGCGGCGGCGGCCGCGGCATCCACCTCGGCCGAGTAGTCGTTGCGGACATAGAGGGGAATGGACAGGGTCAGGCCAAGCAGCCGCTTGTCCGCCTCGCGGCCGCCGCGCACGGCGAGGGTCGGATCGGGGCGCCGCTGGCGCTGGGCGCTGGTCACCCCGGCGCGGGCGGCCGCCGCCTCGGCCTCGGCCTGGCGCAGCCGGGGATGTCGCTGCAGCAACTGCGCGGGATCCGTCTGTTCGAGCCGTTCGGGCAGCGAAGGCAGGCCAGGCCAGCCGTTCGCCGGTCGGGCCACCAGGGCGCCGAGCCGCGCGGCACTGCTGCGGGCGGCCGCGCTGCGCGCGGCGGCCCGCATGCGTGCCTCGGACAGGGCCAGCCGGGCCAGATCGACATCGGCGCGGCCCACGTCACCCGCGGCGAAGCGCTGTTCGGCGAGGCGCAGGAAGGCGCTCAGCAGCTCGACCCGGTGACGGGCGAGACGCGCCGCTTCCCGGGCGGTATCGAAGGTGGCCAGCTCGCCGAGCAGCTCGCCGAGCAGCTGCTGGCGGATGGCATCCAGCCGGGCACGGGCGGCGCGCAGCCGCTGGTCGCCGGCCTGCCGGCGGGCGAGGCGCTTGCCGTTCCAGTCGACGGTCTGGCTGAGGCCGAGGGTCTTGGTGACGTCGGTGGCGTTCTCGTAGTCGACCTCGAGTTCGGGGTTGTACAGCGGCCGGCCGGCGGCCCGGGCCTCGGCCTCGACCTGTTCGAGCTCGGCACGGGCGGACTGGACGGCCGGGTGTTCTGCCAGCAGGGTCTCGGCCAGCGGCCGCAGGGGGCGTAGAGGATCAGCGCTGGCGGCGGCCAGGAGTGGCGTGCCGAGCAGGCAGCCCAGCAGGGCTGCAGTGAAGAGACGGGGGTATCGCATGCAATGAGTCCTTGTTGGAGACACGGGTCATACTGCGCGGGGCGCAGCACGGCGGTCGACGGAAAGGACTCAGATCTGCGGCGGGTGTGTGGGTGGATCCTTGGGGCGTGAGGCCAGGGACAGCAGGCGACTGAGCGGCGCCGGCTGGGCGCTACCGAAAGCGGGCGCAGCGTTGTCCAAGAGCGCTCCCAGCAGATGGGCGCCGGCGTGACAGAGGTGATTGCAGCCCGGCTCGGCGCCGGGATTATCGTGACCGGGGTCATCCTGGCTGAAGACGCAGGCACCATGTTCGCTCAGCCCTGCATCCTCGAAATCGAGCGCCCAGGCACTGCTGGTGGCCAGCAGGCAGAAGATGAGCAGATGGCTGATCAGGCGTCGCATGGCCGACTATCTTGCATTAGGCAGGGGGTGGCTGCAAGGGGAAGGGGGTTGGAGGATGGAAGTTAGGAGCTGGAAGCCAGGAGTCAGGAGTCAGAAGTCAGAAGTCAGAAGTCAGAAGTCAGAAGTCAGAAGTCAGAAGGGCGGGCATTGCCCGCGGGCGCAGGTCCGGTGTATCCGGCGCGAAGGGCACGAATCCTAGCCCGCATATTGCACGAAGGCGGCCTTGCATACGTAATTTTTCCGGTATTTATCAAGGCAGTAATTCCTTCTGCGAGCGATTGTGCCCTGTTAGAGTTTGCGCCTATTCGAGTTCAGACCAAGTCTGGCGTCGCATTTCGCCCGATCCCCCTTGAACCATAGCTACAGCTATGCTTCGGCGGGCGATCGAACAAACTGCTTAGTGAGATTTGCCCTGAAACTCGAATCCTTCGTGCAATATGCGGGCTAGCCGCCCCGGGGGTATCGCGGCGTGGACGCCGCTCCTACGACGAGGCAGGGTGGCACGATGTGATGTGTAGGAGCGGCCTCCAGGCCGCGATCGAGGCGGGCACTCCTGCCCTTCCAGCCCCAGCTTCTAGCTTCTAGCTTCCAGCTTCCAGCTTCCAGCTTCTTCTCCCAGCAGTTCGTCTTCCGTGCTCAGTGCCTGGACGATGGGGCAGGGTGTGCCGGGGGTCTCGTGACAGCTGTCGATCAGGCGCTCGAGCGTGGCCTGCAGCCTCTGCAGATCGCGGATCTGGTCCTGGATCTGTGCCCGCTTGGCCGCCGCCCGCTCGCGTACGCCGGCGCAGTGGCCCTCGCCGAGCTGCAGCAGCTCGCCGATCTCCCGCAGGCTGAAGCCGAGCTGCTGGGCACGCCTGATGAACTGGATGCGCGCCACGCTGGCGGCGCTGTAGCGGCGGTAACCCCCGGCCGGCCGCGGTGGCTGGTGCAGCAGTCCGCGCCGCTGGTAGTAGCGGATGGTCTCGACGTGCACCCCGGCGCGGCGCGCCAGTTGGCCAATGGTCAGGTCACGGTCCATGACGGCAGGATACGCCAGCCGCCCCGGAACTGGCCAGCGGCAGGTGGCGGCTCGGCCACCTGCTTCAGGACACGACCTCTTCGGGTTTGGGCAGGCCGGCCAGCTTGCTGAGCTCGATCACCGGACCCTTGGGAAACAGCTTCCACAGGTGGTCGCGGTAGGCCTCGGCATCCTGGAAACTTTCGCCATGGTGCTTGCCCTGGGTCAGCACCAGCTCATGCATGGTGGGGTGGCGCTGTTTCATCTCGTAGAAGTCGCGGAAGTAGCGGATCAACCCCCAGTGGGTGTCGGTCAGCTCCACACCCTCCTGTTCGGCAATTTTCTTCGCGACCTCTTCAGTCCACAGATTGGGGTCGAGCAGATAGCCCTGTTCATCGGTTTCTATGACCAAGCCGTTGACTTCGATGCTCATGATGGGTGTCTCCTTGTCGTTGTGCCTGGACTCGCTGAAAGTTTCCTGCTGCCTTCTAGGTGCGTCTGGGGTGCGGGGTTTTCAAGTCGGGATCGGCTGTCCGTAAATATTCGAATTGACATATATCTGCATAATCAGATATGTTGGCGCGGCCTGGGGATACGGCCCCGGGGTTGGATGCAGCAAGGAGACACGAGATGAAACTGCTCTTCCTCTGTACCGGCAATGCCTGTCGATCGCAGATGGCCGAGGGCTGGGCGCGGACGCTGGGCGGTGATGCGCTTGAGGTGCGTTCTGCCGGCCTGGAGGCGCACGGCAAGAATCCACGCGCCATCGCTGTGATGGCCGAGGCCGGCATCGATATCTCCGGTCAGGAGAGCACCCCGCTGACACCGGAGATGCTCGACTGGGCAGACCTGGTGGTGACGGTCTGCGGCCATGCCGATGCGCATTGTCCTGCGCTGCCGCCCGGCACGCAGAAGCGGCATTGGCCGCTGGAGGACCCGGCCCGGGCCAGCGGCAGCGAGGTGCAGGTCATGCAGGTGTTCCGCGCCAGCCGGGATGAGATACGCCGCCGGGTCGAGGCATTGCTCGGCGAGTTGGGGATGCTGAGGGAGGGGGCAGCGCATGACGGCCACTGAGCACAGCCGCGAGCGCGCGCGCCGGCGCCAGGAGATGGGCCTGTTCGAGCGCTATCTGACCCTCTGGGTGGCGTTGTGCATCGTCGCCGGCATTGTCCTGGGCCATGCTTTCCCGGCGCCCTTCCAGTGGGTGGGGCGGATGGAGCTGGCGCAGGTCAACCTGCCGGTGGCGCTGCTGATCTGGCTGATGATCATCCCCATGCTGCTGAAGATCGACTTCGCGGCCCTGCGCCATGTGCGCGATCACTGGCGCGGGGTGGCCGTGACCCTGTTCGTGAACTGGGCGGTGAAACCCTTCTCCATGGCGCTGCTCGGCTGGCTGTTCGTCCGCGGGCTGTTCGCATCCTGGCTGCCGGCGGAGCAGATCGACAGCTACATCGCCGGCCTGATCCTGCTCGCCGCCGCCCCCTGCACGGCCATGGTCTTCGTCTGGAGCCACCTGACCGATGGCGAGCCACATTTCACCCTTACCCAGGTGGCGCTGAACGATGCGCTGATGGTGGTGCTGTTCGCGCCCATCGTCGGCCTGCTGCTCGGTCTGTCCTCGATCCGGGTGCCCTGGGATACCCTGCTGCTCTCGGTGGGGCTGTACATCCTGGTGCCGGTGTTGCTCGCCCAGGGCTGGCGGCGCTGGGTGCTGGGCAGGGAGCATGGCGTGGTGCGCCTGGCCCGGCTCATCCATCGCCTGCACCCGATCTCGCTGACGGCGCTACTCACTACCCTGGTGTTGCTGTTCGGTTTTCAGGGCGAGCAGATCATCGCCCAGCCGCTGGTCATTGGCCTGCTGGCGGTGCCCATCCTCATCCAGGTCTATCTCAATTCCGGTCTGGCTTACTGGCTCAACCGCCGTCTCGGCGTGGCGCACTGTGTGGCCGCGCCCTCGGCGCTGATTGGTGCCAGCAACTTCTTCGAACTGGCGGTGGCCACCGCCATCAGCCTGTTCGGCTTCGAGTCCGGGGCCGCCCTGGCCACGGTGGTCGGCGTGCTGGTCGAGGTGCCGGTGATGCTCTCGGTGGTGCGTATCGTCAATTCCAGCCGGGACTGGTACGAGCGGGGACAGAAGCTGGAATCCAGATGAGCTTACCGGGTTAGGGGTCTGTCTACACTGCGCCAATCGCGGCCTGGAGGCCGCTCCTACAACACATTGTGCCGCCATGCCCCGTAGGAGCGGCCTCCAGGCCGCGATCCCCGGAGTCAATCGAACAGCCTGGACGCCGATCATGCGGGCCGCCTTGGTGCAATATCCGGGCTAAGAGTCTGTCGGACTTACGGCCAATCTACCGCGCTGATGGGAGGGCGGCCCAAATTTTCCCGATTGCTCGTAGCGTAGGCCCACTCTGCGCCTCGAAATCGTGAAAATTTGTGCTCGCTCACCCGCCATGCTCGCTACGATTGCCTGAATCCGACAGACTCCTGGGGTCTGTTAACATCACGCCAATCGCGGCCTGGAGGCCACTTCTACAACTCATTGTGCCGCCATGCCCCGTAGGAGCGGCCTCCAGGCCGCGATCCCCGGCGGGTCCAGCCACGCCATCATCCGGGGGCCTGATCGGGCTAGTAGCTCCTGATCCGGGTTTTCCTGCTGCAATGAGGGAGTGGCAGAAGCGGTCACTGGTCTGGGCGAACGCCCTGTACTAGGATGGCCGTTCCCACCCGGGCTTGTCCCGAGGTCTCGACGTAATGTTTCGAGGAGACGCTCATGAACGGATATCGTACACGCCGATCCAGCTCCCTGCTGCTGGCAGCATTCGCCCTGGTTGCATCTGGCGCCGTGTCTGCCGACGACTCACTGGTGGCTCGCCAGCAGGCCGCCAGGAAGGTGACCATGAAACTGGTCAAGGAACTCGGCGGGGCCCTGAAGGCGGAGCTGAAGCGCGGCGGTCCCGCGGCGGCGATCCGCGTCTGTCGCGACAGGGCGCCGGCCATCGCCGGTCGCTTCTCGCTCCAGACCGGCTGGCGGGTGACCCGGGTCGGGACCCGGGTGCGCAATCCCATGCTGGGCATGCCGGATGCCTGGGAGCGACAGGTGCTGAACGACTTCGAGCGCCGTGCCGCCCAGGGCGGGGATCTTGCCAGGATGGCCCACGGCGAGGTGGTCGAGGAGAGCGGTGTCCGCTACTTCCGTTTCATGAAGGCAATGCCCGTCAAGCCGGTCTGTCTGATGTGCCACGGTGCGCCAAAGGATCTGGCGCCCGAGGTGAAGGCGGCGCTCGACAGCCAGTATCCGCAGGACCGGGCCATCGGCTATCGGTTGGGTGAGCTACGCGGTGCGGTGAGCATCAAGCAGCCGCTGGACATCCCCCTGCCAGAGGAGTTCGCCGGGCGATGAGCGAGGAACTGCAGAACGGGGTGGAGAAGTCCGGCCTGGGCCGGCGCATCGCCCTCTTCGTTGCCGTCAAGGTGGTGGTGATCGCCGCCATCGTCGTGGTGGTGGTGCGCAGTGTCTAGCCCGTGATCGATGTGAGGCGGCCTGCTTTTTTGAACCACTGAGGGCACAGAGATCCTCAGGAACGGTTTTTTCCCCGGTGTTTCTCTGTGGTCTCCGTGGTTCAGTGTTTCGATCCGTGAACCGCGTGGTATCCATGAGCGGTACTGTCGCTCCCGCTCAGGGTGTCGGAGCCGCCGCCGCGTCGATGCGATAGGCCGCGTGACAGGCCACGCAGTTCTGCATCATCCCGGCCATCTGCTGTAGGGCGGTTTCGGGATCGCCGAACTGTTCGGCATCCAGTGCCAGCTGGTCGAACTTGCGGTGGGTGTCCATCCCGAGTTGCTTGAAGCCCAGCGGCAGCTTGCCCATCAAATTGCCCGGCACCCCCTCCTGGGCGGCCAGCCCCGCCTTGCGCGCCGTCCTGGCCACGGCCTCCATGTCCGCCTGGCTGATGCCCTGGCTGATGCCCTGCAGCGCCTCCAGGAAAGCGCGCATCTCGCGCAGCACCAGATCACGTTCCCCAGGTTCGAGCAGGATGGCGATGCGGCCATCGCTGGAGGGCGCGACCTTGCCATGGATGATGAACTTGTAGCCCAGGCCGGCGAGCCCGGAGAGCAGCAGCAGGACGATGATCAGGCAGGTCTTGTTCATGGAAGGATCTCCTGAGACAGGGGGCGGGCGAGGTTGCGGATCACGCGCCGCGCCCGGGGTTCATGGGGCGCGCAGGGCGGGATGGACGAAATCCCACAGGGGCATGGCTTCCTTCTCCAGCGCGAATTCGAAATCGAATATGGACCAGCGCATGATCAGGCCCTGCAGCAGGGCGGCGATGTGGCGCGCGGCGGCCGCGGTGTCCAGGTCGGCCCGGAAGCAGCCTTCCTCGATGCCCTCGGCAAGAAGGCCGGCGATCTGTCCGGTGTAGCGCTGCATCACCTGCTGCACCGCCGTCTTCAGGATCGGCGATTCGAGATGCAGCCGATCGGAGAACAGTACCCGCGGCAGCCCCCGGTGGCGGGTGATGAAATCCAGCTGGGTAGCCAGCAGTCGCCGCAAACGTTCGTCGGCCGGCGCATCGGCATCGAGGCAGGGTTGGAGAGCCTGCAGCATGCGGCCGGCCAGCCAGTCGATGGCGGCGGCGAAGATGGCGTCCCGTGAGCGGAAGTGCCGGAACACCGTGGGTTGCGCGATGCCGACGCGGTCGGCGATCGCCTGGGTGGTGACGCGCTGCACGCCCTGTTCGGCGGCCAACGACAGCGCGGCCTCGATGATCTCCTGCTGACGCTCTGCGTGGGGTTTTCCCATGATGGAGCCTTTGACGGCATGATTGAAAGCAATTGATTGCTCATAATCATGCCTGGCCCACCTGCTGCTGTCAATGGCCGCTCCCGGCAAGGCCGCCCCGGCCGTTGAATCCGTCCTCCGTCAGCACCATGATGGGCGGCGGCAGCCGTCTTTCCCCCGGCTGGCCAGCAACCCTTTCTTGGAACACGCCCATGGACGACTCGCTGTTCGAGATCATGCTCATCATGCTGGCGCTGGGCGCCGCTGCCGTGGCGCTTTGCCAGCGGCTGCATCTGTCGCCGGTGCTCGGTTACCTTCTGGTCGGCATGCTGGCCGGTCCCCATGCCCTGGACTGGTTGCCGGATTCGGCGGAGACGCGTTTCCTGGCCGAGCTGGGCGTCGTCTTCCTGATGTTCACCATCGGTCTGGAGTTCTCGCTGCCCAGGCTGCTGGCCGCGAGGCGGCTGGTGGTCGGTCTTGGCGGGGCCGAGGTGGTGCTGGGGTCGGTGCTGTTCGGGCTGGCGGCCTGGCTGGCGGGGGTGCCGCCGGCCGGTGCCCTTGCCGTGGGTGGTGCCCTGGCCATGTCGTCCACCGCCATCGTCCTCAAGCAGCTGGGCGAACAACTGGAGCTCGCCGCACCCCACGGGCGTGTCGCCGTCGCGGTGCTGCTGTTCCAGGACCTGGCCGCGGTGCCCTTTCTGGTGGTGCTGCCGGCCCTGGCCGGCGATCCGGGCGAGTTGCCCGGCACCCTGTCGCTGGCGCTGGGCAAGGCCGTCCTGCTGTTCACCGGGCTGGTCCTGTTCGGGCGTCATATGCTGCGTCCGGTGCTGCACTGGGTGGCTTCCAGCCGCTCGCTGGAGCTGTTCATGCTGGTCGCCCTGCTGCTCGCGCTGACCGCGGCCGGAGTCTCGGAACTGGCCGGTCTGTCGCCGGCGCTGGGGGCCTTCATGGCCGGGATGCTGCTGGGTGAGACCGAATTCCGCCATCAGGTCGAGGCCGATGTGCGGCCCTTCCGTGATCTGTTGCTGGGGCTGTTCTTCGTCACCATTGGCATGCAGCTGGATCTGGCAGCGGCAGCTGCCTCCTGGTACTGGCTCGTCCTCTTGCTGGGTGGCTTTCTGGTTTTCAAGGCGACGCTGATCGCGTTGCTGGCGAGGGTCTTCGGCGAGCACGGCCCGGATGCCTGGCGCAGCGGCTGGGTGCTGGCCCAGGGGGGTGAATTCGGCCTGTTGTTGCTGAGCATGGCCATCGGCCTCGACTTCGTGCCCCAGCATCTGGCCCAGCCGATCCTGGCCACCATGCTGCTGAGCATGGCGCTGGCGCCCGTGCTGCTGCGCTTCAATGGCAGCCTGGCTGCAGCCCTGGCGGGCGGAGACGGAGGGGGCCTGCCGTCAGATCCGATGCAGCAGCTTGTGGATGCGGCAGCCGGCCTGGAGGCGCACGTCATCATCTGTGGCTACGGACGTGTCGGCCAGAATCTGGCCCGCATCCTTGATGAACAGGGCATCGATTCCCTGGCCCTGGACCTCGATCCGGAGCGGGTGCGTCAGGCCTATGCAGCCGGCGAGCCGGTGGTTTTCGGCGATGCCGGCCGTCCCGCCGTGCTGGAGGCCGCCGGCATCGATCAGGCCCGGGCGGTTGCCGTCACCTTCGACGATGCCGAGGCGGCGCGACGCATCGCCGCCCATGTGCGCCTCATCCGGAAGGAGCTACCGGTGCTGGTGCGCAGCGTGCATGACCGGGACGAGCCGCTGCTGCTGGCCAGCGGGGCCGAAGTCTTTCCCGAGGGTCTGGAGGCCAGCCTGATGTTTGCCGGCCAGTTGCTGATCCTGCTCGGTGTACCCCCCGCCGAGGTCGAGACGCGCCTCAACGAGATCCGCGCCGAGGACTACAGTCCGCTACGCGCCTTCTATCACGATTTCGACGAATCGCTGGAAGCGGCCAGCGACTACCCTGAACAGGTGCGTTCCCTGACCCTGCGCGAGCATGACCAGGCCGTCGGCCGCACACCCCAGGAATTGCAGTTGGCTGCCGACGGCGTGCGTCTGCTCGATGTGCGCCGGGGTGGTCTGCGGCTGCCGGGGGAACAGCTGGATACCCGGCTGAGGCCGGGTGACGTGCTGGTCCTGGCCGGATCGATGGAGGCCCTGGAACGCACCCTGGCCCGCCTCACCCACGGTTGAAGCCGTTGCATCGTGGTGTGTTGAAATCCCTCACCCGTGCCCGTATCCGTTAGAGCTCGGAGCAATGACGCCCAACGACAGATGCTTGGGGATACTTCCCTGATGGACAGGGGGATGCCACCGGGGTTCTGGCAGTACCGCCCTTCCTGTGATCGGCTGCCTCTGCCATCATGGGAGGATGCACGAGATGGCGCTCTGTGAATCGGTGCTGCAGCTGCTGGAGGAGAATGCCCGGCTGCAGGGTTTCAGCCGGGTGCGCCGCCTGTGGCTGGAGGTCGGCTGCCTGGCGGGCGTGGAGTCGGAGGCGCTGCGTTTCAGCTTCGAGGTGCTGAGCCGGGGTACACTGGCCGAGGACGCGGTGCTGGAGATCGTCGAGCAGCCGGGCCAGGCCTGGTGCGAGACCTGTGCGGCGAGGGTGGATCTGCGCGGGCGGCTGGATGCCTGTCCACGCTGCGGCGGTTACCGTCTGCAGGTCAGCGGCGGCGACGCGCTGCGGATCCGCGAACTTGAAGTGGTCTGAAGAGGTTTCAGGTCGGAAGGGGGCGAAGACATGTGTACGGTATGCGGCTGCGGGGAGGACGAGGTGCGGATCGAGGGCGAGACGCACGGCCGGCATCACCACCATCCTCACCCTGAGCCTTCCCATGATGAGGTGGCACAGACCGGTGCCACGCGCCGGCTGCGTCTGGAACAGGACATCCTGGCCAGGAACGACCAGTTTGCCGCCGCCAACCGGCGCCACTTCGCCGAACGCGGCATCCTCGCCATCAACCTGCTGTCCAGTCCCGGCTCGGGCAAGACCAGCCTGCTGACCCGCAGCATCGGCGATCTCGGCGGCGAGCTGCCGCTGGCGGTGATCGAGGGCGACCAGCAGACCAGCAACGATGCCGAACGCATCCGTGCCTGCGGCGTGCCGGCCCTGCAGATCAACACCGGCAAGGGTTGTCACCTGGACGCGCACATGATCGGTCATGCCCTGCAGGCGCTGCAGCCGGCGGAGGAGGGCGTGCTTTTCATCGAGAACGTCGGCAACCTGGTCTGCCCGGCTGCCTTCGACCTCGGCGAGGCACAGCGGGTGGTGATCCTTTCGGTCACCGAGGGGGACGACAAGCCGCTCAAATACCCGGACATCTTCCACAAGGCCGACCTGCTGTTGCTGAACAAGATCGACCTGCTGCCGCATGTCGACTTCGACGTCGGCCGCTGCATCGCGCATGCGCGGCGGATCAATCCGGGGGTCCGGGTGCTGCGGCTCTCGGCGCGCAGCGGCGAGGGGCTGGAGGCCTGGTACCGCTGGCTGCGCGCCAGCCGTGAGCTGGCCCGTCTCGGCCGCTGGCCGGAGTGAGGCGGCCCGATGTGCCTGGCATTGCCGGCCCGAGTGGTGGCCATCGAGACGGAGACCGACAGTGCCACTGTGGCGCTGGGCGCAGTGCGCAAGACCATCTCGCTGGCCCTGCTGGACGACATCCGGCCCGGTGACTATGTGCTGCTGCACGTCGGCTACGCCATTGCCCGGATCAGCGAGGCCGAGGCGCAGCGGACCCTGGCGCTGTTCGCCGAGGCCGGCCTCGGGGAGGGCGAGCCGGGATGAGGCAGATCGAGGCATTCCGCGACCGGCGGCTGGCGCAGACCCTGGCCGCGGCCATCCGCCGCGAGGCGCGTCCCGGGCGCCGCTATCGGCTGATGGAGTTCTGCGGCGGCCATACCCACGCGATCTTCCGCCACGGCGTCCAGGACCTGCTGCCGGACAACGTGCGCTTCGTGCACGGCCCCGGTTGCCCGGTGTGCGTGCTGCCGGCCGCGCGCCTCGACCTGGCGTTGCATCTGGCCTCTGAGGAGGAGGTGATCCTCTGCAGTTATGGCGACATGCTGCGGGTGCCGGCCAGCGCTCGGCGCAGCCTGCTCCAGGCCCGCGCCGAAGGTGCCGACGTGCGCATGGTCTATTCCACCCGTGACGCCCTGGCCATCGCCCGTGACAATCCACGCCGCCAGGTGGTGTTCTTCGCCATCGGCTTCGAGACCACCACACCGCCGACCGCGGTGGCCATTCGCCAGGCTGCGGCCGAGGGGCTGGACAACTTCAGCGTCTTCTGCAACCACGTGCTCACTCCGGCCGCGATCCGTGCCATCCTCGATCATCCGGACTCGGCCATCGACGGCCTGCTCGGCCCGGCCCACGTCAGCGCCGTGATCGGCAGCCGACCCTACGAGCCGCTGGCTCAGGCTTACCGCCGGCCACTGGTGATTGCCGGCTTCGAACCCCTGGACGTGATGCAGTCGGTGCTGATGCTGATCCGTCAGCTCAACGAGGGACGTCACGAGGTGGAGAACGAGTACCGCCGTGCAGTGAGCCGTGACGGCAACCGCAAGGCCCAGGCCTGCGTCGACGAGGTGATGGAGATGCGCGCCGATTTCGAATGGCGCGGCCTGGGTCGCCTGGCGGACAGCGCGCTGCGCATTCGCCCGGCCTGGGCCGCCTTCGATGCCGAACGGCGCTTCGAGCTGCCCGCAGCGAAGGCGCGCGAGGTGCCAGGCTGCGAATGCCCTGCCGTGCTGCGTGGCCTGAAGTCGCCCCCCGACTGCCGCCTGTTCGGCAGTGTCTGTACCCCGGCCAGCCCCATGGGTGCCTGCATGGTCTCCTCGGAGGGTGCCTGTGCGGCCTGGTGGAGCTATGGCCGCACGCGTCGCGAGGTGCCCGACATGGAGGCCGGCGCATGAGCGGGTCGCGGCGGAGAGGGCGGGTCGAGAGGGTTCACGGCAGCGGCGGGCGGGCCATGACCGAGTTGATCGAGGACCTGTTCCTGCGCCACCTGGACAATGCACTGCTGCGTCAGGGCAATGATCAGGCGGCCTTCGAGGTGCCCGCCGGACGTCTGGTGATGAGCACCGACGGTCACGTGGTCTCGCCGCTGGTCTTCCCGGGCGGCGACATCGGTTCGCTGGCGGTGCACGGCACGCTGAACGACATTGCCATGGCCGGGGCGCGGCCGCTGTATCTCGCCGCCGGTTTCATCCTCGAAGAGGGCCTGCCGCTGGCCGATCTGGAAGACATCGTGGCGAGCATGGCACGGGCCGCACGCGAGGCGGGTGTGCCGGTGGCGACCGGTGACACCAAGGTGGTGGAGCGGGGCAAGGCAGATGGGATGTTCATCACCACCACCGGCGTTGGTCTGGTGCCACCCGGGGTCGAGATAAGCGGCGACCGGGCGCGGCCTGGCGATGCCATCCTGCTCAGCGGCAGCGTTGGCGATCATGGCGTGGCCATCATGTCGCGGCGCGAGCATCTCGACTTCGAGACCGACCTCCAGTCCGATTCGGCGGCCCTGCATGAGCTGGTGGCGGCCATGGTCGCGGCGGTGCCGGGCATCCGCTGTCTGCGCGATCCGACCCGCGGGGGGCTGGCCACCACCCTCAACGAACTGGCTCGTCAGTCGGGTGTCGGCATGCAGCTGCAGGAGGCGGCGATCCCGGTGCGGCCGGCAGTCAGTGCCGCCTGCGAACTGCTCGGCCTGGATCCGCTGTACGTGGCCAACGAAGGCAAGCTGGTCTGCATCTGCGCGGCGGAGGATGCCGAACGCCTGCTCGGCGTGATGCGCGCCCACCCCCTGGGACGCGAGGCGGCGCAGATCGGCCGGGTGCTGGCCGATCCGCCGGGGTTGGTGCAGATGGAGACCTGCCTCGGCGGGCAGCGGGTGGTCGACTGGCTGGCCGGCGAACAACTGCCGCGGATCTGCTGAGGGAGGCGCCATGCAGCGGCAGGGCGAGAGCATCCGCGTGCGTGGCACCGTTCAGGGGGTGGGTTTCCGGCCCCGGGTTTGGCAACTGGCGACCGATTGCGGACTCGACGGCCGGGTCTGGAACGATGCCGCCGGGGTACGGATCGAGGCCTGGGGGACGCCCCCTGCGCTGCAGTGTTTCGTCGACCGGCTGCGTGCCGAGGCGCCGCCGCTGGCGCGCATCGAGGCCCTGGAACGGCAGCCGCTGGCGGCGCCGCCACCGGGCCGGGGATTTCATATCGTTGCCAGCCGCGGTGGCGAGGTGCGTACCGCCATCGCCGCCGATGCGGCGACCTGCCCCGAGTGCCTGCGTGAGCTGCGTGATCCGGCCGACCGCCGCTACCGCTACCCCTTCATCAACTGCACCCACTGTGGGCCGCGGCTGTCGATCGTCCGCGCCCTGCCCTACGATCGGGCCAATACCAGCATGGCCGGGTTTGCGCTCTGCCCGGCCTGCGCGGCCGAGTACCGCGATCCGGCCGACCGCCGTTTTCATGCCCAGCCCAATGCCTGTCCCGACTGTGGGCCGCGGCTGTGGCTGGAGGATGCAGACGGCCGGCGGGCGGATGCGCCGCTGGCCGCCGCCGTGCAGTGCATCCGGGACGGCGGCATCCTTGCCGTGAAGGGCATCGGTGGCATCCACCTGGCCTGCGACGCCGGCAACGAGGCGGTGGTGCGCCGGCTGCGCGAACGCAAGCGGCGCCCGCACAAGCCGCTGGCGCTGATGGCGCCCGACCTGGACGCGGTGCGCCGCTATGCCCGGGTGTCGGCGGCGGAGGCCCGGCTGCTCGCCGATCCGGCCGCACCCATCGTCCTGCTCGAGGCCCATCCCGATACGGGTCTGGCGGTGTCGCTGGCGCCGGGGCAGCCTACCCTGGGTTTCATGCTGCCCTATACGCCGCTGCATCACCTGCTGCTGGAAAGTCTGGAGCGGCCCATCGTGCTGACCTCCGGCAATCGCAGCGGGCAGCCGCAGTGTATCGACAACGACCAGGCACGCGACTGTCTGCGCGGTATCGCCGATGCCTGGCTGCTGCACGACCGCGACATCCTCAACCGGCTGGACGATTCGGTACTGCGGGTGATGGCGGGACGGCCGCGCCTGCTGCGCCGGGCACGCGGCCTGGCGCCGCGGCCACTCGACCTGCCGGCGGGGTTTGCCGGGGTTCCGCCGCTGCTCGCCATGGGCGGCGAGCTGAAGAACTGCTTCTGCCTGATCCGCGAGGGCCAGGCGATCCTCTCCCAGCATATGGGCGATCTGGAGGATGCCGCTACCCTGGCGGATTACAGGCAGGGTCTCGATCTCTACCGACGGCTGTTCGAACACCGGCCGCAGGCGATCGTCGTCGACGGCCATCCGGACTATCTCTCCAGGCGTCTCGGTCAGGAACTGGCCAGGACGCAAGGGCTGCCTCTGGAGACGGTTCCCCATCACCATGCGCACCTGGCGGCCAGCCTGGCCGCGGAGGCTGTGGCGCCCGGCTCGGGGCCGGTGCTGGGGGTGATCCTGGACGGCCTGGGCATGGGTGAGGACGGCACGCTGTGGGGCGGGGAGTTTCTCTGCGGCGACTATCTGCAGGTCCGGCGCCTGGCGCGTTTCGCCCCCGTGCCGCTGCCGGGCGGCAACCGGGCGATGCGCGAACCCTGGCGCAACACCTATGCCCACCTGTGCCAGGCGCTGGGCCGGGAGCGGCTGTGGCGCGACCATGCCGGTCTGGAACTGCTGGACTTCCTTGCCCAACAACCACTGGCCATCCTCGATCGCATGGTCGAACGGGGTCTGAACAGTCCGCCGGCCTCGTCTTGCGGGCGGCTGTTCGACGCTGTGGCCGCCGCCCTGGGGATCTGTCGTGAAGCAGTCAGTTACGAGGGACAGGCGGCTGTGGAGCTGGAGGCCCTGGCCGTTCCGGAGTTCGAGAGCGAGGCGGGCGCCGGCTATGGCTGCGAGTGCCGGCATGTGAACGGCCTGGAGACCTTGCACTGGGGGCCGTTGTGGAAGGCGCTGCTGGGGGATCTCGCCGCCGGCGTGCCAGCCGGGCGTATCGCTGCCCGTTTCCATCAGGGGTTGGCCGCATGCGTTGCCGAGACAGCGATCGACCTCTGTCGGCGCGAGGGGCTTGGCCAGGTGGCACTCGGTGGAGGTGTGTTCCAGAACCGGCTGTTGTTGGAGGCCGTGGCCAGACGTCTCGAGGATGCCGGCCTCGAGGTGCTGATCCCCTCCGCAGTCCCGCTCAACGACGGCGGCCTGGCGTTGGGACAGGCCGCGGTGGCCGCGGCGCGCTGGCTGGCGCGCCATAGTGTAGAAGCTAGCCCGGATATTGCACCAAGGCGGCGCGCATGATCGCAGGGCAGGCTGGTATATGGACCGGGAACTCGTAAGTCGGCAATGTGCCCGTTCGTTTGACTCCGGGCATTGCCCGCCGTGGATCCCCCGATCGCGGCCTGGAGACCGCTCCTACGACACACATTGTGCCGCCATGCCCCGTAGGAGCGGCCTCCAGGCCGCGATTCACCGGAAACTTTTGCAGAACCATAAAAAAAGCCCCGCCGAGGCGGGGCTTTCCGGTTCGCTTGCGAGCCGGTCGCGCTTAGTTGGCGACGACCTTGGTGGCCTGCGGGCCCTTCTGACCCTGTTCGATCTCGAAGCTCACTTCCTGACCTTCGGCCAGCGTCTTGAAGCCGCTGCCCTCGATGGCGGAGAAGTGAACGAAGACGTCAGCGCCGCCGTCAGCCGGAGCGATGAAGCCGAAACCCTTGGATTCGTTGAACCATTTCACGGTACCAGTAGCCATGTGTATTACCTCGGTAAATAACAGATTGAGATTGGAACGTATTCAAGTGCAGGTCGTGACAGGCAATAGAGCAGGGGATACCGGAATGGCGCTGCTAAGTAGACCTTGGAGAACGTGCATGAATATCCTGTGTCGGCTCGTGCGTGCCTGCGATGGTGCAGAGCTTGTTTTCGACCGACGCTGCGAGTATACGCGCCCCCTGGGGGCATGGCAAGGGAGGGAGAAGATAGGAGTCAGGAGTCAGAAGTCAGTAGGGCGTCGCCCGCCCTTCCAGCTTCGAGCTCCTGGCTTCTATCCACCCTCCCCGGGTGCCTTTCTCAACAGGGGTTCGATGGCGAGGCTCTGTGCCTCGTCGCCGAACCAGATCTGGCCGTCCTGGATGCTGCATTGCAGCTGCATGTTGCGTCTGGCCAGGCCGGCCAGGGCCTGTACCGCCGGCTCGGGGATGCTGCGGATGCCGAGATTGGCGAAGCGTTGCAGCGCCTCCTGCTGCTTGGGCCACCAGACTTCGGTGCTGCGCGCGTTGTAGGTATAGATCCAGACCGCATCCGCTCGACCGCAGGCCTTGCGAATGCGGCGTTCCTCGGGCTGGCCGAGATCGATCCAGGTCAGGATGCGCCCGTCGGCGCGCGTCTCCCAGAGGTCCGGTTCGTCTTCCGTGCTCAGGCCGCGACCGAAGGCCAGTTCCTCGCTGGCATGCAGGGCGAAGGCCAGCAGCCGGAGCATCATCCGTTCGTCGGTTTCCGAGGGATGGCGCGCCAGGGTCAGTTCGTGGCTGGCGTAGTAGTTGCGATCCATGTCGGCGATCTGCAGTTCCGCCTTGTGGATGGTGGCCTTGAGTGCCATGTCTGCGTCCTGTTATTAACCCGACAAGGGTTTACATTATATTCAGCGCCTTGGATTCGTGTCGGATCAAGGCGTGCTGCGCAGGCAAGGGGCATTCCCTTGGCAAGCGCCGCAACACCGAGCCGGCCCGAATCCAAAGCGCCCAATCTCATGAAGAGTAAAAAGGCTGGGGCTGAATGCAATGTAAACCCTTGCCGGGTTAACAACACCGCGCCAATCGCGGCCTGGAGGCCGCTCCTGCCAGGCTGCCGCCATACCTCGTAGGAGCGGCCTCCAGGCCGCGATCCCCGGCGGGGCCAGCCACGCCATCGTCCGGGGTCCTGATGCAATATGCGGGCTAGTCGTGCTGGGTGACCCGTCCGCGCAGCGCCTTGGTGCGGCCGTGCCGGATCTTGCTGTCCAGGCGACGCTGCCGCGCGGCGCGGGTCGGCCGGGTGGGGCGGCGTGGCTTGGGCTGCTGCATGGCGCGCAGGATCAGCTCGCGCAGTCGCTGCAGGGCCGCCTCGCGGTTCTTTTCCTGGCTGCGCGCCGCCTGGGCCTTGATGACGATGACGCCATCCTTGCTGATGCGCCGGTCGCGCAGCGTCAGCAGCCGTTCCTTGACCGCGTCCGGCAGGCTGGAGGCGGCGATGTCGAAACGCAGGTGGATGGCGCTGGAGGCCTTGTTGACCTTCTGGCCACCGGGCCCCTGGGCGCGGATGGCGCTGATCTCGATCTCCTGCTCGGGAATGTGGAGCTGCGGCTTGAGGGTCAACATCGGGCTATCCCTGTGGCTGATCCGCGGCGGCGGGCCTGTGTGCCGATTCTAACACCTTGCGTTGCGGGTCGGCTGGATGCCGTGCCTGCCGTGGACTATCTTCAAGGGAGGGAAGGTCTGTAATGGGTCCGACGATGTTGCAGCAGAAGATGAAGATTGCCGTCGTCTACAACAGCCCGGCAGGCCGGGTGCTGCAGCACCGCGGGCCGCTGGCGCACGAGGTCTTCCCGCCGCGCAATATCGAGCGCATCGTCGAGGCGCTGAGCGACAACGGCCATCAGGTCGTCGAGCTGGAGGCCGACTGCACCCTGATCGAGCGCCTGACCGATTTCTTCGCCCCGCTTGATGACGATCGCTGGCCTGGGCTGGTCTTCAACCTGGCCTTTGGCATGCAGGGCGAGCTGCGTTACTCCCAGGTGCCGGGACTGCTGGAGCTGCTGGGGCTGCCCTATCTGGGGTCGGGACCCTGGGGGCATGCCCTGGCCACGGACAAGGCGACGGCCAAGGCCGTGTTCCGTCAACAGGCTTTGCCCACGGCGGATTTCCTGGTGGTGCGCGACGCAGACTTCCCCGCACCGGCCATCGGTTACCCGCTGGTGGTGAAGCCGGTGGCGGAGGCCTCCTCGCATGGTGTGTGGCTGGTGCATGACGAGGCAGAGCTGCGAGCCCGGGTAAGGGAGGATCTGCAGCGTTTCCACGAGCCGGTGATGCTGGAACGGTTCCTGCCCGGCCGCGAACTCAATGTCAGCCTGATCGGCAATGGCCCGGCGCTGCAGGCCCTGCCGCCGGTGGAGGTGGTGCTGGAGAAACGCGGCCTGCCTCTCTATACCAGGGAGGACAAGGCCGGCATCGCCGAGCGCCGTTTCGAGCTCCACTGTCCGGCGCCCATCCCGCCAGAGCTGAGCGAACGGTTGCAGCAGCTGGCTGTGGCAGCCTTCCGTGCACTGAACTGCCGCGACTGGGCGCGCGTCGAGTTCCGCCTCGATGCCGCCGGGCAGCCGTACCTGCTGGAAGTCAACACCATCCCCGGTCTGGGACGGATTGCCTCAATGCCGGTCGCGGCGCAGCAGGCGGGCATCGAGACCTTCCCGGCGCTGATCCAGCGTCTGGTGGAGGTGGCCGTCGAGCGCTACCGCAGGGCGCCCCTCCGGCAGGGAAGCGGGACATGAGCAGGCGGCGAGAGCCGCACGATGCCGATGCCGAGGATCTGGGCCGGCATCCGCTGCCCATCCCCCAGCGCCTGGCCGCCTCGCGTCAGGGGATGGTCGCCAGCGCCCACTACCTGGCCACCGAGGCCGGCGTCGAGGCGCTCGCCGAGGGAGGCAATGCGGTCGATGCGGCGGTGACCACGGCCCTGGCGCTCAGTGTCTGCGAGCCGGCTGCCTCCGGGCTTGGCGGCCAGAGCATGCTGCTGATCCATGATGCGGCCAGCGGGCGCAGCTTTGCCCTGGACGGTTCCTCGCGGGCCCCGCACCGGGTGCCGCCGGGGGCGGTGCCCAAGGAGCAGCTGTTCCGCGGCCACCGCGCCAGCACCGTGCCCAGTACCCCGGCGGTGCTCGCCTATGCACTGCACCGTTATGGCACCTTCTCCTGGGCGCGGGCACTGGAGCCGGCAATCCGCCTGGCAGAGGAGGGCTATCGCATCACCCAGCTGCAGCACGACCTGACCCGGCGGGAGCGGCCACATCTGCAGGCCGGTACCGCCGCGCCCTTCTTCCTGCGCGAGGGCAGGCACCTCTACCGGGTTGGGACCTGGTTTCGCCAGCCGGTGCTGGCCGCCACCCTGCGCCGTCTGGCCGAGGCCGGGGTAGAGGATTTCTACCGCGGTGCGATCGCGGCCGAGATCCACGCGGACATGGTGCGGCACGATGGTTTCATCCGTGATGACGATCTGGCGCAGATTCCCTGGCCGATCGAGCGCGAACCGCTGGAGACCCGCTTCAACGGCGACCGGGTGCTGACCTTCGGCCCGCCCGGTGCCGGCCGGGTGCTGATCGAGATGCTCAACGTGCTCGACCAGTTCGGTCCCGAGGAACGGAATCTGGACACTCCCACAGGGGCGCTGCTGCTGGCCCTGGTCACCCGCCGTGCTCAGCAGGACCGCCACGACCGGCCCTTCATGCCCGAGTTCTACTGGCAGGTGTCGGGCAGCCGGATGATCAACCGCGACTATGCCCAGGGACTGGCCGAGGCATTCCGCCGGGAGCTGGCGAGCGCCCATGGCGAGACGACGCACCTGTCGGTGATGGACCGCTTCGGCAACGTGGTCGGCCTGACCCAGTCAATCGAGCGCGTCTACGGCTCCTATGCCGCCAGCCCCGAGCTGGGCTTTCTGTACAACAACTACATGAGCGCCTACGAGCACCACGACATCAATCATCCCTATTACCTGCGCCCCAATGCCCCGCCCTGGGCCAGCGTCGCCCCCACCCTGGTGTTCCGCGACGGGCGGCCCTGGGCGGTACTCGGCTCGCCGGGCAGCGAGCGCATCGTCTCCACCGTCGTCCAGGTACTGCTGCGCCTGGAGCGGGAGGCGCCCTTCGAGGCCGTGGACGCGCCGCGCCTGCACTGTTCGGTCGACGGCCTGGTGTCGCTGGAAGGGGCGCGCATGCGTGACGACATCCCGCGGCTGCTCGAGCGCCACGGCTTCGAGGTCAGGGTACGGGATCCCTACTCCTTCTATCTCGGCTGTGTGGCGCTTGTGCTGCAGGCGGAGGGCGAATTCATCGGCGTGGCCGACCCGCGTCGCGACGGCTCGGCCGGAGGGCCGCAGCATGGCTAGCACCAAGGTGGCCCGTATGAATGGGGTTCGAGCCGTAAGAGCAGCACGGTCTGGCCATGAAAGGGCCGCGTGGGCGGGTTACTGTTTGTGCCCATTCGATGTCGCGCCGAATCGGGCTGCGCATCCTGGGCGATCTCCCTCGAACCATGGTGACGGCCATGCTTGTTCGGTCGATCGCCCAGGCTGCCTTGCCGGATTCGCCCTGAGCATCGAATCCTTGGTGCACCATGCGGGCTAATGCGACCAGGCTGCCGCTGCTGCTCTCGGTGCCGCACGCCGGCCTGCGGGTGCCGCCGGAGGTGAGTGACCGCTGCTTGCTCAGCGAGCGCGACATCGTCGAGGACGGCGACGAGGGGGCGGCCGAGATCTACCGGCCGCTGGCGGCGGAGGTCGAGGTGCTGCAGACCACCGACATCGCTCGCGCCATCGTCGATCTCAACCGGGCGGAGGACGATTTCAGTCCGGACGGTGTGATCAAGACCCATACCTGCTGGGGAGTACCGGTGTATCGCGAGTTTCCGCCACCAGCCCTGGTCGAGAGGCTGCTGGAACGCTACTACCGGCCCTACCACGCCAGGCTCGGCGAGCTGGCCACGGCGGGACTGCGCCTGGCCGTGGACTGTCACACCATGGCCGCGATCGCTCCGCCGGTTGCGCCCGATGCGGGACAGGAACGCCCGGCGGTGTGTCTCGGCGACGGCGGCGGCAGGCTGCCGGCCGGTTGGGTCGAGGCGCTGCTCGAATGCTTCGCGGAGGCCTTTGCGCCACATCGGGTGACGCTCAACCAGCCCTTCAGCGGTGGCTATATCACCCGCAGCCACGGTCGGGAGATGCCCTGGATCCAGCTCGAACTGTCGCGTGCGCCCTTCCTCGGCCCCGCCGGGAAGCGGCAGCGCGTACTTCAGGCGCTGCGTGCCTGGTGCGCGCGCCATGATTGAGGAAAGCCGGCCGTTCCACGGCCGCAGCCCGGAGGTGAAAGACGATGACCCAGTGCCCTGTTCGACCCTGCCATGCCGGTGAACCCGAGATTCCGCCCTCGGGCCCGCCCGAGGTGCCGCCGCCGGATCAGCCGCCGGAACTGCCGACGGAACCGCCGCCCGAGGCGGAGCCACCACCCCCGGGAGAGGTGCCACCCCCGCCCGGGGAGGTACCGCCGGCACCACCACCGGAGGTCCGCGCGCGGACCTTCGCCGGGGAGGGATAGCCATGTCCCCTGCACCCCGTGTTCAGCAGTACCTGGCCCACCAGCAGGTGGCGTATGAACTGGTGCCACACCCCCACACCGCCTCCAGCCAGGAGACGGCCCTGGCGGCCCATGTGCCCGAGGATCATCTGGCCAAGGGGGTATTGGTGAAGGACGCCGACGGCTATGCGCTGGTGGTCATTCCCGCCAGCCACTGGCTACAGTTGGACCGTCTCAACAGCGACAGCGGCCGTGATTTCCAGCTGGCCAGCGAGGCGGAGGTCGCCGCCCTGTTTCCCGACTGCGAGGTCGGTGCGGTGCCGCCGCTGGGGCCCGCCTATGGCGTCGAGACCTTCCTCGACGAGGCGCTGACCACCCTGGCCCGGATCTGGTTCGAGGCCGGTGATCACCACAATCTGATCCGGGTCGACGGCGCCGACTTCCTCGACCTGCTGCGCGGTGTCCGCCATGGCCACTACAGCTACGGAGACTGAAGTCGCGCCGCGGGTGATGCCCTGCGAACGGGTTTCCTGGGCGCAGGTTGAGGACCTGGTGCGGCGCCTTGCCGGTGACATCCGTGCTGCCGGTTTCCGGCCAGACATTATCGTGGCCATTGGTCGCGGTGGCTGGGTGCCGGCGCGTCTGCTCTCCGACCGTCTGGCTGTGTTCAACCTGACCAGTTTCAAGATCGAGCACTACCGCGGTGCGGAGAAGGGTAGCCGGGCCCGCATTCGCTACCCGCTGGCCGCGGATGTCACCGGCCAGCAGGTGCTGCTGGTCGACGACGTGAGTGACAGCGGTGACACCTTCGAGCTGGCGCTGGCCCATCTGCAGGCGCAGGGGCCGCCAGCCGGGGTGCGCAGCGCGGTGCTGCATCACAAGAGGGTGTGCCGTTACCGACCGGATTTCCTTGCTGCCGAGATTGCCGAATGGCGCTGGCTGACCTATCCCTGGGCCCTGCTCGAGGATGTCAGCGGCTTCATTCAGCGGCTGGGACTGGCCGAGGCGGAACCTTCGGCACTGGCGGCGGCCATCGAGGCGGGCTATGGCCTGAGGCTGCCACAGCGCACCCTGCGCGAGGCCCAGGCGTTGCTGAGAGATTGCAAGGCGGGAGGCAGGATGCGCAGCCAGATGCGTTCTGAGATCGAATAGGCACAAACCATACCCCGCCGTGAGGAGCCATTTGCGAGCCTCCCGGCCTTGTATGTCAGCCTGCACGCCGATCATGCGGGCCGCCTTGGTGCACTATCCGGGCTAGTCTCGATCGCGGCCTGGAGGCCGCTCCTACGGGGCATGGCGGCACAATGTGTTGTAGGAGCGGCCTCCACGGCGGGCTAGGCGGATCTGCCGCATCTGCGGCGCATCCGCATCGGCACCAAGAGCCTGATCCATTGGTCTTGCCGCTTCCTGAGCGATGCCGATGCCGGGGGGGGGGGGAGCCACTGGCGAAGGGGCCGGCCCCTGTCTATGCTTTGATCAGAACCCGAGGAGGTGACCATGAAGCTTTTCACTGTCTCCATCATCGCGGCTGCTCTGCTGGCCGTTTCCGCCCAGGCCGCAGACGCCGGAGAGCCGGTGGTTCTGCCGATCCCGCGCCTGTCCATGGACCTGGCACTCAAGGCGGCCAAGGCCGCCATCGCTACCTGCCGCAAGGCGGGTGTGAATGTCGGTGTAACCCTTGTCGATCGCGGCGGGCATCCGCAGGTGGTGCTGCGGGATACGCTGGCCATGGATCTGACCCTGACACTCAGTCGGCAGAAGGCTTACACGGCGCTGTCATTCAATACCCCGTCGTCGCAACTGGCGGGGCGTTTCCCCGGAGCCTACTCGGTGCCGAAGATCGACGGCGTGCTGGTCGCTGCCGGTGGACTGCCGATCACAGCGGGGGGTGCGATCATCGGCGGGATCGGCGTCAGCGGGGCGCCCTCCGGGAAGCTGGATGAGCGCTGCGCCCAGGCGGGGCTTGATGCCATCAACTTCGATCTGCAGACGCTGGAGTTCTAGCCCGCATATTGCACTGTAACAGGGCACAATTGCTCGCATAGGGAATCACTGCCTTGATGAATACCGGAAAAATTACGCTTTCAAGGCGGCGCGCATGAATGGGGTTCGTGCTGTAATACAGGGACAATATAGCCATGAAAGGCCCCTTGGGCGGATTACAGTTTGTGCCTGTACGATTGACTCCGAGCATCGCGGCCTGGAGGCCGCTCCTACGGGTATGGCGGCACAATATGTTGTAGGAGCGGCCTCCAGGCCGCGATTGGTGTGGTGTTAAAGCCCTGGCCCGCATATTGCACGAAGGATTCGATCTCAGAACGCATCTGGCCGCGCATCCTGGTCGATCGGCGAAAAGCCATGGCTTGAGGCGGATCGCCCAGGATACGCGGCCCGATGCCGCCTGAATCGAACAGGCAGGGGTACGGCTGCAGGCAGGTTGCGCTCATGGCAGCACGGCACGGAGGATGGAATGGGTCGGCTCCGGCTTGCCTTCGCCAGGTCTGATGCGGCAGGTCTTCTCAGCGCCGCGCTGACGCTGATCTTGCTGATGTTGTCGGGGTGCGTTCCGCCGGATGACGAGGCGGCGCTGGTGCTGGAGGATCTGGCTGCGGGTGGGGGAGACAGCCGTCTCAAGAGGCGCACGCCGCATCCAACGCGCATGGCGCTAGAGTATGCGATAGCGGGGCGGAGCTACCGCGGTGACCTGTATCGCTCTGGTGAGCAGGCCCGCGCCGGTATCGTGCTGGTGCCGGGAGTAGCGGAGCGTGGCAAGGAGGATCCCCGCCTGGTGGCCTTTGCCAATACCCTGGCCCGGGCACGCTTCCTGGTGCTGGTTCCGGAGCTGCCCAACCTGCGCGCGCTCCGGGTCCGGGCCGGGGATGCGCAGGGTGTAGCAGATGCATTTTGTTATCTGCTGGCGCGCCAGGATTTCCCCGCCCCGGGTCGGGCCGGCATTGGCGCCTTCAGCTATGCAGTGGGACCAGCGGTGCTGGCGGCGTTGCGGCCCGAAATCAGGGATCGGCTGGATTTTCTGCTTGGGGTGGGCGGTTATTACGACCTGGAACGGGTTGTGACCTTTGCCACCACCGGTTATTCCCCTGACAACGGACAGTGGGACCGGCGAGAGACCAACCTTTATGGCAAGTGGGTGTTTGTGCTCAGCAACGTGGAGCTTCTCTCCGATCCGGAGGACCGGGAGGCGTTCCGCATCATGGCCCGGCGCAAACTGGCGGACCCGGGTGCCGCCATAGATGACCTGGTCGTACGCCTCACGGTGGAGGGGCGGGCACTGCTCGCGCTATTGGAAAACCGCGATCCGCAGCGGGTAGCGGCGTTGCTCGCGGATCTGCCTGCCGCGATCCGCGCCGAGATGGATGCGCTGAATCTCAGCAACAAGGATCTTTCCCGGCTGGAGGCGCGGCTGATCCTGCTCCATGGACGTGATGACGACATCATTCCCTACACGGAAAGCATGTCCCTGGCCGCCGCTGTGCCCAAGGGGCGTGCCGAACTGTTTGTCATCGATGGTCTCGCTCATGTCGATGTACGCCCCTTGGGGCTGGATCAGCGCAGCCTGTGGCGCGCGATCCGGATTCTGTTGGCGGAGCGGGATGGCCGCGGCGAGCACTCTTGAACGCCGGTTACACCGATATTCATGTGCATTGCGTACCCCGTAACGGGGCAGTGCGCTTCCGTGGCTGGCGCCGCCTGTTGTTGCCCTGGCTCGCGAGAAACGCTGCTGTCCAGGGCAGCGGCGCAGATGCCGCACGTGCCTACATGGATCGAATGGCTGGATACCTGCGCGCCGCCCGTCATGTGCGCCGTGCCGTCCTGCTGGCGCTGGACCGCGCCTACGATGCGCAGGGCGTACCCAGCTCTCGGCTGGATGGCTTCACGGTCTCCAACGGCGATGTGCGTGCCTGGTGCAACGAGGACCCGGAGCTGTTCCTGTTTGGCGCCTCGGTCCACCCCCATCGACAGGACGCCCTCGATGCCCTGCAGCGGGTCGCCGACCAGGGTGCCGTGCTGGTCAAGCTGATTCCCAACAGCCAGGGCATCGATCTTGCTGATCCCCGGCACCGTCCCTATTTGCGCAAGCTCAACGAACTGCGCCTTCCGCTGCTGTGTCATACCGGTATCGAGATCGTACTGCCGACGCAGTGGCAGGCCTGGGGCGATTTGGATCGGCTGCGCCCGGCCCTGGATGCCGGGGTGACGGTGATCGCCGCCCACGGTGGCTCCAGCGGCTGGTTCCACGACCGCCCCAGCCTGCGACGCTACGCCGCCTTGCTGGCGGCCTACCCCAACCTGTACGGCGATACGGCTGCGCTGGGGCTGGTCAACCGTATGGGGACGCTGCTCTGGTGGCGGGACCACGCCGGTGATTTTGGGCGGCTGCTGTTCGGTACGGATTATCCACTGCCGCTGTCCGTCCCCGCATGGCGGCCTTTTCTCGCTGCTGCGGACTACCGGCGCCTCAAACGTACAGGCAATCCATTCGATCGCATGGTGCTGCTGCTGGAGGCGCTGCAGATCCGACCGCCCGAAGATGGCTTCGAGGTGTTGCTGCGTTGCTTGGGGCGTTCTGAATGAGGCTTTGTTATCAATTATCTTGGTAACAGCCGCCCACCGGCACAGGCGCGTATAACCCTCTGATACCCGCCTGTGCTCAGCCCTGATAACAGGAGCCCTCTCGTATCCAGACGCCCCGTTCTTCACAGCGAAGCAGTTCATTTCCGCTGCAGACGTATTGGCCGACGCGGTAGACCTCGTTGTTGAAATAGCAGACTCCGCTTTCCAGTTCCAGATCGAGTGACAAGAAGTCGTCATCCGCTTCGTCGAAAATGGGCGAGTTTTTGAGTTCGGGGTCCGGGGCACCGACTTGTGGTGTCTTGCCGGGATCGGTCATGGCAGAGTCTCCCTCGAATGCTGGCAGAGCCAGGGCATCAAATATCGTGTGTCTTGTAGCGCGCCATCGCGCAGTTATTCCCTCTGGCGGACAGGTCGCTGTGAACAGGGCCCGGTCAGGTGGCCCTCACTCTATGAGTCTAGGAGTCTGTCGGACTCAGGACCAATCTACTGCGCTGATGGGAGAGGCGGCCAAAATTTCCCCGATTTCTCGTTGCGTAGGTCCACTATGCGCCTCGAAATCGTGAAAATTTGTGCTCGCTATCCCACCATGCTCGCTACGATTGCCTAAATCCGACAGACTCCTAGCCCGGATATTGCACCAAGGATTCGATTCTCAGGGCGGAGCTGGCAAAGCAGGTTGGTCGATCACCCGCAGAAGCATAGCCGTAGCTAGGGTTCAAGGGCGATCGGCCAGGATGCGCAGCCAGATGCGTCCTGACAAAATCGCCGGGAGCGATTTTGAACAGCCGCAAGGCTGGCCCGAAGGGCGGAGGGCAGGATGCCCGGAGTCAATCGAATAGGCACAAAGTGTACCCCGCCACGAGGGCCTATTTGTGGGCCTCCTGGACTTGTATGCCAGCCTGCACTCCGATCATGCGGGCCGCCTTGGTGCAATATCCGGGCTAGTCGATTCATCCATGCTTGCCACCTCCCGTCCCCGCGCCGGGGTGCCTGTCGGACGGCCGGTGCTGTTCGGCATCGCTGCGCGCCTGCTCCAGTTTCCGCGCGCAGCGTCGTCCCTCCTGGATGTCCACGAAATACAGCGTGATGGCGCCGCCCACGAACAGCAGCGCGAGGGAAAGCACTGCATGGCGGGGGTTGCCGGTGACGACACCAATCCAGCCCATGAGCAGCGGGCCGATGATGGCTGCAAATTTGCCCAGCATGTTGTAGAAGCCGAAGAACTCGGCCGTCTTGTCCGTAGGGATGAGCTGGGTGTAGAGCGAACGGCTGAGCGACTGTACGCCGCCCTGTACCAGGCCGATGGCGACGGCCAGAAGATAGAAATCGGTCACGCTGTCCATGACGAAGGCCCAGCCGCATACTCCCAGGTAGACACCGAGGCCAATGAAGATGCCGGTCTTGGCGCCCATTCTTTTCCCGATCCTGCCAAAGGCCAGCGCGGCTGGGAAACCCACCAGTTGGGTGATCAGCAGCGCCATGATCAGGCTATTGGCCCCAAAGCCCAGCGATAGACCATAATCCACCGCCATGCGCACGATGGTGTCGACGCCATCCATGTACATCCAGTATCCCAGCAGGAAGATGGCCACCACCCGCAGCTGCCGGATATCCCGGAAGGTGGTGCGAAGCTGGTCGAGGCCGGCGCCCAATGCGCCCTGCTTGGTGGCAGCGTTGCTGCCTTGCGGTTCCTCGACGAACAGAAAAAGCGGAATGGAGAACAGCGCCCACCAGGCGCCCACCAGTATGAAGGCCAGGCGCATTGCCTCACTGGCATCGGCCAGACCGAAATACTGCGGGTAGAGGGTCATGAGCACGCTCACCGCGAACAGCAGGCCGCCGCCCAGATAGCCGAGGGCATAGCCCAGGGCAGAAACGAGATCCACGTCCTGGTCACCGGCCACATAGGGTAGCAGGGCGTCATAGAAGATGTTGCCGGTGGAGAAGCCGATGAGGGCCAGCATGTACAGTGCCACGGCAAGCGCCCAATGGCCCGCGGCCACGAGTGGCAGCGATGTGGTCATGGCGATGCCCAGTATGGCGAACAGCAGCAGGAAGCGCTTGCGTGCGCCGGCCTGGTCGGCAATGGCGCCGAGCAAGGGAGCCAGCAATGCCACGATCAGGCTGGACAGGGAATTGACGGTGCCGAGGCGGAAGCTGCTGAGAGTGACATCCGCTGTTGGCCCCCAGTACTGTTTGAAGAGCACGGGGAAGAAGCCGGCTATCACAAGGGTGGAAAAGGCCGAATTGGCCCAGTCATAGAGAGCCCAGGAGACGACCACCTTGTTTTTGGAGGGATGCACCACGCGTCTTCCTCTTGTATGTGGCGGGTGAATCTCCTGCACTATACTTCATTCAGGCAGGACGACGTGGATGGGCCGGAAATGCTTGACTGGAATGTCATTGTCACTGTCCGGGAACATCAGTACAAGCATGCGCTCAGGCTGCTGGCGGACTGTGGCGGCGAAGTTGAGAAGACCGATTTCCTGAATGTGCTGGTGGTGAAGGTCGAGGACAGCCTGGGTTTTCTTGCCGCCCTGCACGCCGTGGCGGAGGCGCCCCGCTGCCTGGGCCGGGTGGTGCCGGTCGACAAGACCTTCTACTTCCAGTCGCCGCAGGAATTCGAGGACCGATCCAGGGCAGCAGTCCAATCCTGGGTGGATGATATTGCGGGCAAGACCTTTCATGTGCGCATGCATCGCCGCGGTTTCAAGGGGCGTCTGTCCAGCCAGCACGAAGAACAGTTTCTCGACCACTTTCTGTTGCAGTGTCTCGAGAAAAAGGGGCAAGGGGCGCATGTCGGTTTCGATGATCCCGATGTGATCATCGCCGTGGAGACGCTTGGTCAGCGTGCCGGACTGTCGTTATGGACGCGTGAGGCGCGGCAACGCTATCCGCTGCTGAAGCTGGACTGATCCGGATGTTGAGCATCGATGGGTCCATGGGCGAAGGGGGCGGGCAGGTCCTGCGCAGCGCCCTGTCGCTCTCTCTCTGCCTGCAACGGCCAGTCCGCATTCGCAACATCCGTTCCAGACGCCGTCATCCGGGATTGCAGCCGCAGCACCTGGCCGCCGTGCGAGCGGCGGCGGCAGTCGGTCAGGCCCGGGTGGAAGGGGCCGAGCAGGGTTCACGGGAACTGCTGTTCGTGCCGCAGGCTGTCCAGACTGGTGACTATCGTTTTGACATCGGTACCGCCGGCAGCACCGGCCTGGTGCTGCAAACCATCCTGCCGGCCTTGTTGCTGGGCAACGGGGATTCGGAGGTGCAGCTGATCGGCGGTACCCACAACCCCCTTGCCCCGTCATATGATTTTCTGCGCCTCGCCTTCCTGCCACTGCTGGAAAGGATGGGGGCCAGGGTTACGCTGCAGTTGGAACGCCATGGCTTCTATCCCGCCGGCGGGGGGCGGGTGCGACTGCGCGTCTCGCCGGTGAGCGCTCTGCGGCCCTTGTGGCTGCTGGAACGCGGTCGGGTGCTTGACTGTCTTGCCCGGGTGCTGCTTGCCAATCTGCCGACGCACATTGCCGAGCGGGAGTTGCGGGTCATCGGCCGGCGCCTGGGAATCGGCGAAGACCGGCAGACTCTCATCCTTGCCTCGGAGGCCAGGGGGCCGGGCAATGCCGTGATGGTGGTGGTCAGGAGTGAACGGGTCACCGAGGTGTTCAGTGGCTTCGGACAGCGCGGGGTGAGCGCGGAGGTTGTTGCCGGCAGGGTCGTGAAGGCGGTGCGGCACTATCTGCATGCAGACGTGCCGGTCGGCGAAAACCTGGCCGACCAGCTGTTGCTTCCCCTGGTCCTGGCGGGTGGTGGCGGCTTCACGACATTGCCGCCGAGCCGGCATACGTTGACCAACCTTCGGGTGCTGCAGCAGTTTATGGATCTCGAGGTCGCCTGTGAGCCGCTGAGCGAGGTCCGCTGGCGCATTGTGTTGAATGTGCCTGCGGGTCCCCTGGCACGGACGACCTCATGAGCGGCGGGCCGCGATCTCGTCATCCGGCGCTGCGCCCAGCAGCCGCTGCACGAGGGACTCAAAGGCGGCGCGGCCGCTGAACAGCCAGGTCTGCAGCCCACGGCTGCGGGCGCGCTGCAGGTTTCCCGGATCGTCATCGATGAACAGCGCCTGTTGAGGTTCCAGCCCCAGTTCGGCGACAACATCGTCGAACAGCGAAGGGTCGCGTTTGCCCTTGCCCAGGTAATAGCTGTTGAAGACATGGTCGAAGAAGTCCTTGAAGTGGTAGCGGGCATCGAGTTCGTCCAGCCAGTGGGTCTGGTCGCTGAGGATGGCGGTGGTATAGCCCCGTGACCGCAGCCTGGCCACCTTGTCCAGTATCCAGGGACGGACCACGAAGCCTGACAGTATGGCTCCGGTCAGTTCCTCGTCCGTACCGCGCAGACCGGTGCGTTTGCGCAACAGTTCCCAGAAATCCGCGGCACTGCCCCGGCCAACGACGAAACCGGAGTCGTAGACGGCTTCCATGCCGGCCTGTGGCAGCCGCTCGGCATCCAGCCCCTGCTGCTCGGCCAGTGCCCGCAGTCCGTTGCGAAAGCCCTCTTCGGCGATCACCCCGCCAAAGTCGAAGAGTAGGGCACGAATCTTGCCATTATTGCCCTGTTCCATCTTGCGTTGCATATTTCGTCAGCTGTGCTGCAATTCCGCTAATATCCAATCAGTCGCAGACTGAAACAGACCGCCATGATACCCATCCACGAGTTGCTCAGCCGCATCCGTTGGGACAAGGAATTCGCCCGGGGTGAGTTCAAGATCGGCTACTACGACCGGCTTGCGGACCGTATCATCCAGGTACCCTTCACGGACCTGGTCTTTCCGAAGGACGATCACTTCGCCTTTCTGATCTGGGATGAGGACGGCGAGGTGCATTCGATTCCTTACCACCGGGTCAGGGAAGTATACAAGGACGGTCGACTCATCTGGCACCGCAAACTCTGATCAATTGACTTGGCCGCCAGGGCGCCAACAACGCCAAGTTGCTATTTATCGAATTCATGAAGCTTTCTTGGCGCCTTGGCGGCTTGTAACCAGGGTTAATAACGCCACGCCAATCGCGGCCTGGAGGCCGCTCCTACAACATATTGTGCCGCCACGCCCCGTAGGAGCGGCCTCCAGGCCGCGATCCCCGGCGGGTCCAGGCATGCCATCATCCGGGCTAGATCAGCCTGACGGGGATTCGTCCTTGTCCTTGAGCCTGTCCAGCAAAGGCTCGATGAGATCCAGGGGCATGGGAAAGACGATGGTGGAATTCTTGTCGCCGGCGATTTCGGTGAGGGTCTGCATATAGCGCAGCTGCAGGGCCTGGGGTTCCCTGGCCAGGGTGTGGGCCGCTTCGCGCAGCTTCTCCGAGGCCTGCATCTCGCCCTCGGCATGGATGACCTTGGCGCGGCGGGTTCGTTCCGCCTCCGCCTGGCGGGCCATGGCGCGGATCATGGTTTCGTCCAGATCCACGTGTTTCAGTTCCACGTTGCTGACCTTGATGCCCCAGGCATCGGTCTGGGCGTCGAGGATCGCCTGGATGTCGGTGTTGAGCTGGTCGCGGGCGGCCAGCATATCGTCCAGTTCATGCTGACCCAGCACCGAGCGCAGGGTGGTCTGCGCCAGCTGGCTGGTGGCCTCGTAGTAGTTCTCGACGTTGATGATCGCGTCCTTGGGGTTGAGGACGCGAAAGTAGATCACCGCGTTGACCTTTACCGACACATTGTCGCGGGAGATGACGTCCTGGCTGGGCACGTCCATGACGATGGTGCGCAGATCCACCCGCACCATGACCTGGACCAGGGGGATGACGAAGATCAGCCCCGGCCCCTTGACCTTCCAGTAGCGGCCCAGCATGAAGATGACCCCGCGCTCGTACTCGCGCAGGATGCGGATGGCGGACAGCAGCAGGATAAGCACGAAACCGCCGATGATATATCCAAGGTATGCAAGCATTTACTTATCCTCTTCCGTTCGTTTCGGTTCCGGTACGACCCACAGGGTCAGCCCGTCCATGCCGGTGATGCGCACCCGTTGACCCTTGCGCAGTGGGGTGGAGGTGCGCGCCTGCCACAACTCGCTGTGGGCGCGGACCCTGCCGCGTTCATCGAAATCCTCCAGGACCTCGGCGACGCTGCCCACCATTTCCTCCTGGCCGGTGACCACCGGCCGCCGCCGTGCCTTGATGGCCATGCCCAGGATGATGACGAACAGGCCGGCGCTGAGCAGGGCGAAGGCAGCGATCAGCGGCAGGGAGATACCGAAACCCGGCACCTCGGTGTCGATGAGGATCAGTGAGCCGATGACGAAGGCCGCCACCCCGCCGATGCCGAGGGCGCCGAAGCTGGGGGCGAAGGCCTCCGCCACCATCAAGGCGATGCCGAGCAGGATCAGGGCCAGGCCGGCGTAGTTGATGGGCAGCACCTGAAAGGCGAACAGGGCCAGCAGCAGGCAGATGGCGCCGAACACGCCGGGAACGACGGCGCCGGGGTTGGAGAACTCGAAAATCAGGCCGTAGATGCCGAGGAGCATCAGGATGTAGGCCACATTGGGGTTGGTGATCACGGCCAGCAACTGGCTGCGCCAATCCGGTTCCGTGTGGAGCAGGATCAGGCCTGCCGTGTGCAGAACCACATCCCTGCCCATCACCGTCACCTTGCGTCCGTCCAGCTTCTGCAGCAGATCGGCCATGTCGTTGGCCATCAGGTCGATGACACCCAGCTCCAGGGCCGCTCCGGCCTCCAGACTGGCGGCCTCACGCACGGCCTGTTCCGCCCAGTCGGCATTGCGCCCGCGCAGCCTGGCCAGGCCACGGATGTAGGCCACTGCATCGTTCACCGCCTTGCGGTTCATGGCATCCCCTTCGGCTGGTGCCCTGGCCCCGGGTTCCGCCTCTCCCTCCCGCGGTTGCTTTTCGGGTGCGGAGGGCGAAGGCGGCGTGCCCAGCGGGGCCATCTGCACCGGCGTGGCGGCCCCCAGGTTGGTGGCCGGCGCCATGGCCGCCACATGGCTGGCATAGAGAATATAGGTGCCGGCGCTGGCAGCCCGGGCGCCGCTGGGATAGATGTAGCTCACCACCGGGATCGGCGAGGCCAGGATGTCCTGGATGATGTCGCGCATGGCGGTGTCCAGGCCGCCCGGCGTATCCAGACGCAGCACGATGAACTGGGCCCCCTCCCTGACCGCCTTGGCCAGGGCCCGGTTCAGATAGTCGCTGGTGGCCGGGCCGATGGGGCCCTCGATATCCAGCCGCATGGCGTGATCACCCGGGGTGAACGGTAACTGGGCCGCCAGCCACAGGGGCAAGAGCAGCAGCGCATAACCCAGCCGCCGCAGTCCACGCATGGAAGGGTGAACATCCATGATCTATAGTCTAGCTCGTATATTGCACCAAGGCGGCTGGCATGAATGGGGTTCGAGCCGTAATCCAAGGACGCCATGGCCATGAAAGGCCCTCCGGGGGGTTACGGTTTGCGCCTATTCGATGTCAGGCCGACTCTGGCGGCGCATCCTGGGCGATCCCCCTCAAACCATAGCGACGGCTATGGTTTTTCGGACGATCGCCCAACCTGCTTTGCCAGTCTCGCCCTGAGCATCGAATCCTTGGTGCAATATCCGGGCTAGCAGCCTGTCGGACTTAGGCGATCGTAGCGAGCAGGGTGGGAGAACGAGAACGAATCTTCACGATTTCGAGGCGCATAGTGGGCACTACGCAACGAGAAATCGGGGAGATTCGGGCCGCTCTCCCACCCGCGCAGTAGATCAGTCCTGAGTCCGACAGGCTGCTAGTACTCTTTCACGGTGATATTTCAGGCCCTGGAGGAATCCCGGTTGGCCTGCATTGGGGCAGATCAGCAGCCATGTTGGACATCAACCCTGAAACCGTATGCTTCATTATTGCCAAGGCACATGAATTTCATGCCAAAGAGCAGGTCGTCATACCGGAGGAACCCCTGAGTCCGAGCGACGATTGGGCGCTGCAGGTGTTGGCCGATCACGCTGATGATCTCACCTATCGGGAGCTGAAATCGACCATCGACGACCTGGAACCGGATCAGCAGGCCACGCTGGTGGCGCTGATGTGGCTGGGACGCGGGGATTTCGGCATCGATGAGTGGGAATCCGCGCTGCAGCAGGCGCAGGAAAGCCTGAATGAATGCACGCTGGCCTACCTCATTGCCACGCCCCTGCTGGCTGATTACCTGCAGGAAGGGTTGTTCCAGTTCGGTTATTCCTGCGAAGAGTAACTCGCGCGCCACCCCTTGAGCCATTTTTCAACGCCGTATCGTGCCGTCAGAGGGTTTTTCAACAGCCTGCCAGGACCACACCAATCGCGGCCTGGAGGCCGCTCCTACAACATAATTGTGCCGCCACGCCCCGTAGGAGCGGCCTCCAGGCCGCGATACCCGGAGTCAATCGAATAGGCACAAAGTCTACCAGATCGCTTTCTGACGACCTGGTTTGGCGCCATGGAGCGCGAAGTCGATCAGTGACAGGCTGGCCTGATCCGGCCGGAGGTCATCATTCGCCTTCCCAGGGTTCCTCTTTGGGGCGGCCTAGACCCCAGTCGTCTTCGGTCTCCTCGGCTTCCTCGGAGATCAGGCCCTGGCCGGGACTTTTGAACTCTTGCAGCGATTCCGACCAGTCCTCGGGCTGCGTATCGGTAATCGACTCGCCCAGGTCATCCACTTCGACAACATCGAACGGTCCGGACCAGTTCTCGGGCGCTTCGACAGGCTCGATGTCGAGTTCGTACCAGGTATCCAGGCCGAGCTCTTCCAGATCCCCGTCGAAATGCTGGATTTCTACTACACCGGCATCCTCGTCGATAGCCACCACCCGGAATTTCTGGCCTTTAGCCGGGTATTGGTACCAATTGCGCAGGATTGGGTCTGCATCCGTAGCCATCTCAACCCACCTCCCTCTGAATCCAAGCATCCTCATTGATCAATCTAGCACATGCAGTGCATGGAGGGCTGTTTGGCCAGGCTGGCATCCTTGCTTGTTTGGACCATACTTTCAGCAGGGTCAGAGGGGCTGGTTTCCTCCAAATACGGCATGCGAGGTGCAGAATCATGAAGATCACACTGAGTGTCATCAAGGCCGATATCGGCTCGATCGGGGGGCATATCCGACCTTCCCAGCGTCTGATCGGCGCTGTTCGATCCCATATCATGCAACATGGCAACGATATGTTGCGCGACAGCCATGTCAGCTCCACCGGGGACGACATCGCCATTCTGATGGCGCATGAGCGGGGGCCGGGTGACGAGGAAATCCACCGGCTCGCCTGGGAAGCCTTTCTTGCCGGGACGGCAGTGGCCCAGGAACAGGGGTTGTACGGTGCCGGGCAGGATCTTCTCAAGGACGCCTTTTCCGGCAATGTCCGCGGCATGGGACCGGCGGTCTGCGAGTTCGAATTCGACGAGCGGCCCAGCGAACCCTTTCTGTTTTTTGCAGCCGACAAGACGGACCCTGGTGCCTACAATCTGCCGCTGTACCTTGCCTTTGCAGACCCGATGAACACGCCGGGCCTGATGCTGGCCCCCTCGATGACCGCCGGTTTCCGCTTCGTCATCATGGACGTCAACCACACCGAGGGCGACCGCATAATAGAACTGGAGGCGCCGGAGGATCTGTACGACATCGCGGTCCTGCTGCGCGACACCGAGCGCTATGTGGTGGAGTCGATCTGGTCGCGGGCCAGTGGCGAGCAGGCCGTGACGGTTTCCACCTCGCGCCTGCACAACATCGCCGGCAAGTACACCGGCAAGGACGATCCGGTGATGCTGGTGCGCGTCCAAAAGGATTTTCCGGCTACTGGCGAGATTCTGGCACCCTATGCCATCGGGCCCTATGTGGCCGGCTGCATGCGCGGCTCGCACCAGATGCCGCTGATGCCGGTGCCGCGCAATTCGGACATCAGTTATTTCGATGGACCGCCAGTAGTCAGCTGTACCGCCTTTTCCATGCATGATGGCAAGTTTACGGAACCGGTGGATGCCTTCGCGCATCCATTCTGGGACAAGGTGCGCGACAGGGTGGCGGACAAGGCCATCGATATGCGCCGCCAGGGCTTCTTCGGCGCGGCCATGCTGCCGATGTCGGAACTGGAATACACCGGTATCATGGAAAAACTGCAGGTACTGGACGGCCGTTTCCGGCTGCGTGACTGAATTCAGGCGGGAAAGCGGATGCCGATGCTGGGCGCCGGGCTCTGGATGTGCACCTCGGCACCGGCAGCGGCCTCGATCAGCTCCGCGATCTCGGCCAGGCCGCGAATCTCCGCGACCTGGCCCAGCAGCTCGCTGCCGCCGGTGATATCCAGTTGTCCGCTCCGTTCCAGGCCCGGCGGCGAGAGGTGAACGAGCAGGGCATGGTGATAATCCGCGGGCAGCTGCAGCTCGACGGCATGCCGCTGGCGGAGCAGGGCCTGCGCCTCGAGGCTGCTTTGCGCCCCTTCCCAGAGCAGATGGATGTCCCGCCGCTCAACCATGGCAGCTTGACCTCATGCGGGATCTGTCGACTGCCGGGCCGCCGTCGAAATCAACGACCGATTGCGTGCCGCTCAGGACGCGCACGAAGCTCGCCTCGCAGGTGTAGATCATCGGCATTGCCTGGGCCAGGCCGGCCGCCATGAGCAGCAAGGCCCCGCCTATTGTGGTTACGGATCTTTTCCCGGGTTGTTCAGGGACGCTGCGCATCAGTCTGTTCCCCCTGGGGGCTGTTATTATTGCACCAAGCCGGGCCGCATGATCGGCGTGCAGGCTGGTAAACGGGTCGGGAACTCGTAACCCGGCTTTGTGCCTGTTCGGTCGACTCCGGGCATTGCCCGCCGTGGATCCCCCGATCGCGGCCTGGAGGCCGCTCCTACGTGGCATGGCGGCACAATGTGTTGTCGTAGGAGCGGTCTCCCGGCCGCGATCGGGGCGCAAGGGGTACCCGCCATCCTGCCACCCCTCGCCCACGGAGCCTGCCTTGGTGAAATATCCGGGCTGGGGCCTGTTAACACCACCCCAATCGCGGCCTGGAGGCCGCTCCTGCGGCAAATCATGCCGCCCGGCCCTTGTAGGAGCGGCCTCCCGGCCGCGATCCCCGACAGACTCCTAGCCTGGATATTGCGCCAAGGATTCGATTCTCAGGGCGGAGCCGGCAAAGCAACTTGGCCGATCGCCCGCAGAAGCATAGCCGTAGCTATGGTTCAAGGGGGGCGGCCAGGATGCGCAGCCAGATGCGCCCTGAAATCGAATAGGCACAACCCGTACCCCGCCGTGAGGAGCCATTTGCGAGCCTCCCGGCCTTGTATGCCAGCCTGCACTTCAATCATGCGGGCCGCCTAGGCGCAATATCCGGGCTAGGCGCCCTTGACGTGTACCGTACTCGCCTGGGGGCCCTGTTCGCCGGCTTCCTCGCAGAAGATCACGCGCATGCCGATCTCCAGTCTGTCGAAGTCGGCATCGATGACGCTGTTGCGGTGGAAGTAGATCTCCCGTCCGTCGGGCGTCTCGATCATGCCGTAATCCTGCTCCGGGTGCAGCTGGCTGATACGCCCCTCGGGTGGCGGTTCATGGTGCTTGACCTTGCCCTTGCGGCGCCGCACGTAGTCTTCCAGTTCCCGGCGCATGGAATCGAAGGCATCGCGCACGGCGACATAGGCGTCCTCGTGGGCGTGGTTCTTTCCCGGGTCCTGGCTCACCGCCAGCTCGGTGCCGGGCACTGTGAGATCGATCTTCACCTGGTAGAGGTTGCCCTGGCGGTGGTGCTTGTGCTGGGGGCCGACCACCACCCGGCAGCTCATGATGTTCTCGCAGACCTGATCCAGTTTGGCGGCATGCTTGCGGATGTCGGCCTCGAGTGCCTCTGAGGGCGGCATGTGTCGGAATGTGATCTGCAATGGCAACTGCATGGAGAGGTCTCCTCTGCTATCCGTGGGTCGGGGTCGTCGTCGGCGTTCAGGCGCGGGTCAGCCGTTCGCGGCGCTGCTCCCGCCCGATCAGGCCGGCCAGATCGGCCATCTCTTCGGCGAGCAGCTCGATCAGATCGTCCAGGGTGATCAGCCCCTGGAGTGCGCCCTGTTCATCCACCACCGGCATGCGGCGCACGCCGTAGGCACGCATCCGTCGCACCACGTCCGCGACCTCCTCGTCTTCCCGCGCAGTCTTCAGTTTGAAACTCATGATGTCACCGACCGTGACAGTGTCGATATCGACCTCCTCGGCAAGGATCTCGATCACGATGTCGCGGTCGGTAAGGATGCCGACCGGGATCTGTTCGCTGCCCTCGGCCTCGATCACCACCAGGGCACCCACGTGCTGATCGCGCATCAGTTTCACGGCGGTGGAGATGGATTCCTCACGGGTGACCACGATCACCTCGCGGTTGCAGAATTCACCGATCGGCATGACTGGTTCCTCCCTGTTGCGGCCCTTGGCCAGGTATCGCGACGCGCGTCCGTCGGGGCGGGTTCATATCCATGAAGAATAGCCGTTTCCCCCGGTTTTGCTGGGTGTCAGCCCCTCGGTAACGGCCTGTATCTGATCATATGGCGGCCGCTGCAGGCCGTCTCAAGGTGGGAGGCTGTCTGGCCGGGCAGGTTGCCGGCGTCAGATCCTGGAGGGCGGATTGCCGACGTCAGAATTCCGGCGCGCCGGTCTCTCCCTCACCAACGATCCTGAGCTCGAATCCGCCAGTGCTCCCGGACCGCGTTGATCGGCAAGGCGTTTTTCCTATATTCCTGTTTTTGATCCGGTTTCTGCGCCTGGCAGGTATGCATTTTGCAGCCTTAGCCTCGCTAGCCGCGCCACCGCGGCGGGAAGGGTCGGCCCTGACAGACGCCTCAAGTATTCGGTGCCCAGGGTCGCTAGATCTACAACGCAGGTTGGGTGATCAGATGTCGGAAAGCATTGAGGATGGACGTGATGAATGACAGGGAGCAGGTCAAGGTGGTCTTCGAGGCAGTCATCGACATAGCCATGGTCAACGATCTCAAGGGGCGGCTGGCGGAATATGTCTCCGGCCCGGCGCCCTTGCTCCTCGATGGCAGCGAGGTGCAGCGCGTCGACGCGGCGGGTCTGCAGCTGCTCTGTGCCTTCATCCAGACTGCAATCGGTTCCGGTACGCAACTCGGCTGGGCGGATGTCTCCGAACCGCTGCGCGAGGCCGCGCGCCTGACCGGTCTGGAGACCGGCCTGGCAATGAACTAGGCGAGCTGTGCGGGACCCGTACTTTTTTATGATGAAAGGGACAATGGAGTAGAGGCGATATGGCAACGATACTCGCAGTAGACGATTCGGCATCGATGCGACAGATGGTGGCTTTCACCCTGAAGCAGGCCGGCCACGAGGTGGTCGAGGCGGAGGATGGCCAGAAGGCGCTGATGGCGGCCAAGGGCAAGGCGTTCAATCTGGTGATCTCGGACGTGAACATGCCGGTCATGGACGGCATCACCCTGATCCGCGAACTGCGCAGTCTGCCGAGCTACAAGTACACGCCGATCCTGATGTTGACCACCGAATCCGGCGGTGACAAGAAGCAGGAGGGCAAGGCTGCGGGTGCCACTGGCTGGATCGTCAAGCCGTTCAATCCGGAGCAACTGCTGTCGACGGTCAAGCGCGTGCTGGGATAGGCCCATGTCCATCGATATGAGCCAGTTCCACCAGGTGTTCTTCGAGGAGAGCTTCGAAGGGCTGGAAAACATGGAATCCGCGCTGCTCAGCCTGGGCCAGGGAGAGGCCGATCCGGAGCTGATCAACACCATCTTCAGGGCCGCCCATTCCATCAAGGGTGGCAGCGGCACCTTCGGCTTCACCGAGATCGCCGAGTTCACCCACGTCATGGAGACCCTGCTCGACGAGATGCGCGATGGTCGGCGCGAGGTGACCGGCGAGGCGGTGGATCTGCTGCTCGAATCCGTGGACGTGGTACGCGACATGCTGGCCGCGGTACGCGATGGTCTGGATCCCGAGCGGGAGCGAATCGCCGCCGCCAAGTCCTCGCTCGATGCCCTGCTCAGCGGCGGAAGCGGTGACCAGCCGGCACAGTCGCCGCTGGCGGAGGCCGAGGCGGTTCAGCCGGGTGGCAAGGGCTGGCGGATCCGCTTCAGGCCCTATCCGCATCTGATGCAGACCGGCAACGATCCGGTGCGCATGTTCCGCGAGCTGGCAACGCTTGGCGAACTGCAGGTCGAGGTCGACATCTCCGGTCTGCCGGCCTTCGAGGACCTGTTGCCCGAAGAGGCCTATCTGAGCTGGACGTTGACCCTCCAGGGCGAGGTGCAACGGCAGCAGATCGACGAGATCTTCGAGTGGGTCGATGGTGACTGCGAGTTGCATGTCGAAGCGCTGGCCGAGGAACAGCCCGAAGAGAGCGAGGCGGCCGCATCGACGGCGCCGGCTGGGGAAACCGCGGCATCGGCCGACAGGCAGCCCGCCACGGCCCGTGGCGCGGGCCGCAGCAAGCCGTCCGCCAGCGAGAGCAGCTCGATCCGGGTCGGTATCGACAAGATCGATGCCCTGATCAATATCGTCGGTGAACTGGTCATCACCCAGTCCATGCTCGGTCAGGTCGGCAGGGGCGATTTCGAGTCCTTCGACCATGTCGCCTTCGAACGGCTACGTGACGGACTGGCGGATCTGGAACGCAATACCCGGGAGCTTCAGGAGGGCGTGATGCGCATCCGCATGCTGCCGATCAGTTTCTCCTTCAACCGCTTCCCGCGCCTGGTGCACGACCTGAGCCAGAAGCTCGGCAAGAAGGTCGAACTGCGTCTCTCTGGTGAACAGACCGAACTCGACAAGACGGTGCTGGAGAAGATCGGCGACCCCCTGGTGCATCTGGTGCGTAATTCGATGGATCACGGCATCGAGACGCCCGAGGCGCGGCAGGCGGCAGGCAAGCCGGAGACCGGGGTGCTGCATCTGAATGCCTACCACCAGGGCGGCAATATCGTCATCGAAATTTCCGACGACGGTGCCGGATTCAACCACGAAAAGATCCGTGCCAAGGCCGTGGAGCGCGGCATCATCGGTGAGGACGAGGAGCTGAGCGAGGAGGAGATCGGCGATCTCATCTTCCAGCCGGGCTTTTCGACGGCAGACGAGATAAGCGACGTCTCCGGGCGCGGCGTGGGCATGGACGTGGTGCGGCGCAACATCAAGGACCTGGGAGGCACCGTAGAGGTCAGCTCGCGGCCCGGCGAGGGTACCACCTTCACCATCCGCCTGCCGCTGACCCTGGCGATCCTCGACGGCCAGCTGGTCCAGGTCGGTGACCAGATCTACATCATTCCGCTGGTCTCCATCGTCGAATCGCTGCAGATCGAGCCGCGCCGGCTGAATTCCGTCGCTGGCCAGGCGGATGTCTACAATCTGCGCGACGAGTATGTCCCGGTGATCAATCTGCATGATCTGTTCGATGTGGAGGCGCGCAGCGGCGACTTTGCGGAAAGCCTGCTGGTGGTGGTCGAAGGCACCAGCGGTCGTGTCGGGCTGGTGATCGACGACCTGCTCAGCCAGCAGCAGGTGGTGATCAAGAGTCTGGAGAGCAATTTCAGGCCAGTCGAGGGACTGTCCGGTGCAACCATCCTGGGAGACGGCACCGTGGCCCTGATCATCGACGTGGCCGGTCTGATCGAACTGGGCAGGAACCGCCCGGGCAGCGGTCGCCTGCATCTGCTGAAGGGCGATGCAGCCTAGCCCTGGCATCATGGGAGAGAAAACATGAATACGGCACAACAGCTGGAAGACGGTTTCCAGGACGAGGGCAGCTCGCCCGGTGTCGCGCAGTACCTGACCTTTATCCTCGCTGGCGAGGAATATGGCGTGGATATCCTGCGGGTGCAGGAGATCAAGGGCTGGGAACGGGTCACGCCGATCCCCAACACGCCGGAATTCATCAAGGGCGTGATCAACCTGCGAGGCACCATCGTGCCGATCATCGATCTGCGTCAGCGCTTCGGCCTGGAATGGAAGGAATACGGCAAGACCACGGTGGTGATCGTGCTCAAGGTCAGGCACGAGGAACGGGAACGCACCATGGGCATCGTGGTCGATGCGGTCTCCGAGGTCTATGACGTGCAGCCCGAGGAGACCAAGCCGACGCCGGATTTCGGCGGCGTGGTCGACACCGATTCGGTCAAGGGCCTGGCTACGGTAGACGGGAAGATGATCATCCTGCTGGACATCGATCATCTGATCAATGCCGGCGTACTGGAACATCTGGGCGGTATGGGCGAGGAGGCTGCAGACTCGGCATCGTGAGCCGGTTTTCGCAGCGGATATCAGGAGCAAAGCAATGAAGATCAATTCACCGGTTACCAATCACGAGGTCGAGATGGAGGATGGCCAGACCATCGTCTCCAAGACCGACCTCAAGGGCGCCATTACCTACGTCAACGACTATTTCAAGGAGATCAGCGGGTTCACCGATGAGGAACTGCTGGGCAAGAATCACAATGTGATCCGCCATCCGGACATGCCGCCGGCGGCCTTCCAGGACCTGTGGGAACACATGAAGGCCGGCCGGCCTTGGACCGGGATCGTCAAGAACCGTTGCAAGAACGGCGATCACTATTGGGTCGAGGCGCATGTCACACCGGTGCGCAGGAACGGCCAGGTGGTGGAATACATGTCGGTGCGCACGCGGCCGACCCGGCAGCAGGTCGAGGAGGCAGAGGCGCTGTACCGGGAGCTGAATGCCGGCAAGGCATCGCTCAAGCCGCAGGGGCGGCTCGGCAGGCTGGTCGCGGCCGTGCGTCAGTTCGGGCTGCGCCAGAAATTCTTCGGCCTGATGGGGATCTCGGCGCTGATCTTCGCCATTGCCGCCTGGGGGATCAATGGAGCCATCGGCTCCGGCATGGACCCGGCGACGGCCCTCGCTGGTGGCCTGAGTGGTGCATTGCTGCTGGTCTTCGCCATCTTCTACCTGGCCCTCAACCGGGGGCTGCTGCGGCCCATCGACAGGGTGATCCAGCATTTCAGGGAGATCACCGAGGGCAATTTCAATGACCGCATCGACATCCATCGCGGTGACGAGATCGGTGACGTGCTGCGCGCTCTCAAATCGATGCAGATCAAACTCGGCTTCGATCTCGACGAGGCGCGGCGCCAGGGCGATGCGGCACAGCGCATCAAGGTGGCGCTGGACAATGTATCGACCAATGTGATGGTGGCCGACAACGATGGCAACATCATCTATCTCAACCAGGCTGTCGAGGAGATGATGCGCGATGCCGAGGAGGATCTGCGCAAGGATCTTCCGGAGTTCTCGGCCGACAGGCTGCTTGGCTCCAATATCGACAGTTTCCACAAGCATCCCGAGCATCAGCGCGAATTGCTGGCAAGGATGACCGACACCCACCACGCCCGGGTATCGATTGGCGGGCGTAGCTTCGACCTGGTGGCCAACCCTGTGGTCGATGCTGCCGGAAACCGCCTGGGTACAGCGGTGGAATGGAAGGATATCACCCAGCAACTCGACGCCGAGCATCAGGTCGAATCCCTGATTGCGGATGCCACCCGCGGCAAGTTGGACAAGCGGATCAAGACCGAGGGCTATGCAGGTTTCATGAAGACCCTGGGCGATGGTATCAACCAGTTGATGGATGCGGTCGTGGTGCCCATCCAGGAGACGCGCCGGGTGGTCGCCGCCCTGGCCGAGGGTGATCTGGGACAGAAGATGGAGGGTGATTTCCAGGGCGAGTTCGCCGAGCTCAGGGACGCCATCAATGCCTCGATGACCAATCTGCTGGACATGGTGCAGCAGATCCGCAGCGTGACGGCCGGCATCTCCACCGGTGCCTCGGAGATCGCCCAGGGCAATACCGACCTCAGCCAGCGTACCGAGGAACAGGCGGCCTCGCTGGAGGAGACCGCTTCCAGCATGGAGCAGATGACCTCCACGGTGAAGCAGAACGCCGACAATGCCCGCCAGGCGAATCAGCTGGCGGCGGCCGGTCGCGAGCAGGCCGAGCAGGGTGGTGAGGTCGTCAGCCGGGCGGTCGAGGCCATGGCGGCGATCAATGCCAGCAGCCAGAAGATTGCCGACATCATCGGCGTGATCGACGAGATTGCCTTCCAGACCAATCTGCTGGCGCTGAATGCCGCGGTCGAGGCGGCCCGTGCCGGGGAGCAGGGACGTGGATTCGCGGTGGTCGCAGCCGAGGTGCGTAACCTGGCGCAGCGCAGTGCCGGCGCGGCCAAGGAGATCAAGGGGCTGATCGAGGATAGCGTGAGGAAGGTCGAGGAAGGTGGCCAGTTGGTGGACAAGTCCGGCGAGGCCTTGCAGGAGATCGTCAATGCGGTGAAGAAGGTCAGCGACATCGTGGCCGAGATTGCCGCGGCCAGCCAGGAACAGTCGACTGGCATCGAGCAGGTCAACAAGGCGATCATGCAGATGGATGAGGTGACGCAGCAGAATGCGGCGCTGGTGGAAGAGGCCGCCGCGGCTTCGCAGTCACTGGACGAGCAGGGCGCACGCCTCACCAATCTGATCAGTTTCTTCAAGACGGGCGAGGAAGACACGACAGGAATGTCTCAGCAGAGGAGCGGTATCGAACGACGTTCGCCAGGCCGGCCGTTCCAAGGCGCTCCGGGCAAGGGCGATGTCGATTTCGCGCGGGCGCGTTCCACACATCTTTCCTGGAAGACCCGCTTGCGTGCGTTTCTCGATGGACAGGAAGCCTTGAGTGAGGCTCAGGCCGTCTCGCACCACGACTGTGATCTCGGCAAATGGCTCTATGCCAGCGGCCTGGACCAATACGGTGAGTTTAAGGAGATGAAGGATCTGGAACAGGTGCACAAGGACATGCATGCCACGATCAAACGCATCGTCCAGTTGAAAAACAGCGGTGAGTCTGAGGCGGCAGAACGGCTTTACGGCAATATCGCATCGATGTCCCAGGAAGTGATATCGCTGATCGATGCGCTGGAACGGCACGTAAAGGGTGAGCAGGCGGCGGGAGCGACAATGCCGCGTAGTCAGCCAGCCAGGGCCGCTGTGGTGAATCAGGATTTCGACGACGGCGAATGGGAGGAATTCTGAGCATCCGGTTGTCCGCTGCAGCTTCGTCTCGGCTTTTCCCAACCTTGCTCATGGAAGCAGTCAATGGCAGCTGACGCACTCCAGACCCGCTCGCCCGGAGGTGGTGCCGGATCAAATGACATGCCTGTCGGCGAGCGCGAGTTCCTCTTTACCGACGAAAACTTCGAATGCGTGCGGCGCATGCTCCGCGACCATGCGGGAATCGCCCTGTCGGATGCCAAACGTGGCATGGTCTACAGCCGTCTGGCCCGTCGTCTGCGCGCACTCGGTCTCAGCAGCTTTGCAGACTATTGTCATCTGGTCTCGGACGGCGACGGCGATGAGTTCACGCATTTCATCAATGCCCTGACCACCAACCTGACGGCATTTTTCCGCGAGGCACACCATTTCGAGTATCTGACCGGGGTGCTTCTGCCGCAGTTGAGACAAGTGCATGCTCGCGACCGGCGGTTGCGCATCTGGTCGGCTGGTTGTTCGATCGGTGAGGAGCCCTACTCCATTGCCATGGCTCTGCGCGAAGCCATGCCCGATATCGAGGACTGGGATGTGAGAATTCTGGCTACGGATATCGACTCGAACGTCATCGAAACGGCGAGTCGCGGGATCTATGCGCTGGAGCGGGTCACGAATCTCGAACCGGAACGCCTGCGGCGCTGGTTCCGCAAGGGACGCGGCAACAATGCGGGACTGGTCAAGGTTGTGGACGCGCTGCGCAGCCTGATCAGCTTTCGCACGCTCAACCTCATGCATGATTGGCCTATGCGAGGGCCTTTCGATGTCATCTTCTGCCGCAACGTGGTGATTTATTTCGACAAGCCCACCCAGCGGATGCTGTTTGAGCGCATGGCGGAATTGCTGCCCATTGGCGGGCACCTGTTCATCGGTCATTCGGAGTCGCTGTTCAAAGTGACAGACCGCTTCGAGAACCTGGGCCGCACCATCTACCGGAGGATCAAGTAGTGGTAGTGCCGGACAGGGTGCCGGGGATACCGCCCGGAGACATGTATCCAGCCTTGCCTGGTTTTGAAGGCATCAAGCGCTACTGGGACAAGACGCGCAACTGCTATATGGCCAAGATACTGCCGGGTGAATACTACGTTACGCTAAAGGACGAAAAGATCACCACCGTGCTTGGCTCCTGTGTCTCGGCCTGTATCCGGGACAGCCGATTTGGCATCGGTGGCATGAACCATTTCATGTTGCCGGATTCGGCACGCGAGGATGACCATTGGCGGAACGGCCCGAGCAGCAATGCCACTCGCTACGGCAGCTATGCCATGGAGCAGTTGATCAACGAGATCCTCAAGAATGGTGGACGACGCGAGTTTCTTGAAGTCAAGCTGGTAGGGGGTGGCCGCATCCTGCGGCGTGCTACCGATGTCGGACGCCGCAACATCGAGTTCGTGCTCGACTATATCGCAACCGAGGGCCTGACCCTGGTTGGCACGGACCTTGGTGATGTCTACCCGCGCAAGGTGGTCTACTCGCCGGCTTCCGGCAAGGTGCAGGTCAAGAAGTTGCGGACCATGCACAACGAGACCATCGTCGAGCGCGAGAGCCATTACATGGAAGACCTGCAGCACACGCCTTCGGGTGGCGATGTGGAACTGTTCTGAACGGCTTTTGACGGGCAACTGGTGATGTCAACCAATACAAACAAGATACGCGTGTTGATCGTCGATGATTCTGCACTGATTCGGCAGATGCTGACGGCTATTCTGGATTCCGATCCTGATATCGAGGTGGTGGCTACCGCGCCTGATCCCTATATCGCCCGGGAGAAGATCAAGTCGCTGAATCCCGATGTGTTGACCCTGGACGTGGAGATGCCGCGCATGGATGGCATCACCTTCCTGCGCAACCTGATGCGACTGCGGCCGATGCCCGTGCTGATGGTTTCCTCGCTGACCGAACAGGGTGCCGACGTGACTCTGGAAGCCATGGAACTGGGCGCGATCGACTTTGTGACCAAGCCCAGGATCGACGTCCAGCACGCGATGCAGGCCTATGCCGAGGAGATCGTCGCCAAGGTCAAGATGGCGGCCAAGGCCAGGCCACGCGCCTATTCGGATGACGGCAGCCGGTCCGCGGTCAAGCCCCGGCTGTCGGCCGATGCCGTGATCGGCCGCTCGCGGCATCGGCCTCAGTTCAGGACTACCGACAGCCTGATCGCCATCGGTGCCTCGACCGGCGGGACCGAGGCCATCAAGGAGGTGCTGCAGGCGCTGCCGGCGGATACCCCCGGCGTGGTGATCACCCAGCACATCCCGGCCGCATTCAGTGCACCCTTCGCCAAGCGCATGGACGGGATCAGTGCCATGTCGGTCTGCGAGGCGGAGGACGGACAGCAGATCGTCCGGGGCCACGTCTATATCGCCCCCGGCGATCGTCACCTGTTGGTAGAACGGGACGGTGCGCGCTTCGTCTGCCGGCTCAATGAGGGTCCTCCGGTCAATCGTCATCGTCCGTCGGTCGATGTGCTGTTCCGTTCAGTGGCCGATCAGATAGGCATCAATGCGGTTGGTGTGTTGCTCACCGGGATGGGCAACGATGGTGCGCATGGCATGCAGGAGATGAAGCAGGCAGGGGCACACACCATCGCCCAGGACGAGGCCAGCAGCGTGGTCTGGGGCATGCCGGGCGAGGCTGTAAAGCTGGGCTGCGTCGACAGGGTCCTGCCGCTGAACAGGATTGCGGCAGCGGTGTTGGGTGCTGAGGAAAAACGCTCTCCTGCCGTTAATGGCTAAGAGATGACCATCCAATAACCAGGTATCTTCATGCGCAGCTACAAGTATCAGATTCTTATAGTGTTATTCGCCCTGCTGGTCACGGCCGGGCTTGGCTGGCTGGGCCTGCCCAAGGCGGATTCCTGGCTGGGCATGGGTCTTATCGGGCTGCTCTGGCTGGCAGCCGGCCTGGCCATGGGCCGGCTTGGGCGGAAGAGTCCATCGGAGACCGAGGCCGCAACAGGACCGTTGCCGGCTACAGCCGATGAGGCGTGCGGGGTCGCCGCGGACCTCTCGGTGGCCGTTGCGGACGAGGTAGGGGCCATCCAGCAGGAGATTCAGCGTGTCCAGTTGCTGGTCCGCGATGCGATCCACCCCTTGGGTGAGAGCTTCCATGGCATCGTCGCCAAGTCCCAGCAGCAGGAGGATGCCGTTGTGGATCTGGTCGAGCGGCTTGCAGTTACGGCAACGGGCGACAATGTCCAGGGGTTCATCAAGGAAGCCAGCGAACTGATGAGCTATTTCGTGGAGATCATGGTGGAGACGGCACGGCAGAGCGTTCAGACCGTGTACAAGATCGATGACATGGTCGAGCACATGGACGGCATCTTCCGACTGCTGGAGAACGTACGCTCGATTGCCGACCAGACCAACCTGCTGGCGCTGAATGCGGCCATCGAGGCGGCCAGGGCGGGCGAGGCCGGCCGCGGCTTTGCCGTGGTCGCCGATGAGGTGCGGCAGCTCTCATTGCGCTCGAATAGCATGAACGAGCAGATCCGCGAACAGGTGAATGCTGCCAAGGAGGCCATTGCCCGTGTCAGGGAAACGGTCTCAGAGATGGCCGGCCGGGATATGAACATGACCATCGACGCCAAGGACCGGGTCGAGTCGGCGCTCGGCGAGATCGCGAGCGTGAACGAATATACCTCGATGAAGATTGGCGAACTGTCGACATTGAGCAGCAGTATCAACGCCGATGTCAATGACGCCGTGCGTATGTTGCAGTTCGAGGATATCGTGACCCAGGCGCTGGCTGCCGCCGAGGGACATGCCGCACATCTGGAGCGCATCGGTGGGCTGATCACCTCGCTGGCGGAGATTGGCGGGCATGATGAGCCGGAGCGGCTGATCGAGGAGCTGCGCGGCGTGATCGAAGAATTCAGGGACAGTTCGATGGCGGGCAAGACCAAGGCCGTAGCACAGGAATCGATGGCGGCCGGTGAAGTTGAGTTGTTCTAGCCATGCCAGGCAGGTGTGGTTGAAATCAGGCAGCAACAAGGAGTCAGGACATGAAGGTAACGAGTCGATTGGCAGACGGTGGCAAGGAGGTCGTGATCGATATCAATGGCCGCTTCGACTTCTCCGTGCAGAAGGAATTTCGTGAGGCTTATCAGCATCACGACGGCAAGCTCAATTATCGGGTGAATCTTGCGGATACCGAGTACATGGACAGCTCGGCGCTGGGCATGTTGCTTCTGTTGCGTGAACATGCCGGCAATGTGGATCATCGGGTCAGACTGGCCGGTGCCAAGGGGGCGGTACGCAAGATTCTCGAAGTGGCGAATTTCGACAAACTCTTTGCCATGCCCTGAGTGCCGGTTTCGACTATTCCCTGGTAGTTCGAGTATTGCCGGGCAGCACTCATCAGCACAGACGGCGAATCACGCCCATGAATATCGACCATGACCGGGTCAAGCAGGCCGAAAGTTCCGAATTCGATCGTCTGCGCATCGAGCAACTGCTTTCCGGTAGCTTTGCCAGCCAGCTCGGCGCCATTGCCGTCGGCCTGATCCTGGCTATCACCTTTTCGCACGATCTTCCACCGGTGCCCATTCTCGGCTGGTTGCTGCTGGTCTTTGCGGCGGTGACCTGGCGTTACCACCTTGCACACGAGTATTTCCATGACCGCTCAGAGGATATTTCGGTTGCCGGTCTGGAAAGGCGTCATGCACTGGCTTCCTTTGCCTCTGGTTGCGTATGGGGTCTGGCCGGTGTTCTGTTCTTCAATCCGCAAGAGCCCGACCACCAGATCATGCTGCTGGTCGTTCTGGGCGGGATCTGTGCCGCGGCCGTGCCGATGCTGGCGGTCAGTCCGAAGAGTCTCGCCGTGTTTGTCGTGCCGACCATCCTGCCTGCGACAGCCATGCTGCTGGGTCAGGATGACGTGCATTCGCACAGTCTTGGCTTGATCTCCATCGTCTTCGTCGCCATGTTGTTCATGGCTGCGCGGAACTTCTATTTCACCTTTACACGCAGCATGCGGCTGCAGCTTGCCAACCGGCGCCTGCTCGAAGAAGCGGAAGGCCGTGCGCGCGCCCTGGAGGCCGCCCAGGAACAGGTCCTCGCCGAGCATGAGGTGGCGCTGCAGTTGTTCGAGTATGTGTTGCCAAGGAAGGCCCTGGAAGCACCCAACATCAACTATCATGTTTCCAGTCACTCGCTGTTCAACGGTGACCTGCTGCTGGTGGAGTCACGCCCCGACGGGACCCAGCATCTCATGCTTGGCGATTTCACCGGTCATGGCCTGGTGGCCAGTCTCGGTGCCTTGCAAGTCATCGATGTCTTCAACAGCATGACCAAGAAGGGCTTTTCCATCGATGAGATTGCAGCCGAGATCAACCGCAAGCTGAATGAACAGTTGCCGCCCAATCTGTTCTGTGCCGCCTGCCTTGCGGAAATCGATCATGTGCGGGGCCATCTCAAGGTCTGGAACGGCGGTCTACCCTCGGTCTATGTGTTGCACGGCAAGGATGGAACCATCCGCTACAAACTGCCTTCCGAACATCCACCGCTCGGTATTCTCCGGGAGGATGCCTTCGACCGCCATCTGTTGGCCATCGATCTTGAAGAGGGTGATCATTTGTTCATGGCAACCGATGGCGTGATCGAACAGATCGACATGCAGGGTGAGCCGTTTGGCGAGCAGCGGCTGGAAGATGTGCTGAACGCGACCCGTGATATCCACGACCTGACCCGGGCGATCAAGGATGCACTCGATGAATATTGCAGCGGCATCGGTCAGACTGACGACATCAGTTTCGTCGCCATCAAGCCCTCTGCTGAACAGGTGGAGCAGGACAAGGTGCCGGCAGTCGAGGCGCCAGCCAGGGGCGATGGTGGTAGCTGGAGGCTGCTCCTCGATCTGGATGCCGCAACCCTGCGCGGGACCAACCCTGTGCCGCTGGTCAATCATATCGTGCGGGAACTGAACGGGCAGACGGGTGTTGGAAGCGACTTCGAGGTGATTCTCGATGAACTGTTCAGGAATGCGCTGGAACATGGCCTGTTGAAGCTGGATTCGGAGCTGAAGAAATCGCCCGATGGCTTCATGCTCTACTACGAGGAGCGCCAGCGCAGGCTGGAGGAACTCTCGGAGGGGCGGATCCTGATCGAGCTGATCAATACCACCCGCGAGGGTTCGAGCCGGCAGCTCAATCTGGATATCGTGGATAGTGGCAAAGGCTTCGATCATGAGGCTTTCATGCGTAACATCGGCCGCAGTCTGGATGTGGACAATATCACCACGCACGGTCGGGGTATCGCCCTGGCACAGGAGCTGTGCGAGGACCTTCGCTTCGATGGGCCGGGCAACCAGGTTCGGGCACGCTATCTTTACAAGGCGGAGGCTTAGCCCGGATATTGCACCAAGGATTCGATTCTCAGGGCGAATCCGGCAAGGCAGGCCAGAAGAGCGGGTGCCAGGATACCGATCATGCAGGCCGCCTTGGTGCAATATGCAGGCTGGCTGGTCAGCAGGCGCGGTCAGCCAGCCGAGGCAAGCGTGACAGGCATTGCCGCATGGGATTCCGTCCAATCGCGGCCTGGAGGCCGCTCCTACCACATTGACCGCCATACCCCGTAGGAGCGGCCTCCAGGCCGCGATCAAGGCAAGGGGCACCACACACCCCGCGGCCTCGACAGATCCCGGTCCACGCAGCGCGGCTCGGCTCATGGTGAATGCCGCTCCTGAGGCCCCCCGGCACCGCCATACCCCGTAGGAGCGGCCTCCAGGCCGCGATCAAGGCAAGGGGCACCACACACCCCGCGGCCTCGACAGATCCCGGTCCACGCAGCGCGGCTCGGCTCATGGTGAATGCCGCTCCTGAGGCCCCCCGGCACCGCCATACCCCGTAGGAGCGGCCTCCAGGCCGCGATCAAGGCAAGGGGTACCCCACACCCTGCGGCCTCGACAGATCCCGGTCCACGCAGCGCGGCTCGGCTCATGGTGAATGCCCCTCCTGAGGCCCCCCGGCACCGCCATACCCCGTAGGAGCGGCCTCCAGGCCGCGATCAAGGCAAGGGGCACCACACACCCCGCGGCCTCGACAGATCCCGGTCCAGGCAGCGCGGCTCGGCTCATGGTGAATGCCGCTCCTGCGGCCCTCCTGCACCGCCGGACCCCGTAGGAGCGGCCTCCAGGCCGCGATCGTGGTACAAGGACGGGCACCATTCACGGTGAAAGCTACCCAGGCAACCCCCTCATGGTCATGGCCCCTGGCAGGAGTCAATCACCCTCATTCCCGGAAAAGACTTGACCTGGAGTCAGCTCCAGGTCGTATGCTGTCACAAAGTACAGGTTATCCAATGCCTTGGACCCGGGATCAGCCGCGGGGTGTCATGGCTCTCGCGGTTCGGTTCTGTTGAAGGTGTCTTGCATGAGGAAGAATATGACAGCATTGGGAAGATACCCGGGCCGGCTGATCGTGGTGGTGGGCTTGTTTGTCAATGGTTTCGCCTGGGCCCATGATCCCATCTTCGGCCTCGGCCCACATGTGTTGTACCAGGGTGGTATCGAGCTGGCGACCGGCATTCACCTGGAAAAGAGGGTCGAAGAACGGGCGGCGGAGCTGGGACTCGAGTTGGTCTACGGCATTACCGGCGACTGGGCCGCAGGCATCGAGTTGCCCTACGCCTGGAAAGACGAGGACTCGAAAAAATCTGCTGGGCCTGGTGATGTAACCCTGTTCACCAAGTACCGTTTCTGGCGTCGTGACTCCCTGGGCGTTCAGGAAAGCGCGGCGATGTTGCTCAAGCTCGTGACCGATACCGGTAATGAAAACGCCGCTCCCGCCTTGGGGACCGGTACCACCGATGCCCTGCTGGGCATTGCCTACGGATATGAAAGCCGCCAGTGGTACCGCTGGGCGAGCCTGCGTTACCGTCGCAACGGTGAGAACGATGCGGGGTTGCGACGCGGTGACAAGGTGCTCTTCGATCTGGTGGGCGGTATCCGGCTCAGGCGCAGCGGCTATCTCGAGCCGGATACGGTATGGCTGCTTGAACTCAACGGTGAGTATGGACAGCGTGCTGAACTGAACGGGGCCGGACTGACTGATACCGGTGGTATGGAATGGTTTCTGTCGCCGGGCGTCTTCTGGACCAAGCGAAACTTCGCGCTGAAGGCCGGTGTACAGATCCCGATTGCCAGCGATCTTAACGGCAATCAGGCACAGACGGATTATCGCGCCAAGCTCGTGCTCGAATGGCACCAGTGATTTTCCGCCAACTGGCAACAAACAAGATAGGTGATGAGATGAAACGTTATTTGATTCTGCCACTGTTTGCACTCTGGAGCGTTGCGGTACTCGCAGCCGGAACACAATATGTCATGCGTGTGGATGGGCTGGCCTGCCCCTACTGCGCCTACGGCATCGAGAAAAAGCTGAAGCAGATCGACGGGGTGGAGCAGATCGACGTCGATCTGGAGAAAGGTCTGGTCACGGTGGACGTGGTCGAGGGCGTCAGGCTGACGGAAGCGCAGATGACCCGGCTCTTCAAGGACGCCGGATTTACCTACCGCGGCATGACGGAAAGACCGCATTGAGCGTGGAGGCGGCACAAGTGAAAGAGGGTGGTTTGACCTGGTTCACCTTGTTTGCCTCGGCCGGTACGCTGGTCTGCTGTGCCCTGCCCATCATTCTGGTTACGCTGGGACTTGGCGCGGCTGTGGCCTCTCTCACCAGCGCCTTCCCATTGCTGATCATTCTCAGCCAGCACAAGATCTGGGTGTTCGCTTTCTCGGGCCTGATGCTCGGCATGTCCGCTTGGCTCATGTATCGCCCGGGACGCGCCTGCCCGATGGATCCGGCACTGGGGCGTGCGTGCACCAGGGCACAGGTCTGGAACAGGCGTATCTTCTGGACCTCGGTGGCCATCTGGAGCATCGGCTTCTTTGCCGCCTATCTTGCGCTGCCGCTGCGCATTTGGTGGGGATTCTAACCTTGGTCAGGCAGGACTGGCGGCAGCCCCCGGTCATGCAGAAAGCCAAGGAAGATAACCCCAACCTGCTTTGCCGGGTTAATATATGAGCATTGAGATTGAAATATTCTCCTCTCCTGGTTGCAACAAATGCGGGCAGGCCAGGGAGGTGCTGCGCAAGCTCGCCGAGGAGGTTGGCAGCGGCCGAATCGCATGGCGGGAGGTCAATGTGCTCGATGAGTTGGACTACGCTGTAAGCCTTGGCGTGTTGTCCACGCCGGCCATCGCCATCGATGGAGAACTCGTCTTCACCGGCCTGCCCTCGATACGCAGGCTGCGCACGGAACTCGATCGGCGGCTCTCCGGTGGAGAGGGGACGGAGCGTGCATGATCGCCGTATTTCCCACCACTGCCGCCGCATATTCTGTGCTGTTGCCAGAAGGCCTTTGAACTGTTCGCTGGCATCAGCTTGAAATATCTACCGGACTGTATCTGCCCAATGAGTATTTCCTCATCCTCGAATACTGAACGCATCCCTGAGTCGCCGAAAAGCGGGAAGGATAGCGGTAAAAGCCGCTATCGCATCGGTGATGTGGTCCATCTCACCGGTCTCAGCGCCGATACCCTGCGTTATTACGAGAAGATCAAATTGTTGCCACCGGTAAATCGCTCCGCATCCGGTATTCGCTTCTATGATGCGCGTGACCTGTCGCGGTTGCGTTTTATCCAACGTGCCAAGTCGATGAATTTTTCGTTGGACGAGATCGCGCGCTTGTTGGAAATGAGGGAGAATCCTCAGCATGCGCGTGATGATGTACGCGAGTTGACGCACAGGAAACTGAGAGAAATCGAGGTACACATGGAAGAACTCCAGACCTTGCGCAATGAGTTGACCCTCCTGGTCAATCTGTGTCGCGGTACGAATGAAGGCTGCCCGATTATCGAAAACCTGGATGGCCGTCAAGGACGGAATAAAACATGATGAAGTCGCTTTCGACCATGCTCGCTACGACCGCCTGACAGGTCACCAGCCGAATTTGTGGGTGGTCCTGGATCAGCTTTCTCCTTCCCAGTAATCGACCGCAGCTCCTTTGGGAAAGCAGGCCGATAGCTTTCGTGCGGACTTGTTGCCGCCGGGCGGGCTGCCCACCATGATGTTGATTTTTCCGGAGTCGGGCATTTCGACGATGTCCGGTTCCTCCATGGTGCTGACGGCCAGATAACGCAGCTCTTCCCTGCTGTCGTTGACGATCTGATGTGGTCGCTCGGGACCCGGAGGCATGGCGATGACGTCACCGGCACGCAGTGGATGGCGTGCCGGCCCAAGCCGCAGGCAGCCCTGCCCCTGGAGGATGAAGAACATCTCCTCGTTGACGTAGTGGGCGTGCAAGGGCCAGGCGGCCTTTCCCGGGGGCAGCACCACCAGCCGATAACCGAGCTTGCGGGCGCCGAGATGTCGGCCGATGGCCCCCAGCCGGGCGGCGAAGCCATCGCCATGGACCCAGTCCTCCAGGGATACGGCATCGATATTGAGGATCGGTGGTTTCCTGTTCATGGGGGATTCCTCCCGCAGTGCTGCTGGATGAAGGTCTGGAAGGCGGCCGCGCAGCGCCGGAACAGGGGGCCGGGACAGGCCGTCAGCGGCCGTCCGTCGACCTCGCGGACCGGGATCAACTCGGCGCCGGTGCCACTCAGGAAGCACTCGTCCGCCGTGTACAGGTCGTAAGGGGCCAGCGAGCGTTGCTCGGTGTTCACACCCTGGTCTCGGGCCAGGTCGAGGATCAGTTGCCGGGTGATACCAGCCAGGGCGCCGTCGGTGACCGGCGGAGTGACCAAACTGCCCTGCTGCACGATGAACAGGTTGTCCGCCGTTCCCTCGGCCACGCAGCCGCGGGCATTGAGCAGCACGGCCTCATCGGCCCCGGCCTGGTTGGCCTCCAGGCGGGCGAGGATATGGTTGAGGTAGTTCAGGCTCTTGATCCGCGGATCCAGGCCGTCGGGCGGCAGCCGTCGCGTCGAGGCGATGATCAGCCGGGCGCCGCGCTCCCGGATCTCGGGGGCGACCATCTGCAGGGCATCGGCGATGACGATCAGACGGGGTTCGCGGCAGTGTCGCGGATCGATGCCCAGTGCCCCGTCACCCCGCGTCACGATGAGGCGGATATAACCCTCCGCATGACCATAGGCGTCGATCAGCGCGGTGACGATCTCGCTCAGCTCGGTGAGCGTCCAGGGAAGGGGCAGGGCGATGGCCCGGGCCGAGGCGAACAGCCGCTGCAGGTGCGCGGCGAGCAGCAGGGGGCGGCCATGGTAGAACCGAATGCCCTCGAACACCCCGTCGCCGTAGAGCAGGCCGTGGTCCAGCACCGGTATCCGTGCTGTCTCCAGTGGCTGGATACGTCCCTCCAGCCAGCAAACGCCGCTGCCGGACATCTTGCCTCCAGAAGGTCATTGATATTGACCCTTTGGATTGTGCGCCAGCTGAACCTATAATGTCAATATGGTTGACGCAAAGGCATCGGACCGGCGCAGGATTGGCGAGCTCAATGCGGCCCTGGAGGCGCTGCACTTCGGGTTCCGGGCGCTTACCGCTCATCCCGACGAGCGCCTGGCGCGGCTTGGCTACTCGCGGGTACATCACCGGGTGCTCTATTTCATCGCTCGCAATCCCGAGTGCAGCATCAATGAACTGCTCGACATCATGCGGGTGAGCAAGCAGTATCTGCACCGGCCGCTGCGGCAATTGATCGACGATGGGCTCGTCGTTGTCCGCCAGGATCTGCATGACCGTCGCGTCAAGCGTCTGCGGCTGACGCCAAAGGGGAAACGACTGGAGGCGACGCTCACCGGGGAACAGCGCAAGCAGCTGGCAAGGGTATTCGACAGGGCAGGTCCCGAGGCAGAGGCGGGTTGGCGCCAGGTCATGGCCCTGTTGGCCGACGAATGGCCGGCTCGGGGCGAGGACGGATAGATGGGGGCGGCCGCCTTGTATCTGCTGGGGGTTTCAGTCGATGCGGCGGCTCATTGGCCTGTATAATGAATCGGTTGCCTGAATCTCTTCTGTCCCCTGAACAAGGCGAGGTCCGTCATGTACTGGATTCATGGTCTGCATTTCGACAACCTGCGCGGTGACATCTACGGCGGGATAACGGCGGCCGTCGTCGCCCTGCCATTGGCGCTGGCCTTCGGCGTCTCTTCCGGTGCCGGCCCCATCGCTGGCGTCTATGGCGCCATCTTCGTTGGTTTCTTCGCCGCCCTGTTCGGCGGCACGCCGGCCCAGGTCTCCGGGCCCACCGGCCCGATGACAGTGGTCATGGCGGCCGTTTTCACCCAGTACACGGCCATGTTTCCAGACGACCCCAGCCGGGGTGCAGCCCTGGCCTTCACCGTGGTCATCCTCGGTGGCCTGTTTCAGATCCTGTTCGGTGTCCTGAAATTGGGCAAGTTCATCAGCCTGGTGCCGCATCCGGTGACCTCGGGCTTCATGAGTGGTATCGGGGTGATCATCATCCTGCTGCAGATCGGGCCCCTGCTCGGCCATCCCGCTGCCGGTGGCCCTCTGGCCTCGGCCGAGGCGCTGCCCGGCTTTCTGGGCCATCCCCATGGCGCGGCCCTGGCCCTGGGCCTGCTGTCACTGGCCATCGTCTATCTGCTGCCGGCGCGTATGAACCGTATTCTCCCCGCGCCCCTGCTGGCGCTGATCGTCGGTACCGGGCTGATGCTGCTGTTCTTCCGGGGCAGGCACCGATCCTCGGTGAGGTGCCTTCGGGATTGCCCCAACCCCATCTGCCGACCTTCGCCGCCGACTGGCAGATCCTCATCGGTATGGTCAAGTCGGCGCTGGTCCTGGCCCTGCTGGGCACCATCGACTCCCTGCTGACCTCTCTCGTTGCCGACAACATCACTCACAGTCACCACGACTCGGACCGGGAACTCATCGGCCAGGGTATCGGCAATGCCGTCGCCGGGCTGTTCGGAGGCCTGCCCGGCGCCGGGGCGACCATGCGCACCGTGGTCAACGTGCGCGCCGGAGGGCAGACGCCGCTGTCCGGTGCCCTGCATGCGCTGATCCTGCTCGCCGTGGTTCTCGGTGCCGGCCGCTTCGCGCGCTTCATTCCCAATGCCGTGCTGGCCGGCATCCTCATCAAGGTCGGTACCGACATCATCGACTGGGACTATCTGCGCCGCCTGCGCACCGCGCCCCGCGCGGGGGTGGTCATCATGTTCACGGTCTTTTTCATCACCGTGTTCGTGGATCTCATCACGGCGGTTGCGGTGGGCATGATCATGGCCAGCTTCCTGTTTCTCAAGCGCATGGCCGATCTGCAACTGGAGAGCATTCAGGCCTTCACCGAGCCGCCTCCTGAGGCTCCGCTGTCCGCGAAGGAGGCGGCCATCCTCGAACAGGCCGGTGGCCGCATCCTGCTTTACCACATGGAGGGGCCACTGAGCTTCGGTGCGGCCAAGGGCATGGTCCGGCAACTGGCTGCCTTCGATCAGTACGATGTCCTGGTCATGGACCTGACCGACGTGCCGGCAGTTGATTTCACCTCGACCCGCGCCATCGAGGACATGATCAGCGATGCCCAGACGCGCCAGCGCTGCGTCTTCCTGGCGGGTCTGCGCCCACGGGTCCGCCAGTTCCTGCAAGACCAGGGTATTCTCGACAAGCTTGCCGCCGACCGGGTACTCGAGTCTCGGCAAGAGGCGCTGTGCCGTGCAGCGAAAGAGCTTGGCCTGAGCCCGGAAACCTGCAACGGCCGCGATGCCCCGGGTTCCGATCAGCCGTACTGAGCCGGCCGACGGGTTGGGGTTTTCCATGCGCGGAGAATCTCAGCAGCTCGGCTGAGCACACGGAATGAGGGTCAGGTCTCACAATCTGACATGGGGTCCGGTTTCTCCCACTGTGGTGTAGGAATGTGAGACCTGACCCCCGGTATGGTGTGTGGTGTGACCCCCGGTATGGTGACCCCCGGTATGGTGACCCCCGGTATGCTGAAATTGAACGCCCTGCGCCTGCGCGTCGCCGCCCGCAAGAAGAAGTAGGTCGGATTAGGCGCGCAGCGGCGTAATCCGACGTATTTCCACGGACACCATCGTGGCTCCCGAAGTCTCGGTGGAAGCACGTCGGATTACGGCCCTTCGGGCCTAATCCGACCTACGTGTTGTGATCGTGGTTACTGGCGGATGCCCTCGATGGACAGCCAGAGCTGGATGTTCTCCGCCACCGGCCCGAGGATGTGGCCTTCCTTCATCTTGTAGTCGGAAAGATGCAGGGTGGTGGTGCCCACGAAGCCGCGGCGGAACCCACCCCAGGGATCCTTGCCCGCGCCGACCTGGCTCACGTCGATGACGATGTCCTTGGTGACACCGCGCAGGGTGAACTTGCCCTTGAGCCGGGCGCGGCCTTCGCCCAGGTCTTCCCAGCCGGTGCTGACGAAGCTGGCCTTGGGGTATTTCTTCACGTCGAAGAAGCGCTCGCTGCGCAGATGCTTGTCGCGCTCGGCATGGTTGGTGTCGATGCTGGCGACGTCGATCTCCACGCGCACCCGGTTGTTGGCCGGGTTGGCCTCATCGTAGTCGAAATCGCCGGAGAAGCGGTTGAAGCGCCCCTCCATCCAGCTGAATCCAAGGTGCTGGATGCGGAAGGTGATGAAGGCATGCATGCCCTTGGTATCGATGATGTAATGCTCGGCGGCCTGCGCCTGGACGCTGGCCAGGCCGAGAATCAGGGTGAGAAGATAGAGCGTTTTTCGGATCACGGTGTGTTCCTCCTTGTGGGTGATGATGAATGCGGCCCGCCCGCGCCCAGCATGCGCAACAGGGTGGGGTCGCGGTCCAGAAGATGGTGTTTCAGCGCGGCCAGGCCGTGGAGCGCGGCAAGCGCGATCAGCAGGGTGGCCAGCCATTCGTGCACTCGGCCTGCGATGTCCTCCTGGTTTTCGAGGCCGTGGAGGGTGGCCGGGATCTCGAAGGCACCGAACACCGACAGCGCCTGGCCGTCGGCAGTGGTGATGAGGTAGCCGCTCGTAACCACGGCCGCAATCAACAGGTAGAACAGCCGGTGCACCCACAAGGCCGCGCGCCGCTCCCAGGGCCGGCCCAGGATTTCCGGCAGCGGATTGGCCAGCCGCCAGACGAGCCGGAATGCGAGCAGCCCGGCCGTGACCACACCCAGGCCGCGATGCAGATCCGGGGCCTTGTGGTACCAGGGATGGGTGTAGTCCAGGTCCACCATGGTCTCCCCCAGCAGGAACAGGCCGATGACAAGCACGGCCATGATCCAGTGCAGCCCCACCGAGACCAGCCCGTAGCCTTGGCGGTCGTTGCGCAGCCGCATGCGCGTCATCCCGGCTTTCCTTCAGCAGTCAGCCGCCAAGACAAGCCGTAGGTCGGGTTCACCCCAAGGGGTACAAGAGGTGTGCAGCACCGTAACCCGACGTGGGGGTAAGGGCTGCTTGGCGTCCTTGGCGGCTCATAGCCCGATCCGGTCAGAAATCCCTTCATTTCATGCGCCTGTTCATACTTTCGAATGATTTGGCGCATAATAGTTCCGAAAAATCTGGGTTGATAGCGAAAATATTGCAAATATGCATTCGAAAAAATCGAACATGAAACCCGGAATCAGCCTGGACGCGCTCGTCGTTCTCGATGCCATCGCCCGCCGTGGCAGCTTTGCGGCCGCCGCGGAAGAACTGCACCGCGTACCCTCGTCGGTGACCTACGCCATCCAGAAGCTCGAGGACAGCCTGGGCGTGCAGCTTTTCGACCGCCGGGGCCATCGCGCTCACCTGACACCCGCAGGCCAAGCCCTGCTGCGCGAAGGGCGGGATCTCCTCACCCTGGCGGACGGGGTGGCGCGGAACGTCCGGCGGATCGCGACGGGATGGGAGGCTGAGCTTCGGATCGCCGTCGGCGACCTGATTCCCTATGCCAAGGTGCTCGATCTGTGCGAGGCCTTTTATCGGGTCGCGCCGGACACCCGGTTGCGTCTGTACACCGAAGTACTGGGCGGCACCTGGGACGCACTGCTCTCGGGGCGGGCCGACCTGGTGATCGGCGCGCCCGGCGAAGGCCCGCCCGGCGGCGGCTACGCCCTCCACCCGCTGGGGGAGGTCGAGTTCGTGTTCGTGGTCGCGCCCCATCATCCCCTGGCCGGGGAAACGGAGCCCCTGCCCAACGACCTGATCCGCAGGCATCGCGCCGTCGCCGCCGCGGACAGCTCCCGGGGGCTCCCGCCCAGGACGGTCGGCCTGTTGCCCGGTCAGAATGTGCTGACCGTGCCGGACCTGCAAACCAAGCGCGAGGCGCAGCGGCGGGGCCTGGGCGTGGGCCACCTGCCACGGCACATGATCGAGGAGGACCTGGCCGAAGGTCGCCTCGTCATCAAGGCCACCGAAGACGGCACCAGTATCCGGCACAGGCTCTATTACGTCTGGCGCACCCGCCACCAGGGCAAGGCACTGGCCTGGTTCAGGGAGCGGTTGTGCGGGGAGGGGGTGGACTGGTTCTCGTGATGGGCTGGGGAAACTCTGGCCGCCAAGACGCCATGGCGTCAAGTTATTTTGTGAGCAAGCAACGAGCAAGCAACGAGGGGCAGGTCTCACAATCTGACATGGGGCCCGGTTCCTCCCACTGTGGTATTGGAATGTGAGACCTGACCCCCGTATGTCTGCGTATGGGAATGTGAGACCTGACCCCCCTATGTGCGAGACCTGACCCCCCTATGTGCGTGACCCCCCTATGTGCGCATCTCGGTGATGTGCAGCCCCCGTAGGTCGGATTAGGCGCGCAGCGCCGTAATCCGACGCGCTTCCACTGATGCATCGGAGACCACCGACGGATGTCGTGGAATCCCGTCGGGTTACGCCGCGTTGCGGCTAACCCGACCTACGCAAGATCCACGGCCGTTGGCAATCCCACGTCTCCCGTAGGTCGGATTAGGCGCGCAGCGCCGTAATCCGACGTACTACCACCGAGGCATCCGAGGCCACCGACGGATGTCGTGGATCCCCGTCGGGTTACGCCCTCCGGGCTAACCCGACCTACGTATAATTACGTAGAATTATCGGTTACGACATGGTCAAGGACGACATCCACGCTTCAAGGAGGAAGCCATGCAATACCGCCGTGCCTTCGTGCCCGGAGGGCGCTGGTTCTTCACCGTGGTCACCCACCGACGGAATGACCTGTTCACCACCGGCATCACCGTCCAATGGTTGCGTGACGCCTTCCGTAAGGTGATGCGCCGGCATCCCTTCACCATCGATGCCATCGTGATCCTCCCCGATCATCTCCATTGCATCTGGACCCTGCCACCGGGCGATGCCGATTTCGCGCGCCGTTGGCGCCTGATCAAGACGGCATTCACCAAACGATGCATGGCGGAACCTTCGGAGGAGAAACCGGATCACGTACGTCCCTGCGAAGGAAAACGACCGGTCTGGCAACACCGCTATTGGGAACACCTGATCCGGGACGAGGCCGACTTTCGCGCCCATGTCGACTATATTCACTACAACCCCGTACGTCATGGTTATGTGAGCCGGCCGGCGGACTGGGCCTGGTCGAGCTTTGGTCTGTATGTCCGCCGTGGCGTGCTGGCGCCGGATTGGGGCGCTTCCGGCATCCGTCTCCCGGAGACGGTGGGGCACGAATAACGTAGGTCGGATTAGGCGCTCCGCGCCGTAATCCGACGTATTACCACCGAGGCATCCGAGGCCACCGACGGATTTCGTGGAACCCCGTCGGGTTACGCCGCTTCGCGGCTAACCCGACCTACGCAAGATCCCCGGCCGTTGGCAATCCCACGGACCTCGTAGGTCGGATTAGGTGCGGGAGCACCGTAATCCGACGTACTTCCACCGAGGCATCGGAGGCCACCGACGGGTTTCGTGGAATTCCGTCGGGTTACGCCCTCCGGGCTAACCCGACCTACGGAAGATCCACGGCCGTTCGCGATCCCACAAGAATAACGAGGGTCAAATAACGAGGAATAACGAGGGTCAGAATAACGAGGGTCAGGTCTCACAATACAACACGGCGGGAAGATTGTGATTTTCGGAATCAGTCAGGAAATGTGAGGCTTGGCTTCTCCTGCCGGGGTGGTGGGATGAGAGAACGGACCTCCCTGTGACTGTCGTATCAGGAACAAAATCTACGGTGAGCTGGCACTTCTGAAAAAGCCGTACCATATCCGGTAGTCCGCATAGGTAATGCACCCGTCGTGGTCATAGTCCGCCCGGGAAACGTCCGTGCCCTTTCGACCGCCGCTATTGCACCGACCCAGGAGGGAGCGGATGATCAGGTAGTCGTCACCATTCAGAATGCCATCGCCATTGAGGTCGCCGGCAACCTCAGGATTTGGATCACAGGCATCACCCGTGCCGTCTCCGTCCCTGTCAGCCTGATCAGGGTTGACGCGGCTGGGACAGTTGTCTCTGGTGTTCGGGATGCGGTCGCCATCCCGGTCCGGGTCACAGGCGTCGCCCGTGCCGTCGCCGTCGCTGTCCCACTGACCGGGATTCGGTGTCCTGGGGCAGTTGTCCAGTCTGCCGATCCCGAAGTTGGCAATCCCGTCGCCGTCCAGGTCAGGGTCACACGGGTCTCCCATGCCGTCATTGTCCATGTCTTTCTGATCCGGATTGGATACCCTCGGACAATTGTCCAGATCGTTGCTGACACCATCCCCGTCTGTATCCTCGTCACAGGCGTCGCCCAGCCCGTCACCGTCGGTATCGGTCTGGGCCTGGTTGGAAATCGTGGGACAGTTGTCCAGGTCATCGGGCACGCTATCCCCGTCACCGTCCGCTGCGGGATCGACGATCAGGGTAGTGGATCGGGCGGCGTTGTTTCTGGGGTCCTTGTCCGGCTCGTTGGCGGTTACCATGGCGCGATTCTCCGCCTGGCCGGGCAGATCCGCCGTGGTGACGACGGTTACCGTGGCGCTGTCCCCTGGGGCGAGTGTACCGAGGTCGCAGGCGAGCTTGGTCGTGCGCAATGCCAGGGGCAGTGTCGAGCATTCACCCTGACTCGGAGAAACGTTCAGGAAACCGGTCTTCAGGGATGGATAGTCAAGAAGGCGGACACCTGTGGCTTCCGTCGAACCGAGGTTGCGGACGGTCAACCGGTAGTCCAGCTTGTCTTCGCCGATCAGGACCCTGGCGAGGTTTACCGAGTTTTCCAGATCCAGGTCCACATCCGGGCTCGTTTGTGACGGACACGGCGGCTCAGTGATCTTCAGCCGGGTCTGGTTCATGAACAGGCCGACGGCATCGTCGCCGACGCGTTGCACAATGCCGGATGGCCAGTGGATCTCCAGGGTGGAAATGATTGTGGTGCGGCTGCCTGGCCGGAAGGGAATCCCGAAGTGGACGGTGAGAGTGTCCTGGGACAGATAGCCGCCACCGCTCCTCAGTTCCCGGTACTGGTCATGGGTACGGACCTGACCGTCGCGTGACGGACCCCTGGTTTCTCCGCCGCTGTCGGCTGGTGGCAGGAAACCGGAGAAGGGATCCAGTTCGGCAAAGAAGCCACCCCTGGGGTTGCCGGGTGCAGGGGATGCGCCACCCAGGGGTGGCAGCCCGCTGCCGATGCCACGCGGATCACCGAGGAGGAAGCCGAAGGGCATGCCGGCACCCAGATCGGGTGCACCTGTGTGGCCGATGAAGATCTGCGGGGGCTGAGTCGGAGCAGAGGGCAGTGAGGGACCCACGTCCGGAACGCCGGGGATATTGTCGGTGGATCGTCTGACATCCCCGAAATCGACGCCGGCCGTTTCCGTGATGGTGATCGCCCTGGTTTGCAGATGGAGACGGGCGCCGATCGCGGACCGGTTGGAACAAGTACCCACCAGATCGACTTCCAGCCACGGTTGCCCTGAACCGGACAGGTTGGTCAGCAAACGGTCCTGTGGTCCGCCCTGCAGGCGCAGGTTCCCGATATAGAGATCCAGGTCGCCGTCGTTGTCGTAGTCGCCCCAGGCCGCGCCACGGCCGAACCCGGGATCGGCGACGCGGCTCTCTCCACCCACTTCGACGAAGCCGGAAGCGGTGTTCTCGAACAGCCTGTTTCTGGATCCATGGTTGACCAGGTAAAGATCCAGGTCGCCGTCATTGTCGAAGTCGGCCCAGGAGACGCTGCGTCCGGGGCCTGCGTCGTCCAGCGGCGGTCGGGTGACATCCTGGAAACGCCAGTGGCCGTTGTCGTCCGGACCCAGGTTGTGGTACAGCCGGTTGGCAACGCCGTCGTTGGACAGGTAGAGATCCTGCAGGCCGTCGTTGTCATAGTCGCCCCAGGCGATGCCCATGGTGGGTGCCGTGTCCAGGGTCCCCAACACAGCCTGTGTGACGTCGGTGAACTGCCCCCCACCGTCGTTGCGTAGCAGGCGATTTGTCTCCCCATCGTTGGTCAGGAACAGATCCGGGTCGCCGTCGTTGTCGTAGTCGGCCCAGCTCGCACCGGTGCCGGGACCGTCATCGCCCAGCGGGCCGGTGGTCGTCTCCACGAACGTACCGCCTCCGGTATTGCGGAACAGTCGGTTGGCGGCACCATGATTGACCAGGTAGATGTCTACCAGTCCATCACCGTCGTAGTCCACCCAGGACACGCTTCGTCCAGGCCCCGGGTCGGCCAGCAGTGAGGGGGTGACATCGACGAAGTAACCGTCGTCGTTTCGATACAATCTGTTGGCTGTTCCATCGTTGGCGACATAGGCATCGAGGTCGCCGTCGTTGTCGTAATCCGCGAAGGCGATGCCATAACCCCTGTCCAGCGGTCCAGTGATCCCTCTTTCGTCGGTGGCATCATCGAACGACCGCCCATTGGGGGCAGAAGCATCCGGCAGATTGATGAACAGGTGGTCGAGGGGCGAGGTTGCCCGGAGACCGTCGTTGCTCACATAGAGATCCGGGGCACCGTCGCCGTCTATATCCGCCCAGGCGACCCCGTTACCCGCGCGGGGTGCATGCCGCTCGGTGAGCAGATTGCTGGCATCGGCGAAGCCGCACTGGTTGGTGCGATCCGGGAACGATGGGCAGAGATCGCAGGCATCGGTGATGCCATCGTCGTCTCCGTCGTCCGGAGTGTCGCCCATGGCATTGGCAAACGGGACGGAACAACGCCGCATGTCCGCGACCAGCGCATCCCACCACTGCCAGAACGTCTGTTGCCAAAGATCACTGCGGCAGGTTTCGCTGCTCCCGGGGTCGATCAGGGTGCGGGTGACGGGGGTGCCAGCCACCGTCCACTGGCTCTCTGCCAGACTGCAGGGCGCCGTGGACGTGCGTAGTTGCTGCTGGCGTTCCAGATCCACCTCCTGGAGCATCAGGTAATAGAGGGCGGCGTCCACGGGTTGGTCGAAACCCTGTCCCCAGTCGCCGATTCGCTTGCTGAAGAATTGCTGGATCAGGTCATTGAGATTCGACATGTCTGGGACGGGGACCAGCCTGCGTCCGTCCATGAAGTCCGGGAAGTCGAGGTTCGTAAGCAACTCCCAGGCTGGGTCGGAACGGATAGCCCACAGCCGGTGAAACCGGCCTTTGCCTTCCGCGCGCTGCGGCGTCAGGGCGTCGTACTCGCAGTACAGGCCGGTGTCGGTAGTGCAGAAGATTCCCAAGGCCGTTTCCCGGCAGTAATCCTGCCCGGCGAAGGTGCTGGCAGACCAGTTCTTGACGATATCGGCTACGCCGGTCCGGCGGACACTGGGTGAGCGGAAGGCCGCGAAGGCCTGGGGCGTGTTCCGCAGTCCGTTCCAGTACATCAACGCGGCGGCCTGGCATTTCAGTCCTCTGGCAGGATCCCACGCCTCCTCACAAAGGGTGAACATGTCGTCGAGCATCTGGTCGTCGCATTCTTCCCTTGTCTTGTCGTAGGTATATGCGCCATGGCGGTAACAATAATCATGGGTGACGCAGGCATCGTGAAAGAATTCATTTGGCAGCTTGGTGCCGGGCATGTCGGTAGTCAAATAGACCGTGAGGCTGAGGATGCCCGGGTTTGAACAAGCCAGCCCGGAATCCTCTGGGTCAATGTCTATCACTTCGGACGGCCCATAACGGCCCGAATAGTCGAGCAGGCCGCATTGCCACCAAGGATTGGCGGAAACGGCGCCGGCGATCAGCAGTGTGGCGATACTTGCCACTTTGGTGAGCCAAGGTAGCGGCTTGCTGAGACATGCCATGTTCATTTCGGCAATCCTTCCACGGGTTCATCCTGCAGGCCACGTCATTGTGTGTTTCGTTGGCCTCGGGCGGTTCGGGGTAGTCTGTGTCGGACCAGACCCAAGCCGCCGAGCGCCATCAGTAGTGGCGTCGACGGCTCAGGGACGGTCCCGGTCGATCCGGCACCTTCGACGTTTACAGTCATATATGTCTCAATGCCTGTCGGGAAGGGTGATAAAAAGGTGATCAACCCTTCATTCGGATCCGAGGGGTCCGAGGTGATTCCGAGAGTGAAGATCCCTGACAAGCTGGCCTCGAAGTCAAGTCGGGCGAGCAGTATGTTGTCGCCCGATACGCCCGGAAAGGCTGAGCCGGCGACTTGGGTGAGCGATAGCGCCGACGAGTCATCATGAAATGCTGATCCCACGGTGGCTCCGGTGAAGTTGATGCCGGTCGGGGGCATTAGGATGTCGAACCCGAAGGCAAGGAGCTCGTCGGGTCCCCACAGGAAATGGACATCGGTTATGCCATCGGCGTACACGTCAACACTGAAGGCCGAGCCTGTCGACACGGTAGTGGCGGAGGGTTCCAGCCGCGTAATGGGTATCGCGCTGACCTGGGTTGTCACCAAAAGGCTTGCGGCAAGGCAGCCGACGATCAGCATGACGTGTCTGGGAAATATCGAAGCAGTTTGCATGGGAGCCACCTTTTTGTGCCCTTCTTCGTTTATAAGCAGTATCACTAGTGTCCGGAAAAACCGTTCTTCTTTGTCGCTAACTCATTGTTAATACGAGAGTAATATGCCATTTTCGCCTGTCACCGACTTGAACTGGCCATTGGGCCAGGGGCACGCTTTAGCCCGGTATCCCGGGTCGGAGCGGTCAAGTCATGTACACAGGCAAACTCGTGTTCGCACAGGCGATGGATCATCTGCCTTTGCACACCCTTCGGCGCTGCATCCAGCGCTACAACGGCAACCGCCACGTAAAACGCTTCAGCTGCCAGGATCAGTACCGGTGCATGGCCTTCGCACAACTCACCTACCGGGAGAGCCTGCGCGATATAGAGGCCTGCCTCAATGCCCAAAGCAACAAGCTCTACCACATGGGTATTCGCTCTCGCGTAGCCCGCAGTACCCTGGCCGAGGCCAACGAAAAACGCGACTGGCGGATCTACGCAGACTTTGCCCAGTCGCTGATCCAAATCGCACGACGGCTTTATGCCGACGAGGAACTCGGGCTCGAACTCGACAACACGGTCTACGCGCTCGACGCCACCACCATCGACCTTTGCCTGTCGGTCTTTCCCTGGGCTCGCTTCCGGCGAACCAGGGCGGCTGTCAAGCTGCATACCCTGCTCGATCTACGAGGCAATATCCCCTCGTTTATCCATATCTCCGATGGAAAACTCCACGATGTCAACGTGTTCGACCTGCTATTGCCAGAGCCCGGAGCCTTCTACGTCATGGACCGCGGCTATACAGACTTCGAGCGTCTCCATCAGCTCCACCATGCGTCGGCTTTTTTCGTCATTCGCGCCAAGTCCAACCTGAAATTCCGTCGGATCTACTCTCATCCCGTGGACAAGAACTCCGGCCTGCGTTGCGACCAAACCGTAGCGCTGACCGGGTTCTATACCGCCCAGTACTATCCCGACCGACTACGCCGGATCAAATATTACGATGCCGAGACCGACAAGCGGTTGGTCTTTCTGACCAACAACTTCAGCATTCCGGCGATCACTATCACCGAGCTTTATCGCTATCGCTGGCAGGTGGAGCTGTTCTTCAAATGGATCAAGCAGCACCTGCGAATCAAGTCGTTTTTCGGTACCTCGGAGAATGCCGTCAAGACTCAGGTCTGGATCGCCGTCTCCGTCTATGTGCTGGTCGCCATCATCAAGAAGCGTCTCAATATCCAGGCCAGCCTCTACTCGATACTACAGATTCTGAGTGTGACCGCTTTCGAAACAACATCAATAGATCAACTACTTACAAGATGCGACCAAGCAATAAGCGATGCAAATTTCAGTAACCAGTTGAATCTATTTGACTAATATTCCGGACACTAGTGAAGCAGTATAGGATGTCATGCTTGGGGGCGGTGTCCCCGGATATGGGTACAAGGGGCGAGACTATTGGGCTCGGTTAGCTGTTGGCCCGCTTCCGCAGTGACACCAGATAGCGGCAGGAACAGGCGGACGCGGCTGCACTCGCCCGGGGCACTGTCGATCACCACCCTGGCGTCGCTGTGGTGTTGGAATGTGTAGCCTGATCTCCGCTCTTCGTTCTAGTGTCCGATCAGGCTGCGGCGCTGTCGTTTCCGAATCGGAACCGTGGCAGGCGGCCGATGGCCGCCAGGCCGAAGAGGCCGCTGCCGAACAGCCAGAATGCGGCCGGCAGGGGCACGACGGTTTCGAACGAGGCCGCGGAGAAGATGGCCTTGCCGTATACGTAATCCGGCGCGGAAAGGGTGGGGCTATAGAAGTTGCCCGTGCGTCCGAGGTCGTAGATGTCGCCGCGTTCGTCGCTGTAGGAATTGACCAGTTCATATGCATCCAGGATGCCGTCTGACAGGCCAACCACATAGGGTTGCCCACCCTCGGGTACCACTGTGGCGAAGTTGGTCATGACGCGCGTGATGCCGATGGTCGGGAAGCCGTAGACGCTGCCCCAGGGTGTCAGTTTGCCCGGCGGTATCCAGTCGATGGGCACGGTCTGGGTCGGCAAGTACCGTGTCGTCACGCCGTCGATGTCGGTCGGGGGCCAGGTGTAGGGGTCGTAGTAAACGCCCCTGTAGTCCCCCATGCCATCCGGCATGACCAGATCCCATGTGCCTGATGCCCCGAGGTAGGAGATTTCCAGGAGAGTCATAGTGTCGGGGACATAGTACTGGCCATAGGTATAGCTCTCCGAGTCCACGTAGTTCCAGCCAAAGAAAGTGTCCACGAAGACGGCCTCCGCGGGCGGCGTCATTCCAAGGATGGCCAGGGCGGTGGCCGTGGCGATCGTTGTCCGTGTTTTCATCGTCTCCTCCTCGCAAATGTGCGGATGCCTTGTTCGAATGGGGACGCAACGGCCCTGTCAGTATTTATAGGCCAGGAGAAGGGTTTTCCGGTATCCCGTAAATGGGGGACAAGCGCCGGGGGAGGCGGGTGAGGTGGGTGCCCGGGAAGGCGGGAGAAGGGGGATGCCGCGGTTCAGTCGCCGCGCGGGTTCCCGTTACCGTTTCGGCGGGGCACGGGCAGCGGCAGGAACAGGCGGACGCAGGTGCCTTCGCCCGGGGCGCTGTCGATCTCCAGCCGGGCGCCGATGTCGGTGGCGCGGTGGAACATGTTGGGGATGCCCCGGCCTTCGCGCGGCATGCCGTTCATCCCCCGCCCGTCGTCGCAGATCTCGATGCAGGCGCTTCGGCCCTTCGTGCCGTCGTGAAGTGAGGTCCGGAAGGTGATGACGGTGGCATCCGAATGCTTGACGACATTGGTGACGACTTCCTGGAGGATGCGCATCAGTTGCAGGACCTTTTCCGGGCCGAGATCCGGCATGAGCGGCAGCTCCCGAACCTTCCATTCGATGGAGATCCCGCTGTAGCGCAGGCGGGCGTCGATGCGTGATCTGAACATGCCCAGGACCGCCAGCAGGTCCTCGTCGACCGGGTCCAGGGAGTCGATCATCAGCCGCACGTCGTCCAGCGCCTCCTGCAGCGTTTCCTTCAGCACGGCGTGGTCGGGCTCGTCCCGTTCCACCAGCGCCAGCGCCGATACCAGGTGGCCGCCGGTGCCGTCGTGCATGTCGCGCATGATGCGGCCGCGTTCCTCCGCGAGGATCTTTTCGTTTTCCACCTGCCGGATGCGCGCATAGTAGGCCTCCAGCTGCCGGTGTTTGTCGGCGACCCGGCGGTCGAGTTCGAGGTTGAGGGCCTCGGCTTCCCGCAGGGCCCGGGTGAAGCGCTTGGCCAGTGTCCAGATCAGCACGCCGACGAGGAAGGGCGCCCCGTAGGGCAGAAGGTGCGTGTGGTCGAGGCCGATGACGCCCATCTGGGTCAGATTGTCGTGGCCGCCGAAGGCCATGACGATGGAAGCGGCCAGTGACAACAGCCAGTTGTCCGCAGTGGGCTGTCTGAACGACTGCCGGAGAATCACCCAGATGAGGTAGAGGGAGAATGCGATCAGCAGGTTGTCCCAGACGTAGGAGGAAAAGACGTGGAAATGGCGGTCACCGGAAAGATACAGGGCGACCGTGCCCAGGGCGCCCAGGATCAGCGCCAGGCGTTCCAGCCGTGGCCGGGAGATGCCGTAGAAGCGGTGAAAAAAGAGGGCCATGAAGATCACCATCCATCCGACGCCGGAAAACACCAGGGTGTCCCACAGGCGTTCCGGAAAGGGCGGATGCCGGACGTACATGTCGAAGACGAAGAACGACCAGGCCAGGCAGGCCGCCGAGAACCAGGCATAGAGCGTTTCCTCGCGTCTCAGCAGCCAGATGATGGCGAGGAAGATCGCGAAGGCGGCGAGCAGCAGGGCGGAGACGCCGATCAGCGTCTGTTTGAAGAACAGTTTCGATTCCCAGGCCGGCTGGAGCACCGAGTCGGGCCCTACATGGATCGGCCACAGATAGCCGAAACCGGAACGCTTGGGTTGAAAGCGGACCGACAGGTGATTGATGCCTTCCCGCAGCTGGCCGCGGCTGATGGGGAAATAGAGCGGGCGGTGCCAGTTGCGGGCGACGATGCCCTCCATGCGGCCGCCGTCGCCGATCTTTTCGCCGTTCAGCCAGATCTCGCCGTTGGTGTTGATGGCGGGCAGGTAGATGGCCCAGTGTTCCGAGGGCGGGATGGCAGAAGGGGCCGCCTCGAACTCGAAGCGGTACCAGGCCGGGAAACCGTCGTCCCGGTGGTTTCTGAACCAGTCGTCGGGCAGGGTGATCCGGCGCCAGCCCGCCGCGGACGGATCCGGGGGAGAGCCGGCGTCCGTATCGATGAACCAGCCCTGATCGAGGGTGACGGCCGGATCCGGAAAATAGTCTCCGCCATTCGCCGGCGCCATGGCGACGCACAGGAGTGCGGAGAGAAGGGCACGTTGCCAGGTGAGGGCCATGGCGACGCCTCGGCTGAACCGGTTTCCTCGATTCAATTGTGGCACAGATCTGGCGTCGGGGGCGGGGCCTGGCGTGATCTGGGTCAATCGAACTCGATGATCCCCATCTTGTGCGCCTCATAGACCGCCTCGCCACGCGAGTGGACCGCCAGCTTGCGGTAGATGCGCTTGATGTAGGTGCTGACGGTATGGTGGGAAATATCCAGAAACCCCGCGATATCCGCGCAGTTGAATCCCTTGGCAAGGTAGCGCAGTACGGTAACTTCCTGTTTGCTCAGGGAGGTGCACTGCCCCGTTTCGTCGGTGTCGCCAGGGTCGTGGCGGGCATGGAGGTCGAATCTTTTCAACAGATGCCGGGCGATGGAGGCGCTGATGGGAGAACCGCCCTGCATCATCTGCATGATGCTGTCGCCGATATAGTTGGCGCGCCCGTCCTTGAGCAGATAGCCGGTGGCGCCGGCCTCGATGGCCCTGACCACGTGCCGCTCGTCGCCGAACACGGTGATCACCATGGCCTCCGTCCTGTAGTCCATGGCACGGATCATCTCGATCAGCTCGATGCCGCTCCCGTCGGGCAGGCCCAAGTCGCAGAGCAGCACGTCCGGCTCGGAGCCCTGCAGGTAATGCCGGGCTTCGGCGACACTTTTCGCCGTCTCCGCCAACTCGAGCCCGGGATGGCTGGCGATCACCTGCGCCAGGCGACCCCGGGTATTGTCGTCGTCCTCGACCAGCAGAACGCTGTAACCGCCCATGTGTTCCGCTCCGCCCTGTTTCCCTCCGTTCCATTCTGGACCAGCGCCGGGTGTTTGAGAAGTCCCCGAAGAAAGGGACAAAAGCGGATGCGCCTAGCCCGGATATTGCACCAAGGCGGCGCGCATGAATGGGGTTCGAGCTGTAATACAGGGACCATATGGCCATGAAAGGCCCCCTGGGCGGGTTGCAGTATGTGCCTATTCGATGTCAGGCCGACTCTGGCTTCGCATCCTGGGTGATCCTCCTCAAGCCATGGCAACGGCTATGACTTTTCGGACGATCACCCAGGCTGCCTTGCCAGCCTCGCCCTGAGCATCGAATCCTTGGTGCAATACCCGGGCTAGGCGGGTCTCCCCGCTTCGGGGGCGCACTCGAAAAAAGTGGGGGGGCAGTCAGAATGAAAGCACGATGGTCAGCAACCGGCCAACTGCCACCCGTTCAAGGAGTGCAAGCGCTCGGCGGTTGTAGATTGCACAGCTGTAACCGGGAGTGTGATGGATGCGTGTCGTGATATACAAAAGCCCCTGGCCGGATTGCCAGGGGCTCGCGATTGGTGGAGGCGGCGGGAATCGAACCCGCGTCCGTGAGTCCTCCGCCTTCGGCTCTACATGCTTATCCGCGTCTATTGATTTGACTCATGGCTACCCGACGGGCAGGGAAAACCATGAGCGATCCCGGTAAGGTTTTAACGGATCCACGCCGGGAACGTTTCACCGCGATCCTGTGAGAATCGACGCCGGGAATCTGGACGCACAGGCACGGCTCCAGTCCGACGGCACCCTACTGGTGTTTAGGCAGCGAGTGCGTAGTTGTCGTCGTTGGCAACTATGATTTTGCAGATGGATTTACGAGGAAATCTGCATCCTCGGCATGCACCTCAGGTTTCGCAACCCACGTCGAAGCCAGGTCGCCCCCAGGTCCCTTTTCAGGTGGGGACAGTATAGCCGGCTTTCAAGGGGGAGGGAACGGAGTCAGCCGTGCTTGAGGATGCGCGCCTTCTCCCGCTGCCAGTCACGGTCCTTGAGGGCGGCGCGCTTGTCGTGGGCCTTCTTGCCCTTGGCCAGGCCGATCTCCAGCTTGGCGCGGCCCCTTTTCCAGTACATGGCCAGCGGCACCAGGGCGTAGCCCTTGCGTTCCACGGCGCCGATCAGCTTGTCCAGTTCCTCGCGGTGCAGCAGCAGCTTGCGGGTGCGGGTGGGGTCCGGGTGGATGTGGGTGGAGGCGGTGGGAAGGGGAGTGATCAGGCAGCCCAGCAGCCAGGCCTCGCCGTCCTTGACGATTACGTAGGCGTCGACCAGCTGCACCTTGCCGGCGCGCAGGCTCTTCACCTCCCAGCCTTCCAGGACCAGCCCGGCCTCGAGGCGCTCCTCGATGCTGTAGTCGTGGCGGGCCTTCTTGTTGAGGGCGATGGTGCTGCCCGGACTGGCGGATTTGCTCTTTTTCTTCCCCATCGGCGCATTATACGCCGGGGTGGCGACCGGCCACCACCGGCTGCTGGCGCAATTGGTTGAGCCGGCGCGGATTTTCCCGGACAATTGACCCCCATTGCACGACTGGGGAACCGCAGATGTCCGCACGCCGCACCTCGATCCATGGGGAATGGTCCTCTCGCTTTGCCTTCATCCTGGCCGCCACCGGCTCGGCGGTGGGCCTGGGTAACATCTGGCGCTTCCCCTACGTCACCGGCGAGAGCGGCGGCGGGGCCTTCGTCCTGGTCTACCTGCTGTGCGTGGCGCTGATCGGCATCCCGGTGATGATGGCCGAGATCCTGCTCGGCCGGCGTGGCCGGCAGAGCCCGCTCAACACCATGCGCACCCTGGCCCAGGAGGAGGGCCGCTCACCCGCCTGGCAGTACGTCGGCTGGCTGGGCATGGCGGCCGGCTTCATGATCCTCTCCTTTTATTCGGTGGTCGCCGGCTGGACCCTCGCCTATGTGGTGCGTACCGCCACCGGGGTCTTCGAGGGCGCCACCGCCGAGGGGGTGCAGAGCATCTTCACCGACTTCATCGCCAATCCGGAGGGGCTGCTGGCCTGGCATACCATCTTCATGGTGATGACCATCATCGTCGTCTCCCGCGGGGTGAAGAGCGGCCTGGAGCAGGCGGTGCGCTTCCTGATGCCGGCGCTGTTCGTGCTGCTGATCGCCATGGTCGGCTATGCCATGAACACCGGCCAGTTCCAGCAGGCGGTGGAATACCTGTTCAAGCCGGACTTCAGCCGGCTGGATGCCGAGGTGGTGCTGAACGCCATGGGACAGGCCTTCTTCAGCCTGAGTCTCGGCATGGGGGCCATCATGATCTATGGCTCCTATCTGTCGCATACCGCCTCCATCACCCGCACCGCGGTGGTGGTCGCCGGCATGGACACCCTGGTGGCGATCCTCGCCGGCCTGGCGATCTTCCCGCTGGTGTTCGAGTACGGCCTTGAGCCAGCCGGTGGCCCGGGGCTGATCTTCATGACCCTGCCGATCGCCTTCGGCCAGATGCCGGGCGGGGCGCTGTTCGGGGCGCTGTTCTTCCTGCTGCTGGTGTTCGCCGCCTGGACCTCGGCCATCTCCCTGCTGGAGCCGGCGGTGACCTGGCTGGTGGAGAACCGCGGCATGAACCGGGTCAAGGCCGCCGCCTGGTCGGGGCTGGCGGCCTGGGTGTTCGGCATCCTCTCCCTGTTGTCGCTGAATCTCTGGTCGGACGACCGCTACAAGCTGTTCGGCATGCCCTTCATCGACCTGGTCGACTGGCTGACCGCCAACGTCATGTTGCCGATCGGTGGCCTGCTGATCGCGATCTTCGCCGCCTGGATGATGTCCCGCGAGGCCAGCCGCGCCGAGCTGGGGCTGGCCGACGGCCTGGGCTTTGGCCTGTGGCGCTTCCTGGTGCGCTACGTCACGCCCTTCGCCATCCTGCTCATCTTCCTCAACAAGATCGGCGTACTCTAGCCCGCGGCCGTCCGGATTCTGCATCATGCCCACCTCCATCCGCCGTTCCGCCCTGGTTCCCTACACGCCGGAAGAGATGTTCGCCCTGGTCAGCGACATCGAGTCCTATCCCCGGTTCCTCCCCTGGTGCCGCTCGGCACGGGTGCTGGAGCGCAAGGACGACGAGGTGCGCGCCACCATCGAGATCGCCAAGGGCAGCCTGCACAAGGCCTTCACCACCCTGAACCGGGAGCAGCCGGGCAAGATGATCGAGATGCGCCTGGTGGAGGGGCCCTTCAGGCGTCTGGAGGGGTTCTGGCGCTTCGATCCGCTGGGCGAAGCCGCCTGCAAGGTGTCGCTGGACCTGGAGTTCGATTTCGAGAATCGCATGCTGGCCATGGTGATCGGCCCGGTGTTCAGCCAGATCGCCGATTCCCTGGTCGATGCCTTCCATCAACGCGCGGTCGAGGTCTATGGAAAACGCTGATCATATCGAGGTGGAGGTCGCCTACGCGCGGCCGGACAAGCAACGCATCATCCGCCTGCAGGTGCCGGCGGGCACCACCCTGGAGCAGGCGGTCGAGCTGTCCGCTATCCGCAAGGAGTTTCCGGAGATCGACCTGGCCAAGCAGGCGGTGGGCATCTTCGGCAAGCTGAAGAAGCCGGACACCGTGCTGCGCGAGGGCGACCGGGTGGAGATCTACCGACCGCTGATCGCCGATCCCAAGGAGGTGCGCAAGCAGCGCGCCGCCGCCGGCAAGCGCATGAAGCGCGGCGGCGGTGATCTCGCGGAAGACAAGTCGGGGTAGGACCGCCCGGATTCCCCCTCGATACCATGCGGGTGCGCGGTGCGCGCAGCCTGCGACTGCCGGCTGAGGCGGCGGGCGGTCAGTGCCGGTGCGGCTGGCCGCCGCCCGCGCCGCCGCTCCTGGCGTCGTCCTCGATGGCGTCGTCGTCCCCGAAGCCCAGCCAGTGCCAGAAGCGGGTCAGCAGGCCACGCGGCTTGCGCGGTTGCGGCGGCACGGTCACCGTCTCGCTCTGCCGGGTACTCTCCAGAGACGGGGCGCCCGGTTCCGGGCGCAGGTCGCCGCGGATCTCCGCCAGCTTGCCGTCGCGGAACAGCAGCGTCACCCGGCGCTGTTCGATCGCGCCTTTGCCCGGCTCCATACGGTACAGGTAGTCCCAGCGATCGGGATGGAAGGTGTCGCGGATCAGCGGCGTGCCCATGATGAAGCGCACCTGGCGCGGGCTCATGCCGGGCCGCAGCTGGTTGACCGCCTCCTGGCTGATGACATTGCCCTGCTGGACATCGATGCGGTGCACGAAGGGGATGCGGTCCACCGACATGCAACCGACCAGGCTTGCAATGAGTGCCACTGAAATGAGAAGCTTTCGCATATGTGATTAATTATTGGAAAGGAACGACTGGCGGCATGATAACGCAACCGTCGGGGCAGTTCACTCCACAACCCCCAGTGAGGTAGCACGTGGAGTCGCAGGACTTACGCAAGGCGGGACTCAAGGTCACCCTGCCGCGGATGAAGATTCTCGAGATCCTCGAGGCCCATGCCGACAGCCAGCGGCACCTGAGTGCCGAGGACGTCTACAAGGCGCTGCTGGAGGCGGGTGAGGACATCGGCCTGGCCACGGTCTACCGGGTGCTGACCCAGTTCGAGGCGGCCGGCCTGGTGGCGCGCCACCACTTCGAGGGTGGTCATTCGGTGTTCGAACTCAACCAGGGGCACCACCATGACCACATCGTCTGCATCAAGTGCGGCCGGGTGGACGAATTCGAGGATGAGGTGATCGAGGAGCGCCAGCGCGCCATCGCCGAACGGGCCGGCTACGAGATGACCGACCACAGCCTCTACATCTACGGCATCTGCGCCGCCTGCCGGAAGGCGCGATAGCCACAATTCGTAAATCCAACCGCCAAGACGCCAAGGACGCCAAGAAACCCTGTTGATATCATGGCCCGTGCGCAAAGCGCGGGGGCGAACAACAGGAAAACTTGGCGTCCTTGGCGTCTTGGCGGTTTGTCGTTTTTCGTGGTTATTTCCTTTTGCGGCGGCGTTTGGGGCCATCACCCGCGCGGGCGAGCATCTCGCGGGCATGGTCGAGGGTGGATTCGGTCACCTCGATGCCGCCCAGCATGCGGGCGATCTCTTCCACCCGGTCTTCGGCATCCAGCGGACGGATGCGGGTGCGGGTGGCATCCTCGCTGGCCAGCTTGCTGACCTGCAGTTGCTGGTGGGCCTGGGCTGCGACCTGTGGCAGGTGGGTGACGCAGAGCACCTGGCGGCGGTCGCCGAGGGCGCGCAACTGACGGCCGACCACCTCGGCCACGCCGCCGCCGATGCCGCTGTCCACTTCGTCGAAGACCAGCACCGGTACCGGGCTGGCGTCGGTTGCGATGACCTGGATCGCCAGGCTGATGCGCGACAGCTCACCGCCGGAGGCGACCCGGGCCAGCGGCGCCAGTGGCTGGCCCGGATTGGCGCTGACCCGGAATTCGATGCGTTCCAGGCCGTGTCGGGCGAAGCCAGCGTCGGAACGGGTTTCCACCGCGATCTCGAAGCGCCCACCGGCCATGCCCAGCTCCTGCATGGCGGCGCTGACCGCCGTCCCCAGCTCGGCGGCGGCCTGCCGGCGTCGGTCACCGAGGCGGGCGGCCTGTTCCCGGTAGGCCGTGGCCAGCTCCTCGATCTCGGCCTCCAGGCGTTCGAAGTGCTGATCGGCATGCTCCAGCCGGTCCAGCTCGTCGCGCAGCCGTCCGACCAGGGCCGGCAATTCCGCCGGGGTGAGCCGATGCTTGCGGGCCAGTTGCTGCCAGAGGCCGATGCGTTCCTCCAGCCAGGCCAGACGCTGGGGGTCGATCTCGAGCCGGTCGCTGTGATGGCGCAGGGCATCGGCGGCCTCCTGGGTGTGGATCAGGGCGCCGTTCAGCAATTCGCAGACGGGTGTCAGGGCCGGGTCCAGGCCGGCCAGGGCCTGTAGCTCGGCGAGGGTCTCGCCGAGCCGGCCGTGGATCGAGCCCTCCGCGTCGTACAGCCGGTCGAGGGCCTGGTGGCCTCCCTCGATCAGCTCACTGGCGTGGGCCAGACGGGCGTGCTCCTCGTCCAGCCGTTCGAGTTCGCCCTCGGCCGGGGCCAGGGCCTCCAGCTCCTGCAGCTGGAAGCGCAGCAGGTCGAGCCGGTCGCCGCGCTCGCGGGCAGCCTCGCGCAGCCGGTCGAGTTCCTCGCGGCGAGCCTTCCAGTCGTCGTACAGTCCGGCCAGCCCGCTGAGCAGCGGACCCAGGCCGGCGTAGTCATCGACCAGGGTCCGTTGCAGCTCGGTGCGCATCAGCGACTGGTGTTCGTGCTGGCCGTGGATGTCGATCAGCCGGCTGCCCAGTTCGCGCAGCTGCTGCAAGGGGACCGGCCGGCCGTTGAGATAGGCGCGGGAGCGGCCTTCGCGGTATACCACCCGGCGCAGGTGGCACTCGTCGTCCTCGGCCAGATCCTGGGCCTGCAGCCAGTCGCGTACCGCCGGCAACGTAGCGAGGTCGAAGCTGACGGCGATCTCGGCGCGCTCGCAGCCATGGCGCACCACGCTGCTGTCCGCCCGGTCGCCGAGCGCCAGGCCCAGGGCATCGATGAGGATCGACTTGCCGGCACCGGTCTCGCCGGTCAGGGCCGTCATGCCCGGCTCGAGTTCCAGTTCCAGCTGGTCGACCAGGACGAAGTCACGGATGTGGATGTGGGTGAGCATGGTCGGTGCTATTTCAGCGCACTCGGCCGCCGGCTGCAAAGGGCTAGCAGGAAATCTGTGCTCGCTCTCCCGCCCTGCGCGCTACGATTGCCTGAAACCGGCAGACTCAACGCCGCGCCAATCGCGGCCTGGAGGCCGCTCCTACCAGGGGGCCGCCATGCCCCGCAGGAGCGGCCTCCAGGCCGCGATGCGCTGATCTAACTGCGCGGGTAGGAGGGCGGCCTGAATCTCCCCGATTTCTCGTTGCGTCGGCCCACAATGCGCTTCGAAATCGTGAAAATGTGTGCTCGCTCTCCCGCCCTGCGCGTTACGATTGCCTGAATCCGGCAGACTCAACGCCGCGCCAATCGCGGCCTGGAGGCCGCTCCTGCCAGGGTGCCGCCACGTCCCGCAGGAGCGACCTCCAGGCCGCGATGCGCTGATCTGACTGCGCGGGTAGCTCCCCGATTTCTCGTTGTGTCGCGGCCCACGATGCACCTCGAAATCGTGAAAATCTGTGCTCGCTCTCCCGCCCTGCGCGCAACGATTGCCTGAATCCGGCAGACTCAACACCGCGCCAATCGCGGCCTGGAGGCCGCTCCTGCCAGGGTGCCGCCATGCCCCGTAGGAGCGGCCTCCAGGCCGCGATCCCCGGCGGGGCCAGCCGACTGCTAGGAATGGACGCCCCAGCCGAACTTGGCGCGCAGGATGCCGAAGTAGTCGTATTCCGGCGGGTGGATCAGGCGCAGGCAGCGCGCCTTGCGGCGGATCAGGATGCGGTCGCCCGGCAGCAGCCCGAAGTTGACCTGGCCGTCGCAGGTCATCTGCGCCTGGGTATAGGCGCCGTCGCGCAGCAGGATCTCGATGCGCGCCGCGTCGCCGATCACGAAGGGCCGGTTGTTGAGGCTGTGCGGGCAGATCGGCACCAGCTCGATGGCGTTCAGCGTCGGGTGCAGCAGGGGGCCCCCGCCGGACAGGGCATAGGCGGTGGACCCGGTGGGGGTGGAGACGATCAGGCCGTCGGAGCGCTGGGTGTTGAGCAGGTGGCCGTCGATGTGCACCTCGAGCTCGATCATGCGCGCGATGTCCCACTTGTGCACCACCACGTCGTTCAGGGCGTCGCTCTCGCTGACGCTCTGTTCGCCGCGCAGCACGCTGGCGTGCAGCAGGCTGCGCTCTTCCTCGCGGAACTGGCCGTCCAGCACCTGGCCCAGCTGGTGCTGGATCTGCGCCGGCAGCACGTCGGCCAGGAAACCCAGCCGGCCGAGGTTGATGCCGAGCAGCGGGACACCGGCGTCCGCCAGGCTGCGCGCCGCGTGCAGCAGGGTGCCGTCGCCGCCGACCACGATGGCCAGATCGACCGCCTCGGCCAGCTCGTGACGGTCCATGGCCGGCGCCATGCCGGCCGGCAGCTGCTCGGCGGCGCTGGTGTCGAGGATCACCTCCAGCCGGCGTCCGTCCAGGAACTCGATCAGCTCCTTCAGGGTGTCGGCGACACCCGGGTCGCCGTACTTGCCGATGACTCCGATACGTTTGAATGTTTCGCCCATGGCCCGTCCTCTCGTCCCCAGAAGCTACCATGCCGGGTCCGTCGCCGGCAATCACCGGCTGCAGGAAGTTGTTCACTGCGCTGAATTTTTGTTCGGCGATGACGGAATCTTGACCGGTCATATCCGAGTTGTTAGCCTGATCTGGCACTCGGCCCGATTGAGTGCTAATCCCGGCAACGCCCGTCGAAGGACCCCATGGCCAGACCTGCGAAGACAGCGGAGATCAGCGAACGTGCCCAGCGCCTGCTGCGGGTGCTGATCGAGCAATACGTGCGCGAGGGCGAGCCGGTGGGTTCGCGCACCCTGGCCCGCGCCTCCGGCCTGGACCTGAGTCCGGCCACGGTGCGCAACGTGATGGCCGACCTGGAAGAGCTGGGTTTCGTCTGTTCGCCGCACACCTCGGCCGGGCGGGTGCCGACGGCCCAGGGCTACCGGCTGTTCGTCGACAGCCTGCTCAAGGTGGAACCCCTCACCGCTCCCACGGTGGAGCAGTTGCGTCGCCAGCTCGATATCGATGCCGAACCGGGCGAGCTGGTGGAGTCGGTCTCCAACCTGCTGTCCAGCATCACCCGCATGGCCGGGGTGGTGACCCTGCCGCGCCAGGAGCATGCCGCGCTGCGGCGCATCGATTTCCTGCCCCTGTCGCAGCGGCGGGTGCTGGTGATCCTGATCATGAACGAGCGCGAGGTGCAGAACCGTATCATCCAGACTGAACGGGACTACAGCCCGGCGGAGCTGGAGGCGGCCGCCGCCTTCCTCAACGAACAGTTCGCCGGCAAGGATCTGGCCGCCGTGCGCAGCAGCCTGATCGACGAGATGCAGCGTGCCCGGGACGGCATGAACCAGATCATGAACGCCGCAGTGAGCATGGCCGAGCAGGTGTTCATCGAGGACAGGAACGCCGAGGGCGAGGAAGTGGTGGTTGCCGGCCAGACCAATCTGATGGATTTCCGCGAACTGGGTGACGTGGAGAAGCTGCGCCAGCTGTTCGAGGCCTTCAACCAGAAACGGGAGTTGCTGCATCTGCTCGACCAGTGCCTGTGTGCCGACGGGGTGCAGATCTTCATCGGCGAGGAATCGGGCTACCAGGTCCTGGACGAGTGCAGTGTGGTGACCGCCCCCTACAAGGTCGAGGGCGAGGTGCTGGGCGTGCTGGGCGTGATCGGTCCGACCCGCATGGCCTATGAGCGGGTGATCCCCATCGTCGACGCCACGGCGCGCCTGCTGGGCGCGGCCTTGAATCCGAAGACTTGATCCCCATATTGGCTGCTGGTTTGGCCCTCGCCAGGCGGGCGGGGTGTCGGGCCTGTCACGCGGTTCGGGAAGGAATTGAGCTAACCACAAGTAATCCGGAGTTAATTTTTCATGACAGAAGAGCAGAAGGTGGCCGGGACAGAGGCCGCGACCGAGGTGCCGGCCGACAGCGAGGCGGACAGCGCGCAGGCAGAGGCAGCGAGCGAGCTGCATGCCTTGCTGGAGGATGCCCGCAGCAAGGCCGACGAGCACTGGAACCAGTGCCTGCGGCTGCAGGCCGAGCTCGACAACCTGCGCAAGCGCGGGGAGCGCGATCTGGCCAACGCCCACAAGTTTGCGCTGGAGAAGTTCGCCGCCGAACTGCTGCCGGTGAAGGACAGCCTGGAGATGGGCCTGGCCGCGGCGGCGGAGGGTGAGACCATCGATCCCGTCAAGCTCAAGGAGGGTACCGAGCTGACCCTGAAGATGCTCGCCTCGGCGATGGAGAAATTCGGCATCAAGGAGATCTACCCCCTCGGCGAGAAGTTCAACCCGGAGTTGCACGAGGCGATGTCGATGCAGGAACGGGACGACGTGGAGCCGAACACGGTGGTGACGGTGGTGCAGAAGGGGTATGTGCTCAATGACCGGCTGATCCGCCCGGCGATGGTCATCGTCTCCAAGGCGCCCGCTTGAATCCGCGGAAATTGCCCGCATCTAGTCGGCAGAGTGGCGGATTTAGCAGAATCTTGAAGAATCCTAATCGAATTTACAGTATCTGGAGAATACACAATGGGAAAGATCATCGGTATTGACCTGGGGACCACCAACTCCTGTGTCGCGGTCATGGAAGGCGGCAAGGCGCGCGTCATCGAGAACGCCGAGGGTGACCGCACCACGCCGTCCATCGTCGCCTTCGCCGACGAGGGCGAGGTGCTGGTCGGTCAGGCCGCCAAGCGTCAGGCCGTGACCAACCCCGAAAACACCCTGTTTGCCATCAAGCGCCTGATCGGCCGCAAGTTCGAGGACGCCGAGGTGCAGAAGGACATCGAGCTGGTGCCCTACAAGATCGTCAAGGCCGACAACGGCGACGCCTGGGTCGAGGTCAAGGGCAAGAAGATGGCCCCGCCGGAGATCTCGGCCCGGGTGCTGATGAAACTGAAGAAGGATGCCGAGGCCTATCTGGGCGAGACGGTTACCGAGGCAGTGATCACGGTGCCGGCCTATTTCAACGATTCCCAGCGCCAGGCCACCAAGGATGCGGGCAAGATCGCCGGCCTGGACGTCAAGCGCATCATCAACGAGCCGACCGCCGCGGCCCTGGCCTATGGCATGGACAAGACGCGCGGCGACGTGAAGATCGCGGTCTACGACCTGGGCGGCGGCACCTTCGACATCTCCATCATCGAGATCGCCGATGTCGACGGCGAGCACCAGTTCGAGGTGCTGTCCACCAACGGTGACACCTTCCTCGGCGGCGAGGACTTCGACAAGCGGCTGATCGACTACCTGGCGGACGAATTCCAGAAGGAGCAGGGCATCGACCTGCGCGGCGATCCGCTGGCCATGCAGCGTCTCAAGGAGGCCGCAGAGAAGGCCAAGATCGAGTTGTCCTCGGCGCAGCAGACCGACGTCAATCTGCCGTACATCACGGCCGATGCATCCGGTCCCAAGCACCTCAACATCAAGGTGACCCGGGCCAAGCTGGAATCCCTGGTCGAGGATCTGATCAGCCGCACCATCGAGCCGTGCAAGATCGCGCTCAAGGATGCCGGCCTGTCGGCCGCCGAGATCGACGACGTCATCCTGGTCGGCGGTCAGACCCGCATGCCCAAGGTGCAGGAGGCGGTGCAGGACTTCTTCGGCAAGGAGCCGCGCAAGGACGTCAACCCGGACGAGGCGGTGGCCATCGGTGCCGCCATCCAGGGCGGCGTGCTGGGCGGCGAGGTCAAGGACGTGCTGCTGCTCGACGTCACCCCGCTGTCGCTGGGCATCGAGACCATGGGCGGCGTGATGACCAAGCTGATCGAGAAGAACACCACCATCCCGACCAAGGCGACCCAGGTGTTCTCCACCGCCGACGACAACCAGACCGCGGTCACCGTGCACGTGCTGCAGGGCGAGCGCGAGCGGGCCGACGCCAACAAGTCGCTGGGCCGTTTCGACCTGACCGATATCCCGCCGGCGCCGCGCGGTGTGCCGCAGATCGAGGTCACCTTCGACATCGACGCCAACGGCATCCTGCACGTCTCGGCCAAGGACAAGGGTACCGGCAAGGAGCAGAAGATCGAGATCAAGGCCTCCAGCGGCCTGTCCGAGGAAGAGGTCGAGAAGATGGTGCGCGACGCCGAGGCGCATGCCGACGAGGACCGCAAGTTCCACGAGCTGGTCGACGCCCGCAACCAGGCCGACAATCTGATCCATGCCACCCGCAAGTCGCTGACCGATCTCGGCGACAAGGTCGAGGATGGTGAGAAGGAGCAGATCGAGGCCGCCATCAAGGAACTGGAAGAGGTACTCAGGGGCGACGACAAGGCGGCCATCGAGGCCAAGACCGCCGCCCTGGCCGAACTCTCTGGTAAACTCGCCCAGCGCGCCTACCAGCAGGAGTCGGGTGCTGCCGAGGGCGCTGCCGGGCAGGCCCAGGCCGGCGGCGAGGGTGCCGCGGCCTCCGGTGACGATGTGGTCGACGCCGAGTTCGAAGAGGTCAAGGACGACAACAAGTAAGACGGCAGATCGTGGACTGACCGACAGGGGGTCGCCGGCGCGCAGGTGTCGGCGACCTTTTGTCGTATCGGCAAGGGTGCCGTCGGGCCGTCTCATACAGATAACAGGGGCAGCGAACGGGGCGAGACACCGCCGCTATGGCGCCACAGGGCGACCGTGAACGCTGCAGCCAAGGGAACACTTGCAAGTCTATGTCGAAGCGAGATTATTATGAGGTCCTCGGACTGCAGAAGAATGCCAGCGAGGCCGAGATCAAGAAGGCCTTCAAGCGGATGGCCATGAAGTACCATCCGGACCGCAACCCGGACGATGCCGAGGCCGAGGAGAAGTTCAAGGAGGCCAAGGAGGCCTACGAGGTACTCTGCGATGCGCAGAAGCGGGCCGCCTACGACCAGTTCGGCCATGCCGGCGTCGACCCCTCGATGGGCGGGGGCGGCGGCTTCGGGGGTGGCGGAGCCAGCTTCAGCGACATCTTCGGGGACGTCTTCGGAGACATCTTCGGTGGTGGCCGCGGCGGCGGACAGCGGGTCTACCGCGGGGCGGATCTGCGCTACAACCTGGAGCTCACCCTGGAAGAGGCGGTCGCCGGCACCACGGTGAAGATCCGGGTGCCGACCCTGGCCACCTGCTCGATGTGTGGCGGTTCCGGTGCCAGCCCGGGCAGCAACCCCGAGACCTGCACCACCTGCGGTGGTGTCGGCCAGGTGCGCATGCAGCAGGGCTTCTTCTCGGTGCAGCAGACCTGTCCGCGCTGCCACGGCAGCGGCATGATGATCAGCGATCCCTGCCCGAAGTGCCATGGCCAGGGCCGGGTGCGCGAGAACAAGACCCTGTCGGTGAAGGTGCCCGCCGGCGTGGACACCGGCGACCGCATCCGCCTGGCGGGCGAGGGCGAGGCCGGCGAGAACGGTGGGCCGCCGGGGGATCTCTATGTGCAGATCCGGGTCAAGGAACACCCGATCTTCAAGCGCGACGACAACAACCTCTATTGCGAGGTGCCCATTTCCTTCGTCACCGCCGCCCTTGGCGGCGAGCTGGAGGTGCCGACCCTGGAAGGCCGGGTGGTGCTCAAGATCCCGCCCGAGACCCAGTCCGGCAAGCTGTTCCGGCTGCGCGGCAAGGGCGTCAAACCGGTGCGCGGCGGGCCGGTCGGTGATCTGCTCTGTCGGGTGGCGGTGGAGACGCCGATCAACCTCTCGGCCAAGCAGAAGGAACTGCTGCGCGAGTTCCAGAAGACCCTCGACGAGAAGGGCGGCGGCCACCACAACCCCCAGTCCCACTCCTGGCTGGACGGGGTCAAGAAGTTTTTCGAAAACATGAAACTATAGCCACGGAATCCACGGAAAACACGGAAAAGATCTTGTGGTCCGTGGTGCCGCGCGAAGCGCGTGCGCTGCAAGAAAACCTTTCGTGGGTTTCGTGGATTTCGTGGCTCGATCAAACAGGTGAGGACATGACCAGAATTGCAATCACCGGCGCCGCCGGCCGTATGGGCCGGGCGTTGATCGAGGCCTGCCAGCAGGCCGAGGGGCTTCAGGTCGCGGTGGCGCTGGAACAGCCGGGCCACGCGCTGCTGGGCAGCGATGCCGGCCTGGTGGCCGGGGTCGGCGAACTGGGGGTGGCGATTGGCGCCGATCCGGCCGCGGTCAGTGGCGATTTCGACGTGCTGATCGATTTCACCCGCCCGGAGGCGACCCTGGCCAATCTGGCAGTGTGCCGGGCCGCCGGACGACGCATGGTGATCGGCACCACCGGCTTCGACGAGGCGGGCAAGGCGGCGATCGCCGAGGCCGCGGCGGACATCGGCATCGTCTTCGCGCCCAACATGAGCGTCGGTGTCAACCTGTGCCTGAAGCTGCTGGACATGGCCGCCCGGGTGCTGGGCGACGAGGTGGACATCGAGATCATCGAGGCCCATCACCGGCACAAGGTGGATGCGCCTTCCGGTACCGCACTGCGCATGGGCGAGGTGGTGGCCGGGGCGCTGGGCCGGGATCTGGCCGAGTGCGCCGTCTACGGCCGCGAGGGGATCACCGGCGAGCGTGACCGCAAGACCATTGGCTTCGAGACCATCCGCGCCGGCGACATCGTCGGCGAGCACACGGTAATGTTCGCCGGCACCGGCGAGCGGGTGGAGATCACCCACAAGGCCTCCAGCCGCATGACCTTCGCCCGTGGCGCGGCGCGCGCCGCCGCCTGGCTCATGGACCGCCCCGCCGGCCTCTACGACATGCAGGACATCCTCGGCCTGCGTGACTGACGGCAAGCCGGATAGCTGAGAATTCAGAATTCAGGAGCCAGAATTCAGGAGCTGGGAGGATCCAGCGGCTATTGGTTCCTTGCCTTTCTCCGGGTCGGGGGTTTTTGCCGGTTTCGTGGGTTTCGTGGCCATTTCCCCGAGTCCCCGAGTTGGACAGCGCTGGGGGGGTGTCGTACAATTCCGTCTCAACGTGCGCCGGTCGTTTCGGACCGGTTTCTCTACTGAATTTCGAGCGGGATGATCCGGAGCCGGGGTCTTCCCGCTTTCTGTATGCGAGTCGGAGGCACCTTGAGGAAACCCGCCCTGTTGGTTCTGGAAGACGGCAGCCTGTTCCGTGGCGAGTCCATCGGTGCCGATGGCCAGACGACGGGCGAGGTGGTGTTCAACACGGCCCTGACCGGCTATCAGGAGATCCTCACCGATCCCTCCTACGCGCAGCAGATCGTCACCCTGACCTATCCCCACATCGGCAACGTCGGGATCAACGCGGATGACGAGGAATCCTCACACATCCACTGCGCCGGGCTGGTGATCCGTGACCTGCCGCGGCTGCACAGCAACTGGCGTGCCGAGGAGGCGCTGGATGCCTATCTGGAGCGTCAGGGGATCGTCGCCATCGCCGGCATCGATACCCGGCGCCTGACCCGCATCCTGCGTGAGAAGGGCGCCCAGGCCGGTTGCATCCTGGCCGGTGAGGCCGTCGATGAGGCGGCGGCGCTTGCCGCGGCGCAGGCCTTCCCCGGGCTCAAGGGGATGGACCTGGCGAAGGAGGTCACCACTGGCCAGCCCTACGAATGGGCGCAGGGCAGCTGGACGCTGGAGGACGGCCTGCCGGAGGCGCCGCACCCCGTCGAGGAGAAGCTGCCGCTGCATGTGGTGGCCTACGACTACGGCGTCAAGCGCAACATCCTGCGCATGCTGGTCGACCGCGGCTGCCGCATCACCGTGGTGCCGGCCCAGACCCCCGCCGAGAAGGTGCTGGAGCTGAAGCCGGACGGGGTGTTCCTGTCCAACGGTCCCGGCGATCCCGAACCCTGCGACTATGCCATCGAGGCGATCCGCACCCTGCTCGACCGGGAGCTGCCGCTGTTCGGTATCTGCCTCGGCCACCAGCTGCTGTCGCTGGCTTCAGGGGCGCGGACGGTGAAGATGAAGTTCGGCCACCACGGTGCCAACCATCCGGTGCAGGATCTCGATTCGGGGGCGGTGATGATCACCAGCCAGAACCATGGCTTCGCGGTGGACGAGGCCAGCCTGCCGGACAATCTGCGTGCCACCCACCGTTCGCTGTTCGACGGTTCGCTGCAGGGCGTGCACCGCACCGACAAGCCGGCCTTCAGTTTCCAGGGCCACCCCGAGGCGAGCCCGGGACCGCACGATGCGGCGCCGCTCTTCGATCACTTTGTGGACTTGATGACTTCCAGGAGCCAGAAGACAGGAACCGGAAGTCAGGAGTGAAAATCTTCTGACCTCTGGTTCCTGTCTCCTGACTTCCCCGAAAATTTATGCCCAAACGTACCGACATCCATAGCATCCTCATCCTCGGCGCGGGGCCGATCGTCATCGGCCAGGCCTGCGAGTTCGACTATTCCGGTGCCCAGGCCTGCAAGGCGCTGCGTGAGGAGGGCTACCGGGTCATCCTGGTCAACTCCAATCCGGCGACCATCATGACCGATCCGGAGATGGCCGATGCTACCTACATCGAGCCGATCGAGTGGCGCACCGTGGCGCGCATCATCGAGCGCGAGCGTCCGGATGCCCTGCTGCCGACCATGGGTGGCCAGACGGCGCTGAACTGCGCCCTGGACCTGGCCCGCGAGGGTGTGCTGGAGCAGTTCGGCGTGGAGATGATCGGCGCCAGCCGTGATGCCATCGACAAGGCCGAGGACCGTGACCGCTTCCGCAAGGCGATGCAGAAGATCGGTCTCGACATGCCGCGTTCGGCGGTGGCGCACAGCATGGAAGAGGCGCTGCAGGTGCAGGCGCAGATCGGCTTCCCGGCGATCATCCGGCCGTCCTTCACCATGGGGGGCTCCGGCGGGGGCATCGCCTACAACAAGGAGGAGTTCGTCGAGATCTGCGAGCGCGGCCTGGACCTGTCGCCGACCAACGAGCTGCTGATCGAGGAATCGGCGCTCGGCTGGAAGGAATTCGAGATGGAAGTGGTGCGCGACCGCAAGGACAACTGCATCATCGTCTGTTCCATCGAGAACTTCGATCCCATGGGCGTGCACACCGGCGACTCCATCACCGTAGCCCCGGCGCAGACCCTGACCGACAAGGAATACCAGATCATGCGTGACGCCTCCCTGGCGGTGCTGCGCGAGATCGGCGTGGACACCGGCGGCTCCAACGTGCAGTTCGCCATCAACCCCGAGAACGGGCGCATGATCATCATCGAGATGAACCCGCGGGTGTCGCGTTCCTCGGCCCTGGCCTCCAAGGCCACCGGCTTCCCGATTGCCAAGGTGGCGGCCAAGCTGGCGGTGGGCTACACCCTGGACGAGCTGCAGAACGAGATCACCGGCGGCGCCACGCCGGCCTCCTTCGAGCCTTCCATCGACTACGTGGTGACCAAGGTGCCACGTTTCACCTTCGAGAAGTTTCCCCAGGCCGAGCCCTACCTGACCACCCAGATGAAATCGGTGGGCGAGGTGATGGCCATGGGCCGAACCTTCCAGGAATCCCTGCACAAGGCGCTGCGCGGTCTGGAGACCGGCATCGACGGTTTCAACGAGCGGGTCGATCCCGATGGCGAGGAGACCAAGGCCACCCTGCGCCGCGAGCTGCGCCAGCCCGGGCCGGAGCGCATCCTCTACGTCGGCGATGCCTTCCGCGCCGGCATGAGCCTGGAGGAGATCCACGAATTCAGCGCCATCGACCCCTGGTTCCTGAAACAGATCGAGGAGATCATCGGCTTCGAGGCCGAGGTTCAGCGCCGCGGCCTGGAGGGGCTGGACGAACCCTTCCTGCGCCGGCTCAAGCGCCATGGCTTCTCCGACCGGCGGCTGGCCAGCCTCACCGGCAGCAGCGAGCAGGCGATCCGCGAGCGGCGCTGGTCGCTGGGGGTGCGCCCGGTCTACAAGCGCGTCGACACCTGCGCCGCCGAGTTCGCCACCGCCACCGCCTACATGTACTCCACCTACGAGGAAGAGTGCGAGGCCGAACCGACCGGCCGTGACAAGATCATGGTCCTGGGTGGCGGACCGAACCGCATCGGCCAGGGCATCGAGTTCGACTACTGCTGCGTGCACGCGGCCCTGGCGATGCGCGAGGACGGTTTCGAGACCATCATGGTCAACTGCAATCCGGAGACGGTGTCCACCGACTACGACACCTCCGACCGGCTGTATTTCGAGCCGCTGACCCTGGAGGACGTGCTGGAGATCATCGACAAGGAGAAGCCCAAGGGCGTGATCGTGCAGTACGGCGGCCAGACGCCCTTGAAGCTGGCCCGCGACCTGGAGGCGGCCGGCGCGCCGATCATCGGCACCAGCCCGGACTCCATCGATCTGGCCGAGGACCGCGAACGCTTCCAGCAGTTGATCCACCAGCTCGGTCTGCGTCAGCCGCCCAACCGCACGGCGCGCACCGAGGAGGATGCCATCCGCCTGGCCGAGGAGATCGGTTATCCGCTGGTGGTGCGCCCGTCCTATGTGCTCGGTGGCCGGGCCATGGAGATCGTCTACAACCGGGACGATCTCACCCGCTACATGCGCGAGGCGGTGAGCGTCTCCAACGACTCGCCGGTGCTGCTCGACCGCTTCCTGGACGATGCCGTGGAGGTCGACGTGGATGCCATCTGCGACGGCAAGGATGTGCTGATCGGCGGCATCATGGAGCACATCGAACAGGCCGGCGTGCACTCCGGCGACTCGGCCTGTTCCTTGCCGCCCTACACCCTGCAGGCCGGCATCCAGGATCGGATGCGCGACCAGGTGCGGGCCATGGCGCGGGCGCTGAACGTGGTCGGCCTGATGAACACCCAGTTCGCCATCAAGGACAACGAGGTCTATGTACTGGAGGTCAATCCGCGTGCCTCGCGCACCGTGCCCTATGTCTCCAAGGCCACCGGCCGGCCGCTGGCCAAGATCGCGGCGCGCTGCATGGCCGGCCGCAGCCTGGCGGAGCAGGGCGCGCTCGACGAGCGCATTCCGCCCTATTATTCGGTGAAGGAGGCGGTCTTCCCCTTCATCAAGTTCCCGGGGGTCGATCCACTGCTGGGGCCGGAGATGAAGTCCACCGGCGAGGTGATGGGTGTCGGCCGCAGCTTCGGGGCCGCCTTCGCCCGGGCCCAGCTCGGTGCCGGCGCCGAGTTGCCGAAACCGGGGGGGCGGATCTTCATCAGCGTGCGCGATGCCGACAAGCGCGGGGCGGTGGAACTGGCGCGCGACTTCGTCGAGCGTGGCTTCCATATCGTCGCCACCCGCGGTACGGCGCGTGCCATCCTCGAGGCGGGTATCCCCTGCGAGATGGTGAACAAGGTGATCGAGGGACGCCCGCACATCGTCGACATGATCAAGAACGATCAGATCAGCTATATTGTGAACACGACGGAAGGCAAGCAGGCGATCGCCGATTCCTACACCATCCGCCGCACCGCCTTGCAGCACAAGGTCAACGTCAGCACCACCCTGTCGCATGGCAAGGCGATCTGCATGGCACTCGACAGCCGCGACCAGACCGAGGTCAACTGCCTGCAGGATCTGCATGAGGAGCTAGAGGCATGAACAAGGTTCCATTGACCAAGCGTGGCGCGGAAAAGCTGCGCGAGGAGCTTCAGCACCTGAAGAGTGTGGAGCGGCCGCGGGTCATCCAGGCCATCGCTGAGGCGCGCGAGCATGGCGATCTGAAGGAGAACGCAGAATACCATGCCGCCCGCGAACAGCAGAGCTTCATCGAGGGCCGTATCCAGGAGATCGAGGGCAAGCTCAGCAACGCCCAGATCATCGACGTCACCCAGATGGAGAACACCGGCAAGGTGATCTTCGGTGCCACCGTGGACCTGGCCGATGAGGACACCGGGGAGGAGGTGACCTACCAGATCGTCGGCGACGACGAGGCGGATATCAAGCAGGGCCGCATCTCGGTCAGCTCGCCCATCGCCCGGGCCCTGATCGGCAAGCAGGAGGGCGACGTGGCCACCGTGGCCGCACCGGGCGGCGAGAAGAACTACGAGATCGTCGAGGTGCGGTACGAATAGGTCAGAAGTCAGAATTCAGAATCCAGAAGTCAGAATTCAGAATCCAGAAGTCAGAAGTCAGAAGCCGGGGGGTGTTCCGTGGCTGTAAAGCCCTTTTCATGGCTTCCCCCGATTCAGAGTTTGAGCGGGATGCGCGGCTTGTTCGGGCTGCGCCGGAACAGCAGGGCGATGTTGCCGATGCGCTGGATCAGGGTCAGCTGCAGGCGTTCGCAGATTTCGCCGATCAGCTGATCGCGCAGTTCCCGGTCGCCGACGCTGAGTCGTACCTTCATCAGCTCGTGGTGTTCGATCGAGCGGTCGATCTCTTCCAGCACGTTGTCGCCCAGACCGCCGCTGCCGACGGTGACTACTGGCTTGAGGCGGTGGCCGAGGCCACGCAGATGGCGTTTCTGGCGTTCAGTGAGTACCATTCGGGGGTCCTGCGGTGAAAAGTGGCGGACAACCGGGGCCCGCCATGCGATTGAAATCAGGGCCTATCATACCCATCTTCTCCCTCGATCAGCGAATTTTTTTCCCATGGCCCGTAGCAAGAGCAGCCGACGCTGGCTGAAGGAACATTTCGACGACGAGTTCGTCCAGCGGGCGCAACGCGAGGGCTACCGCTCGCGCGCCGTCTACAAGCTGGAGGAGTTGGACCGGAAATATCGCATCCTGCGTCCCGGGATGACCGTGGTCGATCTGGGGGCGGCGCCTGGCGGCTGGTCGCAGTACGCGGCCCGGGTGCTGGGTGGCAAGGGGCGCGTCATCGCGCTGGACATCCTGCCCATGGACGACCTCCCCGGGGTACGTTTCCTGCAAGGCGACTTCCGTGACGACGAGGTGCTGGCGGCCTTCCAGGCGCTGGTCGGTGAGCAGCCGGTCGACCTGGTGATGTCGGACATGGCGCCGAACATGGCCGGCATGGAGGCCATCGACCTGCCGCGCGCCATGTACCTGGTGGAACTGGCCGCGGATTTCGCCGCCGGGCATCTGCGCGCCGGGGGAAGTTTCCTGTCCAAGGTGTTCCAGGGCGAGGGTTTCGATGAACTGGTGCGGTCGATGCGTGGTCAATATGAAAGGGTCGTGGTGCGCAAACCGCGTGCCTCGAGGCCGCGTTCGCGGGAGGTCTACCTGCTGGCGAGTGGCCGCAAACTGTAGTAAGGTCGAACGAAGGCCCTGCTGAAATCGCTATAACCTGTATGTTTGCAGGGGGTTACGCGCGAATCGCGTGACCATGAACTTGAGGTATAGACGTTGAACGACATGGCAAAGAATCTGGTTCTCTGGGTGGTCATCGCCATCGTGCTGATGACGGTGTTCAATAATTTCGGACCGCCCACCCAGCGTACCGACACCATCGGCTATTCGGATTTCATCGCCCAGGTGAAATCCGGCCAGGTGGCCCAGGTCACCATCCAGGAGCGCACCATCCACGGCCAGACCACGGCGGGGGAACGCTTCACCACCTATGCGCCGGACGATCCGAAGCTGATCGACGACCTGCTGGCCAACAATGTGCGGGTGATCGCCAAGCCGCGTGACGAGCAGAGCCTGCTGACGCAGATCTTCATCTCCTGGTTCCCGATGCTGTTGCTGATCGGCGTCTGGGTATTCTTCATGCGCCAGATGCAGGGCGGCGGGGGTGGTCGCGGTGCCATGTCCTTCGGCAAGTCGCGGGCGCGGATGCTGGGCGAGGATCAGGTCAAGGTGACCTTTGCCGACGTGGCCGGCGTCGAGGAGGCCAAGGAGGAGGTCGCCGAGCTGGTCGAGTTCCTGCGCGACCCGAGCAAGTTCCAGAAGCTGGGCGGCAAGATTCCGAGCGGCGTGCTGATGGTCGGTTCTCCCGGCACCGGCAAGACCCTGCTCGCCAAGGCCATCGCCGGCGAGGCCAAGGTGCCGTTCTTCACCATCTCCGGTTCCGATTTCGTGGAGATGTTCGTCGGCGTCGGTGCCTCCCGCGTGCGTGACATGTTCGAGCAGGCCAAGAAGCACGCCCCCTGCATCATCTTCATCGACGAGATCGATGCCGTCGGTCGCCACCGTGGTGCCGGCCTGGGCGGCGGCCACGACGAACGCGAGCAGACCCTCAACCAGCTGCTGGTGGAGATGGACGGTTTCGAGGGCAACGAGGGCGTGATCGTCATTGCCGCCACCAACCGTCCCGACGTGCTGGACCCGGCGCTGCTGCGCCCCGGGCGCTTTGACCGCCAGGTGGTGGTGCCGCTGCCGGACATCCGCGGCCGCGAGCAGATCCTCAAGGTGCACATGCGCAAGGTGCCGCTGGGGGAGGGCATCGATCCGAGGATCCTGGCCCGCGGCACGCCCGGTTTCTCCGGTGCCGATCTGGCCAACCTGGTCAACGAGGCCTCGCTGTTCGCCGCCCGCGCCAACAAGCGGGTGGTGGAGATGGAGGACTTCGAGAAGGCCAAGGACAAGATCATGATGGGCGCCGAGCGGCGCTCGATGGTGATGAGTGACGAGGAGAAGAAGCTCACCGCCTATCACGAGGCCGGTCACGCCATCGTCGGCCGGCTGGTGCCGGAGCATGATCCGGTGCACAAGGTGAGCATCATCCCCCGTGGCCGGGCCCTGGGCGTGACCCTGTTCCTGCCCGAGGAGGACCGGCACAGCTTCAGCAAGCGGCGTCTGGAGAGTCAGATCTCCAGCCTGTTCGGCGGCCGCATCGCCGAGGAGCTGATCTTCGGATCCGAGGCGGTGACCACCGGCGCCTCCAACGACATCCAGCGCGCCACCGAGCTGGCACGCAACATGGTCACCCGCTGGGGCTTGTCCGACCAGCTGGGGCCGCTGACCTACGGCGAGGAGGAAGGCGAGGTGTTCCTCGGCCATTCCGTGACCCAGCACAAGAACATCTCCGACGACACGGCCCATGCCATCGACGAGGAGGTGCGGGCCATCGTCGACCGCAATTACCAGCGCGCCGAACAGCTGCTCAAGGACAACGAGGACATTCTGCATGCCATGGCCGAGGCGCTGATCAAATACGAGACCATCGATTCGCATCAGATCGATGACCTGATGGCCCGCCGCGAGGTGCGTCCGCCCCAGGACTGGAGCGACACCCCGTCCAGCGGTGGTGGCAGCGCAGCGGGTAGCGATGAGTCCGAGGCTGGCCGCGAGGCCGGCAAGGGCACGGCCGAGGGGCCGATCGGCGGCCCGGCCAGCCAGCACTGAGGCCGCGCCAATCCCTGTCCGTCCGCCAGCCGCAAGGGCTGGCGGACGCCGCCTTCAGGATGGTTCCTCTCGGACACCCGGTATCATGAACCAGGCACCCGCATCGCCGATGCCGCTGGACTGCAATGGCCGGCCGCTGTGGCTCGACCGGCCCCAGGTGATGGGGGTGCTCAACGTCACCCCCGACTCCTTTTCCGATGGTGGTCGTTTCAGCGGACGTGACGCCGCTCTGGCCCATGCCCGGGCCATGGCCGAGGCCGGTGCCGCGGTGATCGACGTCGGCGGCGAGTCGACCCGGCCTGGCGCCGCGCCCGTTTCCGAACAGGAGGAACTGGACCGGGTTCTGCCGGTGATCGAGGCGCTGGCTGCGGAGATCGAACTGCCGTTGTCCATCGATACCAGCAAGCCCGGCGTGATGCGCGCCGCGGTGGCTGCCGGTGCCGGCCTGATCAACGACGTGCGGGCCCTGCGGGAGCCCGGTGCCCTGCAGGCTGCGGCCGAGCTGGGCGTGCCGCTGTGCCTGATGCACATGCAGGGTGAGCCGCGCAGCATGCAGCAGGCGCCGAGCTACGGCGACGTGCTGGCCGAGGTGCAGGCTTTCCTGCTGGAGCGGGCCGCGGCCTGCCAGGCGGCCGGCGTGCCGCGCGAGCATATCCTGCTCGATCCGGGTTTTGGTTTCGGCAAGACGGTGGAACATAATCTCAGTCTGTTGAAGCATCTCGACCGTCTGGCCGCGGCCGGCTATCCGTTGCTGGTCGGTCTGTCGCGCAAGTCGCTGATCGGCGCCGTGCTTGGCCTGCCGGTGGCGGACAGGCTGCATCCCAGCGTGGCGCTGGCGGTGATCGCCGCCTGGCAGGGTGCGCGTCTGATCCGGGTGCACGACGTGGCGGCCACGGTGCAGGCGCTGGGAATGTGCGCCGCGGTGCAGGCCGCGGATTGATCAAGCTTGCCCCCTGGTGGCCGATGGCAGGCAGGGGAGGGGCCGGTGATGTCGCCGGCGGGAACCGGGCAGGAGGAGTTTCGCCCATGAGCAGGAAGTATTTTGGAACGGACGGTATCCGCGGGCGGGTCGGTGAGGCACCGGTGACGGCGGATTTCATGCTCAAGCTGGGCTGGGCCATCGGCCGGGTGCTGGGCAACGGTAGCTGCGACAAGGTGCTGATCGGCAAGGACACGCGGATCTCGGGCTACATGTTCGAGTCCTCGCTGGAAGCCGGACTGTCCGCGGCCGGGATGGACATCCGGCTGCTCGGGCCGATGCCGACGCCGGCCATCGCCTATCTGACCCGGACCCTGCACTGCTGCGCCGGTATCGTCATCAGCGCCTCGCACAACCCGTATTACGACAACGGCGTGAAGTTCTTCTCCGCCCAGGGGACCAAGTTGCCGGACGAGGTCGAGGCCGAGATCGAGGCGGTGCTGGACAGCCCCATGCACACCGTGGACTCGGCGCGGCTCGGCAAGGCGGAACGGGTGGTGGATGCCGGGGGGCGCTATATCGAATTCTGCAAGAGCACCGTGCCGCTGGGCCTCAGCCTGCGCGGCCTCAAGATCGTTGTCGACTGCGCCAACGGCGCCACCTACCAGGTGGCGCCGGCGGTGCTGGACGAGCTGGGTGCCGAGGTCATCCCGTTCGGCGTGGAACCGGACGGGTTGAACATCAACGAGGGTTGTGGCTCCACCCAGCCGGCTGCGCTGCAGGCCGCGGTGCTGGAGCTGGGCGCAGACCTCGGCATCGCCTTCGACGGCGACGGCGACCGGGTGGTGATGGTCGATCATCGCGGCGAGCTGGTCGATGGCGACGAACTGTTGTACATCATCGCTCGTTCCCGTCAGACCGCGGGCCAGCTTCGCGGTGGCGTGGTCGGCACCCTGATGACCAACCTGGGGCTGGAGCATGCCCTGCGCGAGCTCGGCATCACTCTCTACCGGGCCCGGGTCGGTGACCGCCACGTGCTGGAGATGCTGCGTGCCGAAGGCTGCGTCATCGGCGGCGAGTCCTCCGGACACATCATCTGCCTGGACCGGACCAGCACCGGGGACGGCATCGTCTCGGCGCTGCAGGTTCTGCATGAGATCGTCGCCACCGGCCGCAGCCTGGCCGAGCTGCGGGCCGGGGTGAGCAAGTATCCGCAACACATGATCAACGTGCCAATCGCCCGGCGCGCCGCCCTCGACGATTCGGAACAGGTGGCCGCTGCGGTGCGCGAGGCCGAGACGCGGCTGGCCGGCCATGGCCGGGTGCTGCTGCGGCCCTCGGGTACCGAACCGGTGATCCGGGTCATGGTCGAGGCCGACGACGAAGCGCTGGTGATGCGGGAGGCGTCGGCGTTGGCCGAGGTGGTGGCCGAGGTCTTCGGCGCCTGATGGGGGTGGTCGCGGCTATCGAAACCGCGGCGACGTCTGTTTTTCGCGGGTTTCGCGGCCATACCCCAGTTCCCCGGCAAAATTGATTTTTTTCGGTCGGGCGGCTAAGCTTGCCGCCCGTTTTGATTGCGATTTCCCGGGAGACTGACGCATGCGACAACCTCTGGTGGCCGGTAACTGGAAGATGAATGGTTCCCTCGACAGCATTCGCACGCTGGTCGACGGCATCAAGGCAGGCCTCGGCGAGGTGAAGAGCGCGGCGGTGTGCGTCTGTCCGCCCTATGTCTATATCCCGCAGGTGGTCGAGATGCTGGACGGTACTGTCGTCGCCGTCGGTGGTCAGGACGTCAGCGACCAGGAGGCCGGCGCCTTCACCGGCGAGGTCTCCGGCACCATGCTCAAGGACGTCGGCTGCCGGTACGTCATCGTCGGCCACTCCGAGCGGCGCAGCATCTACGGCGAGAGCGACGAATTCACGGCGCGCAAGTTCGCCGCCGCCCGCCGTTTCGGCCTGACGCCCATCCTCTGTGTCGGTGAGCTGCTGGAGGAACGCGAGAAGGGGATCACCGATGAGGTGGTCGCCCGTCAGCTGGACGCGGTGATCGAACTGGAGGGCATCGCTGCCCTGGCCGATGCGGTGATCGCCTACGAGCCGGTATGGGCCATCGGTACCGGCAAGACCGCCAGCCCGGAGCAGGCCCAGGAGGTCCATGCCTTCATCCGTCAGAAGCTGGCCGGGCTCGATGCCGGTGTCGCCGAGAAGGTGCAGATCCTCTATGGCGGCAGCGTCAAGGCGGCCAACGCGGCCGAGCTGTTCGGTATGGCGGACATCGACGGTGGCCTGATCGGCGGCGCCTCGCTGAGTGCCGACGAATTCCTGGCCATCTGCCGTGCCCCGGACGCCGTTTGAGGTTAAAATAACATCCCATGTATTCGATTCTGCTGGTCTTTCAGGTTCTGCTCGCCATCGGCGTGATCGTCCTGGTGCTGCTGCAGCACGGCAAGGGGGCGGATGCCGGTGCGGCCTTCGGCAGCGGCGCCTCGGCGACGGTGTTCGGTGCCCAGGGCTCCGGCAACTTCCTGAGCCGCAGCACCGCCATCCTCGCCGCCCTGTTCTTCGCCAACAGTCTGCTGCTGTCCAGCGAATGGGTGCTGGGCGACCGCCGGGCGCCGGCCAGTGTGGCTGAACAGCTGGCGCCGGCCGTGAACCAGGTGCCGGCAGAGACCCCGGCCGCCAAGAAGCAAGAGGCGACCGATCTGCCGCCGGCCGATCTGCCACCGGCGGACGGGGCGGCTGGCGCCGGCAGCGACCTGCCGAACTAGCAGGCCGTTGAAAAAGTCTCTGGCGAGTGCGAGACAAGGCAAAAAATGGCGAAAAAGCGCAGTTTACATGGCCGTAAATGAGCATTTTGAGCCATTTTTTTAACGCCGTATCGTGCCGTCAGAGGGTTTTTCAACAGCCTGCTGGCAGCATTTGGGCCTCATTCACACATATCTTGCCGAAGTGGTGGAATTGGTAGACACGCTATCTTGAGGGGGTAGTGGCGAAAGCCGTGCCGGTTCGAGTCCGGCCTTCGGCACCATCTATGCAACGGGGCTCAAGGGCCCCGTTTTTTGTTGTCCAGATGCGCTTTTCCGCGCTTTGTATTTACTAAGACAAACGATAACAAAGCCTCATTCAGCGGGTCTCTGGTCGATCAGCCCGCAAGGCGTAATGGCGCCGGCAGGGTGATTCCCTGTCAAGCCATTGCAACGTTGCGGATGGCCGTCCAGAGGCCCGCCCGCAGGGAGCTTGCCAGGCGCCCCGGCTCTGCGTTGTGCCCCTTGGCAAGGGCGGGCCATTCCCTGCGGAGCACGCCTTGATCCGGGGCGCCTGGCAAGCTCTGAATGAGGCTTTGTTATCGTTTGTCTTAGTATGCCTGGACAAATTCTATTGTTGACCATATCTGTCTGATTATGAAAATAAATATGTGGCGTCGACGGCTTGACAGCTTCGCTGTCTCTGGCCTAGACTGCGCGCTCGACGCGGCGTATGCTGATGCGCGCGGACACCTTGCCATTCAAGGCCACCGGAAGCCGATCGCATGCTGGAAAATTACCTGCCGATCCTGATCTTTATCGCCATCGGTATTGCTGTCGGTTTCGGGGCCATCGCCGTCGGTTTCCTGGCCGGCCCCCACCGCCCCGACAGCGAAAAACTCTCCCCCTATGAATGCGGCTTCGAGGCCTTCGAAGACGCGCGCATGAAATTCGACGTGCGCTACTACCTGGTTGCCATCCTGTTCATCATCTTCGATCTGGAGATCGCCTTCCTGTTTCCCTGGGCGATCGTGCTCGAAGACATCGGCCTGTTCGGTTTCCTTGCCATGCTCGTCTTCCTCGGCATCCTCGTCATCGGCTTCATCTACGAATGGAAGAAGGGGGCTTTGGAGTGGGAGTAGCGACGCGAGCAGTGAGCAGGGGCCCCGCGCAGCGGGGATGCGAGCGTCCGCGAGTCGGCGCAGGCTGCGAGGATTATCCGCTGTCGTTCATGCAATCGGTGAAGGGAGCAGCGACGCGAGCAGTGAGCAGGGGCCCCGCGCAGCGGGGATGCGAGCGTCCGCGAGTCGGCGCAGGCTTCGGAGTCACTGACGGATGAGCATCGAAGGTATCCTCGAGGAAGGCTTCGTCACCACCACGGCGGACAAGCTCATCAACTGGGCCCGTACCGGTTCGCTGTGGCCGATGACCTTCGGCCTGGCCTGCTGCGCGGTGGAGATGATGCAGGCCGGTGCCTCGCGTTACGACCTGGACCGTTTTGGCGTGGTGTTCCGGCCCAGCCCGCGCCAGTCCGACGTGATGATCGTGGCCGGCACCCTGTGCAACAAGATGGCGCCGGCACTGCGCAAGGTCTACGACCAGATGGCCGAACCGCGCTGGGTGATCTCCATGGGATCCTGTGCCAACGGCGGCGGCTATTACCACTATTCCTATTCGGTGGTGCGTGGCTGCGACCGGGTGGTGCCGGTGGACATCTACATCCCCGGTTGTCCGCCGACGGCCGAGGCCCTGCTCTACGGCATAATCCAGCTACAGAACAAGATCCGGCGCACCAATACCATCGCCCGCTGAGGCGGGCCGCGCCCACAACCAGAACGAAGAAACGACAGGACAGCCATGCCCAGCAGCGCGATGCAACTCAGGGAGCAGGTCGGGGAGATTCTCGGCGATTCACTGCTGTCCGCGGTGGTGGATCGGGGAGAACTGACCCTGACGGTGGAGGCGGAGCGGCTGCGCGAGGTCTGTCTGGCGCTGCGCGACCGCCCCCCCTTCGAGTTCGAGCTCCTCATCGATCTCTGCGGCGTCGACTACCTCGGCTACGGCTGCAGTGAATGGGAGACCGCCGAGGCCAGCGGTCGGGGATTCAGTCGGGCCTCGGCGCCCAAGACCGCTGCCCGGATGCGGCCCGTGGACGAGGAGCTGTCGGTGGAGTCGGCCGGCGGGACCCAGCGCTTCGCGGTGGTCTACCACCTGCTGTCGGTAACCAACAACCAGCGCATCCGTCTGCGCTGTTTTGCCCCGGATGCCGAGCTGCCGGTGGTGCCCTCGGTGGTCGATGTCTGGAACAGCGCCAACTGGTACGAGCGCGAGGCCTTCGACCTGTTCGGCATCGTCTTCGAGGGGCATCCGGACCTGCGCCGCATCCTCACCGACTATGGTTTCATCGGCCATCCCTTCCGCAAGGACTTCCCCCTGTCCGGCAATGTCGAGGTGCGCTATGACCCGGAACGGCAGCGGGTGGTCTATCAGCCGGTGAGCATCGAGCCCCGGGTGCTGACGCCCCGGGTGATCCGGGAATCGGCCGGGGGGCAGGGCCCGGCGGCCGACCAGCCCGCAGCGGAGAATGGCAGCGATGCCTGAGATCAGAAACTACACCCTCAATTTCGGACCCCAGCACCCGGCGGCCCATGGTGTGCTGCGCCTGGTGCTGGAGATGGATGGCGAGGTCATCCAGCGGGCCGATCCGCACATCGGCCTGCTGCACCGGGCCACGGAAAAGCTGGCCGAGAGCAAGCCCTACAACCAGTCGATCGGCTACATGGACCGGCTCGACTACGTGTCCATGATGTGCAACGAGCACGGCTATGTGCTGGCCATCGAGAAGCTGCTCGGCATCGAGGCGCCGGAGCGTGCCCAGTACATCCGGGTGATGTTCGACGAGATCACGCGCATCCTCAACCACCTGTTGTGGATCGGCGCCCATGCGCTGGACGTCGGCGCCATGACCATGTTCCTCTACGCCTTCCGCGAGCGGGAGGACCTGATGGACGCCTACGAGGCGGTGTCCGGTGCCCGCCTGCATGCCACCTACTACCGGGTCGGCGGGGTGTACCGCGACCTGCCGGATTCCATGCCGCAGTACCAGCCATCCAAGTGGCACGATGCGGCCGACGTCAAGCGCCTCAACCGCAACCGCCAGGGGTCGCTGCTCGACTTTCTGGAGGATTTCACCGAGCGTTTCCCCGGCTGCGTCGACGAGTACGAGACGCTGCTGACCAACAACCGCATCTGGAAGCAGCGTACCGTCGGCATCGGCGTGGTATCGCCGGAACGCGCCAAGCAGATGGGCTTCACCGGCCCGATGCTGCGTGGTTCCGGCGTGGAATGGGATCTGCGCAAGAAACAGCCCTACGAGGTCTACGACCGCATGGATTTCGACATCCCGGTGGGCAGCAACGGGGATTCCTACGACCGCTATCTGGTGCGCATGGAGGAGATGCGTCAGTCGAACCGCATCATCAAGCAGTGCATCGACTGGCTGCGCCACAATCCGGGGCCGGTGATTATCCAGGATCACAAGATCGCGCCGCCGCGTCGCGAGGAGATGAAGGCCGACATGGAGGCCCTGATCCATCACTTCAAACTGTTCAGCGAAGGCTATTGCGTGCCGGAGGGTGAGGCCTATGCCGCGGTCGAGCATCCCAAGGGCGAGTTCGGTGTCTATCTGATCTCGGACGGGGCCAACAAGCCGTTCCGGGTGAAGATCCGCGCGCCGGGATTTGCCCATCTGTCCGGTTTCGACGAAATGGTGCGCGGCCACATGCTGGCCGACGCGGTGGCCGTGATCGGTACGCAGGATATCGTATTCGGGGAGATCGACCGGTGACGGTGGAGAATTCACAGCGCAAGTCGGATCTGCTCTCGGCAGAGGTCAGGGCCGAGATCGACCACTGGCTGGCCAAGTACCCGGCGGACCAGAAGCAGTCCGCGGTGCTGCCGGCCCTGCACGCCGTGCAGCACGAACAGGGCCATGTGTCCACCGACTACATGGATGCGGTGGCCGACTATCTGGACATGCCGCCAGTCTCGGTCTACGAGGTCGCCAGTTTCTATTCCATGATCGAGACCCGGCCGGTCGGCCGCAACACGGTCGCCCTGTGCACCAACATCTCCTGCATGCTGTGCGGGGCGGCGGAGATCGTGCATCACGTGGAGAAGAAGCTCGGCATCAAGCTGGGTGAGACCACGCCGGACGGGCGTATCTACCTCAAGCTGGAAGAGGAGTGCCTGGCGGCCTGCGCCGGCGGCCCGATGATGGCGGTGAACGGCCATTACCACGAGAATCTGACCCCGGAGAAGGTGGACCGGATTCTGGACGCGCTGGAGTAGCCGATGGTCAACCAAGTCTGTTTCACCACCCTGCAGTACGAGCAGCCCTGGACCCTGGAGACCTATCTCAAGGTGGGCGGCTACCAGGCGTGGAAGAAGATCCTCGAAGAGAAGACGCCGCCGGAGGACATCATCGAAGAGGTGAAGAAGTCCGCCCTGCGCGGCCGCGGTGGTGCCGGTTTCTCCACCGGCCTGAAGTGGAGCTTCATGCCGCGCAATGCCCCGGTACAGAAGTACATCGTCTGCAACTCCGACGAGTCCGAGCCTGGCACCTGCAAGGACCGCGACATCCTGCGCTTCAACCCCCACGCCCTGATCGAGGGCATGGCCATCGCCGGTTATGCCATCGGCGCCACCGTCGGTTACAACTACATGCGTGGCGAGTTCCACCACGAGCCCTTCGAGCGCTTCGAGGGTGCGCTCAGGGAGGCCTATGATGCCGGGCTGCTGGGCAAGAACATCCTCGGTTCCGGGGTCGATTTCGATCTCTACTCGCACCTCGGCGCCGGCGCCTACATCTGCGGCGAGGAAACCGCGCTGCTCAATTCGCTGGAAGGCAAGAAGGGCCAGCCGCGCTTCAAGCCGCCGTTCCCGGCCAACTTCGGCCTCTATGGCAAGCCGACCACCATCAACAACACCGAGAGCCTGGCCTCGGTGCCGGCCATCATGCGCAACGGCGGCGAGTGGTTCCTGAACCTCGGCAAGCCGAACAACGGCGGCGAGAAGATCTTCTCCGTGTCCGGCCACGTCAACAAACCCGGCAACTACGAGATCCCGCTCGGCACGCCCTTCCCGGAACTGCTGGAGATGGCCGGCGGGGTGCGCGACGGCCATGAACTCAAGGCGGTGATCCCCGGCGGATGCTCCATGCCGGTGATGCCGGCCGAGGTGATCATGCAGTGCACCATGGATTACGATTCATTGTGCCAGGCAGGTTCCGCGCTCGGCTCCGGCGGGCTGATCGTGATGGACGACTCCACCTGCATGGTTCGGGCACTGCTGCGGCTGGCGCGTTTCTACTACGCTGAATCCTGCGGCCAGTGCACGCCCTGCCGCGAGGGCACCGGCTGGATGTACCGGGTGATCAAGCGCATCGCCGAGGGCGAGGGGCGTCCCGAAGACATGGAACTGCTGGAAGCCGCCGCCGGCCAGATCGAGGGCCGCACCATCTGTGCCTTCGGCGACGCCGCCGCCTGGCCGGTGCAGAGCTTCCTCAAGCACTTCGGCCACGAGTTCCGCTACTTCATCGAGCACAAGCGGTCCATGGTCGACGGCACTGTCGGTGCGGGGGTGGCGGCATGAGCGCCAAGCCAGAGATTCCGGCCGAGGACCAGATCACCGTCGAGATCAACGGCCAGGCGTATCCGGCCCGCAAGGGGCAGATGCTGATCGAGGTTGCCGACGAGAACGGCATCCCCATCCCGCGTTTCTGCTATCACAAGAAACTGCCCATCGCCGCCAACTGCCGCATGTGCCTGGTCGAGGTGGAGAAGGCGCCCAAGCCGCTGCCGGCCTGCGCCACGCCGCTGATGGACGGCATGAAGGTGTGGACCGAATCCGACTATGCCCGCGAGGCGCAGAAGTCGGTGATGGAGTTTCTGCTCATCAACCATCCCCTGGACTGCCCGATCTGCGACCAGGGCGGCGAGTGCGAGCTGCAGGACCTGTCCGTGGGATACGGGCGTGACCTGTCGCGCTTCGCCGAGGCCAAGCGGGTGGTGGCGGATGAGGACATCGGGCCCTTGATCGCCACCGAGATGACGCGCTGCATCCACTGCACGCGCTGCGTGCGCTTCCTGGAGCATATCGCAGGCCACAAGGAATTGGGCGGCATGGGCCGCGGCGAGAATACCCGCATCGGTACCTATGTCGGCCAGGCCATCGGTTCGGAGATGTCGGGCAATGTGATCGACGTCTGCCCGGTCGGTGCCCTGACCGCCAAGCCTTCCCGTTTCCGGGCCCGTCCCTGGGAGCTGACCCGGCATCCGGCCATCGCGCCGCACGACTGCATCGGCTCCAACCTCTATCTGCACAGCCGCCGCGGCCAGGTGTTGCGCGCCGTGCCGCGCGACAACGAGAGCGTCAACGAGGTCTGGCTGGCGGACCGTGACCGCTTCAGCTACCAGGGGCTGTCCAGCCGCGAACGGCTGACCGTGCCGATGCTCAAGGAAGGCGGCGAGTGGCGCGAGGTCGACTGGGACCGGGCGCTGACGGCAGTGGCCGAAGGGATCAAGGCGATCGGCGGTGGGCAGCTCGGCCTGCTGGCCTCGCCTTCGGCGACCCTGGAGGAGATGCATCTGCTGAACGGCCTGGCCGAGGGCATTGGCTGCGCCAATCTCGATCACCGTCTGCGGCAGACCGACTTCAGCGACCAGCAGGCCGCGGCCCCGTTCCCCTGGCTGGGGCAGACGATCGAGGATCTGGAGCGGCTCGATTGCGTGCTGCTCATCGGCAGCAACATCCGCAAGGACCAGCCGATCGCCGGTCACCGCTTGCGCAAGGCCTGGCTGGCCGGCGCCACCCTGATGGCCGTCAACCCGGTCGATTATGACTTCCATTTCCGCCTGGCCCACAAGGCCATCGTCCGTCCCTCGCAGATGGTGGCCGAACTGGCCGCCGTGGCCCGGGCCGTGGCCGATGCCAGGGACGGCGAGATCCCCGCCGCCCTCGCCGGTCTGCTCGGCGATGCCGAGGCGGGTGAGACCCATCGGGCCATGGCCGAGGCGCTGCTCGGGGCCGAGCGGGGCAGCCTGCTGCTCGGCCTGGGTGCGGCCATGCACCCGGCAGCCGCCACCCTGCGCGCCCTGGCGCTGTTCATCGCCGAACGGGCCGGGCTGCGGATGGGTCAGCTCAGTGACGGCGCCAATGCCGCCGGGGGCTGGCTGGCGGGGGTGCTGCCGCATCGTACTGCCGGTGGAGCAGGACGCAGCACGGAAGGTCTCGATGTCGGGCAGATGCTGGCCGATCCGCTGGCCGGCTACCTGCTGTTCGGCTGTGAGCCACAGGCCGACTTTGCCGATCCGTCTGCGGCCATGTCGGCCCTCGGGCAGGCCCCCTTCGTCGCCGCACTGACATCCTTCGTCAGCGACGAGTTGCGCCAGGTCGCCAGCGTGCTGCTGCCGGTGGCAACCTTCGCCGAGACCTCCGGTACCTATGTCAATGCCGAGGGCTGCTGGCAGAGCTTCGCCGGCGCGGTGCCGCCGCCCGGCGAGGTGCGTCCCGGCTGGAAGGTGCTGCGGGTGCTCGGCAACCTGCTGGACGTGTCCGGTTTCAGCTACATGTCCTCGCAGGAGGTGCGCGACGAGTTGCGCGGGCGTCTCGGCGATCTCGCCCCGGCACTGCCGGCGATGCCGGCCCGCCTGGCGGAGACGCAGGCGGGGGAGGGCGAGGGCCTGGAACGGATCGGCGAGCCGGCCATCTACGCCGTCGACGCCCTGGTGCGGCGGGCGCCGGCCCTGCAGGCAGCGGCCGACGGCGGGCCGGCACGGGTCCATCTTCATCCGGCCGATGCCGAACGGCTCGGCCTGGCCGATGGCGGACGGGTGCGGGTGAGCCAGGGCGCGGCCGGCGCCGATCTGGAACTGGTCATCGACCCGCGGGTGGCGCCGGGTGCGGTATGGATCCCGTCCGCGGCGGCGGGCAGCGAGGCCCTGGGCAGCGCCTACGGCCGGGCAGGGCTGGCGCGCTGAGGCGGCCACAGCTAGGGGAACGCAGAACCTTATGTTGGACACAGTGATCGAAGTCGCCTGGATACTGGTCAAGATCATCGCCATCGTGGCGCCGCTGATGATCGGCGTCGCCTATCTGACCTTTGCCGAGCGCAAGATCATCGGCTACATGCAGGTGCGCATCGGGCCGAACCGGGTGGGACCGCGCGGCTGGCTGCAGCCGATCGCCGATGCGGTGAAGCTGATGATGAAGGAGATCATCGTCCCCACCAATGCCAACCGCTTCCTGTTCGTGATCGCGCCCATGCTGTCCATCGGCCCGGCCCTGGCGGCATGGGCGGTGATCCCCTTCGCTGATGGCCTGGTGCTGGCCGACATCGATGCCGGCCTGCTCTATGTGCTGGCCCTGACCTCGGTCGGGGTCTACGGGGTGATCATCGCCGGCTGGGCCACCAACTCCAAGTATGCCTTCCTCGGCGCCATGCGTTCCGCGGCGCAGATCATCGCCTACGAGATCGCCATGGGCTTCGCCCTGGTCGGCGTGCTGATGGCCGGCGGCAGCCTGAACTTCAACGACATCGTCCAGGCCCAGCAGGGCAGTATCCTGCACTGGTTCTGGTTGCCGCTGTTCCCGCTGTTCCTGGTCTATTTCATCTCCGGGGTGGCTGAGACCAACCGTGCCCCCTTCGACGTGGCCGAGGGTGAGTCGGAGATCGTCGCCGGTTTCCATGTCGAGTATTCGGGCATGACCTTCGCCGTGTTCTTCCTGGCCGAATACGCCAACATGATCCTGATCGCGGCGCTCACCTCGCTGATGTTCGCCGGCGGCTGGCTGTCGCCCTTCGCGCCGCTGCCGGTGATCGGCGAGCCGAGCCTGTTCTGGTTCGTGGCCAAGATCGCCTTCTTCCTGTTCTTCTTCCTGTGGTTCCGCGCCACCTTCCCGCGCTATCGCTACGATCAGATCATGCGTCTGGGCTGGAAGGTGTTCATCCCCATCACCATCGTCTGGCTGGTGGTGGAGGGCGTGGCGATCATGGCCGATGTCGGCCCGTGGTTCGACTGAGGCGGCCGGGGAGCGATGCCATGCAAGCGATAAAACAGTATTTCAAGAGCCTGCTCCTGTGGGAGCTGATCCAGGGGTTGCGGGTGACCGGCAGATACCTGTTCGCGCGCAAGATCACCGTCCAGTACCCGGAGGAGAAGACCCCGCAGTCGCCGCGCTTCCGCGGTCTGCATGCACTGCGCCGCTACCCCAACGGCGAGGAGCGCTGCATCGCCTGCAAGCTGTGCGAGGTGACCTGTCCGGCGCTGGCCATTTCCATCGAGTCGGAGCCACGCGAGGACGGCACGCGGCGCACCACCCGCTATGAGATCGACCTGTTCAAGTGCATCTTCTGCGGCTTCTGCGAGGAGTCCTGCCCGGTGGATTCCATCGTCGAGACGCGGATCTATGAATACCATTTCGAGAACCGTGGCGAACAGATCATGACCAAGGAGAAGCTGCTGGCCATCGGCGAGCGCCAGGAGGCGCAGATCGCCGCGGACCGGGCGGCGGATGCCATCTATCGATGAGCAGGACAGGCGCCGTCGCGGCGCACCGGATTGAGACACGAGCACCGTTATGACATTCGAGAAACTGGTCTTTTACGTGTTTGCCGCCATCCTGCTGTTCGCGGCAGGGCGGGTGATCACCGTGCGCAACCCGGTGTATGCCGTGCTGCATCTGGTGCTCGCCTTCTTCAGCTGTGCCGCCCTCTGGCTGCTGCTGGAGGCGGAGTTCCTGGCCATCACCCTGGTGCTGGTCTATGTCGGCGCGGTGATGGTGCTGTTCCTGTTCGTGGTGATGATGCTGGACATCAACCTGGCGCCGCTGCGCGAGGGTTTCGTGCGCTACCTGCCGGTGGCGCTGCCGGTGGCCGCACTGATGCTGCTGGAGATGATCCTGGTGGTGACCTCCCGGGTGTTCAGCGAGATGCCGGCACCCGCCGGCCATGGGCCCGACTACAGCAATACCCGTGAGCTGGGCAGCGTGCTCTACACCGACTATGTCTATGCCTTCGAGATCGCCTCGGTGATCCTGCTGGTGGCGATCATCGCCGCCATCGCCCTGACCCTGCGCCGGCGCCCGGGAACCAAATACCAGACGCCCTCGCAGCAGATCGCGGTCCGCCCCGAGGACCGCCTGCGGGTGGTGAAGATGGCGGCCGAGAAGGCGGATGCCGGGGAGGGCTCATCATGATCGGGCTGACCGACTATCTGGTACTGGGGGCCATCCTCTTCGGCCTCAGCATTGCCGGCATCTTCCTCAACCGCAAGAATGTCATCGTTCTGCTGATGGCCATCGAGCTGATGCTGCTGGCGGTGAATACCAATTTCATCGCCTTCTCGCATTTCCTCGGTGACACGGCCGGCCAGGTGTTCGTATTCTTCATCCTCACCGTGGCGGCGGCCGAGGCGGCCATCGGCCTGGCCATCCTGGTGGTGCTGTTCCGCAACCGCCGGACGATCAATGTCGAAGACCTCGACAGCCTGAAGGGGTAAGCGATATGGAAAACATCTATCTCGCCATACCGCTGGCACCGCTGTTCGGCGCCATCCTCGCCGGCCTGTTCGGCAGGTGGCTGGGCCGCACCTGGTCGCACCGGGTGACCATCGCCGGTGTCGGTATCGCCTTCCTGCTGTCGCTGCTGGTCTTCAAGCATCACCTGCTGGACGGGGCGGCGATCTACAATGATTCGGTCTACACCTGGATGGTGGCCGACGGCATCCGCTTCGAGATCGGCTTCCTGATCGACAATCTCACCGTGCTGATGATGACGGTGGTCAGCTTCGTCTCGCTGATGGTGCATATCTACACCATCGGTTACATGCACGACGATCCGGGCTACCAACGCTTCTTCAGCTATATCGCGCTGTTCACCTTCTCCATGCTGATGCTGGTGATGTCCAACAACTTCCTGCAGCTGTTCTTCGGCTGGGAGGCGGTCGGGTTGGTGTCCTATCTGCTGATCGGCTTCTGGTACCAGCGGCCCAGCGCCATCTTCGCCAACCTCAAGGCCTTCCTGGTCAACAGGGTCGGCGACTTCGGCTTCCTGCTCGGCATCGCCGCGGTGCTGATGTATTTCAACAGCCTCGACTACTGGGACGTGTTCGCCGCCGCGCCGGCACTCAAGGATCTGCAGGTCGAGGTCATCCCCGGCCAGAGCTGGTCGCTGATGACGCTGATCGGCATCCTGTTGTTCATCGGCGCCATGGGCAAGTCGGCCCAGGTGCCGCTGCATGTCTGGCTGCCCGATTCCATGGAAGGCCCGACGCCGATCTCGGCGCTGATCCATGCCGCGACCATGGTTACCGCCGGCATCTTCATGGTGGCGCGCATGTCACCCCTGTACGAGCTGTCGGAGACCGCGCTCAGCTTCGTCATGGTGATCGGTGCCATCACCGCCTTCTTCATGGGGCTGCTGGGCCTGGTGCAGAACGACATCAAGCGGGTCATCGCCTACTCGACGCTGTCCCAGCTTGGCTACATGACCGTGGCCCTCGGCGCCTCGGCCTATGCCGCCGGCATCTTCCACCTGATGACCCATGCCTTCTTCAAGGCCCTGCTGTTCCTCGGTGCCGGTTCGGTGATCATCGCCATGCACCATGACCAGGACATCCGCAACATGGGCGGCCTGCGCAAGTACATGCCGATCACCTGGATCACCAGCCTGATCGGCTCCCTGGCGCTGATCGGCACCCCCTTCTTCGCCGGCTTCTTCTCCAAGGACAGCATCATCGAGGCGGTGCACCATTCCCAGCTGCCTGGCTCTGGCCTGGCCTATGCGGCCGTGCTGGGCGGCGTGTTCGTCACTGCCCTGTACAGCTTCCGCATGTATTTCCTGGTGTTCCACGGCACGCCGCGGATGGATGCGCACACCCGCGAGCACCTGCGTGAATCGCCCTGGGTGGTCACTCTGCCGCTGGTGCTGCTCGCCATCCCCTCGGTGCTGGCCGGCTACCTGATCGAACCGGTGCTGTTCGGCGACTATTTCAAGGATGTCATCCTGGTGTTGCCGGAGCATGACGTGCTGGCCGCGATCGGCGAGGACTTCCACGGCGTGCTCGGCTTCGTGACCCATGCCTTCGGCGGGCCGGCCGTCTATCTGGCGGCAGCGGGCGTGCTCACCGCCTGGTATGTGTATCTGGTCCGCCCGTCGCTGGCCGATCTGGCAGCGCAGAAGGCCGGCCCCCTGTACCGGCTGCTGGTCAACAAGTACTACGCCGATGAATTCAATCAGCGGGTGTTCGCCGGCGGTACCCGGGGTATCGGCCATGTGCTCTGGCATCTGGGCGACCGCCTGTTGATCGACGGTCTGATCGTCAACGGCAGTGCGCGGCTGGTCGGCCTGGTGGCGGTGGTGGCACGCCAGCTGCAGACCGGTTATCTGTATCATTATGCCTTTGCCATGATCTTCGGCCTGCTCGCCTTGCTGAGCTGGACCCTGTTCCTGCGCTAGGGCGGGATAGTGAAGAGAACCCAAGGATTCGTTCATGCCGCTTGAATTGCCCATCCTCAGTCTGCTGATCTGGCTGCCGATCTTCGGCGGAATCGCCGTGCTGGCCGCGGGCGATCGCGAGCCCTGGGGCGGGCGGAGCATTGCACTGATCGTCTCGGTGCTCAGCTTCCTGCTCAGCATCCCGCTGTACACCGCCTTCGATAGCAGCACCGCCGCCATGCAGTTCCAGGAGCTGACACCCTGGATCGAGGCCTTCGGCATCAATTACCACCTCGGCGTGGATGGCATCTCCATGCCGCTGATCCTGCTCACCACCTTCACCACCGTGCTGGTGGTGCTGGCCGGCTGGGAGGTGATCAAGACCCGCACCGCCCAGTACATGGCCGCCTTCCTGATCATGGAGGGGCTGATGATCGGCGTCTTCGCAGCGCTGGACGCCATGCTGTTCTATGTCTTCTGGGAGGGCATGCTGATCCCGATGTTCCTGATCATCGGCATCTGGGGCGGGCCACGACGGGTCTATGCCACCATCAAGTTCTTCCTCTACACCTTCTTCGGTTCGGTATTCATGCTGGTGGCGCTGATCTACATGCACTACCAGTCGGACAGCTTCGGCATTCTCGACTTCCACACTCTGAAGCTGGGCATGACCGAGCAGATCCTGATCTTCCTCGCCTTCCTGCTCGCCTTTGCCGTCAAGGTGCCAATGTGGCCGGTTCACACCTGGTTGCCCGACGCACATGTCGAGGCGCCCACCGGCGGCTCGGTGATCCTGGCGGCCATCATGCTGAAGATCGGCGGCTACGGCTTCCTGCGCTTCAGCCTGCCCATCACACCGGATGCCAGTCATGAGCTCGACTGGCTGATCATCGGCATGTCGCTGATCGCGGTGGTCTACATCGGCTTCGTCGCCGTGGTCCAGCAGGACATGAAGAAGCTGATCGCCTATTCCTCCATCGCCCACATGGGCTTCGCCACCCTCGGCTTTTTCCTGCTGTTCTCGATCATCGAGAACACCGGCGACACCCAGGGTGCGGTGCTCGGCCTGGAGGGCGGCATGGTGCAGATGGTCTCCCACGGCTTCATCTCTGCCGCCCTGTTCCTCTGCGTCGGCGTGCTCTACGATCGCATGCACAGCCGCCAGATCGCCGACTATGGTGGGGTGGTGAACACCATGCCGGTGTTTGCCGCCTTCATGGTGCTGTTCGCCATGTCCAATTCGGGGCTGCCGGGCACCTCCGGCTTCATCGGCGAATTCATGGTCATCCTGGCCAGTTTCAAGGGCAATTTCTGGTATGCCTTCCTGGCCGGCACCACCCTGATCCTCGGTGCGGCCTACAGCCTGTGGCTGGTCAAGCGGGTGGTGTTCGGTGCCGTGGCCAACGAACAGGTGGCCGCGTTGCAGGACATCAATCCACGTGAATTCTTCATCCTCGGATCGCTGGCCGTGGCGGTGCTGCTGCTTGGCCTGTGGCCGGCCCCATTGATCGACGTGATGCAGGCTACGCTGCAGAATCTGCTGGCCCACGTCACGGTATCGAAACTCTAAGAGTCTGACCGATGAACCCTGTGATAGCCGATTTTGCACCCCTGGCCCCGGAGATCTTCGTCCTCGGCATGGCCTGTCTGGTGCTGGTCCTGGACCTGTTCATCAGCGACCGCAACCGCATCCTCACCTATGCCCTGGCACAGCTGACCCTGTTCGGGGCGCTGCTGCTGAACGTGCTGGGTGGCAGCGACGAGCGCCTGGTCACACTGTCCGGCAGCTATGTCTCCGATCCGATGGCGACCCTGGCCAAGAGCTTCGTGCTGCTGGTGGTGTTCGCGGTGTTCGCCTACAGCCGTGACTACCTGCGCGATCGGGCCCTGTTCAAGGGTGAGTACTATGTCCTCGGCCTGTTCGGCACCCTGGGCATGATGATCATGATCTCCGCTTACAGCCTGCTCACTCTCTACCTCGGGCTGGAGCTGCTGGCGCTGTCGCTCTATGCCCTGGTCGCCTTCAACCGCGACTCGCCGGCGGCATCCGAGGCGGCGATGAAGTACTTCGTGCTCGGCGCCCTGGCCTCCGGTCTGCTGCTCTATGGCATGTCCATCGTCTACGGCGTCACCGGCAGTCTGGAGATCGGGGTGGTGGCGGAGCGGATCGCGGCCATGTCCGAGATCAGCTTGCCGCTGATCTTCGCCCTGTCCTTCATCATCCTCGGGCTGGCCTTCAAGCTGGGTGCGGTGCCTTTCCACATGTGGATCCCCGACGTCTACCAGGGGGCACCGACCTGCGTCACCCTGTACATCGGCAGCGCGCCCAAGATCGCCGCCTTCGCCATGGCCATGCGCCTGCTGGCCGAGTCGCTGGGTGCCCTGCAGGCCGACTGGAGCGGCATGCTGGCGGTGCTGGCCGTGCTGTCGCTGGCGCTGGGCAACCTGGTGGCCATCGCCCAGAGCAACATCAAGCGCATGCTGGCCTACTCGACCATCTCCCACGTCGGCTTCCTGCTGCTCGGTATCCTCTCCGGCAACCAGGCCGGCTATGGTGCGGCACTGTTCTACGCCATCACCTACGCCATCATGGCGGCCGGCGGCTTCGGCATGGTGATCCTGTTGAGCCGTGCCGGCTTCGAGGCCGAGCGTCTGGAGGACTTCAAGGGGCTGAATGCGCGCAATCCCTGGTTCGCCTTCATGATGCTGCTGCTGATGTTCTCCATGGCCGGGGTGCCGCCGACGGTCGGTTTCTATGCCAAGCTGCTGGTGCTGGAGGCGGTGATCGATGTCGACATGCTGTGGCTGGCGCTGGTCGCCGTGTTCTTCTCCATCATCGGCGCCTTCTACTATCTGCGGGTCGTCAAGCTGATGTATTTCGATGTCCCCGAGGACGACCGGCCGCTGGCTGCCAACGCCGAGATGCAGGTGGCGCTCAGCATCAATGCGCTGGCCGTGCTGCTGCTCGGCCTCTTCCCGGGCGGGTTGATGCTGGCCTGCCTGGAAGCCATGCGTCTCGGCTGACCGCTTCGCCCCCCCTGCCTGGCCGGACTGCCAAGCCCTAGAAAATCAAAGGGATAAAAAAACTTCCTCAGGGTCTTGCAAAGCCCCGGGGCATTCATTAGAATGCCCAACTCCTGATGCGGGGTGGAGCAGTCTGGCAGCTCGTCGGGCTCATAACCCGAAGGTCGCAGGTTCAAATCCTGCCCCCGCTACCAAATTTCTTCAAAACAACGGCTTGCAGGTTCTTCTGCGAGCCGTTTTTTATTGCACGGGCTGAATCCGGCAGCCTCCTATGCGGGAGATTGCCGCTCCTGCCAGGGTGCCGCCATGCCCCGTAGGAGCGGCCTCCAGGCCGCGATCCCCGGCGCGCCCAGCCACGCCATCATCCGGGGTCCCGATACAATATGCAGCTAGCAGCCTGCTACGTTCGACAGGCTGCCAGCCCGGATATTGCACCAAGGCGGCGCGCATGATCGGAGTGCAGGCTGGTATACAAGGCCAGGAGGCTCGCAAATAGGCCCTCGTAGCGGGGTACACTTTGTGCCTATTCGATCTCAGAACGCATCTGGCTGCGCATCCTGGCCGATCCCCCTTGAACCCTGGCTACGGCTATACTTCTGCGGGTGATCGACCAAGCTGCTTTGCCAGCTCCGCCCTGAGAATCGAATCCTTGGTGCAATATCCGGGCTAGCTGCCCGGTCACTGTGATGGATCAGCCCCTCAGTCCCAGTCTGTGACCACAGCGCCTGCTCCAGCGCATCCAGCACTAATGAACCTCGCTACTCGCAAGCCGACAATGCGACGTGCGAAGACATCGATGACGAACGCCACGAAGACGACGCCGGCCCAGGTCAATGCGTCTGAAATTCGGGGAAGCTTACGGTGAGACCTGCCCTCTTTTGCTTGGCCAGCGGTTGCTGGACTTGGGCAAAAAGGGTGTTTATTCTTCCTATACGCTTATGTTAACGGGGCAGTGGTGTGCATTTGTATAAAAAGTTCCTGATCAATTCATTGCGGAACAATATGGCGAAGGGTATGGAAAGAATAAATGCCCTTTTTCATAAGTCTCGTGCTAGCTCCGATCAAGGAAGTCACCTGGCTCCACGCAGGATGAGCTCAGATCGGGGACACCGACAAATAAAAGTACGGAAGATCATGGACACTACAAAGTTTCTTGACGAGAAACCAAAAATAATATTTGAAAAGCGATTTGAGCAATGCCCGCTTTGCTTGGAAAGGGAGTTCCATCCCGATGGAAATATAGAATTTAATGAGCACAAGCTGGAATATAGTTTGTGCAGGCGTTGCGGACTAAAATTTTTAAATCCACCAATCAAAAAAGATGGCTACGTCAATATATACAAATATTTTTTCTGGAGCGAATTTGACATTAATAAAAATAAACTCAAAAAAATCAGCTTAAAAAAAGGTCGTGCTCATAACAAAGCAATTTACCACTCCGGTATGGTATCGGAAAATATCAGCATAAATGAAAAAACAAAAATTCTTGATGTCGGTTCTGGGTATGGGTATTTACTCACAGAGCTGAAAAAGCAATATGGATGCATAACACATGCGATAGAACCCGGGGAACAGGCAATTGCAGTCCTGAAAGAATCAGGCATTGAACATGTCGGAAGTGATGCTGATATTTTCTTTCAAGAAAACGCCGGAAATGTTTATGACATAATTTGTTTTGCATCATCTCTGATTAATTTCACCGATCCGGTTGAAATATTAAAGGGTGCAAATCGCAACCTGTCTGATGGAGGATACGTTTATATTCAGATAAACAATCCGTTGGCAAGAGGTGGCGAATCATTATGGCATCCTTTTTTAATGACACAGGAATGCCTTGAATTTTTACTGAAAAAGTGCGGTTTCAAACCAATAATCTGGGATTTTGACCCATCCCCGGACAAAAAATCAAAGCCGTTTAAATGGTGGATATCTGTGATTGCGAGGAAAGAACCCGTTAATGACTTCGAACTCCATCACTTTAATGTAGAAGAATATTTAGAGAGAAGAAAAAAAGGACAGGCCAATATCAGGAAAACCTATCAAGACAAGATATATATAAGGGAAAAAAGGAAGAGCCACCCAATGGTTTAGTTGGCGTAATGCCGGGTTAATATGGTCTTCAAAGTTTTTCCAAATTTTCAATAAAAAGGACTGAGCGGAAAAGTAGTGCTTATTGGTTTTGATTTATTGGGTATTCGCCCGAGTCAGTATGCGCCCGATGGTGCTATGGGGAATCCCCACTAACTGACATATCTGGCGATAGGTTTTACGCTTGCGTCGCAAGGCGACAATGCGCTGGTGGACTTGGAGGCTGTATTGGCGAGGTCACCGATGGGGCCGAGAGTTGCGGTCTTGTAGACTCGCCCAGCCCTCTTTGCGATATCGCTTCAGCCATTTGTAAGTGGTGCGCACACTCACGCCGCAGGCTTGGGCTGTTTCTACCGGGCGCAGGCCTTCTTCGGGGTTCCTGCGCACCAGGAGCTCTCGACCACGCGGCGTCAAACGGGCATTCTTGTGTATGTTCATCCGGGCTAGCCTGTCGGACTCAGGCGATCATAACGAGCAGGGTGGGAGAACGGCGCGAATCTCCACGATTTCGAGGCGCATCGTAGGCACTACGCAACGAGAAATCGGGGAGATTCGCGCCGTTCTCCCGCCGGCGCAGTAGATCAGTCCCTGGTCCGACAGACTCCTGGGCCTGTTGACGCCACGCCAATCGCGGCCTGGAGGCCGCTCCTGCCAGGGTGCCGCCATGCCCCGTAGGAGCGGCCTCCAGGCCGCGATTCCCGGCGGGCCCAGCCACGCCATCATCCGGGGTACCGATGCAATATCCGGGCTAGCGGCCGTACAAGCTGGCGTAGCCGTCGGGGTCGAGGATCTGGCGGATATCGACGAAGCTGCCGCTGGGGTACTTCTTCAGCTCGGGAAGGACCGAGACGAGTCGTGTGGCGGCCTCGAGCGGCCCGGGCATGACCTCGGTGCCGCGTGCCTGGCGCAACCGCTGCAGTGCCGGGAAGGCCTCGGCGTCGGCGTCCTCGCACAGGTGGTCCATCATCGGCGTGTCGATGATGCCGGGCGCCAGCGCGCTGATGTGGGTGTCCGGAAACTCGTGGGCGTAGAGCTTCGCCAGCATGTTCAGCGCTGCCTTGGACAGGGCGTATCCACCCCAGCCCTTGTTGCCCAGCACGGCGGCGCCGGAGGAGATCATGACCACCTGGCCCAGCGGCCGGCCCCAGCCATGCAGCCAGTCCATGACGGCTTTATTGGCCCAGAGGTTCACCTCCATGATCTGCCGGAGGCTCTCGAGCGGCGTCTCGACCAGTCTGCGGATTTCACCCAGGACGCCGGCGTTGAGGATCACGAGATCAAGCGCCTCCAGCCCACCGAGCAGGCCTTGCAGTGCCCCGGGCAGGGCAGCGAAGTCGGTGAGGTCGCAGCGCAGGTCATGTATGCCGGACAGGTCGCATCCGCGGCGGCTGCAGCCGTACACCGACCAGCCGTTTTCGAGCAGATGCTGCGCGAGCCCATGGCCGAAGCCGGAGCTCGTGCCGGTGATGAAAGCGGTTTTCCTGATCATGCGTCCAAATGGTACGAAAAAAATGGTATCCCGTGCCAACGATTCTTTTGATCGCTAGCCTGGATGTTGCACCAAGGATTCGATGCCCAGGGCGGAGCTGGCAAAGCAGGTTGGTCGATCACCCGCAGAAGCATAGCCGTAGCTAGGGTTCAAGAGGGATCGGCCAGGATGCGCAGCCAGATGCTTTCTGAGATCGAATAGGCACAAACCGTAACAGGGCACAATCGCTCGCAGAGGGAATCACTGCCTTGATAAATACCGGATAAATTACGCATTCAAGGCCGCCTTCGTGCAATATGCGGGCTAGCGGATATTGCAAGGCGGCCCGCATGATCGGCGTGCAGACTGGCAAATGGGTCGGGAACTCGTAACCCGGCTTTGTGCCTGTTCGATTGACCCCGGGCATTGCCCGCCGCGATCGAGGCGCAAGGGGTACCCGCCATCCTGCCACCCCGGCCCACGGAGCCTGCCACAAACCGTACCCCGCCGTGAGGAGCCTTTTGCGAGCCTCCCGGCCTTGTATGTCAGTCTGCACTCCGATGCGGGCCGCCTTGGTGCAATATCCGGGCTAGGTGCTATGTCAGTCAGACCGTTGCCTTTCTCTTCGCCAATGGTATAGGCTGACCGGGACGGCAGGGCGGCCGAAGGAGAGCTTCGATGGTTCAATGGGATCTGCGTCGTATTGCGAGCCGGCTGTTGTTCATCGGCCTGGGGATACAGTTCTGGGCGTCCCCGGTCTCCGCCATGCCGGAATTCGCCCGCAAGTACAGCCTGAGCTGTGCCGCCTGCCATGCCGCCTTTCCGCGGCTGAACAAGTTTGGTGAGCATTTCCGTGACAGCAACATGCGGCTGCCGAACTGGAAGGACAACACCGTCAAGACCGGCGACGAGCGGCTGGCACTGCCGCCCTATCCGCCGCTGGCGGTGCGCGCCCAGGCCTATGTTCAGGCGCGTGACGGTCGATCCATCGATCCCCTGACCGGCGTCAGCGAGAATGCCAGCACGGATTTCCAGTCGCCCTATCTGATCAAGCTGTTGTCCAGTGCGCCGCTCAGCGATCACATCAGCTACTATTTCTACGGCATCCTGGCGGAGAAGGGCGGCAACGGCCAGGTGATCGTGGAGGACGCCTGGTTCCGCCATGACGATATCTTCGGCAGTGGCGTCGGCATGATGCTGGGTCAGTTCCAGGTCTCCGACCTGATGTTCGCCCGCGAGACACGACTTTCGTTCCAGGACTTCATGGCCTATCGCATGGCCGGCATCACCTATGACCGGGGCGTGCTCTTCGACCGCGGCCTGGGGCCCATCGACCTGGCACTCGGCCTGGTCAACGGCAACGGCATCGAGGACAACCTGAACATCAACAGCCCGGGCTATCGCCGGCCGGACAAGATGTTCGACAACGACAATTCCAAGACCCTGTTCGGTCGCATCGGTGGCGAGCTGGGACCGGTGCGGCTGGGGCTGTTCGGCCTGTCCGGCAAGCAGCGCAACGCCACCGGGGCGGCGGGTCTCGACAGCGGCAGCCGCAATACCGACAAGCGGGCCTATGGGCTCGATCTGTCCGGGGTGATCGCCGGCAAGGCCTACTGGTTCGGCCAGTATCTGTGGAACGAGTGGGACGGGTTCCTCAGCCAGGGACGGAACTACCAGTGGCAGGGCGGCTTCCTCGGCCTCGACTACATCGCCAATGACCGCTGGGCCTTTTCCGCGCTCTACAACTATGCCGATGCGGGTGATCTGGCTAATACCGACACCATCTATGAGGGTATCGACATCAACAGCCTGTCGCTGACCGCCAGCTACTATTTCATGCGCAACGTCAAGGGCGTGGCCGAGGCCAACATCGACTTCCTGGATGAACAGTCCCGGACCGGCAGCTACTACACCGGCCACCTGAGCAAGGAAAACTACATCCTCTTCGGTTTCGATGCGGCCTTCTGAGTTTTTTCGTCCGCTGTTCGCCGCCGGCCTGCTGCTTGCGGCGCCGCTTGCCGTCGCTGCTGACGGCTTGAAGCTGCATCGGCTGCTCGTCGAGTCCGAACCGCCGGGTGCCGAGGTCCACGCCATCGGTGGCCGTCTGGGTGTCACGCCCCTCAGCATCCCTGAACGGGCGATCTACCCCAACGACTATCCCGACGAGCGCCTCTCCTGGTACGGGGTGATCGAACTGCGCCATCCGGACTGCCGCCCCTGGCGGCACCGCGTCACCCTGGAGGACATCGGTCAAGGGCTGCAGGCAAGGCTGGAATGCGAGCGTCAGGCGCCGGTTTCGCCGCCATCCGCGCGGAAGACGGCCAGTCCCCGGGCACCGGTGGCAGGTTCGGGGAAAGCAGGGGGTGGCGAGGCGCTGTCCGTCCGCCGCCTGCGCCAGCTCAGGGTCCTCCAGGAACTGCTCGACGACGGTCTGATCTCCGCGGCGGAAGAAGCCGCGATCCGCCGCCGCATCCTGCTCAGGGTCGAAGAATAAGCGTCTGATCCTTGTGTGATTCTTGATCGGCGTCAAGGCAGGGCCGCCTTCCCGCTGGCAGCGGGCGGTTTGCGCGGAGACGGGCTGCCGGGGGCGACGCTTTCCGGTATGATGCCGGCCATGGATCTACCGACCAAACCCGCCTGAGGCCTGTCCGCCGAGGCCATTCGAGACCGATGTCGAATTCCGAGATTTGCCTGTCAGCCAGGGGCGTCAGCTGCATGCGCAACGAGCGGCTGCTGTTCCAGGGGCTGGATTTCGAGCTGTGCCCGCACCAGGCACTGCTGGTCGAGGGCCGCAACGGCAGCGGCAAGACCACCCTGCTGCGGGTGCTCTGCGGTATCCGCGAGGCCGACGAGGGCGAAATTCTCTGGGCTGGGGAACCAATCGGCAATCAGCTTGCCGAATACCACGGCGAGGTCGCCTACATCGGCCATCTGGACGGCATCAAACGGGATCTTACGGTGCTGGAGAATCTGCAGATGGCCTGTGCGCTCGGGCGGCCCAGTGGCATGTCGCTGGAGGAGGCGCTGGAACGGGTGGTGCTGCCGGGTTACGAGGACACCCCGGCACACAGCCTGTCGGCGGGACAGCGGCGCCGGGTGGCCCTGGCGCGGCTGCTGGTGACCGAGGCCCGGCTGTGGATCCTCGACGAGCCCTTCACGGCCCTCGACCGGCACGGGATCGCCCTGTTCGAACGGCTGCTGGAGGAACACGTGGCTGCCGGCGGCATGCTGGTGGTGACCGCCCATCACGAGGTGCGCCTGAACGATGTGGCGCTGCAACGGATCGACCTGTCGGCATGAATGAGCTGTCACTGTCACGGGCCTTCGCCAGCCTGCTGCGCCGCGATCTGGTGCTGACCTACCGGCGGCGTGCGGAGGCGATCAATCCGCTGTTCTTCTTCCTTCTGGTGGTGACCCTGTTCCCGCTGGGGGTGGGTGCCGATGCCCGCTTGCTGCAGTCGATGGGACCCGGCGTGATCTGGGTGGCGGCGCTGCTCGCGGCGATGCTCTCGCTGGACGGCATCTTCCGTTCCGACTTCGACGACGGCACGCTGGAACAGCTGGTCCTCAGCCCGCACCCTCTGTCGGTGCTGGTGCTGGCCAAGGTCATCGCCCACTGGCTGGTGACCGGTTTGCCGCTGCTGGTGATGGCGCCGCTGCTGGCGGTGCTGCTCGGCCTGTCCGCCGAGGCGACCTGGATCCTGATGATCACCCTGGCGCTCGGGACCCCGGTGCTGAGCCTGGTCGGGGCCATCGGTGTGGCGCTCACCGTCGGCCTGCGCCGCGGTGGGGTGCTGCTGTCGCTGCTGGTGCTGCCGCTGTACGTGCCGGTACTGATCTTTGCCAGCAATGCCGTGCAGGGTGCCACGGCCGGTTTGCCGGTCGACGGCCAGTTGTATATGTTGGGTGCGTTTTTGCTGCTGGCACTGGTGCTCACCCCCTTGCCGACCGCAGCGGCGCTGCGTATCAGTCTGTCCTAGGGCTGTGAACAGGTCCTAGCGACGCGGAGCTCATGACGACCATGATGGCTTTCTTCCACAAACTGGCTTCACCCCCGCACTTCTACCGCATTTCCGGCCGCTGGCTGCCCTGGCTGGGTGGTCTGTTCGCCATCCTGCTGATCGCCGGTCTCTATGACGGTCTGGTGCTGGCGCCCGCCGACTACCAGCAGGGTGACAGTTTCCGCATCATGTACGTGCACGTCCCCGCGGCCTGGATGTCGCTGTTCATCTACATGGTGATGGCCGGCGCCGGCGCCATTGCCCTGGTATGGCGCATCAAGCTGGCCGAGATCGTTGCCATCAGCAGCGCCCCGATCGGTGCCAGCTTCACCTTCCTGGCCCTGGTCACCGGTTCCATCTGGGGCAAGCCCATGTGGGGTGCCTGGTGGGTGTGGGATGCGCGGCTGACCTCGGAACTCATCCTGCTGTTCCTCTATCTGGGGGTGATGGGGCTGTACGGCGCCATCGAGGACCGGCGCATCGCCTCCCGTGCGGTAGCCATCCTGGCGCTGGTCGGGGTGGTCAACATCCCCATCATCCATTACTCGGTGGAGTGGTGGAATACCCTGCACCAGGGACCCACGGTGACCAAGTTCGACAAGCCGTCGATCGCCCTCAGCATGCTGGTTCCGTTGCTGCTGATGGGCGTGGCCTTCAAGATCTTCTACATCATCGCCCTGCTGATGCGCGTTCGCTGCGAACTGCTCGACCGCGAACGCAGCAGCAAATGGGTGGCTGACCTGCTGGAGCTCAAATGAACCTGTCCGAATTCTTTCACATGGGTGGCTATGCGGCCTACGTCTGGAGTTCCTATGCCCTGGCGGCAGTGGTGCTGGGGCTGAACCTGTGGTTGCCGGCGCGGCGCCTGCAGCAGCTGAAGAAGACGCTGCGCCGCCGGGCGCAGCTGGCGGAGCGACGCGCATGACCCCGGCCCGCAAGAAACGCCTGCTGCTGATCGGTCTGATGGTCCTGGGCGTGGTGATCGCCACCGGTTTCGCCCTGACCGCCTTCAACCGCAACATGATGTTCTTCTTCTCGCCCAGCGAGGTGGTGGCCGGCAAGGCACCGACCGGTGCGCTGTTCCGCATCGGCGGGCTGGTGGTCAACGGCACCCTGGAGCGGCCGGGCGACGGCATGACCGTACGCTTCGACCTGACCGACAACAAGGCGGTGGTGAGGGTCGAGTATACCGGCATCCTGCCCGACCTGTTCCGCGAGGGGCAGGGCATCGTCGCCAAGGGGCGTCTGCGCCCGGACGGGGTGTTCGTCGCCGACGAGGTGCTGGCCAAGCATGACGAGAACTACATGCCGCCGGAGGTGGCGGAGATGATGAAGGAAAGCGGTGCCCATCCGGAGGCCGGCCAATGATCCCCGAGATCGGCCACTTCGCCCTGATCCTGGCGCTGTGCATGGCGCTGGTGCAGTCCACCCTGCCGGTGATCGGCGCGGCACGCGGCATCCCTTCCTGGATTGCCGTCGCCCGTCCCGCGGTCTGGGCACAGCTGCTGTTCATGCTGGTGGCCTACGGCAGCCTGACCTATGCCTTCATCGTTCACGACTTCTCGGTGCGCTATGTGGCAGGGAACTCCAACGCCCAACTGCCGCTGATGTATCTGATCTCCGGGGTCTGGGGTGCGCACGAGGGCTCGCTGTTGCTCTGGGCCCTGGTGCTCTCGCTGTGGACGGCGGGTGTGGCCCTGTTCAGCCGCAGCGTGCCCGAGACCATGCTGGCCCGGGTGCTCGGCGTCATGGGCATGGTCAGCGTCGGTTTTCTGCTCTTCCTGCTGATCACCTCCAACCCCTTCGAGCGCCTGTTCCCGGCGCCGCTGGAAGGGCGTGACCTCAATCCGCTGCTGCAGGATCCGGGTCTGGCCTTCCATCCGCCGATGCTCTACATGGGCTACGTCGGCTTCTCGGTGGCCTTTGCCTTCTCCATCGCCGGCATGCTCGGCGGGCGGCTGGATGCGGCCTGGGCCCGCTGGTCGAGGCCCTGGACCACCATCGCCTGGGTATTCCTGACCCTCGGCATCACCCTCGGCAGCTGGTGGGCCTACTACGAGCTGGGCTGGGGCGGCTGGTGGTTCTGGGATCCGGTCGAGAACGCCTCCTTCATGCCCTGGCTGGTGGGTACCGCGCTGATGCACTCCCTGGCCGTCACCGAGAAGCGTGGTGCCTTCAAGGCCTGGACCGTGCTGTTGGCGATCTTCAGCTTTTCGCTCAGCCTGCTCGGCACGTTCCTGGTCCGTTCCGGCGTGCTGACCTCGGTACATGCCTTTGCCAGTGATCCGGCGCGTGGTGTCTTCATCCTCATCTTCCTGGTCGCGGTGGTGGGTTCCTCGCTGGCGCTCTATGCCTGGCGCGCGCCGCAGATTCGCAGCGAGGTCGGTTTCCGCCTGGTCTCGCGCGAAACCGCACTGCTGGTCAACAACGTCCTGCTGGTGGTGCTGGCCGCCAGCATCCTGCTCGGCACCCTCTATCCGCTGATCGTCGATGCCCTGGGCATCGGCAAGATCTCCGTCGGACCGCCGTACTTCGACAGCATCTTCGTGCCGTTGACCATTCCGCTGGCGTTGCTGGTGGGTGTCGGTGCCCTGCTGCGCTGGAAGCAGGACAGCCTGGCCCGGATCTGGGCGCGGCTGCGCCTGTCTGCGGTGTTCAGCCTGGCCGGCGGTGTTGGCCTCGCCCTGCTGGCACCGGAGTTCCGCTTCTCCGCGGCACTGGGGCTGGTGCTGGCGCTGTGGATCACCCTCACCACCCTGCGCGGTCTGGCCGATCGCCTGCCCGCGCGCCGCGGGCTGTGGACCGGCGTGCGTGCCGTACCCCGTGCCTTCTATGGCATGAGCATCGCCCATGTCGGCATTGCCGTGTTCATCGTCGGTATCACCCTGACCACGGTCTACTCCGAGGAGAAGGACATCCGTCTGGCGCCCGGCGAGTCCTTCGAGATGGGCGGTTATGCGTTCCGCTTCGAGGGCGTCCGCCACAGCGAAGGGCCCAACTACACGGCCGACGAGGGACGGGTGCTGGTCTTCCGCGACGGCCAGCAGGTGGCCGAGCTGAAGCCGGAGAAGCGTATCTACCGGGTGCAGCGCATGCCGATGACCGAGGCGGCCATCGATGCCGGCCTGACCCGTGACCTGTTCGTGGCCCTGGGCGAGCCGCTGGGTGAGGCGGGTGCCTGGAGCCTGCGCCTCTATCACAAGCCCTTCATCCGCTGGATCTGGTTCGGCTGCCTGTTCATGGCCATCGGTGGCTTGCTGGCGGCCACCGACCGGCGCTACCGGCTGGAGGCTCGGCGTGCGGCGGCCTCGACCGCGGCGCCCCTGGCGGAGGTGGCCTCATGAATCGTTATCTGTTGCCGCTCGGTATCTTCGCTGTGCTGGTCGTGCTGCTGGCCGTCGGCCTTGGCCTCGACCCGCGCAAGGTGCCCTCGCCGCTGATCGACAAGCCCGCGCCGGCCTTCAGTCTGCCGCGCCTCCACCAGCCGGAGCAGAGCATCGGCACGGCCGACATGAAGGGCAAGGTCTGGTTGCTCAACGTCTGGGCCTCCTGGTGCAGCGCCTGCCGTTCCGAGCACCCGCTGGTCATCGAACTGGGACGGCGTGCCGGTATCGAGATCGTCGGCCTCGATTACAAGGACCAGCGCGAGGATGCCCTGCGCTGGCTGAGAATGCTTGGCGATCCCTACACCTCCATCGCCTTCGATGCCGATGGGCGGGTCGGTATCGACTGGGGGGTGTATGGCGTGCCCGAGTCCTTTCTGATCGACAAGCAGGGCATCATCCGCTACAAGCAGATCGGTCCCATCGACCGCGAGTCGCTGGAGGAGACCTTGCTGCCGATGATCCGCCAATTGCAGGAGGAACCCGCATGAGGGCGCTGCTGGGAAGCCTGTTCCTGATACTGATGCTGTCCGCCGGCCTGGCGCGGGCAGCGATCGAGATCCACAGTTTCAACGATCCGGCAGAGGAGGCGCGTTATCGGCAGCTGATCAGCGAGCTGCGCTGCCTGGTCTGTCAGAACCAGAATCTGGCGGAATCCAACGCCGACCTGGCGCGCGACCTGCGCCAGCAGACTTACGAGATGATCGAGCAGGGCAAGAGCGATGAGGAGATCATCGACTACATGGTGAACCGCTATGGCGACTTCGTCCTCTACCGCCCGCCCTTCAAGTCCACCACCCTGCTGCTCTGGCTGGGCCCCTTCCTGCTCTTCGCCGTGGGTTTCCTGGTGATGCTGGGTGTGGTGCGCAAGCGGGCACGGGCCGCGGGTCCGTCGCTGGACGAGGCGGCCCGCCAGCGGGCCCGGGAGCTGCTCGGCGAGGGTGAGGAGAAGGAGTCGAAACCGTCATGACCATCTTCTGGTTGAGTGCCTCGGCCATGGTGTTGCTGGCCCTGGCCATCCTCGCTCCCGCACTGCTGCGTCGGGGGCAGGTCCGCGAGCTGGATCGTGACCAGCAGAACGTGGCCATCGCCCGCGAACGCCTGGCCGAGCTGCGCGTCGAATACGAAGCCGGGCAGCTCTCGGAGGAGGCCTTCCGCTCCACCCGCGAGGAACTGGAGCTGATGCTGCTGACCGATCTCGAACCCGCTGCGCGCCAGGCCGTGGCCGTGGCCGAGGGTCGGGGGCGCTGGATGTTGCCCGTGCTGGCCCTCGCCGTGCCGCTGATGGCGGTCTCGCTGTATCTCGCGCTCGGCAACCCCGATCTGATCGAGCCGCCGGAGACGCCGGTGGCGGCCGGGGGGCATGACGGCACATCTGGCAAGATGCCGTCGGTGGATGCCATGCTCGAGGCCCTGGTGCAGCGCCTGCAGCAGGAGCCGGACAATGCGCGCGGCTGGTACCTGCTGGCGCGCAGCTACATGTCGCTGGGTCGATACGAAGAGGCCGTGAAGGCCTTCGAGCGCCTGCATGCCCTGGTCGGCGATCAGCCGGGCGTGCTCACCGGGCTGGCCGATGCCCTGGCCATGACCCAGGGGGCGCGCCTCTCCGGGCGTCCCTTCGAGCTGTTGCAGAAGGCGCTGGAGATTCAGCCGGACGATCCCACCGCGCTCTGGCTGACCGGTCAGGCCTACATGGAGCAGGGCAAGCCGCGTGAAGCCCTGGAACACTGGCAGCGGCTGGATGCCCTGCTTGCCGACCAGCCCGAGAGTCAGGCCGAGCTGCGGCAGCTGATGGCCCGCGCCGAACAACAGTTGCGTGACGCCGGCGAGGCCCTGCCCGAGCCCGTGGTGAAAACGACCACCTCCCGTCAGCCGGCTGCCGGGGCGGTGAGCCTCAAGGTACGGATCGAACTGGACCCGGCACTGGCCGGCAAGATCGATCCCGAGGCGCCGCTGTTCATCTATGCCAAGGCCCTCGAGGGGCCACCGATGCCGCTGGCCGCGGTGCGCAAGCAGGTCAAGGATCTGCCGCTGGAGGTGGTGCTGGATGACCGCATGGCGATGATGCCGGCGATGCGCCTGTCGGCTTTCAAGGAGGTCAGGGTAGGGGCGCGCGTCTCGCTGTCTGGTGATCCGGTCGCCCACAGCGGTGACCTCTTCGGCGAGCTGGCGCCGGTGGCCGTGGATTCGAAGACGCCCATCGCGATCCGCATCGATCAGCGGGTGCCCTGAGACCGGGCCGCGAAAGAGAAGCCAAGGCACTGGCGGCCGCTCCCACAGGCAGGCGTTACCCTCCCGACTTCGTGGGGCGGCCGCCGGGCCGTGATGGCAATCAGCCCTTTTCCAGCTCCCCGAGACGTGACTCGATCAGGGTCTTCAGCGCCGCAAGATCCGGACAGGCCTCGATCTCCTCCTTTTCGACCCAGGGGATGAGCCTGGCGTCCTCATGCAGATAGATGCGGGGTGCCTGCTGGCTGTCCACGCCATGCTGTTTCTGCACTTCGTCGCGGTGCAGAAAGCTGCATTCCGCATCCAGCCTCTCCAGGAAGCCGACCCATTCCCGCCGCACCCGGAAGTGGCCATGAGTCAGTTCGCAGAGACGGCAGGCATAGGTCTCCGGGGAGAGGATCTTGTGAGCGATGTCGCTGACCGTGTTGAACAGGCCGCTATCGGCGTTGTAGACGAAGACGAGTCGACGGGGCATGGCGCTGGCCTTGCTGATGGCTGGGGTAAAGGATTAGCCCGGATATTGCACCAAGGCAGGCTCCGTGGGCCGGGGTGGCAGGATGGCGCGGTACCCCTTGCGCCTCGATCGCGGCCTGGAGACCGCTCCTACGCCAACACATTGTGCCGCCATGCCCCGTAGGAGCGGCCTCCAGGCCGCGATCGGGGGGTCCACGGCGGGCAATGCCCGGAGTCGATCGAACAGGCACAAAGCCGGGTTACGAGTTCCCGACCCATTTGCCAGCCTGCACGCCGATCATGCGGGCCGCCTTGGTTCGAGGGGGATCGCTCAAGATGCGCAGCCCGATTCGGTCTGACATCGAATAGGCACAAAGTGTAGCCCGTCCAGGCAGCCCTCTTGTGACCCCCCGCCCTTGGATAACAGCCTGAGCACCAATCATGCGGGCCGCCTTGGTGCAATAGTCGGGTTAGATCCGACCCTGCGCCGGAGGTTCCTCAGTTTTCTTCCGCCGATGTCTCCACCGGCAGACCGGCCAGGCGCCATTCTGGCAGACCGTCCTCCAGCCGTCGTGCCTTGAGGCCTTTCTCGCGTAGCCTGGCCACGGCATCGAAGGCCAGTACGCAGTGCGGACCGCGGCAGTAGGCGACGATCTCCTGCGAGGGTTCCAGCCGTTCCAGGTGGGATTCCAGTTCGGCAAGCGGGATGTTGATCGCTCCCGGTACGTGGCCGGCGGCGTATTCCTCCGGCGGCCGTACGTCGATCACCGTCACCAGCCCCTGGCGGGCACGCTCCAGCAATTCCTCACGGGCCACGGGTTCCAGCTCGTCCTTGACGCTCAGGTAGCTCTCGACCAGCCGGTTGACCTCGGCAACGTGACGTTCCGCGACCCCTCGCAAGGCGTCGAGCAGGGCGATGACGTCCTCTCCACTCAGCCGGTAATAGACCTTGAGGCCCTGTTTGCGGGAACTGACCAGCCCGGCCTGGCGCAGCTGCTGCAGGTGTTGCGAGGTATTGGCCACCGTCAGGCCCGAGACCCGCGCCAGCTCGTCCACGCTGCGCTCACCCTGGGCCAGGAATTCCAGCAGCTCCAGCCGGTTGGCATTGCTCAGCGCCTTGCCGACCCGGGCAAACTGGGCGAAGAGGTCGTGTTTGAAGTTTCCGCTTGACATGGCGCCGATTTCCGTTAATCTACTATTCAACAGATCAATTGAATACTTTTCGATAAAAAACCATTATAGCAGTCGCCTCGGGGGAGGCACAGCACCGGAATTCGAGGATGAATCCATATGAATATCAATGAGTTCGTCATGAACAACGAGGTGGCCATCCGGCTTGGCTTCTTCTTTGGGGTGTTCGCAGTGATGGCGCTCTGGGAGCTGATCGCCCCACGCCGGGCGCTTAGCCTGTCCAAGGCAGTGCGCTGGGCCAACAACCTGGGCCTCGTGTTCCTCAACAGTTTCATTCTGCGCCTGCTGTTTCCGGCGGCTGCGGTGGGCATGGCCGCCTTCGCGCAAGAGCAGGGCTGGGGACTGCTCAACTACCATGAGGTGCCCCAGGGACTCGCCATCCTGGCCTCCATCGTGGCCATGGATTTCATCATCTACCTGCAGCACGTGCTGGTGCATGCGGTGCCGGTGCTGTGGCGGCTGCACCGGGTGCATCATGCCGATCTCGACTACGACGTGACGACCGGCGCGCGCTTCCATCCCATCGAGATCATCCTCTCCATGCTGATCAAGTTCGCCACCATCGTGGTACTGGGTCCGCCGGTGGTGGCAGTGGTGATCTTCGAGGTGGTGCTGAATGCCATGGCCATGTTCAACCACGGCAACGTGCGCCTGCCGGCTGCTGTGGACCGTCTGCTGCGGCTGCTGGTGGTGACCCCCGACATGCACCGCGTGCATCACTCCGTGGAGGACGACGAGGCGAACAGCAACTTCGGTTTCAACCTTTCCTGGTGGGACCGGCTGTTCGGCACCTACCGCGACCAGCCGCGTGCCGGCCACGAGGGTATGACCATCGGCATCCACAAGCACCGTGACCCGAAGCGGGTGACCTGGCTGCCCGGCATCCTGGCGCTGCCTTTCGTCGGCCGCATCACCGGCTACACCATCAACCGCCGTTCCTGGAGTGATGAGAAATGATTTATAGCCACGGAAACCACGGAATACACGGAAGGTTTGATAGCTTCGTAGGTCGGATCAGCCCGAAGGGCGTGATCCGACGGAATACCACGGGACGTGCCGTTGGGTGTGGACGCCTTGGTGGTGATACGTCGGATTACGGCGCTTCGCGCCTAATCCGACCTACGGCTTGGCGGTTTGATAACCGGGTGAGGAAATGAAACGACTGACGCGCATCTTTCTTTTCTTGTCGCTGGCGGCGGGGATCGCGGTGGCGGTGATGTACCGCGACCGTTTCGACGCGCAGGCGCTGGAGGCCTGGGTGCAGGGCGCAGGTGCGGCGGGGCCGCTGCTGTTCATGGCGGTCTACGCCATCGGCACCGTGCTGTTCCTGCCGGGTTCGGTACTGACGCTCGCCGGCGGCGCCCTGTTCGGGCCGGTGCTCGGCACTTTCTACAATCTGACCGGTGCGACCGTCGGCGCGGCGCTTGCCTTCCTGGTGGCCCGCTATCTCGGGGCAGACTGGGTGGCGCGCAAGACCGGCGGGCGACTGAAGCAGCTCATCCAGGGCGTGGAGAACGAGGGCTGGCGTTTCGTCGCCTTCGTTCGCCTGGTTCCGCTGTTTCCCTTCAATCTGCTCAACTACGCCCTGGGGCTCACCCGCATCCCCTTCTGGCATTACCTCCTGGCCACCTGGGTCTGCATGCTGCCCGGCGCCATCGCCTACACCTACCTCGGCTATGCGGGCCGCGAGGCGGTGGCGGGCGGCGAGGGCCTGATCCAGAAGATCCTGCTGGCACTGGCCTTGCTCGCGGCGGTGGCCTTTCTGCCGCGGCTGATCGCCCGCCTGCGCCAGGGACCGATGCTCAGTATCCCGGAATTGAAGGAGAAGCTGGATGGCGGTGAGGATCTGCTGGTGCTGGACGTGCGCACCGCGGAGGATTTCATCGGCGAGCAGGGCCACATCGCGCAGGCCCGCAACATCCCCCTCGAAGAACTGCCCGGACGGATCGACGAGATCCTGGACTGGGAGGAGAAGCCGGTCGTGCTGGTCTGCCGCACCGACCGCCGTTCGGCCAAGGCGGCCCGGATCCTGGCCAGGAACGGTTTTGCCGATGTGCACGTCGCCCGCGGCGGCATGACCGACTGGAACGCCAACGGCTATCCCGCCGAGTAGCACCGAACAGGAGAGGACCGCATCATGTCGATCACAGTCATCATCGCAGGCCTCGTCACCGGCATGTTGCTGGGCGTGTTCGGGAGCGGGGGTTCCATCATTACCCTGCCCGCGCTGATCTATCTGCTCGATACCGAACCCAAGGCAGCCATCGCCATGAGTCTCGGTATCGTCGCCATTACCGCTACCCTGGCCGCTGTTCAACATTGGCGGCGCGGCAACGTCAATCTCCGGGTGACCGCTGTCTTCGGCTTGTTCGGCGTGGTCGGCACCTACGCCGGTGCCCGGCTGGGAGTGATTACCCCGGTGGTCGTGCAGCTCGTCGTCTTTGCCCTGGTGATGTATGCCGCGGCCTGGAGGATGCTCAGGCCGCAACCGCAGCCCAGGTCGGTTGGTGCCATGGCAGTAGCCGACTGCCCGGACGGTCACTGCGAGGAGTTGGAGTACGCGCATATCGCCCTGCACGGCATCGGCGTCGGCATCCTCACCGGTGTGGTCGGGGTGGGTGGCGGCTTCCTCATCGTTCCCGCCCTGGTGCTGCTTTCCGGGCTGTCCATGAAACGCGCAGTCGGTACCTCGCTGGCCATCGTCGCCGTCAAGTCCTTTGCCGGTTTCGCCGGCTACGCCGGCGCAGTCGCCATCGACTATGACACGATGGCCGCATTCACCCTGATCGCCATCGCCGGCAGTGTGGCCGGCGGCCATCTGGCGCATCGCCTGCCGGCCGACCGGCTCAAGCGCGGCTTCGGTGGCTTCCTGGTGCTGGTTGCCAGCTACATCCTGATCAAGCAGCTACTGTGAGGTGGGAGACATGAGTACAGTCACTATCGTCATTCAAAATGCACCCTACCAATCGGACAACAAGGCCTGGCACGCGCTGCGCTTCGCCGGCGCTGCGCTGAGCGAAGATCTGGCGGTGCGTGTGCACCTGTTGGACGATGGCGTGGAAGTCGGCCGCCGAGATCAACGGGTGCCGGAAGGCGCCGTCGACCTGGAACGGCTGCTCGGCGAACTGATCGAGTGCGGGCTCGAAGTGCGCGCCTGCGGCATGGCGCTGGACGGTTGTGGTATCGACGAGGCGACGATGATCCCTGGCATCGAACGTGGCTCGATGAAGGCCCTGGCGGCCTGGGTGAAAGACAGCGATCACGTGATGGTGTTCTGATGTTTAACAAACCCGGGATGAATGGCCACGGAATCCACGGAAAACACGGAAAGTTTGATTGCGACGCACGCTCTCCGCGCGGCGTCGAAAAGCCTGCCACCCTCATCCCGCGGAGAGCCGGGATCCTGAAAACCAGGCCGCCCTGGCTTCGTTGTCAGGATTCCAGATCTTCGCTTGGGCCACGTCCGGAATGGCGGAAAGAAATTATTTCCGTGTTTTCCGTGGATTCCGTGGCTATTTGATGTTTGAGAGGGGCTGATGGCGAGGCAGACTGAGCAGGTGATCCAGCACTGGCCGCGGGCCTTCGAGGCGACGCGGCAGGATCTGATGCCGGCGCGTTATGGTCTGCCGGTGCAGCTGCTGAGCATGGCGGCCTTCACCCTGGCCTTCTTCGGCTGGCTCAACGAGTCCTGGTTGTTCTGGTTCGACAACCCCATCTGGCTGAACCGCTACACCGAGTATGCCCTCATCTTCGCTTTCGGTCTGTGGCGCATCGCTGCCGAGCGCAATACGTATACCCGCAGGCGGCTGATTATCCTGGTGACAATGGTCACGGCGTTCTGGTGGCTGATCCCCTGGCTGGCACCCGTCTATGAACCCTATGTCGGCTATCTCTGGGCGCAGCCGGTGTTCCCCTCGCTGCATGTGCCGGGCACGGTGACCTTCTTCCTGGTTCTGGCGGCGGTCTTCCTGTTCGGCCGGCGCATCATCTGCGGCTTCAACTGCCCCTGTGTCGGCATCCGCGAGACGGTGGGCTTTGCCTTCCGCGACCGGACCCTGCGCTCGAAATGGACCTGGCGCCTGCGCCATTCCAAGTGGTTTTTCTTTCTCTACTACGTCGGCGTGATGGTGGTCACCCAGTTTCCGCCCAGCGCCTGGACGGTGAGTTTCGTCGGCGGTTTCTATCTGCTGGTCGGTCTGACCTACTTCGGCACCTTCTTCGTCGCGCCCCTGGTGGGTAACCGCTTCTACTGCCGCTATCTCTGCCCCTACGGCGCCACCTTCGGCCTGCTCAATCACGCCGGTTTCTATCGGCTGCACATGGACCAGGACAGGTGCATCGACTGCCGGCGCTGTGAGCAGGTGTGCGACATGGGCATCCCGGTCTGGGAGCAGGGCCGTGAGGCTGGAAGGGTCACGGCCCTGGAGGACTGCATGGGTTGCGCCCGCTGCGTGGTCTCCTGCCCGACCGATGCGCTGGAGATTCGCGACGTGCGCAACCTGTTCCGGCCGGCACTGAAACAGAACGCCAGTCATCTGCTGAAACGTGAACCGCGGCCCCTGCCGGCACGCCGCGAGCCGCCCGTCCGTCCCGCGTCGCAGCGGCTGCAGGATTGGGGGGAGACGGTGCAGGTACCGTCGCTGGCCGGGATCCAGGCCCAGGCAGCACGCTGTCTCGATTGCGGTGTGCCTGGTTGTGTCAATGCCTGTCCGCTGCACAACCGGATACCCGAATGGCTGGAGGCGGTGGCCCGGGGCGAGATCGAGCACGCGGCCGAGATCGCGCATGCGACCAGCAGCCTGCCCGAGGTTTGCGGCACCCTCTGTCCCCAGCACCGTCTGTGCGAGGGTGCCTGCACCCTCGCCGATACGGCGGCTGGGCCGGTAACCATCGGTGCCGTGGAACGCTTTCTGGTGGACGAGGCCGCCTCCCGGGGCTGGCGGCCGTCCGGGGCGCAGAGGCGGCTGGACAGGAAGGCGGCGATGATCGGCGCCGGTCCCGCGGGTCTGGCCTGCGCCGATGTCCTGAGTCGTGCCGGCTGGGCGGTCACCGTCTTCGACCGCGCGACGCAGATCGGCGGTCTGTTGGCCAGCGGCGTGCCGCCCTTCAAGCTGGACAAGGCGCTGCTGGAGCGCCGCCGCCGCTGGCTGGAAGGGCAGGGCGTGCGGTTCCGTCCGGGTACGGAGATCAGTGAGGCCGATGTCTGGCGGCTGCTGACGGAACAGGATGCACTGTTCCTCGGCATCGGTGCCCAGACGGGGCGCCCCCTGGTGCTGCCTGGCCGCGAACTCGCCGGGGTCGAGGAGGCGCTCGACTACCTGCGGCGGGCCAATGCCGGCGCCCATGACGAGATGCGGGGCCGGCGGGTGCTGGTCATCGGTGGGGGCGATACCGCCATGGACTGCGCCCGTAGCGCCCTGCGCCAGGGCGCGGCGGCAGTGACGGTGGTCTACCGCCGTGACGAGGCGGCGATGCGCGCCTCCCCCAAGGAGCGCCGGGCGGCGGCCGAGGAAGGCGTGCGCTTCCTGTTCCAGCGTGTACCCGAGGCGGTGCTGGGAGAGGCTGCGGTCACCGGCATGCGCTTCTTGCGCGCCGAAGGCAGCGTCGAGAAGCTCGACTGCGATCGCGTGATCCTCGCCGTGGGCCAGGTGAACGCGCCGCCCGACTGGCTGGAGGCGCTGGGTGTCGCCCTGGACGAGCGGGGACGCATCCGGGTGGATACCGAGGGCCGCACGGACCACCCCAAGATCTACGCTGGCGGTGACGACACCCTCGGCCCTGACCTGGTGGTCACCGCCGTCGCCGCCGGCCGCCGTGCCGCCCAGGCCATCCTCCACGACCACCGCCGGCTTCGCCTGAGGGCATCATGAGTAGCCACGAAACCCACGAAAACGACTTGAGACTTACGGCGCCTCTCGGAGCGCGTGCGTCGAATATTAACCCGCATATTGCACGAAGGATTCGAGTTTCAGGGCGAATCTGGCCAAGCAGTTTGTTCGATCGCCCGTAGAAGCATAGCCGTACCTATGGTTCAAGGGGGATCGGGCAAAATGCGACGCCAGATTTGGTCTGAACTCGAATAGGCACAAACTGTAACAGGGCGCAATTGCTCGTAGAGGGGATTACTGCCTTGATAAATAACGTAAAAATTACGCTTTCAAGGCCGCCTTCGTGCAATATGCGGGTTAACCCGGCGGCTGAACACGGCATATTCAGTTGCCGGGTTAATAAAAATCATTTCGTGGATTTGGTGGGTTTCGTGGCCATGTATCTGCTGTCTCTAAGCACGGCCTGGGGACATCATACGCGGGAACACTTGATGCTGGAGGAAGATGCCGAAGGGGTGATCGCCGCCACGCGTGAGGGTGGCAACGGCTGGCTGCTGTGGGCCGGCCTGGGGCTGCTGCTGTTCCTTGCTGTGGTGCGCTGGTGGGCGCGGAGGCGGGGGCGGTGAAAAGGGTGCCGCGCTATGTCTGGATCCCCGTGATCCTGGCGCTGATCGCCGTGCCTGCCGGTTTCTGGTACGTCGACTGGAGTCGCGGCGGCGCGGGTGCCGGGCTCTATTCCAGGGCCTGGATGCCGGAGGCGGTGTTTGCCTACTGGGACCCTGCCGACTTCTATGCGGCGCCGGAGTCCCTGGGCGGCAGCTTCCAGGGTGAACAGTGCGTCCAGTGCCATCAGGCGGTCACCCCCGGCATCGTCAACGACTGGCGGGCCAGCCGTCACTCGCAGCCAAAGGGGCGCGCCCCCGTCTACTGCAGCGACTGCCACGGCAGTGACCACCAGTCCCTGCACCTGCCGACCCCCGAGGTTTGCGGCGGTTGCCATGCCACCCAGCATGTCCAGTTCGAGGACGAGAAGCGCCTCGGTTTTCCCAGCCACGCCCTGGCCCTGGAGCGGGCGCTGGATGCACCGCACTTTGTCGACAAGCCCAAGGCCGAGGTGAGTGCCTGCCTGCAGTGCCATTCGGTAGCGGCCAAGTGCGATTCCTGCCATACCCGGCACCGCTTCAACGCCGCCGAGGCGCGTCGGCCCGAGGCCTGCATCACCTGCCACAGCGGTCCGCCACATCCCGACGACGAGACCTTTTACGCCTCGGCCCATGGTCGTCTCTATCTTGCCGAGGGCGACGAGTGGGACTGGTCGAAGCCGCTCGTCCGGGGTAACTACAAGGCGCCGACCTGTGCCTACTGCCACATGCAGGCGGGTCGCCATCAGGTGGCCGACAAGCCGATCCACAAGTTCGGTATCCGCCAGGTCAATCCGCTGACCTCGGCCAATGCGGTCAAACGTCGACAGTGGGTCGAGCTGTGCAGCGACTGCCATGAGGCAGGGCAGGCGAGTGCCTGGCTCGCCGCGCTGGATGCCGAGCGCAAGCAGGCCTGGCAGATGCTGCGCGGGGCGGAGGCCGTGCTCAAGGACCTGCGCGCAGAGGGACTGCTCTATCCCAACGCCGGCGAGCGTCCGCCCTATCCCAACAGCACCCTGGACCGTCTGTTGCCCAAGGCACGCATCGGTTTCTACGAGGGCCAGGCCTCGGCCTTCTACAATGTCTCGCCCATCGAGCGCGATTATTTCGAGATGTGGTACTTCGACAACCTAGCCGCCTACAAGGGCGCGGCACACGGCGACGCGGCGATGGTGAAACGCGGTCACGCCGCCCTGGAAAAGGATCTCCAAGCCATCCGCGCCGAGGCGCAACGGCTGCGCGAACTCGGCCCGGTCCGCCCCGACCCCCGGCCCCTGTGGTTCTCCGGCGAATACACCGAACACAACCTGGAGAACAATTGAGATGGATAGCCACGGAATCTACGAAGCCCGAGAAATGGATGGCCACGAAACCCACGAAATCCACGAAAAGGGTTTTGGTGTTTTCGCTGCCGCGCAGAGTGCGTGCGCCGCAATACTACTAAGACAAACGATAACAAAGCCTCATTCAGCGGGTATCCGGGCGGTCAGCCGCAAGGCGCGCCAGAGCCGGCATGGCCATTCCATGTCAAGCTGGCGCAACACCGCAGATGGCCGCCCGGCCGCCCGCCCGCAGGGAGCGACCCCGGCGTCCCGGTTCGGCGTTGCGTTGCTTGGCAAGGGCATGCCATTCCCCGCGCAACACGCCTTGATCCGGAACGCCGAGGTCGCTCTGAATGAGGCTTTGTTATCGTTTGTCTTAGTAATTAATTTCATGGCTATTATCTTGTGGGCTTCGGCCGTGGCGGCAGAGGGGAGCGATTGTGTGGGTTGCCATGAGGAGCGTGACGCGGCGCTGGTGGCGGACTGGCAAGCGAGCGGGCATGGAGGGCTTGCGGCGGGGTGTGCCGCATGCCATGGCGAGGACCATGAAGCTGCGCTGGAACGCTCGCGCCGGGATAGCGCCTGTATCGACTGTCACGGCGGTGGCCGGGCACCGGTGGTGCACAGCTATACGAGTTCCAAGCATGGTGTCATCATGCGCCTGGAGGCCGGAGGCATGGACTGGAATCGACCGCTGAAGGACGCCAACTACCGTGTCCCGGGATGTGCCTACTGTCACATGCATGCCGGCAGGCATGGTGCCCCCGTCGCCTCGCAGGGTGCAGAGGCGGAGGATGGTCAGGCACGGACGCGCTATCCTGTGGTCTGCCAGGAATGCCATGCGCCGCGCTATGTGACGCGCCTGTTCGACAACGGCCGGCGCATGCTCGCCGTCGGGCGCATGAAGCTGCGTGAGGCCGAGGCCCTGGTGGCGTCGGTGGCCAGGATGCTTGGCGAGGAGGCGCTGGCGCCGGCCAGGGAGCGCCTGGTGAAGATGCGGCATCATCTGCACAATGTCCGGCTTGGTATAGGTCACCAGTCGCCGGACTATCAATGGTGGCACGGCCAGCCGGCGCTGGATGGCGACCTGCTGCGCATCAAGGGCCTCATCGGGCGGCTGCAGCGGCAGTCATCCATCGACAACACAGAGCGTCCGGAGGACGAATGATCATGAAGAGATTGACGACTTTGCTTGCAGGACTGTCGTTTTTCCTGCTCTCCCTGCCAGGGATTGCCGCCGAGGAGGTGAAACAGGAATACCAGGGGCTGACGCTCAATGCCCGGCTGCAGTTGGCCGCTGGTCACAGCTTGCAGGATGGTGTTGTCCTCCTCGTCCACGGCACCCTGGCGCACAATGGCATGGAGATCATCACCACCCTGCAGGACCTGCTGGCCGAGAACGGCCGGAACAGCCTGGCCATCAATCTCAGCCTGGCCCTCGACGACCGGCACGGCTTCTACGACTGTACCGTGCCGCACCGCCACCGCCATACCGATGCGCTGGACGAGATCGCAGCCTGGCTTGCTTGGTTGAAGCGGCAGGGTGTAGGTGACGTCGTACTGATGGGGCATTCCCGTGGCGGCAACCAGACCGCCTGGTTCGTGGCGGAGCGCGACGACCCGCTGATCCGCAAGCTGATCCTCATCGCACCCCAGACCTGGAGTCGGGACTATGCGGCCGAGAGCTACCAGGCACGCTTTGGCGTGCCGCTGGCCCCCGTCCTCGAGACGGCCCGTGCCCGGGTTGCCGCCGGTCAGGGCGGGGAACTCATGGGGCCCATCGGTTTCATCTATTGCAAGGATGCCCGCGCCACGCCTGCGGCCGTGCTTTCCTATTACAGCGACGATCCGCGGATGGATACACCCTATCTGCTGCCGCGGATCGACAAGCCGGTGCTGGTCTTTGCGGGCAGCGAGGACCAGGTGGTGAAGGGACTGGACAAGCGCCTCGCGCCCCTGGCCGAGCAGGGTGTCATCCGGCTGGTGGTACTGGAAGGCGCCGACCACGGTTTCCGTGACCTCTATGCCGACGAACTGGTCGAGGCCGCGGTGGCCTTCATCGGGAAACCCTGAGTGGGACAGGGCTTCGAGCCCGGCCGTTACGAGGCCTGGTACCGGACGCCACGTGGACGGTGGATTGCGGAACGGGAATTCGGGCTGATGATGCGGCTGCTGCAGCCGGAGCTGGACCGGTCTCTGCTCGACGTCGGCTGTGGCACGGGGCAGTTCAGCCGCCGCTTCGCGGCCGCCGGGCTGCGGGTGACCGGGCTCGATCCGGCCCCGGCGATGCTGCACCATGCCCGCTTGCTGGGTGGAGGGATGGACTATGTGGAGGGCTCGGCTCTCGCCTTGCCCTTCAACGATGCGTCCTTCGACTACTGTGCTGCGGTGACCAGCCTGTGTTTCGTTGCCGACCCTGGCCGGGCCCTGGCCGAGATGTGGCGGGTGGCGCGGCGGGGTGTGGTGCTCGGTCTGCTCAACCGACACAGTGTGCTCTACCGGCGCAAGCAGGGGCAGGGCGGCTATGCCGGGGCGCGCTGGGACAGCCTGGCGGAGGTGCGCCGCTGGTGCGCCGCCCTGTCGCCGGCACCGCGTCTGCGTGCCGGGACGGCGATCTTCCTGCCCGCCGGGGGCGCGCTGGCGCGGCTGGCGGAACGGCTGCTGCCCGCGCGACTGCCCTGGGGTGGTTTCCTGGCGGTGGTCCTGGAGAAGGTATGAGGTTTATAGCCACGAAACCCACGAAAAGGGGAGGTAGCCACGAAACCCACGAAATCCACGAAAGGGATTATTGCTGCGCACGCGCTTTGCGCGGCGCCGTGAACACAAGTCATTTTTCGTGGGTTTCGTGGATTTTGTGGCCATTTGGAAGAGGGTGAACTGAATCATGCATGCGATGCGGCCTTTGTTGGAAGAGACCGATTTTCCCGCCATACGGCGCGACGCCCTGGAGACCCTGCAGGTGAACCTGGGCTACCGCTGCAACCAGTCCTGTTTGCACTGCCATGTCAATGCCGGTCCGCGGCGGCAGGAGATGATGTCGGCGGAGACCCTCGACGCCGTGCTGGGCTTTCTCGAACGTTCAGGGGTCCGCCGGCTGGACATCACCGGCGGTGCGCCGGAACTCAATCCCGGTTTCCGCCGCCTGGTGAGCGGGGCACGCGAGCAGGGCGTGCACGTCATCGACCGCTGCAATCTCACCATCCTGGAGGAGAGGGGGCAGGAGGACCTGGCCGACTTTCTGGCCGGACAGGGGGTCGAGGTGGTTGCCTCGCTGCCCTGCTATCTGCCGGAGAACGTCGATGGCCAGCGCGGCGAGGGGGTCCATGCGGCGAGCATCAGTGCCCTGCAGCGGCTCAATGCCCTGGGCTACGGTCGGCCGGGTACTGGCCTGGAAGTCAACCTGATGTACAACCCGGCTGGCGCCTATCTGCCACCGGCGCAGGAGCAACTGGAAGCTGATTACCGGCGCGAATTGGAGCAACGCCACGGCGTGGTCTTCAATCGGCTCTACACCCTTACCAACATGCCCATCATGCGCTTCGGCAGCACATTGGTCTCACGGGGGCAGTTCGACGACTATATGCAGTTGCTCCGGGAGGCCTTTCAGCCGCGCAACCTGGAAACGGTCATGTGCCGCAGCTTGATCAGCGTCGACTGGCAGGGCTTCGTCTACGACTGCGACTTCAACCAGTTGCTCGATATGCCCCTGCGGCTGGGTGGCCGTGGCCGGATACGGCTGGGCGATCTCGATGCAGACAGCCTGCGCGACAACCCCATCGTGGTGGCCGACCACTGCTACGGCTGTACGGCCGGCCAGGGCTCGAGCTGCGGCGGTGCCTTGGTGAATGAATAGTAGCCACGAAACCCACGAAATCCACGAAAGTTCTTATTTCGGCGCACGCGCTTCGCGCGGCGCCGTAAGCACCAAGACTTTTTTCGTGGATTTCGTGGGTTTCGTGGCCAATACATGATTGGAGGTAAAGGCATGAGTGGAGATGCGGTGTTGGACCGGTACTCGGAGGCGGCGCGGGCGCGCGAGGAGACACTGTGCTGCCCCGTGGACTATGACGCGGGGCTGCTGAAACTGCTGCCGCAGGAGATCGTCGACAAGGACTACGGCTGCGGCGATCCCTCGCGCTATGTGCGCGAGGGCGATGTGGTGCTCGATCTCGGTTCCGGCGGCGGCAAGATCTGCTACATGGCGGCCCAGCTGGTCGGTGCGGCGGGACAGGTGATCGGCGTCGACATGAACGACGGCATGCTGGCCCTGGCCCGCAAGTACCAGGCGGAGATGGCGCAGAAGCTGGGCGGCGAGCGGGTTCGCTTTCTCAAGGGCTACATCCAGGACCTGGCGCTGGACCTGGAGGCGATGGAAGACTGGCTGGCCGCCCATCCGGTGAGCGGTGCCGGGGACTATGCGCGGCTGCTCGACTGGCAGCAGCGGCAGCGCGCCGAGCGACCGTTGATCGCCGATGCCTCGGTCGACCTGGTGATCTCCAATTGCGTGCTGAACCTGGTGCAGGACGCGCAGAAGGCACAGTTGATCAGCGAGATCTTCCGGGTGCTGAAGCCGGGTGGCCGGGTGGCCATCTCGGACATCGTCAGCGACAGGGTCTCGCCCGCCGCGCTCAAGGCCGATCCCGAGTTGTGGAGCGGCTGCATCTCCGGCGCCTTCCAGGAACAGGCCTTCCTGCAGGCTTTCCTCGACGCCGGCTTCGTGGCCGTGGCCTACGACAAGTGGGATGCCGCGCCCTGGCGGGTGGTGGAGGGCATCGAATTCCGCTCCGTGACCCTGACGGCGGTCAAGCCCGAGCCGGCGGTTGCTGCCGATCGGGGCCATCTGGTGATCTACCGGGGGCCACTGGCCGAGGTGCGTGACGAGGCCGGTCGCGTCTATCCGCGCGGCGAGCGTGTGGCGGTCAGCGAGACGCTGTTCCGGCTGCTGACCGGTGGTGCCTATGGTGATGCCTTCATCGCCGTCCCGCCGGCAGCCGAGCGACCCGTGGTGGAGGACTCGACGGGATGTTGTGGTGGTGGCAGTTGCTGCTGATGAGGCATATCGCCACGGATGACACGGAAACTTCCTTGGCTGATGTGCGCTGTAGCCTGTAGGGCGGATTCTCGCTGTCTCGGCGGCAATCGCGGCCGGGAGGCCGCTCCTACAACGGGGCATGGCGGCGCGATTTGGTGCAGGAGCGGTCTCCAGGCCGCGATCATGCCTTTCCGTGTCTTCCGTGGATTCCGTGGCGATAAAAATAAAGATTGGTGAAAGAAAACAGCATTTCGGTGGTGGTGCCGGCGTTGAACGAAGCCGGGGGGATCGCGGCGATGCTGAAACGCCTGGACGGGCTGCGGGCGCGGGGCGGGGAGGTGATCCTGGTCGATGGCGGCAGCACGGATGGCACGCTGGAGCAGGCCTCGTGCCATGTCGACCGGGTCGTGCAATCGGCGCCGGGACGGGCCCGGCAGATGAACGTCGGTGCGGCCGCAGCTCGTGGTGATATCCTCTGGTTCCTGCATGCCGATACCCTGGCCTCCCCGGACGCCGACCGTCTGATCCTCGCCGCGCTTGCCCGGAGGCGTCGCTGGGGGCGGTTCGACGTCCGCCTCTCCGGCCGGCATCCCCTGCTGCGCCTCGTCGAGCGCATGATGAATCTGCGCTCCCGCCTGAGCGGTATCGCCACCGGTGACCAGGGCATCTTCGTCAGTCGTGATCTCTTCGAGTCGCTGGGCGGTTTCCCCGAGCAGCCCTTGATGGAGGACATCGAGATCTGCCGCCGTCTGCGGCGGGCGTCGGGTTGGCCGGCCTGTCTGTCGCCGCCGCTGGTCACCTCCAGCCGCCGCTGGGAGACGGCTGGCGTGGTGCGCACCATCCTCCTCATGTGGGGGCTGCGACTGGCCTATTTCTGTGGCGTGCCGGCACATCGCCTGGCGGCCCGTTACCGCCGTGTCTGAGCGCGGTAGCCTGCTGCTCTTTGCCCGTGCGCCGCGGCCCGGGCAGTGCAAGACCCGCCTGATCCCGGCGCTCGGGGCGGAGGGGGCCGCGGCGCTGCAGGCCCGCCTGCTCGAGCAGACGCTGGAGGCGGCCCTGGCCAGTGGCGTGGCGCCGCTGACCCTCTGTGCCAGTCCGCCGCAGGATCCGCTGTTTGCCCGCCTGGCCCGGCGCCCTGGCGTCGCCCTGCGTGGCCAGGGCGACGGCGACCTGGGGGCGCGCATGGCGGCTGCCTTCGGACAGGCCCTCGAGGCGGCCGACTGGGCCCTGCTCATCGGCAGCGACTGCCCCGTGCTGGATGCGGATTACCTGCGTTCCGCGGCCCGGGCGCTGCGCTCGGGTGCCGATGCGGTGCTCGGCCCGGCCGAGGACGGCGGCTATGTGCTGATCGGCTTGCGGCGCAGCGCGCCGCCGCTGTTCGCCGGCATCCCCTGGGGCGGCGAGTCGGTACTGGATATCACCCGCCGGCGGCTGGACGACCTGGGCTGGCGGCGGGTCGAGCTGGAAACCCTGTGGGACGTCGATCGCCCGGAGGATCTGCCGCGGCTGCGCCGCAGCCAGCCTCATCTGTTGCCCTGAGGCACGGCCTGCGGCCGCCCCTGCTGCTTGCAAGTGACTGGTTGAACGTCTATAATCCCTCTCCGTTAGCTACCAGTGGGATTCCATCGGTGCCTGACGGAGGTATGAGGTTTTTCTGGAACCCCGTTTTTCGGGGTTTTTTGTTATCCGCCGGAGGGTTCCGGCGGGACGGAAAAAGTGGGCCTTGGGCCCATTTTTTGTTTGCAGCGGTCAGTGATGCGCAAAGAGCCCTACAACCTGCGGGAGCTGCTGGAGCCCGCCGTCAATGCCCTGGGCTGCGAGCTGGTCGGTATCGAATACCTGCCCAGCGGCAAGCACAGCGTGCTGCGCATCTACATTGATCGCGAGGACGGCGTCACCCTGGACGACTGCCAGCAGGTCAGCTACCAGGTGAGCGGCCTGCTCGATGTGGAGGACCCGGTGCCCGGCCAGTACACCCTGGAGGTGTCCTCTCCGGGGCTGGACCGGCCCCTGTTCCGCGAGGCGGACTTCGAGCGTTTTGCGGGTCAGCCGGTGAAGATCCGCATGGCGCTGCCCATCGAAGGGCAGCGCAAGTTTACGGGTCTGCTGCAGGGCGTGCGGCAGGGCCAGGTGATTCTGGAGACAGAGGACGGGAGCGAGATCGGCCTGCCGCTGGATCAGATCGAACAGGCACGACTGGTGCCGGTGGTCTGAACGCGTGCCGCATCGCACAACGGGACATTATTCGGCTGGAAATTCCAAGGTCGGAGACGAGTGGTCATGACTAAAGAAATCTTGATGGTGGTAGACGCCGTATCCAATGAAAAGGGCGTCGATAGGGAAGTGATCTTCGAGGCGATCGAAGCCGCGCTCGCGTCCGCGACCCGCAAGAAACACGGTGGCGACATCGACGTGCGGGTTGAGATCGACCGCGAGACCGGTGAATACAAGACCTTCCGCCGCTGGCAGGTGGTGGACGACGAGGACGAGAACTTCGAATCGCCTGAGCGCCAGGTGCTCTACACCCGCGCCCAGCAGCTCCAGCCGGGTATCGAGATCGGCGACTACATCGAGGAGCCGATGGAGTCGGTCGAGTTCGGCCGCATCGCGGCCCAGACCGCCAAGCAGGTCATCGTGCAGAAGGTGCGCGAGGCCGAGCGGGAGCAGGTCGTCGAGGCCTACAAGGACCGCCAGGGCGAGCTGGTGACCGGCATCGTCAAGCGCGTCGAGCGTGGCAACGTCTATCTCGACCTGGGTGGCAACGCCGAGGGCTTTATCCCACGCGAGGACATGATCCCGCGTGAGTCGGTGCGCCCCGGCGACCGCCTGCGCGGCTGGCTGAAGGAAGTCCGTTCCGAACCGCGCGGCCCGCAGCTGTTCATCAGCCGCGTGGCGCCGGAGTTCCTCATCGAGCTGTTCAAGCTCGAAGTGCCGGAGGTCGGCCAGGATCTGATCGAGATCCTCGGCGCGGCGCGCGATCCGGGTCTGCGGGCCAAGATCGCGGTGCGCTCGCTGGATCCGCGTATCGATCCGGTCGGCGCCTGTGTCGGCATGCGCGGTTCGCGGGTGCAGACGGTCTCCAACGAGCTGGCCGGCGAGCGCATCGACATCATTCTCTACGACGACAACCCTGCGCAGTTCGTGATCAACGCCATGTCGCCGGCCGAGGTGGTGTCCATCGTGGTCGACGAGGATGCACACAGCATGGACGTCGCGGTGGCCGAGGAGCAGCTGTCGCAGGCCATCGGGCGCGGCGGGCAGAACGTGCGCCTGGCCAGCCAGCTGACCGGCTGGGAACTGAACGTGATGACCGAAGCCGAGGCCGAGGCCAAGAGCGAACAGGAGGCCCAGCAGCTGCAGCAGCAGTTCATGGATCAGCTGGACGTCGACGAGGAGATCGCAGCGATCCTGGTGCAGGAGGGCTTCTCCAGCATCGAGGAGGTCGCCTATGTTCCCAAGGCTGAACTGCTGGAGGTCGAGGAATTCGACGAGGAGATCGTCGACGAACTGCGCGGCCGGGCACGCGACGTGCTGCTGACCAAGGCGATTCAGGGTGAGGAGCAGATCGGCGATGCCGAGCCGGCGCAGGATCTGCTCGAACTCGAGGGCATGGACCGGGAGCTGGCCTATACACTGGCCGGCCGAGGTATCAAGACACAGGAAGACCTGGCGGAACTGGCCGTCGATGAACTGATGGACATCGAGGGCATGGACGAGGAGCGTGCTGCGGCGCTGATCATGGCTGCCCGCGCGCCCTGGTTTGCCGAGGAGCAGCAGGGCTAGGGTCTTCGGGAGAAAGGGCAAGATGTCGCAAGTAACGGTTAAACAATTTGCAGAGGTCGTCGGAATACCGGTCGAACGGTTGATCACCCAGCTGGACAGTGCCGGGATTCAGGTCAGCAGCGCCGACGACACCATCAGCGACTCCGAGAAGATGGAGCTGCTGAGCTATCTGCGCAAGAGTCACGGCAAGGGCGAAGCGGCAACGGTTGCCGAACCGGCCAAGGTCACGCTGAAGCGCAAGACCCGCAGCGAGCTGAAGGTCAAGGCGCCGGGCGGCAGGGCCGCGCCGACCAAGACGGTGGCCGTCGAGGTGCGCAAGAAGCGCACCTATGTCAAGCGCAGTGCGGTGCTGGAGGAAGACAGCCGCCGCAAGGAAGAGGAAGAGGCCGCGCGCCTGGCGCGCGAGCAGGCCGAGGCCGCGGCGCGTGCCGAGGCCGAGGCCCGGCGCAAGGCCAAGGAAGAAGAGGAACGCCGTGCCCAGGAGGATGCGGCCCGCCGCAAGGAGAGCGAGGAGGCGGCCCGCAAGGCGGAGCTGGAGAAGCGCCTGGCCGAGGAGGCCGCACGCCTCAAGGCCGAGGAAGAGGCCCGTCGCCAGCAGGAGCAGGCGGCCGCGGCACGCGAACAGCAGCGCAAGGGTTCCAAGCGCGGCGCGCCCGACAAGGGTGGCCGCTACGGGCGCAAGGAACTGCATGTCGCCGCCGACAAGAGCGGCCGGCGCAAGAAGAAGGGCCGCACCCGCTCGGTTTCGATCAGCGCCTCCGACAAGCATGGCTTCGAACGTCCCACCGCGCCGGTGGTGCGTGAGGTGACGCTGCCCGAGACCATCACCGTCGCCGAGCTGGCACAGAAAATGTCGGTCAAGGCCGCCGAACTGATCAAGCAGTTGATGAAGATGGGCATCATGGCCACCATCAATGAGGTGCTGGATCAGGAGACCGCGCAGATCGTCGTCGAGGAACTGGGCCACAAGGTCAAGCTGCTCAAGGAAGACGAAATCGAACAGGAGATCGTGCCGACCGAGGTCGAGGGTGAGCGTGTGCCGCGTGCCCCGGTGGTGACCATCATGGGCCATGTCGACCACGGCAAGACCTCGCTGCTGGATTACATCCGCCGTACCAAGGTGGCGGCGGGCGAGGCCGGCGGCATCACCCAGCACATCGGTGCCTACCATGTCGATACCGACAAGGGCAGCATCACCTTCCTCGATACCCCCGGCCACGCGGCCTTCACCGCCATGCGTGCGCGCGGCGCCGAGGTCACGGACATCGTCATCCTGGTGGTGGCGGCGGACGACGGCGTGATGCCGCAGACCGAGGAAGCGATCCAGCATGCCCGGGCGGCCGGCGTGCCGCTGGTGGTGGCGGTCAACAAAATCGACAAGCCGGAGGCCGATCCGGACCGGGTCAAGAACGAGCTGGCCCAGCACGACGTGATTCCCGAGGACTGGGGTGGTGACGTCCCCTTCGTGCATGTCTCGGCCAAGACCGGCGAGGGCATCGACGAGTTGCTCGATGCGGTGCTGCTGCAGGCCGAGATGATGGAGCTGACGGCGGTCAAGGACTGTCCGGCCAATGGCGTGATCATCGAGGCCCGCCTGGATCGCGGTCGCGGTCCGGTGGCCACGGTGCTGGTGCGCAACGGTGTGTTGCACAAGGGTGACGTGATCCTCAGCGGCAGCGAATACGGCCGGGTGCGCGCCATGTTCGACGAGAACGGCAAGCCGGTCTCCGAGGCCGGCCCGGCGATGCCGGTGGAGGTGCTGGGTCTGTCCGGCACCCCCAATGCCGGTGATGACGTGGTGGTGGTGCCGGACGAGCGCAAGGCGCGCGAGGTGGCGCAGTTCCGCCAGGGCAAGAGCCGCGACAGCCGTCTGGCCCGTCAGCAGCAGGCCAAGCTCGACGAGGTCTTCTCGCGCATGGGCGGCGGCGAGGTGCACGAGCTCAACCTGCTGATCAAGGCCGACGTGCAGGGCAGCCTGGAAGCGCTGCGCGACTCCCTGACCAAGCTCTCCAACGACGAGGTGCGGGTGAAGATCGTCTCCGGGGGCGTCGGCGGCATCAACGAGTCCGATGTCAACCTGGCGGTCGCTTCCGGTGCCATCCTCATCGGCTTCAACGTGCGCGCCGATGCGGCGGCACGCCGCCTGATCGAGGAGCAGGGTGTCGACCTGCACTACTACAGCGTGATCTACGAGGCGATCGACGACGTCAAGAAGGCGATCAGCGGCATGCTCTCACCGGAGGTCAAGGAAGAGATCATCGGCCTGGCCGAGGTGAAGGACGTGTTCCGTTCCTCCAAGCTGGGTGCCATCGCCGGCTGCATGGTGGTCGATGGCGTGGTGCGTCGCAACGCGCCGATCCGCGTGCTGCGTGACAATGTGGTGATCTTCGAGGGCGAGCTGGAATCCCTGCGCCGCCACAAGGATGATGTCAACGAGGTCCGCGCCGGCACCGAGTGCGGTATCGGCGTCAAGGACTACAATGACATCAAGCCGGGAGACCAGATCGAGGTCTTCGAACGCACCGAGGTCGCCAGAACACTGTGATCGACGACCCGCCGCCTGCGGGCGGCGGGCGGCGGCCGCTACTGCAGCCAGCATGCCCCGAGACTTCCCCAGAACCCGCCGTGTCGGCGACCAGATCCAGCGCGAACTCGCGGTGCTGATCCGTGACCAGCTCAAGGATCCGCGCCTGGGGCTGGTCACCGTGTCCGCTGTCGAGGTGTCGCGTGATCTGGCCTATGCCAAGGTGTTCGTCACCCTGCTCGGCGAGGAGGAACCCGAGCGGCGCGACGAGATGCTGACGGTGCTCAACCGGGCGGCAGGCTTCCTGCGTCACCAGCTGGGCCAGAGCATGAAGCTGCGCACCGTGCCGCAGCTGCGGTTCCTGTACGACGACAGCATCGACCGCGGCAGCCGTCTGGATTCGCTGATCGAGGAGGCAGTGGCCAAGGATCGGGAACGGCGTGGCGAATGATTTCAATGGTTTGTTTTTGAGGCATGACACAGATGGCACGTCGACGCCCGAAAGGCAGAAACGTTAACGGTATCCTGTTGCTGGACAAGCCGACCGGGCTGACCTCCAACAAGGCGCTACAGATCGTCAAACAGCTGTTCAAGGCACGCAAGGCCGGGCACACCGGCAGTCTCGACCCGCTGGCCAGCGGCCTGCTGCCGATCTGTCTCGGCGAGGCGACCAAGGTCTCCGGTTTCCTGCTCGATGCGGACAAGCACTACCGGGTGCGCTGCAAGCTGGGCGAGAAGACGGCCACCGGCGATGCCGAGGGGGAGGTGATCGAGACCCGGCCGCTGGAAGGCGTCGACGCGGCGCGGCTGGAATCGGTGCTGGCCGCTTTCCGCGGTCCCATCGAGCAGATTCCGCCCATGTATTCGGCGGTCAAGCACCAGGGCCAGCGCCTCTACAAGCTGGCCCGGGAGGGGGTCGAGGTGGAGCGCGAGCCGCGAACGGTGGTGATCCACGAGCTGACCCTGCTGGCCTTCGAGCCGCCCTTCTTCGATATCGACGTGCGTTGCAGCAAGGGCACCTATGTCCGCACCCTGGCCGAGGACATCGGCGAGCAGCTGGGCTGCGGCGCCCACGTCACGGCCCTGCGCCGGCTCGGTGTCGGCCCCTACGACGATGCCGGCATGGTCACCCTGGATGCGCTGAAAACGCTTGAAGAACAGGGTCTTGCAGCGCTGGATGCGCAACTGCTGCCGATCGAGAGCGCGCTCACCCAATGGCCCGACGTGCAGCTCAACAGCGATGCCGCCTTCTATCTGCGCCAGGGACAGGCAGTGCAGGTGCCGCATGCGCCGACCAGCGGCTGGGTGCGGCTGTACGAGGCCGACCACCGCTTCATCGGCATGGGCCAGATCCTCGATGACGGGCGGGTGGCGCCGAAGCGCCTGATGGCCTCGGCCTGAGCGCCGGCAGGGGCAAAATCATCTGGACGCCGCACTGGCGGCAAAGTTAGAATATGCGGCTTGATTTGAAGGTTACCGAGCAATCGGTCTATTGGGAGTTAAGTAAACCATGTCATTGAATGCTGAACAGAAAGGCCAGGTCGTCAAGGACTATCAGCTGGCCGAGGGCGACACCGGGTCGCCGGAAGTCCAGGTTGCGCTGCTCACCGCGCGTATCCAGCATCTCACGGATCACTTTGCAGAGCACAAGCAGGATCACCATTCCCGCCGTGGCCTGCTGCGCATGGTCAACCAGCGCCGCAAACTGCTGGACTACCTGAAGCGCAAGGACTCCAAGCGCTATCAGGATCTGATCGGCCGCCTCGGCCTGCGCCGCTGAGCGTCAGGCATTGCGCCGATCCGCCGTCCCCGTGTCATCGAAGGCTAGCTAGGAAGAGACCGTGAGCCCAATCAAGAAATCATTCAAATACGGTGCACACACCGTAACCCTGGAAACGGGAGAGATCGCCCGGCAGGCCACCGGCGCCGTGCTGGTGAACATGGACGAGACCGTCGTGCTGGTCACCGCGGTGGGAATGAAGAAGGCCGCCGAGGGACGCGATTTCTTCCCGCTCACGGTGGACTACCAGGAACGGACCTACTCGGCCGGCAAGATCCCCGGCGGTTTCTTCCGCCGCGAGGGGCGCCCGAGCGAGAACGAGACCCTGGTGTCCCGGCTCATCGACCGCCCGCTGCGGCCGCTGTTCCCCAAGGGCTTCACCAATGAGGTGCAGGTGATCGCCACGGTGATGTCGCTGAATCCCGAAGTGGATCCGGACATCCCGGCGCTGATCGGTGCCTCGGCCGCGGTGAGCCTCTCCGGTCTGCCTTTCGACGGCCCCATCGGTGCAGCCCGCGTCGGTTATATCAATGGCGAATACGTCCTCAATCCCACCCGCAGCCAGCTCGAAGACTCCCAACTGGACCTGGTGGTAGCCGGTACCGACAAGGCGGTGCTGATGGTGGAATCCGAGGCCAAGGAACTGCCCGAGGCAACCATGCTGGGTGCGGTCATGTATGGCCATGAACAGCTGCAGGCCGCCATCCAGGCGATCAACGAGCTGAAGGCCGAGGCCGGCAAGCCGGCCTGGGACTGGCAGCCGCCGCCTCCCGCCACCGAGGTCGCCGACGCCGTGGCCGCCCTGGGTGAGGCCGCCTTCACCGAGGCCTACCAGATCGCCGACAAGCAGCAGCGTTATGCGCGGCTGGACGAGATCCACGAGGAGATCCTCGCCAAGCTGAGCAGCGAGGACGCCGAGCCGCGCTTCGACGAGGCAGCGGTGCGCGGCGCCATGGAGAAGCTGGAGAAGACCATCGTGCGTGGCCGGATCATCGCCGGCGAGAAGCGCATCGACGGTCGCGACACCAAGACGGTGCGGCCGATCACCGTGCGTACCGGCGTGCTGCCGCGCGTCCACGGCTCGGCCCTGTTCACCCGCGGCGAGACCCAGGCGCTGGTCATCACCACCCTCGGCACCACCCGCGATGCGCAGATCATCGACGCCATCCAGGGCGAGCGACGCGAACACTTCATGCTGCACTACAACTTCCCGCCCTACTGCGTGGGCGAGACCGGCCGCGTCGGTAGCCCGAAGCGGCGCGAGATCGGCCACGGCCGGCTTGCCAAGCGCGGCGTGGCGGCGGTGATGCCCTCGCAGGACGACTTCCCCTACAGCATCCGCGTGGTCTCCGAGATCACCGAGTCCAACGGCTCCAGCTCCATGGCCAGCGTCTGCGGCAGCAGCCTGGCGATGATGGATGCCGGCGTGCCGCTCAAGGCCCCGGTGGCCGGTGTGGCCATGGGCCTGATCAAGGAAGGCGACGAGTTTGCGGTGCTCACCGACATCATGGGCGACGAGGATCACCTCGGCGACATGGACTTCAAGGTGGCCGGCACCAGCGACGGCGTCACCGCGCTGCAGATGGACATCAAGATCGATGGCATCACCAGGGAGATCATGGAGATCGCACTGGCCCAGGCCAACCAGGCCCGGATGCATATCCTCGGCGAGATGAACAAGGTGATCTGCGAGCCGCGCAAGGAGATGTCGGACTACGCGCCGCGCTACACCACCATGAAGATCAATCCGGACAAGATCCGCGACGTGATCGGCAAGGGCGGTGCCACCATCCGCGCCATCACCGAGGAGACCGGTACCAGCATCGATATCGACGATGCCGGCAACGTGAAGATCGCCTCCGTCGACGCCGCGGCCGGCGAGGAGGCCCGCCGGCGCATTGAGCAGCTGACCGCCGATGTCGAGGTGGGCAAGGTCTACGAGGGAAAGGTCGCCAAGCTGATGGACTTCGGTGCCTTCGTCACCATCCTGCCCGGCAAGGACGGCCTGGTGCACATCTCGCAGATCTCCGAGGAGCGCGTGCAGAACGTCAGCGACAAGCTCTCGGAAGGCGATATCGTCAAGGTCAAGGTCCTCGAGGTCGACAAGCAGGGCCGGATCCGGCTGAGCATGAAGGCCGTCAACGACTAGGCCATGCTGCAGAAGGCAAGGACGGACAGGGGGCTTCGGCCCCCTTTCTGTTGTTGGCGTCTGCGAGTTTCCAGGGCTGGCGGCGTGACCGCCGGTCTCCATCAGGCACGGGCGGGGCGTTTTGTTCAGGGATGGGGGGACGATGACTGAATTCGCGGTCGGCCTGTTCTGCAGTGTCCTGTTTCTGGGCCTGTCCTTTGCCATCAACCGGCGTCTCCGCCATGGGCCGCTGGCCTTCGATCCCTACCGCGCATTGCTCATGGCCAGCGCCGTCTTTGCCCTGGCCGTGCCCCTGGAGGCGCTGGTCGACGGTTTCTATGCCACGGCCAGGGGGCAGTTGCTCTGGCGCTACGACATCCTGCCGCGCCACGGCGGCAGCGTCTCGGCCCTGGGGGCGCTGATCTGGCCGGCCTACGGCCTGCATCTGTACTGGCTGCTGCAGGTGCTGGAACAGCGCCTGCCGGAGGGCTGGCGGGGGCGGCTTCTCCAGGCCCTGATCATCGGCCTGGATGCGCCGCTGTTCTTCGAGGTGACCGGAAATCTCCTGTTTCTTGCCATCACCGGTCGCTACTATGCCTACTACCTGCCAGGCGAGCTCTGGCATCTGACCTCCTGGCAGGTGGTGCCCATCTACATGCTGTGCCTCTTTCTCGGGCTGACGATCCTGCAGCGGCTTCTGGCCATGCGCCCCCGTGCGCTGCTGCCGCCGGGGCTCTATCTTGCCGGCCTGGGTTTCGTCTGGCTGGGCTGACATGAAAAAGGCCGCCCTTGCGGGCGGCCCAGGTCGCGGGCAGTGAGGGTTCAGCGCAGGGCCAGCTGCAGCGGCTGCAGGCTGGTATTGCGCACCTGCAGCAGTCCCTCGTCCAGATCCAGTTTCTTGTAGCCGATGTTGCGCTGTTCCCAAACCAGGTTACCGGAGGCGGCATCGAACACCTTGAGCAGGCCGCCGGCACAGGCCACGGCCACCCGGCGGCTGTCGGGAGAGACGTCGGTGACGCAGCGCTTGCCTTCGCTGCGCGAGTCGGTGATGGTCAGCTCGCGCTCGTCGCCGGTACGGGTATCGACCACGAACACCTTGTCCGCCTTGCCATAGGACTTCGGCAGGCCATCTTCACCGAAGACGATGAACGAGCGCTTCGGCTTGACCAGCACGAAGTAACTGAGATCAGGGGCCACCTTGACGCTGGAGGTACGTCCCTTGCGCACGGCAGAGTCCTTGCTCCAGGAGAGCTCGGTCTCCTCGCGGCAGGCGATGTCGTAGATGTAGTTCAATGAAACCAGCTTGCTGGCATCACGGTTGAAATACAGGGCGCTGAACTGGCGGGGGATCTGGAATACCGCATTCGGATAGCTCTCCACCACCTGCTGGCTGCCGGCCTCGATGTCCAGCACCGCAAAGCGGTCGCGGCCGACGTAGGCGATCTTGTTGCCGTCGTTGGAGATGCCGGCGGCGTAGACGCCGGAATCCAGCTTGCTGCGGCTATGCACGACCTTCAGCGTGGTCAGGTCGACCACGTGCAGGGTGGAATCGTACTGGGCGATCGGCACCTTGCGATCGTTCTTCTCCTTGCAGGTGTTGACCACCACGGCGGCGAAGCGGCCGTTGTCCGAGGCCACCACCGGGCCGATGAATTCATAGGCGGCGTCGGTGCCACAATGATGCCTGGCACGGCTGTCGCTGACCGCCAGCGGGATGCGGCGGGTATGCTTGCCGCCAAAATCGAGAGTGCCGCCGAAGAAATCGGGCAGATTGACGTTGGCGGCCTTGTCCATGCGTCCCAGGGAACTGGGCAGAAGCAGGATCTTGCCCTCCGGATAGCTGCCGTTCAGAACGATGTCCTTGAAGCTGTGGATCCCCCAACGGCGCTTGCCGATGCGACCGTACTGGTCGCCGAAGATGGTCTGGATGTGCACCTGCTGACCGAAGGCCTTGATCAGCTTGCCGCTGTTGACGTCCCACAGCTTGATGCCGCCGGAGAAGTTCTTGTCGTAGGTCATGCTGTTGCCGCCCGAGCCGCCGGTGACCAGAAACCGGCCGTCCTCGGAGAACTGGACCGCGTAGATGTCCTCGGCGCCGGCCAGGCTCAGGGTGGAAGCGCACAGGCAGGCGCTGGAGAGGCTTGCAATCAGAAGCGTCTTCAATCTTTTCATTGTCTGGAGTTCCTGATCAGTGGGCACTGCTGCCCGGAAACGGTGGCCATCCCCTGATGACCGCTCGCCTCGTCCTTTCCCGCAGTCTGCGGCGATGGATCGTTCAGCGGCTCGACCCGGGCAACGAGGGCTGGTTTGTGCGCCAAATCCTTGACATCTATGGCTGCTTCAGGTATCGGCAGTCGGACTGCAAAGCTTGAGAGGGGGATGGCGGTGGCTTGGGCAGGGTGCGCCTGGGGTTGGGCAACTTATTGAACAGAAAGATTTATCTGTGAGGATAGGGGGAGGGGGAGAATCCCCCTCCCCGAGGAGGTCGGGCTGCGTGACGGGCGTGTGCAGCGCGGAGGCGGGGCCGGCAAGGCCCCCGAAAAGGACACGGATTTCCGTCGCGATGGCGACCCTGCGAGGGCTGCGTTTCTTTTACGCAGTCCGGCGAATCCCCGCTGGCGTGAGCACCACGCTGCGCCATGCTGAGGTATTCACGCCAACCCGGGGGGGCAGTCAGGCGCCGGCGCGGTTGGCGATCAGATCCTCCACCACGCCCGGGTCGGCCAGCGTCGAGGTGTCGCCCAGGTTGTCGAGGTCGTTGGCCGCGATCTTGCGCAGGATGCGGCGCATGATCTTGCCGGAGCGGGTCTTGGGCAGCGCCGGCGCCCATTGAATGACGTCGGGCTTGGCGATGGGGCCGATTTCGCTGCGTACCAGCTCGACCAGTTCCGCCTTCAGCGCGTCGCTGGGCTCGACCCCCTTGACCAGGGTGACGTAGGCATAGATGCCCTGGCCCTTGATGTCGTGCGGGTAGCCGACCACGGCCGCCTCGGCCACGGCGTCGTGCAGCACCAGGGCGCTCTCGATCTCGGCCGTGCCCAGGCGGTGGCCGGAGACGTTGAGCACGTCGTCCACCCGGCCGGTGATCCAGTAGTAGCCGTCCTCGTCGCGCCGCGCCCCGTCACCGGTGAAGTACATGCCGGGGTAGGTCTTGAAATAGGTGTCGATGAAGCGCTGGTGGTCGCCGTAGACGCTGCGCATCTGTCCCGGCCAGGGCCGGGTGATGACCAGGTTGCCCTCGCAGGGGCCGTCCAGCACCTTGCCCTCGCTGTCCACGATGGCGGGCAGCACGCCGAAGAAGGGCCGGGTCGCCGAGCCGGGCTTGAGCGGCGTGGCGCCGGGCAGGGGGGTGATCAGGTGGCCGCCGGTCTCGGTCTGCCACCAGGTGTCGACGATCGGGCAGCGGCCGTCGCCGACCACCTTGTGATACCACTCCCAGGCCTCGGGGTTGATCGGCTCGCCGACGGTGCCAAGCAGTTTCAGGCTCTTGCGCGAGGTCTTCTTCACCGGCTCGTCGCCCTCGCGCATCAGGGCGCGGATGGCGGTCGGCGCGGTGTAGAAGGTATTGACCTGGTGCTTGTCCACCACCTGCCAGAAACGCGAGGCGTCCGGGTAGTTGGGCACGCCCTCGAACACCAGGCTGATGGCGCCGTTGGCCAGCGGCCCATAGACGATGTAGCTGTGGCCGGTGATCCAGCCGACGTCGGCGGTGCACCAGTAGACGTCGCCGTCATGATAGTCGAAGGTGTATTTGTGGGTGATGGCGGCGAACAGCAGGTAGCCGCCGGTGGTGTGCAGCACGCCCTTGGGCTTGCCGGTGGAGCCGGAGGTGTAGAGGATGAACAGCGGGTCCTCGGCGTCCATCTCCTCCACCGGGCAGTCGTCGCCGGCTTCGGCGACGGCCTCGTGATACCAGATGTCGCGTCCCTCCTGCCAGCCGATGTCGCCGCCGGTATGGCGCACGGTGAGCACCGTGTGCACATCCGGGCAGTCTGCCAGGGCCCGGTCGGTGTTGGCCTTCAGCGGTACGCGCTTGCCGCCGCGCACGCCCTCGTCGGCGGTGATCACCAGCCGGCAGTCGGAGTCGAGAATGCGGTCCTTGAGCGATTCCGGCGAGAAGCCGCCGAATACCACCGAGTGCACCGCGCCGATGCGCGCGCAGGCCAGCATCGCCATGCAGGCCTCGGGGATCATCGGCATGTAGATGCACACCCGGTCGCCCTTCTTCACGCCACGCGCCTTGAGGGCGTTGGCCAGCCGGCATACCGCCTGGTGCAGCTCGCGGTAGGTGAGGGTCTTGTCGACAGCGGGATCGTCGCCTTCCCAGATCAGGGCCACCTGCTCGCCGCGGCTCTCCAGGTGGCGGTCCAGACAGTTGTAGCAGGCATTCAGCCGGCCACCCTCGAACCAGCGGATGTGGCCCTTGTGGTAGTCCCATTCGAGCACCTTGTCCCAGCGCCGTGACCAGCTCAGGAACTGCTCGGCCTGTTCCGCCCAGAAGCCTTCCGGATCCTCGATCGATTGCCGGTACAGGGTCTCGTACTTTTCGGCATTGATCAGGGCGCGGGCCGCAAAATCCTCGGGGACCGGGTAGACCTTGATATCGGACATGAGGGGGTACTCCTTGTTCGCTGTCGGGTGCTGGGCTGTTTATGTCACAACCGGCGGTCAGATGCCAGCCCGTGGTCAGCGCCGGGCCGCGGCCTCGACCCGGATCGCGGCCTGCGCCGGAATGGCCAGCGGATCCCAGTGGGCGATGGCCCACCGCCAGATGGCGTCCAGAGACTCGCCTTGCAGCGCCCGCGGCGGGCGCTGGCCGAGAAAATCCAGGGCGCGAAGGATCAGGGCGGCGGGATCGGCGTCCTCGATCGAGGGTGCGCGGGTCTGCTTGCTCAGCTTGTCGCCGGCGGCGTTCACCGCCAGCGGCAGGTGCAGGTAGCGGGGCGTCGGCAGGCCGAGCAGCCGCTGCAGGTGGATCTGGCGCGGGGTGGAACTCAGCAGGTCGCTGCCACGCACCACCTCGGTAATGCCCTGGCTGGCATCGTCCACCACCACCGCCAGCTGATAGGCGACGATACCGTCGGCGCGGCGGATCACGAAATCGCCCACCTCCTCTTGCAGCGGCTGCCGGAAACGGCCCAGCAGTCGGTCTTCGAATTCCAGGTCGGCGGCCGGCAGCCGCAGGCGCAGGGCGCGGGGCTCCCGTCCTGGAGGCAGGCCGTTGCGGCAGGTGCCGGGATAGATGGGGCCTTCCGGGCCAGGACGTCCCCGTTCGGTGATCTCGCGCCGGGTACAGCCGCAGGGGTAGCTGTGACCGGCCGCTGCCAACCGTTCCAGCGCCGCCAGGTAGGCCTCCGCCCGGCGGCTCTGCCACATCACCTCGCCATCCCAGTGCAGGCCGTATCGTTCCAGGGTACGGAGGATGGCATCCGCCGCACCCGGCACCACGCGGGGCCGGTCCAGATCCTCCATGCGCAGCAGCCACTGCCCCCCCTGGCTGCGCGCGTCGAGAAAGCTGCCGACGGCGGCGATCAGCGAGCCGAAGTGCAGGGGACCGGTGGGGGAGGGGGCGAAACGGCCGCGACAGGGCCTGTCTGCGCTGGGGTCGGGCATGGAGTTATTGCACCGCAAACGGGTCAGCGGTGCAAAGGAAGGGAGGAAGGACCCGCGGCCGGCGCGGGTCCGTGATCGGGCCTACTTGCCGAGCTGCTTCTCGCGGATCTCGTCCAGCGTCTTGCAGTCGATGCACAGGTTGGCGGTGGGGCGCGCCTCGAGGCGGCGGATACCGATCTCCACGCCGCAGGCCTCGCAGTAGCCGTATTCTTCCTGTTCCAGCGCTTCAAGGGCCTCGTCGATCTTCTTGATCAGCTTGCGCTCGCGGTCACGGGTGCGCAGCTCCATGCTGAACTCGGACTCCTGGGTGGCGCGGTCGTTGGGGTCGGGGAAATTGGCCGCCTCGTCCTGCATGTGGTGCACGGTGCGGTCGACCTCCTCCATGAGTTCCCGCTTCCATGCCAGCAGGATCTCGCGGAAGTGCTTCCGCTGGGCCTCGTTCATGTATTCCTCGCCCGCCGTCTCCTGGTAGGGGGCGATGCCCTCGATCACCGTGTGATGGACGCCTGGCTCGGCAGTCTTTTTCGCAGCGGCCTTCCTGGCCGGAGTCTTCCTGGCAGCCGTCTTCTTGCTGGCGGCCTTTTTCTTCGCGACTGCCTTCTTGGCGGGCGCCTTCTTGGCCGCGACCTTCTTGGCCGCGGTCTTCTTCACCGCCGTCTTCTTGCCGGCCACCTTCTTCCTGGTGGTTGCCGGCTTCTTCGCCGCTGTCTTCTTGGTGGCCGTCTTGCTCGCCACCTTCTTCTTTGCTGCCGCCTTCTTCTTGGTCGCCATCCAGCTCTCCTGCAAGGTTCGGGTCGTACGCCGCCAGGGTGGGCGATACCAACCCCGGCCGGCCGCGGTGGCGGGTCGCGCCGCGGCGACCGCCGTGGGAGGCCGCCCCGCCGTCGTACCGGCGTCATGTCTCCCGGTCACGGGCCTTTTCCGGCGCAGGCCCCCGGCCCGCTCGAATACAAGCGGCTAAGTTTCGGGGTAGCAGGGGGCGGAGTCAAGCCCGGGATCGACGGCCAAACCACCTGTTCGATGACGGCACGGGGGTGCAGGGCCGGGTGGCGGCTGTCTCGCGGCGCTTCGGCTTGCCGGGCAGCGATTTCCCTGCGCCGTGTCCCTGAAATGGCGATGGATGCTGCGCTGGGATAAGCTATGGCGCCTCATTCTGCCAGCACAAGAAGCGAGCGATCTGAATGTCTGAACTCAAAGCCCTGTTATTCGATGTCGACGGCACCCTGGCCGAAACCGAGGAGGTTCACCGCCAGGCCTTCAACAGTGCCTTTGCCGAGGCTGGCCTGGACTGGGTCTGGGACCAGGATCTCTACCGGCAGCTGCTGGCCGTTACCGGGGGCAAGGAACGCATCCGTTACTACCTCGACCGGTTCAATCCGGAGTTCCCGCGGCCGGCAGCACTCGACGACTTCATCGCCGGTCTGCATCAGGCCAAGACCCGCCACTACACCGAGACGGTGGAGGGGGGCAGGGTGCCGTTGCGCCCCGGGGTGCGGCGGCTGATCGAGGCGGCGCGTGATGCCGGCCTGCGCCTGGCCATCGCCACCACCACCACACCGGCCAATGTCACTGCCCTGCTGCGCGCCAGCCTGGCCGAGGACGCCGAGGACTGGTTCGAGCTGATCGCAGCCGGGGGGGTGGTGCCGAACAAGAAGCCGGCACCGGACATCTATGACTACAGCCTGGAGAAGCTGGGGCTGCAGCCCGAGCAGTGCCTGGCGCTGGAGGATTCCCGCAACGGCCTGCGCTCGGCGCTGGCCGCCGGCATCCCTACCCTGGTCTCCGTCAGTCACTACACCCAGGGCGAGGATTTCGACGGTGCGCTGCTGGTGGTCGATCAGCTCGGTGAACCGGACCAGCCCTTCCGGGTGCTGGCCGGCGATGCCGCTGGCGCCAGCCATGTGGATGTCGATCTGCTGCGCCAGCTGCATGCCGCGGCTACGGAGGCGGCGCCGGCCTGAGCATGAAAGGGACAGCGCTCGCGGCGCGGATGCAGGATATCCAGCCGTTTCACGTGATGAAGCTGCTGGCCCGTGCCCGTGCCCTGGAGGCCGCAGGACGGCACATCGTTCACCTGGAGATCGGCGAACCGGACTTCCCGACCGCCGCGCCCATCGTCGCCGCCGGGCGTGCCGCCCTGGCCGCCGGTCATACCCACTACACGCCGGCCACGGGGCTGCCCGAGCTGCGCCAGGCACTCAGCGATCACTACCGGACCCGCTACGGCCTGGAGGTGGCGCCACGGCGCATTCTCATCACTCCGGGTGCATCCGGTGCCCTGCAGTTGCTCATGGCTGCGCTGGTCGATCCCGGGCGGCAGGTGCTGATGAGCGACCCGGGTTATCCCTGCAACCGCAACTTCGTACGCCTGGTGGAGGGCGAGGCGCTGAACGTGCCGACCGATGCCGAGCACGGTTACCAGCTGACCCCGGAACTGGCCGAACGCCACTGGACGGCGCGCAGTGCCGCGCTGCTGGTCGCCTCGCCATCCAATCCGGCCGGCACCCTCCTCGACCGCGAGCAGCTGGCGGCACTGGCGGCCTTTGCGGAGGCCCGGGGTGGCAGTCTGATCGTCGACGAGATCTACCACGGACTGACTTACGACTGCGAGGCGACCAGTGCCCTGGCCGTCTCCGAGCGGGTGTTCGTGCTCAACAGTTTTTCCAAGTTCTACGGCATGACCGGATGGCGGCTGGGCTGGCTGGTGGCGCCGGAGGATGCGGTAGAGGCGCTGGACACCCTGGCCCAGAATCTGTTCCTGGCTGCACCGACCCCGGCCCAGTGGGCGGCACTGGCGGCCTTCGAGCCGGAGGCCCAGGCGATCTTCGAACAGCGTCGCCAGGCCTTCCGCGAGCGGCGTGACTACCTGCTGCCGGCGTTGCGTGAGCTCGGTTTCCGCATCCCGCTGACCCCCGGCGGGGCCTTCTATCTGTACGCCGACTGCAGCGCACTGACCGACGACAGCTTCGAGTTCAGCCAGCGGCTGCTGGAGGAGGCCGGGGTGGCGGTCACCCCGGGGCTGGACTTCGGCCGCCACCAGGCCGCCCGCCATCTGCGCTTCGCCTACACCACCTCGCTGGACCAGCTCGAGGAGGGCGTGCGCCGCATCGCCGCCTTCCTCGATCGCTGACTCAGCCGGATTCCGTCCGCCCCTTCAACGCCCGCACCCAGAGCGCGGTGGCGCCGGCCACGGCGGTCGGCATGGCGATGAAGTTGATCACCGGGATCAGGGTCATCAGCAGCACCCCACTGCCGAAGCCCAGGGTCAGCAGCCGTCGTGAACCCAGCAGCCGGCGCTGGGCGGGGAACAGCAGGCGGTGGTTGTTGAGCGGATAGTCGGCGTACTCCAGGGCCAGCATCCAGGCGCTGAACAGTCCCCAGAGCACGGGTGCCGCCAGGTTGAGGCCGGGGATCAGGAAGCAGAGGCCGACCGGCAGCGCCCGGAGCAGGAAGTAGAGCAGTTTCTGCACCTCGGACCAGAGGCTGGGCAGGATGTCCCGGAGGATCTGCCGCCAGCCGCCGATGCCTTCCAGCGACTGGCCGGTGAGGTGACGCTCCACGGCCTCCGCCAGCAGGCCGTTGAAGGGCGCGGCGATCAGGTTGGCGAGAATGCTGAAGCCGTAGAACACCACCAGCAGCACGCTGGCCGCGAACAGTGGCCAGAGCAGGTAGCGCAGCCAGGCCAGCCAGTCGGGCAGAAAGCCGAGCAGGTAGTCCATCAGCCGGCCGAACTCGCTGGCGGCGAAGCCGATCAGGCCCGCGAAGAGCAGCAGGTTGATGGCCAGCGGCACCAGAACGAAGCGCCGCAGGCGCGGTTGCCGGATCAGTTGCAGGCCGCTGGCGACGAAGCCGAGGCCCTGGATGAAATCCCTCATGGGTGATGCCCCTCCTGCCGGGAATGGATGAGCTGGCCGTGCCGGGCCAGGCGGGCGCTGCCGCAGGCCGCCTGGCGTTCCGGCAGGTTGTGCACCGGGATGCCGAGCAGCCGTTCGCGGATCTCGCGCCAGGGCATGTTGCTGGCCCCGCCGCCGATACTGTACACGGCCTCCGGCCAGGGGGCGCCGAGTTCGTGCAGCAGGCGATAGCCGCGCCGCTCGATGCGCGCCATCCCCTCCAGCAGGCCCTGGAAGAAGCGCAGATCGTCGCGCGGCCGGGGCGAGACCCGGGGCGGCAGCGCGGGGTCGTTGATGGGGAAGCGTTCGCCGGGGGCGGGCAGGGGATAGTAGTCGAGGCAGGTGCGGTGGCGCGGGTCGAGACGGGCGGTCAGTTCGGTCAGTTGCGCCTGGCTGAAGAAGCGGCGCAGCACCGCGCCGCCGCTGTTGGAGGCGCCGCCGATCAGCCACAGGTCGCCGAGCCGGTGGCTGTAGATGCCATATTCCGGGGCGTTGAGCGGGCGTTCGGCGAGCACCTTCAGCACCAGGGTGCTTCCCAGCACGCTGACCGCCTGCCCCGGGCGCTGGACCCCGGTGGCCAGCACGGCGGCAGTGCTGTCGGTGGTGCCGGCCACCACCAGGGTGTCTTCCGCCAGCCCCCAGCGCCGGGCCAGGTCCGGCTGCAGCTGACCGAGCGGGCTGCCGGCGGGGCGTATCTCCGGCAGCAGGCCGTCGGGGATGGGCAGTTCGGCCAGCCAGTCGGGCCAGCGGCGGGCCTGCGGGTCGTAGCCGAGCTTGAGGGCGTTGTTCTCGTCGCCGAGGTCGAAGCGTCCGAGCAGCCGCCCGCTGATCCACTCGGCCTGGTGCAGGGCGTGGCGGGCCGCCTCCCGGGCGGACCCCGAGAGCAGGTGCAGCAGCTTGGCCAGGCTGCTGCTCGCGCTGCGCGCCGGGCTGTCGGCGGGAGCCACGGCGGCGATGCGCCGGGCGGCCTCCGGGCGGCTGTCGTTGTACATCAGCGCCGGGCCGAGGGGCCGGCCCTCGCCGTCGGTCAGCAGCAGGGTGCCGGCGGTGCCGTCCACGGCCAGCGCGCGGACGCTGGCCAGGGAGGTCTGCCGACCGAGTTCCCGCAGCAGGGGGTCCAGCGCCTGCCACCAGAGCGCCGGATCCTGGCGTACGCCGTCCGGCCCGCGCTCCGGCGGGGGCAGGTCCAGCATCGCCTGGGTCAGGGGCCGGCCAGCGTCGTCACACAGGCAGGCGCGCACGCCCGAGGTCCCGAAGTCGATGCCGAGAAAGAGGTTCATGGCCGGGAGGGGCGCACGGGAGGGTTGGCTTAGCAGGCTGTTGAAAAAGTCTCTGGCGAGTGCGAGACAAGGCAAAAAATGGCGAAAAAGCGCAGTTTACATGGTCGTAAATGAGCATTTTGAGCCATTTTTTTAACGCCGTATCGTGCCGTCAGAGGGTTTTTCAACAGCCTGTTAGGGAAGCACTACCGGGGGCTTGGCCTGCCAGTCCGGCGCCTGGTGTTCGGCGACCACCGTGGTGTAGATGCCGCCGCGGACGTTGAACTCGGCGGTGACGCGCATGAAGCGCGGTGCGCAGGCCGTCACCAGGTCGCTGAGGATCTGGTTGGTGACTGCCTCGTGGAAGGCCCCCTCGTCGCGGTAGGACCAGATGTAGAGCTTGAGCGATTTCAGCTCCACGCAGAGCCGGTTCGGCACATAGTCGACGTGCAGGGTGGCGAAGTCCGGCTGGCCGGTCTTGGGGCACAGGCAGGTGAATTCCGGGATCCGGATGCGGATGCTGTAGTCACGCTCGGGACGCGGGTTCTCGAAGGTCTCGAGCGTCTTGCTGGGCTGGGTAGACATGCGCGGAAAGATACAGCAAGCAGCCCCTGCCCACAACAGAAAGACGGGGCAATCCGGTGGCTTGGCGGACATTGTTTCGGCGCTCTCGAAAGGGACCGGACTGTCCCCCCCGGGGCCATCTTGTGGGGGGTATCCGAATCGAGTATCTTGCCGCTCCATGCGCCTGACAAAGATCAAACTCGCCGGTTTCAAGTCCTTCGTCGATCCCACCACCATCTCCGTGCCCAGCAATCTGGTGGGTATCGTCGGCCCCAACGGCTGTGGCAAGTCGAACACCATCGACGCCGTGCGCTGGGTGATGGGCGAGTCCTCCGCCAAGCACCTGCGCGGCGACTCCATGGCCGATGTCATCTTCAACGGATCCAACGCCCGCAAGCCGGTCGGCCATGCCAGCGTGGAGCTGGTGTTCGACAACAGCGAGGGCAAGCTGGCCGGCCAGTACGCCCAGTACAACGAGATCTCGGTCAAGCGCCAGGTGTCGCGCGACGGTCAGTCGCAATATTTTCTGAACGGCACCCGTTGCCGGCGGCGCGACATCACCGACATCTTCCTCGGCACCGGCCTCGGCCCGCGCAGCTACTCGATCATCGAGCAGGGCATGATCTCCCGCCTGATCGAGGCCAAGCCCGAGGAGCTGCGCGTCTACCTGGAGGAGGCGGCCGGCATCTCCAAGTACAAGGAGCGCCGCCGTGAGACCGAGAACCGGATCCGCCACACCCGGGAAAATCTCGATCGACTCAATGACTTGCGTGATGAAATAGAGAAGCAGCTTGAGAAGTTGAAGCGTCAGGCGCGGACCGCCGAGCGCTACAAGGAGCTCAAGCAGCAGGAACGCCGGGTCAAGGCCGAGTGGCTGACCCTGCGCTACCAGGCGCTGCACGAGGAGATCCGCTCCAAGGAACGGGAGATCCAGGGACGGGAGACGGCGCTGGAGGCGGTGATCGCCGAGCAGCGTGCCCTGGAAGCCGCGATCGAGAAATCCCGCGAGGAACAGACCGCGGCCAACGACAGTTTCAACGAGGTCCAGGGCCGCTACTACGGGTTGGGGGCCGAGATCGCCCGCGTCGAGCAGGCCATCCAGCACGCCCGCGAGACCCGCCAGCGCCAGCAGGCGGAGCTGGAGAAGGCCGAGAAGGCCTGGAACGAGGTCGAGGCCCACATCAGCGTCGACGGCCAGCGGCTGACCGACCTGGCCGCCGAGCTGGCCGCCAGGGAGCCGGAGCTGGCGGCGCTGCAGGCGCAGGCGGCTGCCTCCGGCGAGGCGCTGCAGGCGGCCGAGGCGGCGATGCAGGCCTGGCAGGCGGAATGGGACGAATTCAACCGCCGTGCCGCGATGCCGCAGCAGACTGCCCAGGTGGAGCGGACCCGCATCGATCACCTGGAGCGCCAGCTGGCCCAGCTGGAACAGCGGCTGAAGCGTCTTGCCGAGGAGCGCGAGCGCCTGAGCGGCGATCCGCTGGAGGCGGAGATCGAACGCCTGGTCGCCGAAGAGAGCGAACGCGGGGCGGCCGCGCAGCGGCTGCAGGGCGAGCTGGATGCGGTGCGTGGCCAGATCGCCGAGCTGCGTGAGCGGTTGCAGACCCAGGCCGCGGAGCTGGATGAGGCGCGTCGGGAGCAGCAGCAGCAGCGTGGCCGGCTGGTCTCCCTGGAGGCCCTGCAGAAGGCCGCACTCGGCGAGGACGACGGCGCCGTTGGCGACTGGTTGCAGCGTCAGGGCCTGGCCGAGGCGTCACGCCTGGCCCAGCAGATCGAGGTCGAGGCCGGTTGGGAGCGGGCGGTCGAGACGGTGCTCGGCGACTACCTGGAGGCGGTCTGTGTCGAGGGGCTGGAGCCGCTGGCCGACGGGCTCTGCGAGCTGGGAGAGGGCGGCATCGCCCTGTTCGACACCGAGGCCGCCCGGTCCGCCGGTGGGGACGCGGCTGATGCCGGCATGCTGCTTACCAAGGTTCGCGCCGCCTGGCCGCTCGAGACCCTGCTTGCCGGCATCCATACCGCCGACACCTTGGCCGAGGCGCTGGCGCTGCGGCCCCGCCTGGCCGCCCATGAGTCCGTGGTCACGCCGCAGGGCGTCTGGGTCGGCCGCACTTGGCTGCGCCTGGCGCGGGCCGACGACCAGGGTCGCGGGGTGCTGGAGCGGGAGAAGGAAATCAATGCGTTGAAGTCCTCTCTTGAGGATTTGGATGAAAAGGTGGCGGCGTCCGAGAGCCGGCTCGAGGCGACCCGCCAGAGCCTCCACCAGCTCGAGCAGCGGCGCGAGGAGCTGCAGGCCGAGGTCAACCAGGCCCACCGCCAGCACAGCGAGGTGCGGGCCCAGCTCGGCGCCCGGCGCTCGCGCCTGGAACAGATCCGCGGCCGTGCCGAGGCCATCGACAGCGAGATCGGGGAACTGCGGGACCAGCAGCAGCGCGATGGTGAGGAGCACGCCGCGGCCCGCAGCCGTCTCCACCAGGCCCTGGCTGAAATGGAGGATCTGGCCCGCGAGCGCAGCGAACGCGAGGCCGAGCGCGAGACCCTGCGTGGGCAGCTGGAGGCGGCGCGCCGCCAGGCGCAGGCCGACCGGGAGGCGGCCCACGGTCTGACGGTGCAGATCGAATCGATGCGCACTGCGCAGCAGAGCACCGCCGAGAACCTGGAACGCATGCAGGGCCAGCAGGTGCATCTGCGGCTGCGGCGCGAGGAGCTGAGGGAGGCGCTGGCCGCTGGCGAGGCGCCGCTCGCGGAGCAGGAGGCCGAACTGACCCGGCTACTGGAACAGCGTTCCACGGTGGAGAACGAGCTGGCCGAGGCGCGCCGTCGCCTGGAAGCCGTCGAGCACGAGCTGCGTGAGCAGGAGCAGGGGCGGGCGGCCCGCGAGCGCGAGGCCCAGGAGATGCGCGAGGCGCTCAACCAGGCGCGCATGGCCTGGCAGGAGATCAAGGTGCGCAGCCAGACCCTGCTGGAGCAGCTCGCGGAGACCGGTTTCGAACTGGAGACCCTGCAACGCGAGATGCCGGAAGAGGCCGATCTGGAGACCTGGGCCGCCGAGGTCGAGGCCCTGGAGCGGCGCATCCAGCGCCTCGGGCCGATCAATCTGGCGGCGATCGACGAATTCGAGGAGCAGTCCGAGCGCAAGGTCTATCTCGATGCCCAGCACGCCGACCTCACCGAGGCCCTGGAGACCCTGGAGGGAGCCATCCGCAAGATCGACCGCGAGACCCGCACCCGCTTCAAGGAGACCTTCGACAAGGTCAACAGTGGTCTGCAGCGCATGTTCCCGCGGCTGTTCGGCGGCGGTCACGCCTACCTGGAGCTGACCGGCGAGGACCTGCTGGATACCGGCGTCACCGTCATGGCCCGCCCGCCGGGCAAGCGCAACAGCACCATCCATCTGCTCTCCGGCGGTGAGAAGGCGCTGACCGCCGTGGCCCTGGTGTTCGCCATCTTCGAGCTCAATCCCTCGCCCTTCTGCATGCTGGACGAGGTGGACGCGCCGCTGGACGACGCCAATGTCGGCCGCTTCTGCGATCTGGTGCGGGAGATGTCGGAACGGGTGCAGTTCATCTTCATCACCCACAACAAGATCACCATGGAGCTGGCCAACCAGCTGACCGGCGTGACCATGCACGAGCCGGGCGTGTCGCGGCTGGTGGCGGTGGATATCGACGAGGCCGCGCAGATGGCGGTGATGTAGCCTGCCGGTACCGCAAGGCGGCCCGGTCGAGCGGCGACGGGGCCGGTCAGGGCCGGCGCGTCTGCCCGTTCGCGGGCGCCGGCCTGGCATCAATCGGGGATCCCTCATTCAGTGACTATGGACAGCTTGCGTTGGATTCTGCTCGGCATCGGCGTGCTGCTGGTGGCGGGGGTGTATTTCTGGTCGCGACGCAGTTCTCGGCCGCGGATCGAGCCCGGTCTCTCCGAGCCGGGCGACGTGATGCGCGGCGGGGTGGATCTGGCCAGCGAGGTGGCAGCCGGCGACATCGACACCGATGACGTGGCCGGTCTGGCTAGCGCCGTCGAGGAGCCCTCCGGGGAACGCCTGCAGGAGGAACTGGAGGCGCTCGAACAGCTGCTCGGCGAGGAGCAACCGCCGTCGGTGGCGGAAACGGCGGGGAACGACGGGGCGTCTGTCGGCAGTGCGCCGGAGGCGGAGAAGATCGTCATCTTCTATCTGGTGGCCCCCCGTGGCCAGCCCTTCCAGGGCGAACGGCTGGCCAGGGTCTTCGACGAGGCCGGCCTGCAGTTTGGCGACATGGAGATCTATCATCGGCTGGCGCCGGGACGCCTGGCGCAGTCGGTGTTCAGTGTCGCCAACCTGCTCGAGCCCGGCACCTTCGATCCGACGGCGATGGCCGGCACCAACACCCCGGGCCTCAGCATCTTCCTGCGCCTGCCGGGGCCGGTCGAGCCGCTGGCCGCCTTCGACGACATGCTGGCCACTGCCCGGCAGCTCGCCGAGCGTCTGCAGGGCGAGCTGCGTGACGAGGAGCGCAACCGGCTGAGCCGGCAGGCGGCCGAACACCTGCGGGAAGAGATCATCGAGTACCAGCGACGCCAGCAGCTGGAGCGGGTACCGCGATGAGCGTGCCCAAGCGCATCCACCAGCGGATCGCCGAGCTGCGCGAGCAGATCAATCACCACAACTACCTCTACTATGTGCTCGACGCGCCGGAGATCCCGGATGCCGAGTACGACCGCCTGTTGCGCGAGCTGGAGGCGCTGGAGGCGAAATATCCCGAGCTGGTCACCCCCGACTCGCCGACCCAGCGGGTCGGCGCCCAGCCGCTCGCGGCCTTTGGCGAGGTGCGGCACGAGGTCCCCATGCTGTCGCTGGACAATGCCTTCTCCGACGAGGAGCTGGAGGATTTCGACCGCCGGGTGCGTGAACGACTGGGCGTGGATCGGGTGGAATACGCCGCGGAACCCAAGCTCGACGGCCTGGCGGTCAGCCTGCTCTACGAGGAGGGGGTGCTGATCCGTGGCGCCACCCGCGGCGACGGCCTGGTCGGCGAGGACGTGACCCAGAACGTGCGCACCATCCGCCAGATCCCGCTGCGTCTGATCGGCCGCGGTTGGCCGCGGCGGCTGGAGGTACGCGGCGAGGTGTACATGCCGCACGAGGGCTTCCGCCGTCTCAACCGGCAGCAGGAGGCAGCCGGCCTCAAACCCTTCGTCAATCCGCGCAACGCCGCCGCCGGCTCCCTGCGCCAGCTCGATCCGCGGGTCACCGCCGAGCGTCCGCTGGCCTTCTACTGCTACGGGGTCGGCCTGGTGGAGGGCGGCCGGCTGCCGGAGCGGCACAGCGAGATACTGCGTGTCCTCAAGGGCTGGGGGCAGCGCGTCTATGCCGGGATCGAGGTGGTGCAGGGTTTCGAGGGCTGCAAGAACTACTACCGCGAGATGGAGCGCCGACGCGACGGGCTGCCCTTCGATATCGATGGCGTGGTGTTCAAGGTAGACCGCATCGACCAGCAGGAGGCGCTGGGTTTCGTGGCGCGGGCCCCGCGCTGGGCCATCGCCCGCAAGTTTCCCGCCCAGGAGGAGCTGACCGTGGTGCGCGACATCGAGGTGCAGGTCGGCCGCACCGGCGCCATCACCCCGGTGGCCAGGCTGGAACCGGTGTTCGTCGGTGGCGTCACCGTGAGCAGCGCCACCCTGCACAACGAGGACGAGATCCGCCGCAAGGACATACGCATCGGCGACACCGTCATCGTGCGTCGTGCCGGGGACGTGATTCCGGAAGTGGTGGCGGTGGTCAAGGAACGCCGACCGAAGAATGCCCGCCGTTTCGTGATGCCGAAGAAATGCCCGGTCTGCGGCTCGGCCATCGTGCGTGCCGAGGGCGAGGCGATCGCCCGCTGCAGCGGCGGCCTGTTCTGTCCGGCACAGCGCAAGGAGAGCATCAAGCACTTCGCCTCGCGGCGGGCCATGGACATCGAGGGACTGGGCGACAAGCTGGTCGAACAGCTGGTGGACAAGGGCCTGGTGCACGACGTAGCCGACCTCTACAGCCTGACCGTCGAGCAGCTGGCCGGTCTGGAACGCATGGGCGAGAAGTCGGCCCGCAACCTGATCGCCGCGCTGGAGAAGAGCAAGCAAACCCGCTTCGAGCGATTCCTGTACGCCCTCGGCATACGTGAGGTCGGGGAGGCCACGGCCCGCACCCTGGCCCAGCATTTCGGCGATCTCGATGCCCTGATGCAGGCCGACGTGGAGACGCTGGAGGCGCTGCCGGACATCGGTCCGGTGGTGGCCCAGCACATCGTCAATTTCTTCGCCGAGGAACACAATCGCGAGGTGATTCGCAAACTGCTGGCCGCCGGGGTACGCTGGCCGAAGCCGAAGCGCGCCCGCCATCAGCCGCTGGCCGGTCAGAGCTTCGTACTGACCGGCGCCCTGCAGAGCATGACCCGTGACGAGGCCAAGGCGCGGCTGGAGGCGCTGGGTGCCCGGGTCAGCGGCAGCGTGTCGAAGAAGACCAGCTATGTGGTGGTCGGCGAGGCGCCCGGCTCGAAACTGGCACGGGCCCGGGAGCTGGGCGTGTCGGTGCTGGACGAGCCCCAGTTCCTCGATCTGCTGAAGACACTGGAGAAGGGCTGAGGACTCAAGTCCCGAAGACCGGTGCCGCCAGCCTGGGAAGGCGAACCGGCCTGGCGCCAGAGCCATGGGCCAGGCGTGCCAAAACGAGACGAAATGGACGTTCCTATGTCGGACAGTGGATACACCGCATCGACCGGGCTCTCGCCCAAATTTGGCAAGCTGATCGAAGGCTGCCGGCGAATGACCCCCACCCACCTGGCACCGCTGCTCATCCAGATGCTCGAGCAGGCCGAGGTCGGCCTGCTCGAGGCCGCCGAGCGGGCCGAGAACAATGAGATGCAGAACCAGTACTTCGCGGTGATGAAGGCCATCAAGCACAACCAGAACCGCATCCTGCAGACCTTCCTGCAGGGCATCGACCGGGGCTTTGCCGACTTTCTCGAGGGCCGGGCAGGTGCGCGCGGGGATGAGACCTCACTGGACGCATTCGAGGCCGACCAGCTGGCACTGGTCGACAAGGACGAGGTCGACTGGGCGCTGCCGGTGCAGAACCTGGTCTCCCGCGCCAATGCCGAGTATGTCCAGGCGCTCTATGCCCTGGATCAGCGGCTGGCGGTGATCAATGGCGGCAGCAAGCTGGCCGCCGAGGCCCTGCCCGGCGGGCCGCAGCAGATCGCCGAGGCCTTCCGCGACGCCCTGCGTGGCCTGGATACCGTGAAGCAGATCCGCCTCATGCTGTTCGCTTCGTTCGACCGGCACGTGATGCGGGAACTCGGCCCCTATTTCGAGGAATACAACCGCCGCCTGGTCAATGCCGGCGTGCTGCCCAATCTCAGCTACGAGATCCGCAAGCACCAGGACCCGCGGCGGGTTGCCCGGGACGAGCATCAACCGCCTGACGGGAGCCCGCCCGAGGAGGCCGACGAGGAGACCTTCCGGACCATCTCCCGTCTGCTTGCCGAGCGCCGCGCCGCGGCGGGTGAGGCCGGGGGCTCGGCTACGACCTCTGCGGCCGTCCCGGGCGAGGCGCCGGCCGGGGGTGACAGCTCGGGCGCTGCTGGCGGATCCGGCGGCGGTCTCGGTGGCCGGGTGGCCCTGGTGGGGGCCATCAACCAGCTGCAGGAGGCGCAGAGCCAGGCCCAGCCACGCGGGGAACCCGACCTGGACAGCTACTTCGAGGATATCCGCATCGACAAGGGGCTGCTCGACCGGCTGCAGTCGATACTCGACCAGGAACGCAAGCGGCTCTACGAGTATGTCGACCGTCGGCATCTCACCGAGGAGGACGTCGACGTCATCGATCTGGTCGGTATGCTGTTCGAGTTCATGCTGCGCGACAAGACCCTGCCCAATGTCGCCAAGGCCCTGCTCAGCCGCCTGCATACCCCCTACCTGAAGGTCGCCATACTCGACAAGGCCTTCTTCGTGCAGAAGCGGCATCCGGCACGCCGTCTGCTCGATGCCATGGTCGAGGCCGGCAGCCAGTGGATCGTGGAGGACGATCTGCAGCGCGGCATCTTCCCCTGCATGCGCCATGTGGTCGAGCAGGTGCTGGACGAGTTCGAGGACGATCTGGATCTGTTCGAGGAATTGCTGCAGGCCTTCAGCGTGCGGGTGCGCGAGATCGAGCACAAGGCCAGCCTGATCGAGAAGCGCAGCGTGGAGGCGGCCGACGGCCAGGCGCGGCTGCAGGACGCGCGCCGTCGTGCCCACGCGCAGATGGCGCGCATGCTGGCCGAACGGCAGCTGCCCGAGGAGGCCTTCGAGTTCTTCTCCCGGGTCTGGTCGGAGAAACTGATGTTCATCCTGCTGCGCGAGAAGGAAGGCGAGCAGAGCGCGGCATGGAAGCTGGCGATCAGGGTGGCGGGCGACATCATCGACAGCATCGAACCGCAGATGGCCGAGGTGGAGCGGGCCCGCATCAAGCAGTCGCTGGCGGCCCTGCGTCAGGCCATCCACATGGCCCTCAACGATCTGAGTCCCTACGGACCGCGGGACAACGAGCAGATGTTCGAGCAGATCGTCGCCTGGCAGGATGCGGCCCTGCTGACCCCGCAGGCGGTCGCCGAGGCCGCGCGCGCCCGTTCCGAGCGTGCCCCCGAGATGCCCGCGGAACCGGTCAAGGCACCGTTGCCGCCCGAGGCGGAGGCGGCGGCGCGGCGCCTGGAATCCGTCGACTTCGGCACCTGGTTCGAGTTCCACGATACGCAGACGGAGCTGGTACGCCGGTTGCGCCTGGCCTGGTTCAGCGAGATCAGCTCGAACTATATGTTCGTCGACGCTATCGGCGTCAAGGCGGCGGAGTACAGCCGTGACCTGCTGGCGAGGATGATGGCGCAGGGCGAGGTGAGCATCGTCGAGACCGAGAAGCGACCTTTCATCGAACGTGCCCTGGCGGCGGTGCTCGGCCTGCTGGGGCGCCGCCCGGACAGCACCCTGACCCACTGAAGAGGATGGCTGGATGAACGACAAGCGCAAGCAGGTCCGGACGGAGATCAGTGCGGAGATAGAGGTCCGCGATCATCACAGCGGCGAGCCGGTGGGCCGGCTGGTCAATCTGTCGCCGAGCGGCATGATGCTGTTCGTAGGGCGGGAGATCGCACCGCACAGCGTCTATCAGTTCGATCTGTTGCTGCCGGGGGTAGTGCTGGAGACGGATACCCTCACCCTGGGTGCCGAGAGCCTCTGGTGCCAACCCTGTGAGTCGGGCGAGTTCTGCGCCGGCTTCCATTTGATCGACATCCCGCCGGACCAGCAGGACGTGCTGGCCGCCCTGATCCAGGGCGAGTGAGGCCGGAGCTTCTCAGCCGTCCGGCGCGGGCGGAAAGACCTCTCGATACAGGGCCAGGCTGGCATAGGCCAGCACCGGCAGGGTCACGCACAGCAGCGGTAGCAGCAGGATGGAGACCAGGGTCGTAGCGCCGAGCAGCAGGCCCCAGACCAGGCTGGCCGCGGGATTGCCGAGCACCGCGCGCACGCTGGCGCTGACCGCCTGCACCAGACCGGCGCGACCCTCGTACAGCAGCGGTATGGAGAAGGCTGTCACGGTGAAGACGATGCCAGCCAGCACCGCACCCATCAGTGCCGCCCAGAGCTCAAAGCCGATCACCGCCGGTTGCAGCCGGATCAGCCAGGGCGCCCCGTAGCCCAGGGCTTCACCACCGATCATCATGCTGTAGAGGATGGCCGCGTCGGTGATCCAGATCAGGAACAGGAAGGCGCAGAGCAGGCGGAGCAGCCAGATCCCGCCTGGCGCCCGGACGATGGCCGACAGGGCCCGGCGCAGCCGGGGCCGCTCGGCGCGCTCCGGCAGCTCGGCAAGGTGGAAGAAGCCGTCCAGCAGGGCCGGTGCCAGGAGCAGGAAACCGCCGGCCACGGGCAGGGCCATGGGCGCGAGGCCGAGGGCGCCGAGCGCGGCGAGCAGCGCACCGCCGACGACAGCGGCAATGGCGGCCAGTGCCAGGCTGGGGGCAGGAAGGGTGAGGAATGTGGAGGCGCCGGCAGCCAGCGCGTGGCCGATCTGGCGCAGGCCGTAGGGACGGGGCACGGGAAGAGCGGTTGCCGCCAGGGAGGATGCGCTGCGGGAGGCCTGCATGCCACCATTGTAAGGCAAATCCTAGCAGCCTGTCGGACTCAGGACTGATCTACTGCGCGGGTGGGAGAGCGGCCCGAATCTCCCCGATTTCTCGTTGCGTAGTGCCCGCTATGCGCCTCGAAATCGTGAAGATTCGTTCTCGTTCTCCCACCCTGCTCGCTACGATCGCCTAAGTCCGACAGGCTGCTAGCCCGCATATTGCACCAAGGATTCGATGCCGAGGGCGAATCCGGCAAAGCAGCTTGGGCGATCGGCCGAAAAAGCATGGCCGTCGCCATGGTTCGAGGGGGATCGCTCAAGATGCGCAGCCCGATTCGGCCTGACATCGAATAGGCACAAAGTGTACCTGCCCAAACGGCTCTCTCATGGTCATCTCGGCCTTGTGTAACAGCCTCAATGCCGACCATGCAGACCGCCTTGGTGCAATATGCGGGCTAGGGCTTCAACACCACACCAATCGCGGCCTGGAGACCGCTCCTACAACATATTGTGCCGCCACGCCCCGTAGGAGCGGCCTCCAGGCCGCGATGCTCGGAGTCAATCGTACAGGCACAAACTGTAACCCGCCCAAGGGGCCTTTCATGGTCATATCGTCCCTGTATTGCAGCACGAACCCCCTTCATGCGCGCCGCCGTGGTGCAATATGCGGGCTAGGGCTTCAACACCACACCAATCGCGGCCTGGAGACCGCTCCTACAACATATTGTGCCGCCACGCCCCGTAGGAGCGGCCTCCAGGCCGCGATGCTCGGAGTCAATCGTACAGGCACAAACTGTAACCCGTCCAAGGGGCCTTTCATGGCCATATCGTCCCTGTATTACAGCACGAACCCCCTTCATGCGCGCCGCCCTGGTGCAATATGCGGGTTAACCCGGCAGCTGAACACAACCTGTATGGCTGCCGGGTTAATAACTGGTTGAATCTAAACTATATCTGAAAGTTGCCGATACAGCGGTGGAGGCCGGCCGGCTATCCGCCAGTGCACGGCCGTCGCAGTACCTGGGGAACAGCGAGAAAAAACAAGGGTATGGGAACGTGATGAAAGGACAAGAGGGAAACCTGCCGATGCCGGGCATGCCGGCCAGGGTGCTGGCCGCGTTGCTGCTCTGGTGTCTCGCCTGGATGGCGCCGTTCGCCATTGCAGCCGATGAGGGTACTGCCGCCGAGGGGGTCGATGCAGTGCTGGTCATCGACAGTTCCGGCAGCATGAAGGAAACCGATCCGCGGCGCCTGCGGGTGGCGGCGGCGAAGATGTTCGTCTCGCTGCTCGGCCCGGAGGACAGGACCGGCCTGATCAGTTTTAGTGACGATGGCTATCCGGTGCTGCATCTGACGCCGGCCACGCCGGCGAACCGCGAACGCTTGTTCAAGGGCATCGAGAAGGTTTCGGCGCGTGGCGTCTATACCAATCTCCATGCGGCCCTGCTCAAGGGGCGGGAGATGCTGGACAAGGAGGGCCGGCCCGGTCACCGGCGGCTGCTGGTGCTGATGTCGGATGGCAAGATGGACGTCGGCGACTGGAACGAGGACCAGCGTCTGAAGCAGCAGATCCGCGGATCCCTGATCGAGGCGTTGCGCAACAGCGGCATCGAGGTCTACACCATCGCCTTTACCGAGGCCTCCGACATGACGTTGCTGCGTGAGATCGCCGATGGCACCGGGGCCTTGTCGCGCATGGCCTCCAACGACCGCGAGCTGCACAAGGTCTTCAGTGCCATCTTCGAAAGTGCCAAGCAGCCCGACATGCTGCCCATCGAGGGTGGCGATTTCGTGGTCGACGACTCGGTCGACGAAGTCACCATCATCGCTTCCAAGGTAAGGCCGGACAGCGAGATCCAGCTGCTGATGCCCGACGGGCGGCGCATCACCGCCGAGGTGGCGGGGCGCGCGGTGCGCTGGTTCCGCTCCGAGGGCTTCGACATGATCACCATCCAGGGTCCCCCGCCCGGCCGCTGGCACCTGGTCTCGGACAGCACCGACAACCGGGCCTATGTGGTGACCGATATGGGCATCGAGGCCCGCCTCGCTGCAGAGCGGGTCAAGGTGGGAGAGAGTAACGGACTCAAGGCCTGGCTGGTGCAGAATGGCGAGCTGCTGGCCACGCCGGAGATTCTGGCCACCACCCGTTACCGGGTCGATGTCGAACAGCCCGATGGCAGTGCGCTGCAGGTCGAGCTGAACAACGAGGAACCTCTGGAGGACGGTGTCTACGAGGCGGCCCTGCAGTTCCAGCAGCCGGGCCAGTACCGGCTGAAGGTGAGCGCCCGCAGCCAGACTTTCCAGCGTGAGAAGGTGCTGTATCTCGATGTCGAGCCGCTGCCGGAAGGCGCCGCGCCGCCCCCGGTGGTTGCCGAACCCGAGCCAGAGCCGCAGCCCGTTGCCGAGTCTGAACCCGAACCGGAACCCGAGCCGCAACCCCCGGCGGAGCCTGCAGCGGAAGCGCCCGAAGTCGAGGAGCCGCCCCCGGCGCTTCAGGAGGAGGAGCTGCTGACGGAGGAACCGGCCGATGAGGGGATCAACGTCGGTCTGATCATCTCCCTCTTCGTCCTGGTCAATCTGTTGATCGGCGGACTGGTGGCCGGATTCATCTTCTGGAAGAAACGCCGCGGCGCACGGGCGGCCGAGAAGGTGGAAGACGCGGATGACGAGGACGTCGCCGAATAGCCGCCGCCCGTTCACGGCATGCGGCACACCCATGGAGAGAGGGCAGGAATGATGGCGGGATATGTCTACAGTCTGCTGGGGGTGCTGGAGCTGGTGTTCGTGCTCGCCGGCCTGTCGATCTATCTGCATCTGCGTCACAGCAAGGCCAGGCGACTCATCGATGAACTGCAGGCCAGTCTTCGCGAGCAGAGCGGGAAGCAGGCGGCGGGGGCGGTCGATGCGGCCAAGGGGGAACATGCCGAGGCACCAGTTCCGGACTATGCCAGCTTCCTGAACGAGGAACTGGAGGCATCCAGCCTGATGCTGGGACCCCAGCCGGAGGGTGAGGCGGAGCAGGGGGACGATACCGTGCGGCAGATGCTGGCAGCCCGTCACCAGTTCCTGCAGCTCGAACTTGATGTCCAGTCCCTGAGCAGGAAGGACCCGGAGAGCCGCCGCAAGCGGCTGGTGGAAGGCATGCAGAGCCTGCTCTCCAGTCTGTTGCCCGACAAGGATGGCGCAAACGATGCAGCGGTTGGCACGACGGAGACCCGTGGTGAAAAGGATGCGGCCGGCCTGAGCCGTGAACAGCAGCTCGAGGAGCAGCTCTCCCATCTGCGCGGGGTCATCGACAACCAGCACGAGGTGATGCGCGAACTCAAGCACATGCTGGAGGAGACACTGGACGATTCGCCCCAGGCCCAGGAGATCATGCACAAGTTGCTCGATGCCGAGGGGCGCAGCAAGGAGATGGAGGCCTTCCTCGCCGGCTTCGCCTCGCCGGAGGCCATGGCGTCCAAGGGCGGCACCGTCCACCATCCGGACACCGACATGCTGCGTGACCTGGTCGGCAACCAGCAGCAGACCATCGATCATCTGCGCAATATGCTGCGGGACATCCTGCCGGAAACGGAAGAGACCAAGCGCTTGTGCGATGCCCTGAACAAGGTGCAGCGCACCAACCAGGAACTCGGCACCTGTGTCCAGGTGCTGGAGGACGAAAACCTGCGGCTGCGTGATCAGGTCGACAGCCTGCAGGCCCGGCTCGATGAACTCGGTCGGGCCGAGCCGGTGCCCTCGGAGGAGCCGTCAGCCGGCGAGCAGCCTCCCGCCGCCGGACCCGCGGCCGCAGAGGCGGAAACCGCAGAGGCGGAAACCGCAGAGGCGGAAACCGCAGAGGCGGAAACCGCAGAGGCGGAAACCGCAGAGGCGGAAACCCCAGAGGCGGAAACCCCAGAGGCGGAAACCCCAGAGGCGGAAACCCCAGAGGCGGAAACCCCAGAGGCGGAAACCCCAGAGGCGGAAACCCCAGAGGCGGAAACCCCAGAGGCGGAAACCGCAGAGGCGGAAACCCCAGAGGCGGAAACCCCAGAGGCGGAAACCCCAGAGGCGGAAACCCCAGAGGCGGAAACCCCAGAGGCGGAAACCCCAGAGGCGGAAACCCCAGAGGCGGAAACCGGGGTGGCGGAAACCGGGGTGGCGGAGAGAGGTGGATCCGAACGCGAGCTGCAGATGCCGTCACCCGACGCCGTTGCCCTGGATGCCGACGAGGAGGGCGGACGGCCTGCCGAAGATGACATCGATGCCCTCCTCGACGAGGTGTTGCAGCGGCCGGAAGAGGAGGACGATGCCGACGCCGGCGTCGTCGATGACATCGATGCCCTGCTGGAGGCGGCTGCCGCACCCGCGGCCGATGCGGAAACCGATGCCGAGGCGCAGGCCGGCTCCGGCCAGGCTTCCGGCTGATCCCCCCGTACAGACGGCTGACATCCCCCGGCGAGTTGCGTAAGCTAGGCGCTTTCAGCGCCCGATGTGACCCCCTGGATGGCAGCCCGCCGCAAAGCCCGCCGCAAGAACGCCAGTACCCGCTCCCCCAAGAAACGCCGCAAGGCAGGCCGCCGCGGCGGCCGCTCCGGCTTTCCCTGGCTGCGGCTGTTGCTCACCCTGCTGGTGGCGCTGGCCGCCTATGGCGTCTACCTCGATGCCCGGGTCCGCAGCCAGTTCGAGGGCAAACGCTGGGCCCTGCCGGCCAAGGTCTATGCCCGGCCGCTGGAACTCTATGCCGGTCTGGAGCTCAGTGCCCGCGATTTCGCCGCCGAACTCGAACAGCTCGGTTACCGGCCGGTGCGCAGCCCGCGGCGGCCGGGTGAGGTGGCGCGTGACGGTGGGCGCTTCGATCTCTATACCCGCGCCTTCGCTTTTCCCGACGGGGCCGAACCGGGCCGGCGTATCCGGCTGCGCTTCGAGGCAGGGCGCCTGGCGGAGCTGAGGGCAGCGGATACCTCCCGGTCGCTCGATCTGCTGCGACTCGAACCCCTGCAGATCGCCAGCATCTATCCCGCCCACCGGGAAGACCGCATCCTGGTGCGTCTGGACGAGGTGCCGCCGCTGCTGATCGAGACCCTGATCGTGGTCGAGGACCGGGCCTTCTACCGCCACCATGGCATCTCGCCGCGCGCCATCGCCCGTGCCATGCTCGCCAACCTGCGTGCCGGCGGCCTGGTGCAGGGCGGCAGCACCCTTACCCAGCAGCTGGTCAAGAACTTCTATCTCAGCCAGGCGCGCACCCTGAGCCGCAAGCTCAACGAGGCCCTGATGGCGCTGCTCCTGGAGCTGCACTATTCCAAGGACGAGATCCTCGAGGCCTACCTCAACGAGGTCTATCTTGGCCAGGACGGGGCGCGGGCCATACACGGCTTCGGCCTGGCCAGCCGTTTCTATTTCGATCGCCCGCTGAAGGACCTGGCGCCGGAGCAGATCGCCCTGCTGGTGGGGCTGGTCAAGGGTCCCTCCTACTACGACCCGCGTCGTCATCCGCAGCGCGCCCGTTCGCGTCGCAACCTGGTGCTGGAACTGATGGCCAGCCAGGGACTGATCGAATCGTCACGTCTGGCCAGCTACCGGGCGCGGCCGCTGGGCACGGTGCGCCTGCGCAGGCTGGCGAGCAATGCCTATCCTGCCTTCCTCGAACTGGTGCGCAGTCAGCTGTACCGCGATTACCGGGAGGAGGATCTGCGTTCCGAGGGGCTGCGCATCTTCACCAGCCTGGACCCGCGCATCCAGCGTGCCGCCGAGGCCGGCCTGGCCACCCGGTTGGGCCGCCTGGAACGGTTGCGCGGCATGGAGAGCGGCGTGCTCCAGGGGGCGGTGCTGGTGACCGGGACCGAGGACGGCGAGGTGCTGGCGGTGGTCGGCGATCGCCAGCCCCAGCAGGCCGGTTTCAACCGTGCCCTGGCTGCGCGGCGACCGGTCGGTTCGCTGCTCAAGCCGGCCGTCTATCTCACCGCACTGGCCGAGCCGCGGCGCTACACCCTGGCCACCCTGCTGGACGACAGTCCCCTGGAGGTGCAGCAGCCGGACGGCAGTGTCTGGGCGCCGCAGAACTACGATCACCGCTTTCGCGGCCCGGTGCTGCTGCATGATGCCCTGGTGCATTCCTATAACGTACCCACGGCCCGGCTTGGCCTGGCGCTCGGCGTGCCGCAGGTGATCGGGATCCTGCACCGGCTGGGCCTGGAGCGGGAGTTCTCGCCCTGGCCCTCGCTGCTGCTCGGCGCGGCGGAACTGACGCCGCTGGAGATCACCCGTCTCTATCAGACCTTCGCCGCCGGGGGGTTCCGCACGCCGCTGCGCGCGATCCGCGCCGTGCTCTCTGCCACAGGGGAGGCGCTGCAGCGCTATCCGCTGCAGGTGGAGCAGGTATTCAGCCCGGCGCAGAGCTTCCTCATCAACAGCGCGTTGCAGGACGTGGTGCGCGAGGGGACGGCCGCCCCCCTGGCGCGGCGCTTTGGCGCCGAGGCCGGGATCGCCGGCAAGACCGGTACCACCGACGATCTGCGTGACAGCTGGTTCGCCGGTTTCGACGGGCGGCGGCTGATGGTCGCCTGGGTCGGCCGTGACGACAACCAGCCGATGGGACTGACCGGCAGTGCCGGGGCCCTGCAGGTGTGGTCCGAGGTGGCGGGCCGGATCGGCATCGTGCCCCGGCGGATGCCTCAGCCGGAGGACATCGAATGGGCCTGGATCGACCGGGCCAGCGGTCTGCGTGCGGACAGCGGCTGCGAGGATCGCATAGAATTGCCCTTCATCGCCGGTACCGTGCCGACCGGGCTGGCGCCCTGCGCGGGTCGCGGGCCGGCCGGCTGGCTCAAACGTATATTCACACCATGACGACACGCACGACATTTCGCTGGCTGCCCCTTGCCATGTTGCTGCTGGGCGGTTGTGCCAGCGTACCGCCGGGCGGGGCGCCGCCGGTGGAGGAGCGCGGCGATGCCGCGACCCGCTCCGTGCCAGCGCCGGGCCCGACGCCCGGGGTCGAACGCCGCCCCTACCGTGCCGAACCGCCGGCAGCGCAGCGCTCAGCGGTCGAGACCCTGGTGGCACGCGCCGACCGGGCCGTGCAGGGTGGCCAGTGGGCCGAGGCCGGTGCGGCGCTGGAGCGGGCCCTGCGCATCGCCCCGGGTGATGCGCGGCTCTGGTACCAGCTGGCCGAGGTGCGTCTGGCACAGGGCCGTTATGCCCAGGCGGTGCAACTGGCCCGCAAGTCGAATGGCTATGCCAGCGGCGAGCCGCGTCTGCTGCAGGCCAACTGGCGGCTGATCGCCGAGGCCCTCGAGGCCCTGGGGGATGGCCGCGGCGCCGCAGAGGCGCGCCGCCGCGCCGCCCGCTACCCCTGAGCACCGGCTCGGGGCATCCCCAACTTGTGTACAATGGCGGTACCCGCGCCGGGGGGCGCATACGTCCACAAGAGACCATGTCCGATTCGTCCGATCACGCCAATCCCTATGCCGTCGATCGTCTGATCGCCGAGGCGCGGCGGCTGGCCGCCGAGTACCGGCGTGCTACCGGCACCCCCTTGCCCGGCATCAGCAGCGAGATCGCCGAGAACGACGCCGCCCGGCTGCTCGGGCTGGAGCTGGTCAAGGATCCGCAGCAGGCCCATGATGCCCTCGGCCGCGGCCGCCGCGAGGGGCTGCGCTACCAGATCAAGAGCCGCACCATCTTCGACGAGAGCAAGAGCGGACACCGCATCGGCCAGCTCAAGGTCGACAAGGAATGGGACGCGGTGTTGCTGGTGCTGATGGACGAAGACTACGAACCCTTCGAGATCCACGAGGCCGACCGCGAGACCCTGCTCGAGGCCGTGGCCGAATCGGCCAGCAGCCGGCGCAGCAAGCGCGGCGCCCTGTCGGTGGCCAAGTTCAAGGCCATTGGCCGGTTGGTCTGGACCCGTGAAGAGGGTGAGATCGACGACGAGATCTGGGACAACCAGGGGGGCGACTGAACGCCCCGCGTCCCCAGGCCACCATGTCCCTGACCCCTCCAGAACCTGCCGAGCTGCTCAGCGCCCAGGGGCCGCTGGCCCGCCGCCTGCCGGGTTTCGCGCCGCGGGAAGCCCAGCAGCGCATGGCCGAGGCCGTGGCCGATGCGCTGGCCGCTGGCGAGAACCTGGTGGTCGAGGCCGGCACGGGTACCGGCAAGACCTTCGCCTACCTGGTGCCGGCCCTGCTCTGCGGCCGCAAGGTGATCGTCTCCACCGGCACCCGGCATCTCCAGGATCAGCTCTTCCACCGCGACCTGCCGCTGGTACGCGAGGCGCTCGGCACCGGGGTCGACGTGGCCCTGCTCAAGGGCCGGGCCAACTATCTGTGCCTGCACCGGCTGGAGCTGGCCGAGGCCGAGGGGCTTTCCGCGCGGCGCCAGGCCCGTGAGCTGCAGGCCATCCGCCGCTGGTCCGGCAGCACCGCCGACGGTGACATCGCCGGCATCGGCGGGGTGCCGGAGGACGCCGCAATCTGGCCGCGGGTGACCTCCACCAGCGACAACTGCCTGGGTGGCGAATGCCCGCGCCATGCCGACTGTTTCGTGGTCAAGGCGCGGCGCCGCGCCCAGGAGGCCGACCTGGTGGTGGTCAACCATCACCTGCTGTTCGCCGACATGGCGCTCAAGGAAGAAGGCTTCGGCGAGCTGCTGCCCGAGGCCGGCGCCTTCATTGTCGACGAGGCCCATCAGCTGGCCGAGACCGCCTCGGCCTTCTTTGGCCTCAGCCTGGGCAGCCGCCAGTTGCTGGGCCTGGCGCGCGACGCCGTGCTGGAACATCTTGCCGAGGCTGGCGACATGGCCGCCTTGCCGGACAGCGCCCGGGCGCTGGAGACGGCGGTCGCCGATCTGCGCTTGGCTTTCGGCCGCGACAGCGGTCGTCGCCCCTGGCAGGCGGTGCAGTCCGTTCCCGAGGTGCAGGCGGCGTTGCAGCGCCTCGGCGAGATGCTCGACGAGCTGACCGCCTGGCTGGAGGCGGCGGCACCGCGCGGACGCGGTCTGGAGGCCGTCTGGCACCGCGCCCAGGGTCTGCAGGAACGCTTGCGGCTGGTGCGTGAGGCGCCCCCGGCGGGCTATGTGCAGTGGCTGGAGACCTTCCGTCGCAGTTTCGGCATCCACTTCACCCCGCTCGACATCGCCGCCATCTTCCGCGAACAGCAGCAGCATCTGGAGGGCAGCTGGGTGTTCACCTCGGCGACACTGGCGGTGGGCGACAGCTTCGAGCACTTCACGGCCCAGCTTGGACTGGAGGCCCCGCGCACCCTGCGCCTGGACAGCCCCTTCGACTATGTCCGCAACACGCTGTTGTACCTGCCGCCCGGGCTGCCGGCACCGAACCAGCCCGCCTACAATGCCGCCGTGACCGAGGTCGCCCGTCAGCTGCTGCCGCTCAGCCGTGGCCGGGCCTTCCTGCTGTTCACCAGTCACCGGGCGTTGCGCCAGGCGGCCGAGGCATTGCGCGACAGCCTGGACTATCCGCTGCTGGTGCAGGGCGAGGCGCCGCGTTCCGAACTGCTGCGCCGCTTTCGCGAGCTGGGCGACGCGGTGCTGCTCGGTACCGGCAGCTTCTGGGAGGGGGTCGACGTGCGCGGCGAGGCGCTGTCGCTGGTGTTGATCGACAAGCTGCCCTTCGCCTCGCCCGGCGATCCGGTGCTGCAGGCGCGCCTCGACCTGCTGCGCGAGCAGGGTGGCAACCCCTTCATGGACTACCAGCTGCCAGGGGCGGTGATCGCCCTCAAGCAGGGCGTGGGCCGGCTGATCCGCGACGTCAGTGACCGTGGGGTGCTGGTGCTCTGCGATCCCCGCCTGCTGGACAAGCCCTACGGGCGCCTGTTCCGGGCCAGCCTGCCGCCGATGCCGCAGAGCCGCCGGCTGGAGGACGTGGCGGCGTTCTTTGCCGGCCCAGGCACGGCCGAGGCCGCCGCCGGAGGCGGTACATGAAGCTCCTGGCGCTGGATACCGCCACCGAGGCCTGCAGCGCCGCGCTGCTGGTCGATGGCGAGCTGCGCGAGACCAGCCGGGTCGAGCCGCGCGGCCACGCCCGCCTGCTGCTGGCCATGATCGAGACCCTGCTGGCCGAGGCCGGGCTGTCGCCGGGACAGCTCGACGGCCTGGCCTTCGGTCGTGGCCCCGGCAGCTTCACCGGCCTGCGTATCGCCGCTGGCGTGGCCCAGGGCATCGCCTTTGCCGCCGATCTGCCGGTGCTGCCGGTGTCGACCCTGGCGACCCTGGCGCAGGGGGCGAGGGACGCAGCGCTCGAGGGCGTGCTGGCGGCCATCGACGCGCGCATGCAGGAGGTCTACTGGGGGGTCTACCGCAGCGGTGCCGAGGGCCTGGTCGAACTCGAGGGCGAGGAGCGGGTCTGCGCGCCGGCGGCGGTGACGGTGCCGGCGGGCGGGCGCTGGCGTGGGGCGGGGACCGGCTGGGGCAGCTATGGCGAGGCGCTGGCCGCGCGCTGTGCCGGTCTGCAACTGGTGGCGGTCGAGCCCGGCGCCCTGCCGCATGCCCGCGACATGCTGCCGCTCGCCGCGGCGGCACTACGCGTCGGTGGGGGGCTGCCGGCCGAGCAGGCGCAGCCAGTCTATTTGCGCAATAATGTCGCCGACCGCCCGCGCTCCTGAACGGGGCGTTCGGAGAGATCCCATGAGCGACGAGGCATTGCAGCAGGTGCTGAAACAGGTGCGGGAACGGGTCGGGGCCGACACCCACGGCGCCGCCTCCCTGGTGCTCTTCGCCCTGATGAAGACCCTGTCCACGGACAACGGCCAGTACCTGTTCCTGCTCAACAAGCTGCAGGACCTGCAGGCGGCGGACCGGCGCCTGGCCTACGGCCTGATGGAACTGATGGCGCGTGGCCTGCACCGGGACGCCAACTGGCAGCAGACCCTGACCGCCATCGAGACGGAGATCCGCGGCGGATGATGCGCGGCCGGTTTCGCCTGCGCCCCCTTTTGTTCTGCATCGCCCTGCTGGGCAGCGCGGCACCGCGCGCCGAGACCCTGCAGGTCGCGGTGGCCGCCAATTTTGCCGCCGCCCTGCGCGCGCTGGCCGAGCGTTTCCATGCCGACAGCGGTCACCAGCTGCTGCTGGCCGTCGGTTCCACCGGCAAGCAGTATGCGCAGATCCGCCACGGCGCCCCGTTCGACCTGTTCTTCGCCGCCGACCGCAGACGGCCGCGGCTGCTGGAGGAGGCCGGGCTGGCCTTGCCCGGCAGCCGCTTCACCTATGCCGTCGGCCGGCTGGCCCTCTGGTCGCCCGATCCCGCACGGGTGGATGGCGAGGGCCAGGTGCTGGAGCGCGGCGATTTCCGCCACCTGGCGATCGCCAATCCCCGACTGGCGCCCTATGGCCTGGCGGCAAGCCAGGTGCTGCGTCTGCGCGACCTCTGGGCACGCCTGCTGCCGAAGCTGGTCTATGGCGAGAACATCGCCCAGACCTTCCAGTTCGTCGCCAGCGGCAATGCCGAGCTGGGCTTTGTCGCCTGGTCGCAGCTCAAGCGGCCGGGGGTGGCCATCCCCGGTTCCTGGTGGCTGGTGCCGGCCGTGCTCCACTCGCCGATCGAGCAGCAGGCGGTGCAGTTGACCGACAGCCCGGCGGCCGCGGACTTCCTGCGCTTCGTGAAGAGCCGGCCAGGGCGGCGGATCATCCACGACTTCGGTTACGCCACCGTCGACTGAGGAGGCATCGTGCTGGCCGGGAACGACATCGCCGCCCTCTGGATCACCCTGCGCCTGGCCGGATTGACCACCCTCATCCTGCTGCTGTTCGGTACCCCCCTGGCCTGGTGGCTGGCGCATGGCGAGGGACGCCTGAAGACCCTGGTCGAGGCGCTGGTGGCGCTGCCGCTGGTGTTGCCGCCGACGGTGCTCGGTTTCTATCTGCTGATCCTGCTCGGTCCCCAGGGGCCGGTCGGCGGCCTGCTGATCCGGCTCGGCGGCGAGGCGCCGGCGTTCCGCTTCTCCGGGCTGGTGATCGGCTCGGTGCTCTATTCGCTGCCCTTCGTGGTCCAGCCGCTGCGCAACAGCTTCGCCGCCCAGGGACGGCGCCTGTTCGAGGCCGCCGCCACCCTGCGGGCTTCGCCGCTGGACCGTTTCTGGAGCCTCGCCGTGCCCCTGGCCAGGCCGGGTTTCCTGACCGCAGCGGTGCTCGGCTTTGCCCACACCATCGGCGAGTTCGGGGTGGTGCTGATGATCGGCGGCAACATCCCCGGCCGCACCCAGGTGCTGTCGATTGCCATCTACGACCATGTCGAGAGCCTGTCCTATGACCAGGCACACTGGCTGGCGGGGGGGCTGCTGCTGTTCGCCTTCGTCCTGCTGCTGCTGGTCTACAGTCTCAACCGCCGTGCCAGGCCGGCCGTGGCATGAGCATCGAAGTCCGCTTCCGTCTGCCGCTGGGCAGTTTCGAGCTGGATGTCGATTTCAGCATCCCGGCGCGCGGCGTCACCGCCCTGTTCGGACCCTCCGGTTGCGGCAAGACCACCTGCCTGCGCTGCATCGCCGGCCTGGAACGGCCGTTCGAGGGGCGGCTGAGCGTCGCCGGGCGGCTCTGGCAGGACAGTGCCTCGGGCCGGTTCCTCGACCCGCACCGGCGGCCGCTGGGCTATGTCTTTCAGGATCTGGCCCTGTTCCCGCATCTCTCGGTCCGGGCCAATCTGGAGTACGGCTACCGGCGGCTGGAGGCCGCCCGGCGCCGGCTGCATCCGCCGGAGGTGATCGAGCTGCTCGGTCTCGGGTCCTTGCTCGAGCGCTCCCCACTGCGTCTCTCGGGCGGTGAGCGCCAGCGGGTGGCCCTCGGCCGGGCGCTGCTCACCAGCCCGGAACTGCTGCTGCTGGACGAGCCCCTCTCGGCGCTGGATGACAGCAGCAAGGCGGAGATCATGCCCTATCTGGAACGCCTGCACCGCGAGCTGGAGATGCCCAGCCTCTACGTCAGCCATTCCCTGGACGAGGTGGCGCGCCTCGCCGACCGGGTGGTGCTGATGGAGGCGGGGCAGGTGCGTGGTCAGGGGCCGGTCGGCGAGCTCTTCACCCGCCTCGACCTGCCGCCGGCCCACCGGCCGCAGGCGGCGGCCATCATCGAGGCCGAGGTCAGGGGGCAGGACGGCGAGTTCTGCCTGACCGAACTGGGTTTTTCCGGTGGCCGGCTGCGCCTCCCCTGCACCGAGCTGCCGGTCGGTACCGCGGTGCGGGTGGTGATCCATGCACGCGACGTCAGCCTCGGCCTGCAGCGGGCCACGGACACCAGCATCCTCAATATCATCGAGGCGCGGGTGACCGGTCTCAGCGAGGACGGGCCGGCGCAGATGCTGGTGCGCCTCGATGCCGGCGGCCAGGCCCTGCTGTCGCGCATCACCCGCAAGTCGGCGGTCCAGCTCGGCCTGCGTCCGGGGCTGGCGCTGTACGCGCAGATCAAGAGTGTGGCGCTGCTCTGACCGCCCTGGTCACCGCTTTCGACCCACACAGACGTAACGCTCCATGACCGGTTGGAGGCATCGCGAATTGGCGGTGATCCAGGTCACGATCAGGGCAGTCATGCTGCCGCGGCGGCAGCCCCGGTGCCTGGTGCGCACCTCCGTTGTGCGTGGGAGCGGCTTCCAGGCCGCGATGGGTTTTTTCCCGACCTGGCTTGACGCTCGATAGGGCCAGCGGTAGATTCGACGGCAAGGCAGACAATAACCACAAGAATCCAAACAAAAGGAAAGGGGGGGGTCGCCATGGGTATTCGGCAGACAGGCATCTCTGTCTTGTTCCACGCCATGGTTCTGGTTTCGCTGCTTCTTCCCCCTGTTTCCCACGCCGATGTTACCGCCGATGCCCTTCGCAAATGGGGTGTGACGCCCGGCCAGAAGGCCGGGGGCGACATCGCTGCCAGCGAACGCTTGCAACCCCTGATCGACAATTACCCCATCTGGCTGGCGGCCAGGTTCATCCCCGACTATTTCGACGATGAGATGGTGCGCCGCTATGTGATCAAGGAGCTGGACAAGGCGCGCCGCTTCTACCGCGAGTATCGCGGCAGGGGGCCGGACAAGCCCTGGCTGAGCAAGGCCGAGGTCAAGGACCGCAACCCGGAGCTGGCGGCGCCGGAGTTCATGGACCGCTACAAGGCGCTGATCCGCGACTTCACCAATGGCCTTTCCACCCGGCTGCGGGTCTATTACCAGATCGGTGCGCCGAACTACAACGTCAAGACCGGGCGCATGCAGTTCGGGCCCTCGAAGGAGCAGACCAATCTGGCCTGGCAGGTGACGCCAAGCGAGCACAACAGCCGTGGCTATATCGCCTTCCGCCAGCAGTTCGGCGCGGAGATCGCCAATCGGGCTGCGGAAAAGACCGCCGGCTACCGCCTCGGCCTGTTGAGCACCCACCAGGGGGACGACGTGCGCATTCGCCTGGCGCCGGAAACCTATGTCCCCCTGATCCTCAGGAGTGTTGGCAAGCCGGCCGCCTCGCGGCTGCCGATCTACCTGGCCCTGGACCGGGATCTGATCACCCAGGGCCTGCCCATGTCCCAGCGCGATGCCGAGCGTTTTCTCAACAAGTATGCGAATCGGTCCAACGCCAGCGTCCGTATCGACATCCGGGTCAAGGATGCGGTGCGTCTGCGCCGCGTGCTGCGCGGGCGGCCCGTGGCCGAGGAGGTGTTGATCCTGGTGGCAGACGTCGAATCGCTGAGTCTCCATTCGCCACCCCGCCCGGTGCGGGTGAACGGCGTGCCCACCGCCAAGTCCGAACTGGTCGCCCGCTACGCGGCGGCGGATCTTCCGCCGGCCAGCGACACCCTGGCCCAGCAGCGGGCAGCCTACGAGAAGCAGCACCAGCAGGCGGCACGGGAGGCGGAGGAGGCCAAGCGCAGCCTGGCCTCGGGCATCGAGGCCAAGACCCGCGAGTGCGAGGCCAGCGGCGCGCCCCAGTGCTGGGGGGAGCTGTGCAAGGCGATAGCCCGCCAGGGCGACCGCAACAAGCTGGCCTGGTGTACCGAGAAGCGCAAGCAGTCGATGCTCGCCTATGGCAAGGCGATGAAACAGCAGCGGATGCAGGCCATGCAGCAGTCGGCCAGGGAGATCATGGCCGCCAAGGCGCCACCAGGCACAGCCAAGCAGGCCGCGATCCCCGCGCATTGCCGCTCGCGCTACAGCGGCAGGAATGCCGCGCCCTGGTATCCGCACAGTGGCAGCGCCGAGTATGACGCCGCCCTGCAGGCCTGCAGCAAGGAACGGGTCCGCAAGCCCTACGGGCCGGACATCCTCGGCCTGCGTCTGGGGATGAGGGTCAACGACGCCTTGCCCCTGCTGCAGCGGCAGCAGATGAGCCGCCGCGCCACCAGCAACGACGCGCGGCCCTTTCACGAGGCAAGCCTGGAGTGGAACCGCAAGGGTGACCACGGCATCGCCCTGTTCTATCTCTTCAACGGCGAGTTCAAGCGGCTGGCGGCGGTCAGCCGGCGGCTCTATCTCGACGACAAGGCGATGGGCATAGAGCAGGTCCGCGACGGACTGCGCAAAAAATACGGCCGTGAGCTGTGGACAGGGAAGGGCGAGGCCGGTTCCATGCTCTGGGCGTTCGCCGGGCAGGACGGGGGCGCGGATGCGAAGGCCTGTGCGGGGCTGGTCGAGCTGCTCGAGGAGCGCGCGGGCTGGAGCCGGGAATGGGAGGCGCCACGCTCCAGCCGCAGCACGCGCAGCAGCGCGGGCAGTGCCTCGGCGAACGATATCAAACAGCAGTGCTTCGCCGAGGCCGGCATCACCCTCGGTGGCATGCCGGCCATGGACATGGGCAAGATGATGGCCCTGCAGCGCTGCATGCAGGAGAAGGCTGGGAAGATGATTCCCGGCGCAGACCCCGCGGAGAAGGACAAACAGACGGCCCGCCTGCCGCTGATGGTCGACAAGGGCGGTGAGGCCGCGCGCTATGCCCGCTTCAGGAACTGTGGCCCAACCATCATTGCCCGCTTCAAGAACGGGGAGGACGGCAAACTGCAGGACCTGTCACTGCTGCTGCTCGATCCAGCCTGGCTGGCGGAACAGCCGGGCTTCATGTTCGACGCGGCAGGCGTGGCGGAAGGCGGTGCCGGGATCCAGTTCTGACAGACGGAGAGGACGACGATGAGCCACGACAGGACGTTTTCGCTGCGGCAAATGCCGGTCCTGCTTTGGCTGGTGGCGCTGCTGTTGCCGCTGCATGCGGCCAGGGCCGACGACACAGCGGCGGAGGTCTTCCGCCAGTTGCCGGAGGAGATCCAGAACCGCATCCTCGACGAAACCAGCAAGGCGCGGCAGGAATGTTCCATGGCCAGCCTGCGCCGCGCCCATTATGACTGCAACTGCGTGGCCGAGGCCTTCAAGCAGGCGCGCACCCTGGGTGGGCCGCAACCCCCCTATCACGAACTCTATTCGGGAGCCTTCGAGAAACGCTGTATCGACCGCGAGGCCGTCACCAAGCTGTACGAGAGCCAGTGCATGCAACAGAACAGCGTTAAATTGCAGGCAGGTGCCAGGGACTATTGCGCCTGCTATGGGGAGAAGACCGCCGAGCGTTTCCTCGACAAGCCCTATTTCAGCAATGAATACCGGGGCCTGGTGCACCGCGAGGTGAGCAAGGCCTGTGACTGGAACCGCTATCTGGCGGCGGTGTTGGCGCGGCAGGAAAAGCAGAAGCCGCAGGCGGCTCCCCCTGCAGCTCCTTCCGGGGTTGGCGCCACCCCCTATCCCTGGGAATGGCTGTCGCTGGGCATGCCGCCCGAGGAGGTCGAGCGCAATCTGCTCGCGGCCGGCCTCAAGGTTCGTTTCAACCGCAAGCACTGTTTCGACAGGAAGTACTGCGATCGCGAATATATAGGCGCCCTGCCAGGCACGAAGTACACGAGGATCCGCCTGACGGTCAGAAAGAGATGGATCACCGGGCTGAACATGGAGATCAGTTATCCGCCTTCGGCCCGGGCCGAGGTGGAGAAACGGCTCGGCAGCAGTATCAGCGATGCCATGCTCAAGCCGGCGGAAGGGCAGTCGGAAGCGAAGGCCCCCTACTGCAATGCCAAACGGACGACCTGTTACAACATCCCCGATCCCACAACCCCGGCGGAGAGTCCGCGCATGCTCTATCGTCACTTCGGCTTGGGGAAGGACAAGGCTGGCAGGTGGGGAAGGCTGTCCTACCGCATCAACGCCGCCGCCTATCTTCTGTCTGAGCTGGGACTCACAGCACAATGAATGATGCCCGAAACCGCAGCACCGCCATTGTCCGCCGTCAGCGGTTTCCCCTGAGCTTCAGGGTCGGTGCGCTGGCCGTGCTGCTGGCCGCAGGGCTGCCGGCGCAGGCCGCCAAGGGGGTGAAGCTGCGCACTGCGGCCTTCTGCCCGGACTATACGCAAGGCGACACCTGGACCTTCCGCGAGACCATCCGACCCAGGAGCGGCGGCCCTGTCAGCCAGAACACCGTGACCTTCACGGTCACCGACATCAGGGGGGACAGGGTCACCATCGAACAGCTCAGTTCCGGTTCACCCACTGGCAAGATCGTCGCCGAGTACCGGGTGGACAGAAACGGCGGTCTGGTCCCGGTCAGGACGCTGATGAACAACGCCAATGTGGTGATCGAACAGACCTCGCAGACCCCCATCTGCCCACCGGTCACCGGCGCGGTGCTCGAGGCAACCAGCCAGGTCAATGGCATGCCCGCTTCCAACATCCGCCTGACCTTCCTCGGCGTCGCCCCTAAACCCACCCCCGTCAGCGTCCCGGCCGGCACCTTCGACACCTATGCCGCCCAGTATCGGATCACGATCACGCCGCTGGCCGGCGGCGGCCCGTCACAGACCACCACCGGCACCTGGTACATGGTCAAGGGCCTGGCCAATGCCAGGCAGACCATGGAGACGCCGGAGGCCAGCATCACCCACGAACTGCTGAATTACAGTATCCAGTAACGCGCAGTAGATGCGGGTTAAGGAATGTCTGACCAAACCTGGCCGTAACGCCAAGAAGCGTCCATGAATTCAACCACTAGCAACTTGGCGCCCTTGGCGTCGTGGCGGCTATGTCAATTGCCCAGCGTTTCCTAGCCCGGATATTGCATCAGGACCCCGGATGATGGCGTGGCTGGACCCGCCGGGGATCGCGGCCTGGAGGCCGCTCCTACGGGGCATGGCGGCACCCTGGTAGGAGCGGCCTCCAGGCCGCGATTGGCGTGGTGTTGACAGGCCCTGGTATGCGGGCCAGAGGTTCTGGAATCGAATGGCACAACCTGTATCCCGCCATGAAGGCCTATTTGCGAGTTCATGTCTTGGTACCCGCCTTTTTGTGTTGCCAAGCCGGTATCCATGCCTTGACCGGATATCTCGGTTATCCAACTGAAATTCATTGCTATTCTCTGTTGGCTCCTTGGCGCTGTGATTGTCGATATATCTTACATTCAAGAAGCGGGGCAGGGGGCAGATCAGGGTGTTTACTAAGACAAACGATAACAAAGCCTCATTCAGCGGGTCTCTGGACGATCAGCCCGCAAGGCGCAATGGCGCCGGCAGGGTGATTCCCTGTCAAGCCATAGCAACCTGCGGATGGCCGTCCAGAGGCCCGCCCGCAGGGAGCTTGCCAGGCGCCCCGGCTCTGCGTTGTACCCCTTGGCAAGGGCGGGCCATTCCCTGCGGGGCACGCCTTGATCCGGGGCGCCTGGCAAGCTCTGAATGACGCTTTGTTATCGTTTGTCTTAGTATGTCTTGTCACCACCCCTTTTGCGTTGCCAGGCCGCCAGCATCAGGCCGCCGGCTGCCAGGCTGAGCAGGGCGCCGATCGCCACCAGGCCCTCGGCCATGGTGATGCCGAGGGGCAGGTCCGGGGTGTAGCCGCAGGGGGTCTGGGGCTCGAATACGCTCGGCAGCCACTTGTCCAGCGCGAACCAGGCGGGCAGGCCGGTATCCATGCTGCAACTGCCTTCCAGGGTGCCGCGCTCCACGCCAAGCAGCTTCCAGGCACGTTCCAGCAGGCCGATACCGATGCCGGCGGTCAGGGCGTGGCTGGCGAGATTCAGTGCGCGGTGCCTGCGGGTCAGCAGGCCGAACAGGGCGGCCAGGATCAGCGCCAGTGTCCAGATGCGCACATGGATGCAGAGCACGCAGGGCCAGTAGTCCAGGCGGTACTGGTAGAAGAGGGCGATGCCTTCCATCGCCACGCCCAGGCCGGCCAGGGCCAGCCAGTACCAGGAGCTCTTGCCGGTGTCTGCCAGGGTCATTGTCGGATCTCCATGTCGTGTTCGTTCTTCAGTCCGGCCGTTCGGCGAGCAGGATGGCGCGCCGCGGGGCGGGGTGCCCTTCGACCGTCAGGCTTGGATCTTCGGGGTCGAGGCAGCGGTCCAGGGATTCGAAACGCATCCAGTCGGTGCTGCGTTGTTCGTCGGGGGTGGTGGGGCTGACGTCGACGCAGCGGATGTGACGGAAGCCGCAGCGGGCCAGCCAGGCCTCGAGTTCGGGCACCGAGGGGATGAACCAGACGTTGCGCATGCGCGCGTAGCGGCCATCCGGCACCAGCACCTCGCCGCGGCCGCCGTCGATCACCAGGGTCTCCAGCACCAGTTCCCCGCCGGGACGCAGGGCCTCGCGCAGCCGGAGCAGATGGTCGAAGGGCGAGCGGCGGTGATAGAGCACGCCCATTGAAAACAGGCTGTCCCAGGCCGGCAGTTTCTCCGGCAGATCCTCCAGCGCCAGCGGCAGCACGAACAGTCCCTGGTGGCCGGCATAGCGGCGCACGGCCTGGTACTGCATGAGGTGGAGCAGGGTGGGATCGATGCCGACCACCAGGGCGGCGCCGCGGGCGATCATGCGCCAGCCGTAGTAACCGTTGCCGCTGCCCACGTCGAGCACCCGGCGGCCGGCCAGCGGCGCGATATGGGGTTCCAGTCGCGCCCACTTCCAGTCCGAGCGCCACTCGCTGTCGATGTGCAGGCCGAAGAGTTCGAAGGGGCCCTTGCGCCAGGGATGCAGTTCGCGCAGGGCGCCCTCGAGGCGGGCGCGCTGTTTCCCATCGAGATCGGCGGCACGGCCGATCCGGGGTCGCGGCCGGTCCAGCTCGACGGTGGAAGGAACCGCCTCGGGCAGGCTGGCGAGGGCCTTTGCCCAGCGTGTCAGGTCGCCGTGGCGCGCCGGGTGCAGCCGTGCCTCGACCTGGTCTGGCAGCGTCTCCAGCCAGTCGGTGGCCGGCGTCTCGGCGAGCGCTGCATACAGCGGGCGGTAGTCGATCATTTGAAGGCGGCCAGGGCGGCGAAGTTGAAGCACTGGAACCAGGTCTCGATGCGCTGGAAGCCGGCCCAGCCGAGGCGTTCGCGGTGCTGTTCCAGGGTGTCCGGGATCAGCACCCGTTCCAGGGCGCTGCGCTTGCGGCTGATCTCCAGCTCGGAGTAGCCATTGGCACGCTTGAAGGCGAGGTGCATGCCGGTGTGGAAGTCATGGCTGAGTTCGTTGGCGAAGTCGATCTTCTCCGCCAGCAGCAGCACCCCGCCGGGGCGCAGGCCATGATGGATCCGCTCCAGCAGTGGCAGGCGGTCGGCGGGGTCGATGAACTGCAGGGTGAAGTTGAGCACCACCACCGAGGCGTCTTCGATGGGCACCTCGCGCAGGTCGGCGCAGCGCAGCTCCACCGGGGTCGGCTGCGGATCGGCGGCAAGGTGTTCGCGGGCCCGTTCCAGCATGGCCTCGGCGTTGTCGACGGCGACGATGCGGCAGTCGGGGTGGGGGATGCGGCGGCGCATGGCCAGGCTGGCCGCGCCCAGCGAGCAGCCGAGGTCGTAGAGGGTGCTGCCGGGCTGGGTATAGCGTTCGGCGAACAGCCCGAGCAGGCCGATGATTTCCCCGTAGCCCGGCACCGAGCGGCGGATCATGTCCGGAAACACCCGCGCCACCGCGCTATCGAAGCGGAAGTCGACGAGCATTCCGGGATCGTCGGCGAACAGCCGGTCGCGGGGCGGATCGGTCGGGTCGTTCATGGCCTGGTTCAGTCGTCGCCGCCCGGCAGCAGGTGCTCCGCCCAGTCGTCGGGATGCACGTGTTCCTCGCTGATCGCCTGATCGCGGATGGAGATGCCGGCGGCGTGCACGCTCTCCGGGTCGCCGGAGACCAGCGGATGCCAGTCCGGCAGATCCTGGCCTTCCCTGAGCAGCCGATAGGCGCAGCTCTCCGGCAGCCAGTCGAGCCCGGCGACCAGCCGGGCGTCGAGCACCAGGCATTCCGGGACGAAGTCGCGGCGTTCCCGGTAGTGCCGGCAGCGGCCACTGGCGTTGTCGAAGTAACGACAGACGATGCTGGTATAGTGCAGCTCGCCGCTGTCCTCGTCCTGCAGCTTGTGCAGGCAGCAGCGGCCGCAGCCGTCGCACAGCGACTCCCACTCCTCGCGGGTCATCTCGGCCAGCGTCTTGCGCTGCCAGAAGGGCGGAAGGCTCATGACATGGGCTCCGTGGCCGGGAGCGTGGCGGATTGCGCTGTCTGGGTCATTCGCCCATTATACTTGAGACAAACGATGATAAGCCTCATTCAGCGGGTGTCCGGGCGGCCAGCCGCAAGGTAGACCCGCGGCGGCATGGTCATCCCATGTCAAACCGGGGTTTATGCCCTTTGGGTACACACCGCGGCTGGCCGCCCGGACACCCGCCCGCAGGGAGCGGCCCCGGCGTCCCGGCTCGGCGTTGCCTTGCTTGGCAAGGGCGCGCCATTCCCGGCGCAACGCGCCTTGATCCGGAACGCCGGGGTCGCTCTGATTGAGGCTTATCATCGTTTGTCTCAAGTATGCCGGATCGATGCCGCCTGGCCTGCTGGTCACCCCCGTGCCGGGGAGCAGCCGGCCGTGGGGGCTGGCCGCCGTGATTCCCGGTGCCCACGAGACGGACACGGCCGACAACCCATCTGGGAATCGGGATTCATGCAGAACGAGCCACTGCTGTACACCATCTTCCTGATCTTCACCGGTGCCGCGGTGGCGGCAACCCTTGCCCTCTATGCAAGGCAGGCACTGCTGGTGTCCTACATCCTGCTCGGCATGCTGTTCGGCCCCTGGGGGCTGGGCCTGGTCGACGATCCGGAGCTGATCAGGGGCATCGCCAAGATCGGCATCATCATGCTGCTGTTCCTGCTCGGTCTGGATCTGCCGCTGCGCAAGCTGCTGCAGCTGGTCGGCGAGACGACCCGGGTCACGGGACTGAGCGCCCTGCTGTTCGCGCTGCTCGGCATCGGGGTCGGTTATGCCTTCGGCTATGACGCCACGGAACGGCTGCTGATCGGCGCCGCGCTGATGTTCTCCAGCACCATCATCGGTCTCAAGCTGCTGCCCACCACCATCCTCCACCACAAGCGCACCGGCGAGATCATCGTCAGCATCCTGCTGCTGCAGGATCTGATCGCCATCCTCATCCTGCTGCTGCTGGAGTTCCAGGGTGGTGGCGAGATCGGCGCGGGCCGCATGCTGTTGCTGGCCCTGGCGCTGCCCGGGTTGCTGTTGCTGGCCGGGGGGCTGGAGCGTTGGGTGCTGCAGCCGCTGATCCGCCGCTTCGATACCATCCAGGAATACATCTTCCTGCTGGCCATCGGCTGGTGCCTGGGGTTCGCCGAACTGGCCGGCGTGCTCGGCCTGTCGCACGAGATCGGCGCCTTCATCGCCGGCGTGGCGCTGGCCGCCAGTCCCATCGCACTGTTCATCGCCGAAAGCCTCAAGCCGCTGCGCGATTTCTTCCTGATCATCTTCTTCTTCTCGCTGGGTGCCGGCTTCGACCTCGGCATCCTCGGTGCGGTCTTCGTGCCGGCGCTGCTGCTGGCTGCGCTCAGCATGCTGGTCAAGCCCCTGGTGTTCCGTTTCCTGCTGCAGCAGGCGGGGGAGTCACGGGAACGGGCCGGGGAGATCGGCGTGCGTCTCGGTCAGATCAGCGAATTCTCGCTGCTCATCGCCGTGCTGGCCTTCGACCAGCAGGTGATCGGCCGCGAGGCCTCCTATCTGGTCCAGGCGGCGACCCTGCTGACCTTCATCGCCTCCTCCTACTTCATCGTCCTGCGCTATCCGACACCGATCGCCGTATCGGAGCGGCTGCGGCGCAACTGAGCCGCTTCCTCGCGCCCGGCTTCAGCGCCACCAGAGGCTGGTCTCGGGGAGGTAGGTGATCAGCATCAGCCAGACCAGCATGATGGCGAGAAAGGGCAGGGCGGCGAGGAACAGGTCGAGGACCGGCCGCCCGAAGCGCTGGCTGGCGATGAACAGGTTGATGCCGACCGGTGGTGTGCTGTAGCCGATCTCCAGGTTGGCCAGCAGGACGATGCCGAGGTGTACGGGGTCGACACCGAACTCGCGGGCGATGGGCAGGATCAGCGGCACCAGCACGACGATGGCGGAGAAGATGTCCATCATGGCGCCGACCGCCAGCAGCACCAGGTTGAGCAACAGCAGGAACTGCAACTGGCTGTCGATGTGCTCGCGCATCCAGGCCAGCAGCCGCATCGGGATCTCGGCGTCGACCAGCAGGTTGGTCAGGCCCATGGCCATGCCGAGGATGATCAGCAGGCTGCCGACCAGCATGCAGCTGTCCCGCAGCAGTGGCAGCAGCTGGCGGGAGAGGCGCAGGTTGCGATGGATCAGGCTCTCCAGCAGCAGCGCATAGGCGGCGGTGCAGGCCGCCGCCTCGCTGACCGTGACATAGCCGCCGAAGATGCCGGTCACCACGCCGACCGGCATCAGCAGATCCCAGATGCCGTCGCGCAGCGCTGCGCGCAGCTGGGCCAGGCTGAAGGCATGGCGCGGCACGTCGAAGCGGTATCCCACCGACATGCTGTAGAGCAGCAGCATGGCCAGCAGGATCAGCCCCGGCACCACACCGGCCAGGAACAGCTCGTCGATGTTGACCCCGGCGACGATGCCGTAGACCAGCACTGCCAGGCTGGGCGGGAACAGCAGGCCCAGCGAGCCGGAAGAGGTGAGCAGGCCGAGGCTGAAGCGCTCGTGGTAACCGACACTGCCGAGCATCGGGAACAGCAACCCGCCAAGCGCGAGGATGGTCACCCCCGAGGCGCCGGAGAAGGCGGTGAAGAAGGCGCAGGCACAGAGCGCCACCGCCGCCAGGCCGCCGGGCAGCCAGCCGACCATGGCATTGAACAGCCGGATCAGCCGCTGCGGCGCGCCGCCGGCCGCCAGCACCACGCCGGCGAAGGTGAACAGGGGGATGGCGGTGAGGTTGGGCGAGGAGGCGAGCCGGTTCAGCTCGATGATCAGCACCGCCGGGTCGAGTTCCGCCTGGTGCACGGCATACAGGCCGCCGGCACCGAGCACTGCGAACAGCGGCAGGCCCAGGGTGGCGAGCAGCAGCAGCAACAGGACCACGGCGAGGTTCATGCTCCGCCATCTCCCTCGTCAGGGCCGAGCAGCAGGCCGAGCAGGAAGTGCAGGCCGAGCAGGCCGAAACCGACCGGCAGGATCAGGTTGAACAGCACCGCCCAGCGCTCGTAGCCGGCCGCATAGCTCCACTCGTCCCACCAGAAGCGGCCCGCCGCCTGCAGCAGCAGGCCGGTGATCAGCAAGCCGACGGTCTGCAGCGGCCGGTAGAGCCGGGCCGTCCAGTGATCCGGCAGCCAGGCGGCGATGACGTCGATCTTGATATGGGCGCGGGCGTCGCTGGCCAGGGCGGCGCCGAGGAAGGTGACGTAGAGCACCAGGTGGCGGGCCAGGGTGTCGGCGGCGGAGAGTCCCGTATCGAACAGGTTGCGGGCGACGATCTGGCCGAGGGTGATCAGCAGCAGCAGCAGCAGGCTGGTGCCGGCGAGATAGATTTCCAGGCGGACCAGGGCGCGGCGCAGGCCGTTCAGGCTGGCCGTGGCCCAGGTCATTCGCCGCCGGATCCGCTGGCCGCCCCGGCCCGGCTGGAGCGGAACTCGTGCAGCAGACGGCGGGTGCGCTGCAGCAGCTCGGCCGGGATGTAGTTCTGTCGGGTCAGCTCTTGCGCGGCCTTGTCGCGCATCGCGACCAGCTCGGCCGGGTCCAGGTCCTCGGGCCCGAACATGAACTCCAGGCCCTCCTCTTTGAGCACCTCGATGCTCTTGGCGTTGTCGACGCGGGTGGCGCGGATCAGCTCGCGGCTGGCCTCGCGGCCGGTGTCGCGCAGGATCTGCTGCAGATCGGGCGGCAGCCGGTCGAAGAAGCGGCGCGACACCAGCAGGCCGCCGATGCCGTTGGCCATCGGCAGTTCGGTGACATAGCCGACCTTGGTGAACCACTGCAGGGCGATGGCCGCCAGGGGGGTGCAGTAGACGGTGTCGAGCAGACCGGTGGAGAGGCTGGTGAAGACGTCGGTGATCGACAGCGGCACCGGTGCCAGGCCGCTGGCGCGGAACAGGGCCTCGCCCAGCGGATCGCCCTGCCACAGCCAGATCCGCTGCTGCTTCAGGTCGTCGAAGGAGTGGATCGGCTGCTTGGAGAAGAAGTACACGAAACCGACCTCCATCCAGCCGAGCAGTTCATAGCCGTGGTCGCGGAAACCCTGTTCGAACTCGGGCATGAAGTGTTCGCGGACGAAGTCGATCTCGGCATAGTCGTTGAACAGGAAGGGCAGTTCCAGGACGCGCGCCGGCGAATAGATGCGGCCCATGCCGTAGCCGGTCAGGGCCGCGCCCTGGAGCTGGTTGAAGCGGATCTTCTTCAGCACGTCGGGCTCGTCGCCCTGCACGCCGCCGGGATAGAACTTGAAGACCAGCCGCCCCTCGCTGCGCACCTTCACTGCCTCGCCCCAGTCCTCCAGCAGGTTCATCCAGGTCGAGCCGGGCGGCGCCAGGGTGGCGAACTTGAGGACATAGCGCGGGCCGGCGCCGGCCGCCGGGCCGAACAGCAGGCCGAGCAACAGCAGGGTGGTGGTGAACAGTCGTTTCATGGTGTTCGGCATCTCCTCGTCACCCGGTCAGAACCAGGCCGCCTCCTTTGCAAGCAGGGCACGGGCCCGTTCCCGGGCGACCTGGTTGGCGAAGCCCAGCTCCGGGAAGCTGCCAGGCGGCGTCTCCAGGACGGCCGTCAGGCGCTGGTGGAAGGTCTTGCGGTCCATCATCTGCCGGGCCAGGAATTCGGCGTGCAGCACATCGACCATCAGCAGCCGCCCCTGGCTGATCTCCCGGGCGCGCGCGAAGTGCCGGGCCGACTTCTCGAAGTCGCCGCCGAACATGGGTGCGCGGGCGCCGTAGTAGACGCCAAAGAACAGGTGGGGGCCGCCGTGATAGAAGGTCTCGTCCAGCTCCAGGACCCGCTGCATCAGACGCGCGGCCCGGGTCAGACGGGCGATGCCGCGCGGGTCGTCGCGGTTCATGTCGATCCACTTGGCCCAGCAGGAGGCGCTCCAGAACAGGGCCGGCACGGCGCGCTGTCCGGTCTTGGCCAGGGCGCGGTCGAGTTCGGCCAGCGGTACCCGGCGGATGTCGATGTCCAGGCCGCCGTCGGCCAAGGCCAGCCGGGCCTGGTCGAAACAGCGCCGGTACAGCGCGGCGGCGCGGCGGCGGGATTCAGGCTCGACGAAGGCGTAGCTGTAGCCGTAGTAGCCCTCGGCGGCGTACAGCCGCAGGCGACGGTTGTGCGGATCCTCGACCAGCATGCCGTCCAGCATCTTCAGGGTGGCGGGGATGGCCGCGCGCGCCAGTTCCAGATCGGTCTCGCGGTTCATGGCCTCGATGCCGCCTTCCATCAACGTCATCGAGCTGCGTACCACCACCTGACTGACCGAACAGCCGCCGAGCAGGGGCAGCAGCAGGAGCAGCAGCCAGGACAACGTGCGGCGGGCGGGAGAGGTGTGGGTGTCGGTCATGGCGGTTTCCTTGTCCTTGGCGGTCAGCCCAGCAGCTTGTCCAGCAGGCGTTCGTAGATGGCCGACAGGCGCTCCAGCTCGTCGATGCGCACGCACTCGTCGACCTTGTGGATGGTGGCGTTGACCGGACCCAGCTCCAACACCTGGGCACCGGTGGGGGCGATGAAGCGCCCGTCCGAGGTGCCGCCGCTGGTGGAGAGTTCGCTGTCGATGCCGCAGACCTCGCGCACCGCCTCCAGGGCCGCATCCACCAGGGCGCCGCGCCGGGTGAGGAAGGGGAAGCCGGAATGGGTCCATTCCAGGCTGTAGTCCAGGGCGTGACGGTCGAGCAGGGCGCCGACCCGGGTCATCAGCGCCTCGTGGCTGGTCTCGGTGGAATAGCGGAAATTGAACGACACGCCGAGCTCGCCGGGAATCACGTTGCTGGCGCCGGTGCCGGCATGGATATTGGAGATCTGGAAGCTGGTCGGCGGGAAGAAATCGTTGCCGGCGTCCCATTCGGTGGCGCACAGCTCGCTGAGCGCGGGCAGGGCGCGGTGGATGGGGTTGTCGGCGAGCTGCGGATAGGCGACATGGCCCTGCACGCCGTGCACCGTGAGTTCGCCGCCCAGCGAGCCGCGGCGGCCGTTCTTGATCACGTCGCCGACCGTGCGGCTGCTGGAGGGTTCGCCGACCAGGCACCAGTCGATCTTCTCGTGGCGCGCCTGCAGGTGTTCGACGACCTTCACAGTGCCGTCCACCGCCGGCCCTTCCTCGTCACTGGTGATCAGGAAGCCGATCGAGCCGTGCGCTGCCGGGCAGCGGGCGAGGAAACGTTCGCAGGCGGTGACCATCGCCGCCAGGCTGCCCTTCATGTCGGCCGCGCCGCGACCATAGAGGCAGCCGTCGCGCTCGCTGGGTTCGAAGGGCGGGCTGGACCAGTGATCCGCCGGACCCGGCGGAACCACGTCGGTGTGGCCGGCGAACACGAACAGCGGCCCCTCGCTGCCCCGCCGTGCCCAGAGGTTGTCGACCTCGCCGAAGCGCAGCGGCTCGATGTGGAAGCCCAGCGCGGCGAGGCGTCCGGCCAGCAGGGCCTGGCAGCCCTGGTCGTCCGGGGTCACCGAGGGCCGGGCGATCAGGGCGCGGGCGAGTTCCAGGGTGGGGGTCATGCCGGCATCATCCTTGTGCTTGGCTGAACAGGACCTGAAGGCGGGATTCGGAGAATCCGACCTCGATCCGCCCATCATGCTCGATCACCGGCCGCTTGATCAAGGTGGGTTGCGCCAGCATCAATGCCAGGGCGTGGTCGCCATCGAGGTGTTCGCGGTCCGCGGCGGGGAGTTGCCGCCAGCTGCTGCTGCGCCGGTTGAGCAGGGTCTCCCAGCCGACCTGGCTGGCCCAGCCGCGCAGCCGTTCTTCGTCCAGCCCGTCGCGGCGCAGGTCGTGAAAACGGTGGGCGATGCCCTGGTCCTCCAGCCAGCGCCGCGCCTTGCGCACGCTGTCGCAGTTGCTGATGCCGTAGAGCGTGGTCATGGGATGTCCTGGCGCTGCATGGTGCCGCCTATTATCCCGATCCGGAGTGTCGCTGGGAATAAAAATATCCTCCTGGCCCATGTGATCCGTACGACGGGTCAAGAAATGCCGGCCCCGGTCGAAACAGGAGGGAGGAACCCGCGTCCTCACCCCGGACGGCAGATTGCCCGGCGAGCAAGGGATTGGCCGAACAACGAGAAGAGCAGAGGCCATGACAGCAGAACAGCCGTATTCACACAGTTTGTCCTTCAGCGAGCCCTCACTCGACTGCACCCCAGTGGCGCCGCAACTGGATGCCCAGCCGGCTGCCCTGTTTCGCGGCCGACTGAGCGCAGACGGCCGCGAATGCCGCATCGACTGGCAGAATGCCGCGGCGGCTGCCCTGCTGGGGGCGGTGGAAGGCGAGTCCCTGCAGCGCTGGCTGGAGCGGGTCCATCCCGCGGATCGTGAGCGCCTGCGCCTGGGGCTGCTGCGGTTGCGTCGCGAGGGCTGGTTGCAGTGCGACTACCGGCTGCGCACCGATGCCGGCCCGTGCTGGATCCGGGACCAGCGTCGTCTGCTGGCATCGGAGGGGGATGGCAGCGCCCTGATGATCGGTTCCTGGAGCGATGTCAGCGACCGCTACCGGCTCGAGGGACAACTCCAGGAACGCGGCCGTCTGCTGCAGCAGCTGATGGCCATCCAGAGCGAGGGCGTCTGTGTGATCGATCTCCAGGGCCGGTTGCGGGAGATCAACCCGGCGGGGCTGGCGTTGCTGGATACCGACCGCCCCGTCGAGCTGCTGGGCCGATCGCCGCTGGAATTCGTCACCGAACAGAGTCGCCCGCGGCTGCTGGTCTCGGCGCGCCGCGTGCTGGCCGGCCACGAGGCACGGCTGCGCATCGGCCTGTGCACCGCCGGTGGCCGGGTGCGGCGGGTCGAGGTGCGGGCCGCGCCGCTGCTGGATGGCGAGGGTCGGGTGGCATCCATCCTTGCCGTGGTGCGTGACGTCAGCAAGGTGCGGGCCGTGGAATCCCGGGCCAAGTACCTGGCCCATTACGACACCCTCACCGGCCTGCCCAACCGGGCCCTGTTCCGTGACCGCCTGCTGCAGGCCATGGCCCAGGCGCGGCGTACCGAGTCGCTGATCGCGGTCATGTTCCTGGACATCGACCGCTTCAAGGACGTCAATGACACCTTGGGCCACGCGGTCGGCGACCGCCTGCTGCAGGAGACGGCCTCGCGCATCGCCTCCTGCCTGCGCGAGACCGACGTGGTGGCCCGCTTCGGTGGTGACGAGTTCGGCCTCATCCAGACCAATCTCACCCGCGTCGACAGTGCCGCCGATCTCGCTGGCCGCATCGTGCACGCCGTGAGTCAGCCCCTGCGCATCGACGGCCACGAGATCCATACCGGTGTCAGCATCGGCATCACCCTCTATCCCTTCGAGGAACAGGAGGCGGACGATCTGTTGCGCAATGCCGACATGGCGATGTACATGGCCAAGCGTGAGGGACGCAACCGCTACCAGTTCTATCTCGCCGAGCTGAACCGCATCATCCTGCGTCGCACGGTCATCGAGCGCGAGCTGCGCGCGGCGCTGGAGCGGGAGCAGATGGAGTTGCACTACCAGCCGCAGATCTGCCTGCAGAGCGGCCGGGTGATCGGTGTCGAGGCGCTGCTGCGGTGGGAGCACCCCGAACTCGGCAAGGTGTCGCCGCAGGAGTTCATCCCGGTGGCGGAGAGCAGCGGCATGATCATGCGCATCGGTGAATGGGTGATGGCCAGGGCCTGCCGGCAGGCCCGTGCCTGGCAGGAGTCAGGACTGCCGCCACTGCGGGTGGCGATCAATCTGTCAGCGGTGCAGTTCCGGCACCGCGGATTGCTGGACTCCATCACCCGGGTGCTGGAGGAGACCGGTGCCGATCCGGCCATGCTCGAGGTGGAACTGACCGAATCCCTGATCATGAAGGACGTGCATGCCGCCATCGACGTGCTGCGGCATCTGCACGACCTGGGGGTACAGATCGCGGTCGACGACTTTGGTACCGGCTATTCCTCGCTCAGCTACCTGACCCGCTTCCCGATCCAGAAGATCAAGCTCGACCAGTCCTTCGTGCGCGATGTCGGCAGCAAGGACGGGGCGGCCATCGCCCGCACCGTGATCATGCTCGGCCACACCCTGGGCATGCGGGTCATGGCGGAGGGCGTGGAGAACCAGCAGCAGCTCGATTTCCTGCGCCTGCATGATTGCCACGAGGCCCAGGGCTACTATTTCAGCCGGCCAATGCCGGCTGCCGAGCTGGAGACGCTGCTGCTCGAGGGCCGGGAGGGGCTGCGTGCCCTGGCTCTCGAGTAGGAGCCCACCGAATCGCGGCGTGGCCGCCGCTCCTACGGGGTATGGCGGAACCGCTTGTTTGCAGGAGCGGCCTCCAGGCCGCGATCGGGTTACCGCCCAAATCGCGGCGTGGCCGCCGTTCCTGCGGGGCATGGTGGAACCGCTTGTTTGCGGGAGCGGCCTCCAGGCCGCGATCGGGTTACCGCCCAAATCGCGGCGTGGCCGCCGCTCCTACGGGGTATGGCGGAACCGCTTGTTTGTAGGAGCGGCCTCCAGGCCGCGATCGGGATTGACCGCCCGACTCGCGGCGTGGACGCCGCTCCTACGGGGTATGGCGGAACCGCTTGTTTGCGGGAGCGGCCTCCAGGCCGCGATCGGGATTGACCGCCCGAATCGCGGCGTGGCCGCCGTTCCTACGGGGCATGGCGGAACCGCTTGTTTGCAGGAGCGGCCTCCAGGCCGCGATCGGGATTGACCGCCCAAATCGCGGCGTGGACGCCGCTCCTGCGGGGCATGGAGGAACCGCTTGTTTGTAGGAGCGGCCTCCAGGCCGCGATCGGGTTACCGCCCAAATCGCGGCGTGGCCGCCGCTCCTGCGGGGCATGGCGGAACCGCTTGTTTGTAGGAGCGGCCTCCAGGCCGCGATCGGGATTGACCGCCCGACTCGCGGCGTGGACGCCGCTCCTACGGGGCATGGAGGAACCGCTTGTTTGTAGGAGCGGCCTCCAGGCCGCGATCGGGTTACCGCCCAAATCGCGGCGTGGACGCCGCTCCTACAGGGCATGGCGGAACCGCTTGTTTGTAGGAGCGGCCTCCAGGCCGCGATCGGTCTCAGATGTCCCGCAGCAGCTCGTTGATGCCCACCTTGCTCAGGGTCTTGGCGTCCACCTTCTTGACGATCACCGCGCAGTACAGGCTGTACTTGCCGTCCCTGGAGGGCAGGTTGCCGGATACCACCACCGACCCGGCCGGCACCCGGCCATAGAGGATCTCGTCCTTCTCGCGGTCGTAGATGCGGGTCGACTGGCCGATGTAGACGCCCATGGAGATCACCGAGCCTTCCTCGACGATGACCCCTTCCACCACCTCGGAGCGGGCACCGATGAAGCAGTTGTCCTCGATGATGGTCGGTGCGGCCTGCAGCGGTTCCAGCACGCCGCCGATGCCGACGCCGCCGGAGAGGTGCACGTTCTTGCCGATCTGGGCGCAGGAGCCGACCGTCGCCCAGGTGTCGACCATGGTGCCGGAGTCGACATAGGCGCCGATGTTGACATAGGAGGGCATCAGCACCACGCCGGGGGCGATGTAGCTGCCGCGGCGGGCGGTGGCCGGCGGTACCACCCGCACCCCGCCCTCGCGGAAATCACGGGAGTTGTAGTCGGCATACTTGGAGGGCACCTTGTCGTAGTAGTTGGTGAAGCCGCCCTTCATGAACTGGTTGTCCTCGATGCGGAAGGACAGCAGCACGGCCTTCTTCAGCCAGTCGTTGACCTGCCACTGGCCGTCGATCTTCTCCGCCACCCGCGCCTTGCCGCTGTCCAGCAGGGCGATGGCCTCCAGTACCGCCTCCTTGACCAGCGGCTCGACGCTGCGCGGATTGATGTCGGCGCGGCGCTCGAAGGCTTCCTCGATGATGGGCTTGATGTCACTCATGGCGGATCTCCAGTCGTCTCGTTGTTCCCGAATGTTGTCAAAGGTGTTCCACGAAGCGGCGGATGCGACGTGCCGCCTCGATGCAGTCTTCCAGCGGGGCCACCAGGGCCAGGCGCACATGATTGCGGCCCGGATTACCCTGTTCGGTGTCGCGTGACAGGTAGCTGCCGGGCAGCACCGTGACATGCTGTTCGGCGTACAGTCGGCGGGCGAATTCGGCATCGTCCAGCGGGGTCCTGGGCCAGAGGTAGAAGCCGGCCTCGGGCAGCGCAAGCTCCAGCAGGCCGTCGAGGATGTCGAGCACGGCGGCGAACTTCTCGCGGTACAGGGTCCGGTTGTCGCGCACGTGGCGCTCGTCGCCCCAGGCCTTGATGCTCGCGGCCTGGGTGGGCGGCGGCATGGCGCAGCCGTGGTAGGTGCGGTAGCGGTGGAAGGCTGCGATCAGTTCGGCGTCGCCGGCGACGAAGCCGGAGCGCAGCCCCGGCAGGTTGGAACGCTTGGACAGGCTGTGGAATACCAGGCAGCGGCGGTAGTCGTCCCGGCCCATGGCCGCGGCCGCTGCCAGCAGGCCGCCGGGCGGCGTCTTCTCGTCGGGGTAGATCTCCGAATAGCATTCGTCGGCGGCGATCACGAAGTCGTGCTCGTCGGCCAGGCGGATCAGCGATTGCAGGGTCTCCGGGGCGAGCACCGCGCCGGTCGGGTTGCCCGGGCTGCAGACGTAGATCAGCTGGCAGTCGCGCCACACGTCTTCCGGTACCGCGCTGAAGTCCGGGCGGTAGCCGTTGTCGGCGGTGGTGTTCAGAAACCAGGGTTCGGCACCGGCGAGCAGGGCAGCGCCCTCGTAAATCTGGTAAAAGGGATTGGGCGAGAGCACCAGCGCACGCGCAGCGCCACGGTCGACCAGGGCCTGGGCGACGGCGAACAGGGCCTCGCGGGTGCCGTTGACCGGCAGCACCTGGCGTTCCGGGTCGATGCTGCCGGCGGGCAGTTCGAAGCGCCGTACCAGCCAGTCGGCGATGGCCGCGCGCAGTTCCGGCCGGCCGCGGGTCAGCGGGTAGTTGGCCAAGCCGTGCAGGTGGGAGATGATCTCCTCGGCGACGAAGTGCGGCGGCGGATGATTGGGTTCGCCGATCGACAGGTTGACGTGAGAGAGCCCCGCCGGCGGCTGGATCCCGGACTTGAGCCGGGCGAGCCGTTCGAAAGGGTAGGGCTGCAGCCTGTCGAGATCGGGATTCATGGGTGGCGGGCGCTGTCCGGATGGGGGTGAGGGGTTGAAGATTGGCTCGGCATTATACGGGTTCCAGTGAAGGCGACCAAACCAGATAGCGGGCTGCTGCCCGTCCTCAGTCTGTTGTTTGCCGCTACCCTGTGGGGGGTGATGTGGTATCCGCTGCGCTGGCTGGAGACGCAGGGGATGAGCGGCCTGTGGAGCAGTCTGCTGCTCTATGCCGCCGCCGCCCTGGTCGGCCTGCCGCCGTTGCTACGCGGCCGCCGCCAACTGCGCGAGGCGCCGCTGGCCCTGCTGGTGCTGGCGCTGGCGGCCGGCTGGTGCAACGTCGCCTTCATCCTGGCGGTGCTGGAGGGAACGGTGGTGCGGGTGCTGCTGCTGTTCTATCTGTCGCCGCTGTGGACGGTGGTGTTCGGCTGGCTGCTGCTGGGCGAGCGGCTGTCGACCGAGGCACGGCTGGTGTTCCTGCTGGCGCTGACCGGGGCCATGGTGATGCTCTGGGACGATGCCATCGGCCTTCCCTGGCCGCGGGATCGTGGCGACTGGCTGGCGGTCTCCTCCGGCGTGGCCTTCGCCCTGGCCAACGTCATGGTGCGGCGCCTGCAGCAGGTTTCGGTCTGGGTCAAGACGGAGATCAGCTGGTGGGGGGTGATTCTGGTGGCCCTGGTCGGCCTGCTGCTGGCCGGCAGCCAGCCCCTGCCACCAGCGGATGCCGGCCTCTGGGGGGTGGCGGTTGCCCTGGGCGCCATCGGTATCGTGGTGATGACCCTGACGGTGCAGTACGGCGTGACCCAGATGCCGGTGCACCGTTCCGCCATCATCCTGCTTTTCGAGCTGGTGGCCGGCGCCCTCTCCGCCTACTGGCTGACCGACGAGGTGGTACAGCTGCGCGAATGGCTGGGTGGCGGCCTGATCATCGCCGCGGCCTGGCTGGCGGCGCGCATGCAGACCGGGGAGCGGGGATGGGAGAGGGACCCGTCCGGGCAACGATACTGAACGACGAGAGGAGAGTGCGGAGATGAAGGTCACCCGCCTGCACCACGTCAGTCTGCTGGTGGCGGATACCGCGCGGGCCCTGCAATTCTACTGCGGCCTGCTGGGGCTGGAGCTGGACCCGGCGCGTCCGGACCTGGGCTACCCCGGCGCCTGGCTGCAGCTCGGCGGGGCGCAGATCCACCTGCTGGAACTGCCGAACCCGGATCCCGTCCGGGGCCGGCCGCTGCACGGCGGTCGTGATCGCCACATCGCCCTGACTGTCGACGATCTGGATGCCGTCCGCGAGCGGCTGGATGCGGCCGGGATCGAGTACAGCCTCAGCCGTTCGGGCCGCCGGGCGCTGTTCTGCCGCGACCCCGATGCCAATGCCGTGGAGCTGATCGAGACAGCGGACTAACCCGCATATTGCACGAAGGATTCGAGTTTCAGGGCGAATCTGGCCAAGCAGTTTGTTCGATCGCCCGCCGAAGCATAGCCGTCGCTATGGTTCAAGGGGGATCGGGCGAAATGCGACGCCAGATTTGGTCTGAACTCGAATAGGCACAAACTGTAACAGGGCACAATTGCTCGCATAGGTGATCACTGCCTTGATAAATACCGGAAAAATTACGCTTTCAAGGCCGCCTTCGTGCAATATGCGGGCTAACGGTTGTCAGGGGACAGCCGTGGCCGCAGCGTCGGCCTGCCGGGTGACTGCCTGCAGCGCCGGCGAGACGTCCACTGCATAGCGCGGCTCGGCCGCCTCCAGGCGGCGCAGCCGCTCCGGCAGGCGCTGCAGTTCCCGCGCGGCATGTTCCCGTATCCGTTCCAGGTCCGGCAGCGGCGCCAGCAGTCGGCCGCCGCGCATCACCGGCTGGAGCAGCGGCTCGCCCGGCTGGCGGTCGTCCAGGATGGTCAGGGTATCGCCCGCCAGCCGTCCCTGGTCGTCCAGACGGCGGTAGACCTGCTTGCGACCGGCCCAGGTCGCCTTGCCCTCGGAACGCTTGCGGCGTGGCCGGCCGGCATACTCCTGCAGCTTGTAGGCACAGTCCAGCGAGGGCGCGTCGCTGGAGACGTCCATGCGCGTGCCGATGCCGAAGCCGCTGATGGGCGCGCCCGCTGCGAGCAGGGCCTGCAAGCGGTATTCGTCCAGATTGCCGGAGGCGAAGATGCCGGTCTGCTGCAGGCCGCCGGCGTCGAGGATGGCCCGCACCCGACGGGCGTGCTCGGCCAGGTCGCCGCTGTCGATGCGTACCGCCTTGATGTGGATGCCGCGGGCCGCCAGCCGGGGGGCGAGTTCGACCACTTTCTTCGCCCCGGCCTCGGTGTCGTAGGTGTCGATCAGCAGCACCACATTGTCCGGGTGGGAGAGGGCGAAATGTTCGAAGGCCTGCATCTCGTCGTCATGGGCCTCGATATAGGAATGGGCCATGGTGCCGAACAGCGGGATGTCGAAGAGCTGTCCGGCGAGCACCGTGGCGGTGCCGTTCAGCCCGGCCAGATAGGCGGCGCGCGCGGCCAGCAGCCCCGCCTCCCCGGCATGGGCGCGGCGCATACCGAAATCGACCAGCAGGGCCTCGGCTGCGGCCAGGCGCATGCGTGCCGCCTTGGAGGCGATCAGGGTCTCGAACTGCAGCAGGTTGATGATCCGGCTCTCGATCAGCTGGGCGACGGGCAGCGGGGCGGTGACGCGCAGGATGGGTTCGTCGGCGAAGAAGGCGGTGCCCTCGGGCATGGCGTCGACGTCGCCCTCGAAGCGCAGCCCGGCCAGGTAGTCGAGCAGCGGGCGGCGGAAGCGGCCGCTGGCCTCCAGCCATTCCAGTTCCCCGGCCTCGAAGTGCAGCGCCTGGAGAAAGTCGATGACCCCGGCCAGCCCGGCCGCGAGCAGGAAGTTGCGCTCCCGGGGCAGGCGGCGGACGAAGAACTCGAACACCGCCGTCTCCTCCAGGCCATGATCGAGATAGGACTGCATCATGGTCAGCTGGTAGAGGTCGGTGAGCAGGGGGCTGTCGCTACGGTATCTCATGCCGTCAGCTCTTCGCAGCGTGCCAGCCTAGCGCCGGCCCCGAGCATCTCCTGCAGGGCGCGCTCGCCGTCGCCGGGCCGGACGTCCACGGCACGGACCGCATCGCCGAGCAGCACCACCCGGAAGCCGGCGCGCAGGGCATCCCGCACCGTCTCCAGCACGCAGTAGTCGGTGGCCAGCCCGCCGATGAATAGCCGTTCCACACCGGCCTCGCGCAGGCGGCTCTCCAGCCCGGTTCCCTGGAAGCCGGAATAGGCCTCCTGGCTGGCATGAGTCGCCTTGGAGACGATCAGGGTGTTCGCGGGCAGCTGCAGGGTCTCCGGGAAGGCGGCGCCGGGCGTGCCGGCGATGCAGTGGGCCGGCCAGGGGCCGCCCTGTTCCCGGAACGAGCAGTGATCCCGCGGATGCCAGTCGCGGGTGGCGATCACCGGCAGGCCAAGCCGGTCGAACAGGGCGGCGCAGCGGTTCAGGGGGGGGATCACCCGATCGCCCTCGGGGACCGCAAGGCTGCCGCCGGGCAGGAAGTCGTTCTGCACGTCGACGATGAGCAGGGCATCGCCGGGAGCGAGGTGGAACGCACTCGGGGTCTCAGCCACGGTCCGCCCCCGTTCCCCGATCGCTCACCAGTGGCCCCGGTCCATGCGGCTGCGGTTGTGATCGCTTGATGTGGGACAACATAAAAACCGCCGTATTTTTACTATGCTTGCCTATATTACGGTAGCACGCAGGAGGCAACAGGGATGCAACTACCTATACCCGATCGCCGCGCCGCCGGCCAGGCACTGGCCGAGGCCCTGCAGGGTTACCGCGGACGGAAGGATCTGATCGTCCTGGCCCTGCCGCGCGGCGGGGTGCCGGTGGCGGCCGAGATCGCCGATGCCCTGCAGGCACCGCTCGACCTGATGCTGGTGCGCAAGCTTGGGGTACCCGGCTACCCCGAGCTGGCCATGGGGGCGATCGCCAGTGGCGGCGTCCAGGTGATGAACGACAGCGTGCTGCGCGGCAGCGGCATCGGCCCCGAGGCGATCCAGGCCGTGGTGGAGGCGGAGCGCCGCGAGCTGGTACGCCGCGAACGGGCCTATCGCGGTGACCGCCCCTGGCCGAAGCTCGAGGGGCGCTGCGTGATCCTGGTCGACGACGGCCTCGCCACCGGCGCCACCATGCGTGCCGCGGTCGACGCGGTGCATGTCCAGCGGCCGGCCCGCATCGTGGTCGCGGTGCCGGTGGCGCCGCCGGATACGGTACGCATGCTGCAGCGGAAGGTGGACGAGGTGGTCTGCCTGTTCCAGCCCGAGCCCTTCATGGCCATCGGCCAATGGTATGTGGATTTCTCCCAGGTCTCGGACAGCGAGGTCGAGGCGCTGCTGGCCGAGCGCTGGGGATCCCGGGCTTCGGCGCCGGGCGAGGGGGCGGAATGACAGACATCGAGGTGCCTGAGGCCCAGTGGCCGGCGTTCTGTGAGGCCTTCAGCCTGGAACATCACGGCTGGCTGGTGAATGTCAGACGGGTGGCGACCGACCTCCTCGGCCGCGACCGGGCCGCTGCCATCGAAGCCGGACATCTCTTGGCGCAGGAGCAGCCACTGCAGGGGATCAGCCTCCAGCCAGGGGATGAGTGGCCGCGGCTGGAGGTCAGTGTCGGCGAGGCAGGCCGGCCAGAGTGCTTTCCGGTCGCGGCAGTGAGGCGACTGTTCCGGGAACGGGTCAATGAGCAACACCAGGGGTTGCGGATCGACGCCAGTGACGGTCAGAGCCTGCTGGTGGAGTTCCGTACGCCGGCACGTCCAGAATCCCTGGACGGCCTGGCGGCATCCGAGTTGTGATGCCGGCATCAAGGGGAATGCAGCATGACTGATCAGCCCTCGATAGCGACCCACGAGATCCTGGTTCAGGCCGGGGCGCAGGCTCTGCCCGGCTTCCTGACCCTGCCGGCGTTCGCGACGGGGCTGGTGATCTTCGTTCATGGCAGCGGCAGCAGCCGTTTCAGCACGCGCAACCGCTATGTCGCCGAGGTGCTGAACAGCGGCGGGCTGGGCACCCTGCTGTTCGATCTGCTGACCCCGGAGGAAAACGAGATCGATCTGGTCACCCGTGCGCTGCGCTTCGATATCGGCCTGCTCAGCGAACGCACCGTTGCCACCCTCGACTGGGTGGCCGCCGAGCCGGCCCTGGCCGCGCTGCGGATCGGCCTGTTCGGGGCCAGTACCGGTGCCGCGGCGGCGCTGAATGCCGCGGCCGAGCGGCCCGGGCAGGTGGCCGCCGTGGTCTCGCGTGGCGGGCGTCCGGATCTTGCCATCCCCAGGCTGCCGGAGGTCGAGGCACCGACCCTGCTGATCGTCGGCGGTCTGGACACGCCGGTCATCGAGATGAACCGGGAGGCGGCCCGTCACCTGCGTGCGCCCTGGCGACTGGAGATCGTCGAGGGCGCGACCCACCTGTTCGAGGAGCCGGGCACCCTGGAGCAGGTCGCGATCCTGGCCCGCGACTGGTTCCTGCAACACCTGGCGGCTGCCGCAGCATGAGCCAGGGTGCGCTGCGCCTGTTTGCCCTCGAGGCCAGCCGTGACTATGGCCGGGCGGTGGCCCGCCATCTGGGGATCGATCTCGGGTTACACGAGGAACGCGGGTTCGAGGACGGCGAGCACAAGGCACGCCCCCTGGAGAGCGTGCGCGGCGCCGACGTCTTCGTCATCGCTTCGCTCCATGGCGACGAGCGCTTCAGCGTCAACGACAAGCTGGTGCGCCTGCTGTTCTTTCTCGGCGCGCTGCGTGATGCCGCAGCAGGCCGGCTCACGGCGGTCGTTCCCTATCTCTGCTATGCCCGTAAGGACCGCAAGACCAAGTCGCGCGATCCGGTGACCACCCGCTATGTCGCGGCCCTGTTCGAGGCCGTGGGCGTGGATGGGGTGATGACACTGGATGTGCACAATCTGGCCGCCTTCCAGAACGCCTTCCGCTGCCGAACCGAGCATCTGGAGGCGCGGCCCCTGTTCGTGGAGCACTTTGCCGCCCAGGTGGGGGACGCGCCGCTGGTCTGCGTGTCACCCGATGTCGGTGGCATCAAGCGGGCCGAACGCTTCCGGGAATCCCTGAGCCGGCGTCTGGGGCGGGCGGTGGACAGTGCCTTCATGGAGAAGAAGCGCAGTGCGGGTGTGGTCAGCGGTACGGCGCTGGTCGGCGAGGTGGCGGGTCGCACGGCGATCATCATCGACGACATGATTGCCGGTGGCACTACCCTGGCCCGTACCGTCGAGGCCTGCCGGGCAGGCGGGGCGGCACGTATCCTCGCGGCGGCCACCCATGGCCTGTTCGTGGGCGATGTGGGCCACAAGCTTGCCCTGCCGGCCCTGGAACAACTGGTGATCACCGACAGCGTGGTGCCTTTCCGCCTGGCGGGCACACCGGCGGCGGAGCGTCTCGTCGTCCTCGACAGTGCCAGGCTGGTCGCCGAGGCGATCCACCGCATGCACGAGGGCGGTTCCCTCGTCGAGCTGATGGCGGACTGAGAGCCGTCGAGGCCTGCTTTTCTTGGAATCGCGGCCTGGAGGCCGCTCCTACGGGGCATGGCGGCACCCTGGCAGGGGCGGCCTCCAGGCCGCGATCAGTCACCGGCCGGAAACTCATGGCCTGGCTGCCGTCGGGTTTTTTCGCGTCGCTGTCGGCTCAGTCCAGCAGTTCAATATGGCTGCTGGCCAGCTGGAGGTAGGCGCGGGTCTTGCGCGCCCATTTCCCGGAGGAGCCGCGCGGCGGGTGGTCCTGCAGGTGGGCCGCGGACAGCTTGGCCCGGAGCAGGGCGCGGTGGCTCTTGTAGAAGGCGATCAGCGCCGTCGGTGGCCGGTCGGCACAGCGGCTTGCGTAGCTGTCGAACAACAGCGGGCCGATCCACAGCGCACCGGCGGCCTCGCATTCCATGCTCAGAAAGGCGAGCTCGTCCGCCGGGTCGAGCAGCCGGAAGTCGCGCTTGAATTCCAGGCAGTCGATGAATACCGGTGGTTCGATCAGGCAGACGTGCTCGGGACGCAGGTCGCCGTGGGCCTCGATGATGCGCCCCGCGTCGGCCCGCGCCTCGATCAGAGGCGCCTGCCGGTCGAGGAAGCCAAGCAGGGTCTGGCCGACGGCCTCGACCTGTCCGGCCGGCAGCTCGCAGGCGGCGGTCGCCAGCGCCTGCTGGTTGTCGTGTATGGCCGCGAGGAAACGCCGCCGGTAGTCCGCCCCACTCATGTCGACCGGCTTGGCGCGGCGGTAGAAATCCGCCAGCACCTCTCCGACCCGGCGGATCTCCGCTTCCTTGAGCGCGCCGCGTTCGATCAGCTGGTCGAGCATGCGTTCGCGGGGAAGGCGCACCATCTTCACCAGCCAGTCGATCGTCCTGCCGTCACCATCCAGGGCCAGCCGCCCATCGGCCTCCAGGGTCAGGGCGACCAGGCCCAGGTAGACCCGGGACGCCAGGCGGCGGTTCAGACGCAGCTCTTCCTGGCAGTCGTGATGCCGACGCTCCAGGGTGCTGAAGTCGAGAAAGTCGTAGCGCACCGGCTTCTTCAGCTTGTACACCCGGTGCTCGGTGAGGAACACCCAGGACATGTGGGTCTCGACGACCTCGACCCTGTGCGGATGGTCGGGGTAGGCCGCCGGCCGGCTGAGGAAGGCGACCTTGTCCTCGATGTCCACCGACTGTCGTTTGCTCATGGGCGGCCCTGGCGCGGCTGATTGCTGGCAGGGGATTCCTGCCGTTTCGACGATAGGCGTTCGGCCGCCGCATCTCAAGTTTCACGGACTCACGGGGCAGTGGAAGACGACGAAGCATCCGGGCTAGACTGCAGCAGATGCTTCCGCCACTGGAGTGGACCGTGACCGAGCCCTACCTGAACACCCCGCTGGCCCGGCATATCTGGGAGACCAAGTACCGGCTGCAGGCGCCGGAGGCTGCCCCCGAGCCGGACATCGAAGCGACCTGGTGGCGGGTGGCACGCAGCCTGGCGGCCGTGGAGTCCAGGGAGCGGGAACACTGGGCGCGACGTTTCTACGCCATCCTCGAGGATTTCCGCTTCCTGCCCGGTGGCCGCATCCTGGCCGGTGCCGGCAGCGGTCAGCGGGTGACCCTGTTCAACTGCTTCGTGATGGGTGTCATCGAGGACAGCCTGGACGGCATCTTCGAGCGCCTCAAGGAGGGGGCGCTGACCATGCAGGCCGGCGGCGGCGTCGGTTACGACTTCTCGACCTTGCGTCCGGCAGGCAGCATGGCGAGACACAGCGGCCGCATCGCCTCGGGCCCGGTGTCCTTCATGCGCATCTGGGATGCCATGTGCGCCACCATCATGTCCACCGGTTCCCGCCGCGGCGCCATGATCGGCAGCCTGCGTTGCGACCATCCCGACATCGAGGCCTTCGTGGATGCCAAGCGCGAACCCGGGGCGCTGCGCCACTTCAATCTCTCCGTCCAGATCACCGATGCCTTCATGCAGGCCATCGAGGAGGATGCCGACTGGCCGCTGCTGTTTCCCCTCGATCAGTTGCAGGCGGGCGGACAGGGCGAAGTCCTGGAACGCGAGTGGACCGGGCGGCGGGAGCCGGTGCCTTGCCGGGTGTTCCGGCGGCTGCCGGCCCGCGAGCTATGGGAGAGGATCATGCGCGCGGCCTACGAGACCGCGGAACCGGGGGTGCTGTTCATCGACCGCATCAATGCCCTCAACAACCTGGGTTACCGGGAGCAGATCACCACCACCAATCCCTGCGGCGAGATCCCGCTGCCGCCTTATGGCGCCTGCGATCTGGGATCGATCAATCTGCCGCGCTTCGTGCAGGCTCCCTTCAGCAGGGCGGCGCGCCTCGATCTGGAGGGGATCCGCGAGACGGTGATCCTCGCCACCCGGCTGCTGGACAACGTGATCGACGCCTCGCAGTTTCCCCTCCCGGCCCAGGCCGAGCAGGCGCGCGGTGCGCGCCGCATCGGTCTCGGCATCACCGGCCTGGCCGATGCGCTGATCATGCTCGGCCTGCACTATGGCGAGCCGCCGGCGCGGCGCCTGGCGGCCGAGGTCATGCAGACCGTCTGCCATGCCGCCTACCGCAGTTCGCTGCAGCTGGCGCAGGAGAAGGGGGGCTTTCCCTTTCTCGAGGCGGAGGCCTATCTGCAGCGTCCCTTCATCCGTGCCCTGCCGGCGGACATCCGCCAGGGCATTGCCGCGGGCGGCATTCGCAACAGCCATCTGACGGCGATCGCCCCCAACGGCACCATCAGCCTGCTGGCCGGCAACGTCTCCAGCGGCATCGAGCCGGTGTTCGATTTCCACCACCGGCGGCGGGTGCTGGATGCCGGCGGCGGCTACCGGGTGTTCGAGGTGGAGGACTACGCCTACCGGCTATGGCAGCAGGGCGCGGGAGCGGAGGCGGAACCGCCGCCGTTCTTCGTCAATGCCCGCACGCTGGCGCCGCAGGCCCACCTGGAGATGCAGGCGGCGCTGCAGCCCTTCGTCGACAATGCCATCTCCAAGACCATCAATGTGCCCGAGGACTATCCCTTCGAGGCGTTCCGCGGTCTCTACCACAGTGCCTACCGGGCCGGGGTGAAGGGCTGCACCACCTTCCGTCCGACGGCCCTGCGTGGCTCGGTGCTGATCAGCGAAGGGGAGGCCGGGCTGGAGGAGGGGGCGATCAGCCCGCACTGCTGCAGCATCGAGCGCGAGGCCGACTGAAGGCCGAATACGACCTGCTGGATGGCCGGGTTAATAGCTGCCCAGGGCCTCTTGACACCACGCCGATCGCGGCCTGGAGGCCGCTCCTACCAGGGTGCCCCATGCGCCGTAGGAGCGGCCTCCAGGCCGCGATCCCCGGCGGCAGAACACAACCTATTCGGTTGCCGGGTTAGTAAAGTCAGTTACCTCCGTTCCCGGCGGCGAGGCCGAAATAGAACAGGCGCAGGGGGTGGTCGTGGGGATTGCTCAGGCGGTGCTCTTCGCCGGGTTCCACCCACAGGCAATCGCCGGCGGCCAGGGACAGGGTGTTGCCGTCGATCTCGGCCTGTCCCTGGCCGGACTCGACCAGGAAGATCTCGTGCATGTCCGGGTGACGATGGGGCCGGGTGTGCTGGCCGGGCTGCAGGCTGACGCGCGCCAGCTGGGTGAGCGGCGCCAGCTCGCCCGCCTCCAGCAGGATCTCCTTCATCATCTGCGGATCGTGGCTGACCGGCGCCCGCCGGGCCGTGCGGGCGGCGATGTGCTTCATGACGCCGCCTCGCGCAAGGCGTTGAGGATGTGCCGGCGCAGGCAGTCGAGGATGGCTTCATCCTCGATCGCCCGGTGATTCTGGTCGGTGATGTAGAAGACGTCCTCGGCGCGCGAGCCGAAGGTGGCGATGCGCGCGTTCTCCAGATTCACACCGCAGGCGGTGAAGGCGCTGCCGACCAGCGACAACAGGCCCGGCCGGTCGCCGGTGACCAGTTCCATCACCGTGCGCCGGTTGGCCTCGTCGCGGCTGAAGTCGATCCGGGTGCGGATGTCGAAGTGCCGGAACTGGCGCGGCATGCGCCGCGTCACCCGTGGCCGCTCGCCGCCCGCCGCGGCCAGTCCCCGGCGCAGCACCTCGTGGATCTGCTGGATCTGGTGTTCGTCCTGGATCGGCTGGCCGCGGTTGTCCAGTACCAGGTAGGTGTCCAGCGCATGCTGGTCATGGCTGGTGAGGATGCGGGCGTCGACGATGTTCAGGCCCAGCTGGTCGAGCAGCGCGGTCATCTGCTCGAAGAGACCGCGGTGGACCCGCATGTAGACGAAGATGCCGGTGCCGCCGCGCTCATGATTGGGGCGGATGGCCACCACGGGTTCGCCCTCCGTGCGGCGGCGCAGGATGGTATGGGCATGCCAGACGATCTCCTCCGCCGAGTGACGCAGGAAGTACTCGTCGGCGAACTGGCTCCACAGGGCCTCGATGTCCGCCGTCTCGAAGTCGTCGGCCTGCAGCTTGTCGAGGGCCTCGCGCCGCCGGGCGGCGATCAGCTCGGCCTGATCCATGGGGTTCTCCAGGCCGCGGCGCAGTGCCTTGGCCGTGGACTGGTAGAGATCGTAGAGCAGCGAGCCCTTCCAGGAGTTCCACAGCGTGGGGTTGGTGCCGCGGATGTCGGCCACGGTCAGCAGGTAGAGATAGTCCAGGCGGACACGGTTGCCGACCTGGCGGGCGAATTCGTTGATCACCGCCGGCTCGCTGATGTCGCGGCGCTGGGTGGTGGTGGACATCAGCAGGTGGTTGCGCACCAGCCAGGCGACCAGCCGGCTGTCGTGGTCGGACAGGCCGTGATGGCGGCAGAAGGCCTCGGCGTCGCTGGCGCCGAGTTCGGAATGGTCGCCGCCGCGGCCCTTGGCGATATCATGGAACAGGCCGGCCAGCAGCAGCAGCTCCAGCTTGGGGATGGTCTTGATCAGCTCGCTGGCAAAGGGCAGCTCGTCGGCGAATTCCTCGACCGTGAAGCGGCGCAGGTTGCGCACCACGAACAGGGTGTGCTCGTCCACGGTGTAGGCATGGAACAGGTCGTACTGCATCTGGCCGACGATGCGGGCGAAGGCCGGGATGTAGGCGGCGAGAATGCCGTAGCGGTTCATGCGCCGCAGTTCGTGGGTGACGCCCTGTGGCTGGCGCATCAGTTCCATGAACAGGCTGCGCGCCCGCAGGTCGTTGCGAAAGTCGTCGTCGATCAGATGACGGTGATCGCGGATCAGCCGGATGGTGGCGGCGCGCACGCCCTTCAGCGCCGGGCGTTCGGCGAGCAGCAGGAAGACCTCGAGCAGGGCGAAGGGGTAGCGCTCGAAGATGCCGGGGTGGCTGACCTCGAGGAAGCCGTGCCGTGACTGGAAACGGCGGTTGATGGGCTGCGGCTCGCCGGGGTCGTCGGCGTGCAGGATGTGCTCCTTGAACAACTGCAGCAGCATCTCGTTGAGCCGCTCCAGCTCCATCACCGTCTGGTAGTAGTCCTTCATGAACAGCTCGACCGCCAGATTGGGGCTGTCCTTCGCCGCCCGGTAGCCGAACAGCTCGGCCAGGCTGCGCTGGTGGTCGAACAGCAGCCGGTCCTCGCGGCGCCGGCTCAGGGTGTGCAGGGCGAAGCGGATCCGCCAGAGAAAGGACTGGCCCTCGATCAGGGTGCGGTATTCGTGGTCGGTGAGAAAGCCGTGCTCGACCAGGCCGTGCAGGGTGGTGCAGCCGTAGTGACGCTTGGCGACCCAGCCGATCATCTGGATGTCGCGCAGCCCACCCGGGTTCTCCTTGATGTTGGGTTCCAGGTTGTAGGCCGTGTCGTGGAACTTCAGGTGGCGCGCCTGCTGTTCCTTCAGCTTGGCCTCGAAGTATTCCGGCCCGCTCCACATGCGGTCCGCCGCGGTGACCCGGCGCATCGCCTGGAACAGCGTCTCCGCGCCGGCCAGCAGACGCGCCTCCAGCAGGTTGGTGGCCACGGTGATGTCGGCCCGGCCCTGCTCGATGCAGTCGGCGATGCTGCGCACGCTGTGTCCCACCTCCAGTCCCAGATCCCAGAGGGCGGTGAGGAAGGCCTCGATCTGCGCCGCGTGGCGGGCCTCGGCCTCCTCCTCGAGCAGGATCAGCAGATCGATGTCGGAGCCGGGCAGCAGTTCGGCGCGGCCGTAGCCGCCGACCGCCACCAGGGCGATGTCGTCCTGGCTGGTGCCGAACAGATGGCGCCAGGCATGCTGGATCAGCCGGTCGCACAGCCAGCAGCGGCCGTAGACCAGCTGCACGGCGTCGGCCCCCTGTTCGAAGTGCCGGCGCAGGGCGGCATCGCCCCGCTTGAGCGCCTCGCGCAGCAGCGGCAGGGGCGTCTCGCAACCGGCCAGGTCACGTTCCAGGGCGGGCCCGTCGAGCAGGCCGTCGAGAGCCGGCCGCCCCGGGTACAGGTCGAGGGGTTCGAGGGTGGACATGGCGGCCTCAGGGGAGGATGGGCATGTGGTCGAGCGATTCCTCAGGGTGCAGGGTCAGCACCTCGACGCCGCTCTCGGTGACCAGCACGGTATGCTCCCACTGGGCCGAGGGGCTGTGGTCCTTGGTGACCACCGTCCAGCCGTCGGCCAGGAGCCGGGTGAAGCGCTTGCCCGCGTTGACCATCGGTTCGATGGTGAAGGTCATGCCCGGCTGCAGCTCCAGACCGGTGCCCGGTGTTCCGTAGTGCAGCACCTGCGGCTCCTCATGGAACTCGCGGCCGATACCGTGGCCGCAGTACTCGCGGACGATGGAACAGCTGTGACTCTCGGCATACTGCTGGATGGCATGGCCGATGTCGCCGAGGCGGACCCCCGGACGCACCATCTCGATGCCGATACGCATCGCTTCGTAGCTGACCTGGACCACCCGTTTCGCCTTCAGCGGGGGTTCGCCGATCAGGAACATGCGGCTGGTGTCGCCATGGAAGCCGTCCTTGATCACCGTGATGTCGATGTTGAGGATATCGCCCGCCTTCAGCGGCTTGTCGCCGGGGATGCCGTGACAGACCTGGTGGTTGAGCGAGGTGCAGATCGACTTCGGGAAGCCGCGGTAGTTGAGCGGAGCCGGGATCGCCCCCTGCTCGTTGACGATGTAGTCGTGGCAGATGCGGTCCAGCTCCGCGGTGGTGACCCCGGCGCGCACGTGCGGACGGATCATCTGCAGCACATCGGCGGCCAGGCGCCCGGCGACACGCATCTTCTCGATTTCTTCGGGGGTCTTGATGATTACGCTCATGCAGTTGGAAATCCCGGTCTGGCCGCGCTGCGGCGGGGCGCGCAGGGCCCCTTGGCAACGGCGGCGAATTGTTGGAGGGGGGAGTTTATGGTATAAAGTGCGGCTTGTTAAGTTGTTGACCCCACAAGGGGTAAGGCAATCTTGACAAAATTCGCACACGCGCCGACACATGTGGCGGGGTGCCCGGGGCGGGCCGGCAGGCCGGCTTCGGGTTGCCGCATGGGGCGCGTGGAGGCCAAACCCTGACAATCGGAGTCAATTCAATGGCAGACGTCACCATGCGCCAGATGCTTGAGGCAGGCGTACATTTCGGGCACCAGACCCGCTTCTGGAATCCGAAGATGGCACCTTACATCTTCGGCGAACGCAGCAAGATCCACATCATCAACCTCGAGAAGACGCTCCCGCTGTACAACGAGGCGATGAATTTCATCGGCAGCCTGGCCGCCAAGGGCGGCACCATCCTCTTCGTGGGCACCAAGCGCGCGGCGCGCGAGGTGATCGGCGAGGAGGCCAAGCGCTGCGGCATGCCCTATGTCAATCACCGCTGGCTGGGCGGCATGCTCACCAACTACAAGACGGTGCGCCAGTCCATCAAGCGTCTCAAGGAGCTGGAGACCATGGCCGAGGACGGCAGCTTCGAGCGGCTCAGCAAGAAGGAGGCGCTGATGCTGCGCCGCGAGCTGGACAAGCTGGAGCGCAGCCTGGGCGGCATCAAGGACATGCGCGGTATCCCCGACGCCCTGTTCGTGGTCGACGTCGGACACGAGAAGATCGCGGTCAGTGAGGCCAGGAAGCTGGGCATCCCGGTGGTCGGCGTGGTGGACACCAACAACTCGCTGGACGGTGTGGACTACGTGATCCCCGGCAACGACGATGCCATCCGCGCCATCCAGCTCTATGTGCGCGGTGCGGCGGATGCCGTGCTCAGCGCCAAGGGCAGCAGCGTCAAGGCCGCCGGCAGCGAGGACGAGTTCGTCGAGATCAACGAGGCAGCGGAGGCCAAGGAGGCCGGCGAAGGCGCCGCCTCGGCCTGATCGACCGGTCCTTATCTTGCAGCCCGGACAGGTCCGACCTGGCCGGGCTGTTTTTGAATTCTCATTGTTCAAGAAGCAACAGACATACTTTGGGAGATGAGCGCATGGCAATCTCAGCCGCACAGGTAAAGGAACTGCGGGAACGCACCGGTTCCGGGATGATGGAATGCAAGAAGGCACTGGTCGAGGCCGACGGCGACATGGAAGCGGCCATCGAGGCGCTGCGCAAGTCGGGTCTGGCCAAGGCCGACAAGAAGGCCGGCCGGGTCGCTGCCGAGGGGCTGATCGTGATCGAGATCAGCGCCGACGGCAAGGAGGCGGCCCTGGTCGAGGTCAACTCCGAGACCGACTTCGTGGCCAAGAAGGACGAGTTCCAGGACTTCGCCCGCCAGGTGGCGAAGCGGGTGCTGGCCAGCAAGCCGGAGTCGATCGAGGCCCTGCTGGAGATGCCGCTGCGTGACGGCGAGGATACCACCGTCGACATGGCGCGCAAGGAGCTGGTCGCCAAGCTGGGCGAGAACATCGGTGTGCGTCGCTTCGAGCTGGTGCAGACCGACGGCACCCTTGGCTACTACCTGCACGGTTCGCGCATCGGTGTGCTGGTCGAGCTGGAGGGCGGCGACGAGGCCCTGGCCCGCGACATCGCCATGCACGTCGCCGCCAGCCGTCCGCTGTCGGTGTCGGCCGACGACATGCCGCAGGAGGTGCTGGACAAGGAGCGCGAGATCATCGTCGCCCAGGCCCAGGAGAGCGGCAAGCCGGAGAACATCATCGAGAAGATGGTCGAGGGCCGGATCCGCAAGTTCCTCGCCGAGGTGACCCTGCTCGGTCAGCCCTTCGTCAAGGACCCGGACACCACGGTCGGCAAGCTGCTCGACAAGAGTGGTGCCAAGGTGCGCAGCTTCCGCCGCATGGAGCTGGGCGAGGGCATCGAGAAGAAGCAGGAGAACTTCGCCGACGAGGTGATGGCGCAGGTTCGCGGCGACTAGCCGCGGTGACGGGGGCAGCGGAGGTTTTGCCGCTGTCGGCCGTGAGCATGACGGGGCCGCCTAGCCCGGATATTGCACCAAGGATTCGATTCTCAGGGCGGAGCTGGCAAAGCAGCTTGGCCGATCACCCGCAGAAGCATAGCCGTAGCCATGGTTCAAGGGGGATCGACCAGGATGCGCAGCCAGATGCGTCCTGAAATCGAACAGGCACAAACCGTACCCCGCCACGAGGGTCCATTTGCGAGCCTCCTGGCCTTGTATACCAGCCTGCACTCCGATTCATAGGGGCCGCCTTGGCGCAATATCCGGGCTAGCGGCCCCGTCGTGTGCATGGCATTTGCTTCAAAAAAAGACGACAATAGGCGCGGCGCGGGGCCAGGGCGACTATCGGCCTGGCCGCGGACGCATATTGCAATCCACTAATATATAAGCACAAACATGACAGCATCCTGCCCGAAATATCGACGCATCCTTCTCAAGCTGAGCGGCGAGGCCCTGATGGGCGCGCAGGAGGCCGGCATCGATCCCGCGGTGTTGCTGCGCTTTGCCGAGGCGATCCACGACATCGTCAGCGACGGCGTCCAGGTCGGCCTGGTGATCGGCGGCGGCAACATCTTCCGCGGCGCCGGGCTGGCGGCGGCCGGCATGGACCGGGTCAAGGGCGACCAGATGGGGATGCTGGCCACGGTGATGAACGCGTTGGCCATGCAGGATGCCCTGCAGCGCCTGGGCAGCGAGGCGCGGGTCATGTCGGCGCTGCCCGTCGCTGGCGTCTGCGAGGGCTTCTCGCGCGACCAGGCGCTGCGTCATCTGGACCAGGGCCGGGTGGTGCTGTTCGCGGCAGGCACCGGCAACCCCTTCTTCACCACGGATTCCGCGGCCAGTCTGCGTGCCATCGAGATCGGTGCCGACATCCTGTTCAAGGCGACCCAGGTCGACGGCGTCTACACCGACGATCCGCAGACCAACCCCAAGGCGGAACGCTTCGATCGCCTCAGCTACGACGAGGCCCTGGCCCGCAAGCTGATGGTGATGGACGCCACTGCCCTGGTGATGTGCCGTGACCACGACATGCCGCTGATGGTTTTCAACATTCACCAGCCGGGCAACCTGATGCGCGCCGTCTGCGGCGAGCCGGTGGGCACGCTGGTGCTCAGGGACACAACGGAGTAAGGGCGGATGATCGACGAAATTATCGAGGATGCCAAGGTTCGCATGGGCAAGAGCGTGGAGTCGCTGAAGACCGATCTCAGCAAGCTGCGCACCGGTCGGGCGCACACCAGCCTGCTCGACCACATCATGGTCGACTACTACGGCAGTCCCACGCCGCTGAAACAGGTGGCCAACGTCGCCGTGGAGGATGCCCGGACCCTCACTGTCACCCCGTGGGAGAAGAACATGGTGCAGGTGATCGAGAAGGCCATCCTGGAATCCGACCTCGGCCTCAACCCCAACACCGCGGGCACGGTGATGCGCATCCCGCTGCCGCCGCTGACCGAGGAGCGGCGCAAGGACATGATCCGCCTGGTGCGCCAGGAGGGTGAGGCCGCCCGGGTGGCGATCCGCAACATCCGGCGTGATGCCAACAACGACTTCAAGGAGCTGCTCAAGGAGAAGGAGATCTCCGAGGACGATGCGCGCCGCGCCGAGGAGCGGGTGCAGAAGCTCACCGACCAGTTCGTCGCCGAGATCGATCAGATCCTGCAGGCGAAGGAAAAGGAACTGATGGAGATCTGAGCGGATCCCCTTCCCATGTCCGAGATCAGCCAAATCGACAGCCGGCTGCTGCAGGAGAGACCGCAGCACATCGCCATCATCATGGATGGCAACGGCCGCTGGGCGCGTCGTCGCGGCCTGCCGAGACCGGCCGGACATCGCGAGGGGGTCAAGGCGGTGCGCGGCATCGTCGAGGCCTGCCGCAACCAGGGGATCGGCGCGCTGACCCTGTTTGCCTTCAGCAGCGAGAACTGGCGCCGGCCGCGCACCGAGGTGCGGCTGCTGATGGACCTGTTCATCAACACCCTCAAGCGCGAGGTGCGCGACCTGCACGCCAACAACGTCCAGGTCAGCTTCATCGGTGACCGCAGCGCCTTCTCCGACAAGCTGCGCCGGCTGATGGACGAGAGCGAGTCCCTGACCGCCGACAACGACGGTCTGCGGCTGGCCATCGCCGTCAACTACGGCGGCCGCTGGGACATCGTCGAGGCGGCGCGGCGCCTGGCCGCCGAGGCGCGGGACGGCGATCTGGATCCGTCCGAGATCGACGAGGAAAACTTCAGCGCCTGCCTCAGTCTGGCCCAGCTTCCGGAGCCGGACCTGTTCATCCGTACCGGGGGCGAGCAGCGGATCAGCAACTTCCTGCTCTGGCAGCTGGCCTATACCGAGCTCTATTTCACCGAGACCCTCTGGCCCGACTTCGATGCCCAGTGCCTGAGCGAGGCGCTGGAGTGGTTTGCCGGGCGGCAGCGCCGCTTCGGCCACACCGGCGAGCAGGTGGAGCGCCTGAAGGGTGCTTGAGGTCCGGATTCTCAGCGCGCTCATCCTGATCCCCCTGGTTATCTGGGCCGTGCTGGCGCTGCCGGCACCGGGCTTCGCCGCGGCCAGCGGCCTGCTGCTGCTGGCTGCCGCCTGGGAGTGGACGCGCCTGGTGCCACTCGCCGGCCTCCCGACCCGTCTCGCCTTCCTTGCCGTGCTGGGCCTGCTGCTCGGCGTGCTCTATCCGCTGCTCGACCAGCCGGCCGTCTCCCGGGCAATCGCCTCGGGTGCGCTGCTGTGGTGGCTGCTGGCCGGGATCTGGCTGCGCTGGCCGCACTGGGGTCAGGAACGGGCCGGGTTGAAGGCGGTGCTGGCCCTGCCGGTCCTGGTGCCTGCCTGGGTGGCGCTCAATCTGCTGCAGGGGCAGGGCGGAACCGGTCCCCAGCTGCTGCTGTTCATCCTGGTGCTGATGTGGGTGACCGACAGCGCCGCCTATTTCACCGGCCGGGCCCTCGGCCGTCACAAGCTGGCTCCCCGGGTCAGTCCGGGCAAGACCTGGGAAGGGGTGGCCGGCGGCCTCGCGGCCAGCGGCCTGGCTGGCGCGCTCGCCGCCCTCTGGTTCGGCTGGGACGGTCCTGTGCTGGCTGGCTTCGTGCTGCTGGCGCTGGCCTGCAGCGCCCTGTCTGTGGTCGGCGATCTGTTCATCAGCCTGCTCAAGCGTCAGGCGGGCCTCAAGGACAGCGGCCAGCTGATTCCCGGCCATGGCGGGGTGCTGGACCGGATCGACAGCCTGCTTGCGGCCGCGCCGCTGTTTGCCTTCGGCATCCAGATGATGGGGGTGGCATGAGACCTTGCGGACTCTGTGTGCTGGGGGCGACCGGTTCCATCGGTCGCAGCACCCTGGACGTGGTGGCCCGGCATCCACGGCGGCACCGGGTGCTGGCGCTGACTGCCAACCGCGACGTCGACGGCCTGTACGAACTCTGTCGCCGGCACCGGCCGCGCTATGCGGTGCTGGCCGATCCTGCCAGCGCCCGGCGGCTGGAGGAACGGCTGGGGCAGGAGGGCCTGCCGATCGAGGTGCTGGCCGGTGTCGAGGGCCTGCTGCGGGTGGCGGCCCTGCCCGAGGTGGACGCGGTGATGGCGGCCATCGTCGGTGCCGCCGGTCTGCCCCCCGCGCTGGCCGCGGTGCGTGCCGGCAAGCGCGTGCTGCTGGCCAACAAGGAGGCGCTGGTGATGGCCGGCGCCCTGTTCATGCGCGAGGTTCGGGCGCACGGTGCCCTGCTGCTGCCGATCGACAGCGAGCACAATGCCATCTTCCAGTGCCTGCCGGCGGATTTCAGCCCGGGCCGCCGGCCGGCCGGGGTGCGCCGCATCCTGCTCACCGCTTCCGGCGGGCCGTTCCGCGATACCCCGCCGGAGCAGCTGGAGCGGGTGACCCCGGAACAGGCCTGCGCCCACCCCAACTGGGACATGGGCCGCAAGATCTCGGTCGATTCGGCGACCATGATGAACAAGGGGCTGGAGGTGATCGAGGCCTGCTGGCTGTTCGACCTGCCCGCCGAACAGGTGCAGGTGGTGGTGCATCCGCAGAGCGTGATCCACTCGATGGTCGACTATGTGGACGGATCGGTGCTGGCCCAGCTCGGCAATCCCGACATGCGCACCCCCATTGCCCATGCCCTGGCCTGGCCGGAGCGCATCGATTCCGGCGTCGAGCCCCTGGACCTGTTCGCGGTCGGCCGGCTCGACTTCCGGGCGCCTGATCCGGACCGCTTCCCCTGTCTGGCGCTGGCCTACCGGGCCTGGCGCGAGGGCGGCACCGCGCCGGCCATCCTCAATGCCGCCAACGAGGTCGCGGTGCAGGCCTTCCTCGACGGCCGCCTGGGTTTCACCGCCATTGCAGCGGTCATCGAGGCCTGTCTCGACGGCCTGGATCCGCGGCCCGTGGAGGATCTCGACGGTCTGCTCGAGGCCGATGCCGAGGCCCGGCGGCTGGCCGAGGCGCGGATCGCCGAGATGGCGCAGAGGAGCGTCTCGTGAGCGGCATCCTGTTCACCCTGGCGGCCTTCGTCCTGGCGCTCAGCCTGCTGGTCACGGTGCACGAGTTCGGCCACTTCTGGGTGGCGCGGCGGCTCGGTGTGCGCGTGCTGCGTTTCTCGGTCGGCTTCGGCAACCCCATCTGGCGCTGGCAGCGCAGCCCCGAGGATGTGGAGTTCGTGATCGCCACCATCCCGCTCGGCGGCTATGTGAAGATGCTCGACGAGCGCGAGGGCGAGGTGCCGCCCGAGCAGCTCGATCGTGCCTTCAACCGCAAGCCGCTGGCGGCACGCATGGCGGTGGTGGTGGCCGGCCCGCTGTTCAATTTCCTGTTCGCCATCCTCGTCTACTGGATGATGTATGTCGGTGGCGTACCCGGGGTCAAGGCGGTGGTCGGCGAGGTGCTGCCGGACACGCCCGCGGCCGAGGCCGGCCTGCAGCCGCGCGATCAGCTGCTGCGAGTCGATGAGCGCGAGACGCCGACCTGGCAGACGGCGGTCCTGGCGCTGCTCGACGGCGCGCTGGATCACCGCGATCTGCAGCTCGAGGTGCAGGGTGGCGACGGGGTGCTGCGCCGGCTGACCCTGCGCCTCGACGGCGTCGATGACCTGCTCGATCGCGGCAACCTGCTGGAGCGGCTCGGTATCCGCCCCTGGCGGCCGGTCCTGCCGCCGGTGATCGGCAAGCTGGTGGCCGGCGGAGCGGCGGAGCGGGCCGGGCTGCGGCCTGGTGACCATATCCTCTCCGCCGACGGCCAGCCGATCCCGGACTGGAGTGTCTGGGTGGAGTATGTGCAGGCCCGCCCCCAGCAGCCGATCCGCCTCGAGGTCGAGCGCGACGGCCAGCGTCTGCAGCTCGATCTGCAACCGGAACGGGTGGAGATCGACAACCGGGACATCGGGCGCATCGGTGCCTATCCCGAGGTGCCTGAATCGCTCGGCGCCGAGCTGCGCACCGAGATCCGCCACGGGCCGCTGGAGGCCATTGGCCCGAGTCTCGCCAAGACCTGGGAGATGACTGCCCTGACCCTGCGCACCCTGTGGAAGATGCTGGTGGGGGAGGCCTCGGTGGAGAACATCAGCGGCCCGATCAGCATCGCCCAGTATGCCGGCCACACGGCGAGCATGGGGCTGGCCAGCTTCCTCGGTTTCCTCGGTGTGGTCAGCATCAGCCTGGGTGTGCTCAACCTGCTGCCGATCCCGGTACTGGATGGCGGCCACCTCTTGTATTACCTTATTGAGCTTTTCAAGGGCAGCCCGCTGTCGCCCGAGGCGGAACTGTTCGGTCAGCGGATCGGCATTGCCATCCTGCTGGCCCTGATGAGCCTGGCCGTCTTCAACGATTTTTCACGTCTGCTGAACTGACAACGCTACCAACAACAGTCGGACCCGCATCAAATGAGATCACGCCTTTCCGCCCTCTTGCTGGCCGTCCTGGTCACCAGTCACGCCTGGGCCTTCGAACCCTTCGTCGTCAGGGATATCCGGGTCGAGGGATTGCAGCGCATCACCGCCGGAACGGTGTTCAACTATCTGCCGGTGAAGATCGGCGAACGCTTCGACGATGCGCGTTCCGAGGCGGCGATTCGGGCGCTGTTCCGTTCCGGCTTCTTCAGGGACGTGCGCATCGAGCGTGAGGGTGACGTGCTGGTGGTGGCGGTGCAGGAGCGGCCGGCGATCTCCAGCATCGAGATCAGCGGCAACGAGGACATCGAGACCGAGCCGCTGCTCGACTCGCTGAAGCAGATCGGTTTCGCCGAGGGCCGGGTATTCAATCGATCCCTGCTGGACAAGGTGGAGCAGGAACTGCGCCGCCAGTATTTCTCGCGTGGCAAGTACGCGGTGCGTATCGAGAGCACGGTTACACCGCTGGAACGCAACCGGGTCGGGATCAGCATCCAGGTCTCGGAGGGACGCGCCGCGCGCATCAAGCACATCAGCATCGTCGGCAACAAGGTATTCGATGACGAGACGCTGCTCGACCGTTTCAAGCTCAGTACCCCGACGCTGCTCTCCTTCTACACCCAGGCCGACCAGTATTCCAAGCAGAAGCTGGCCGCGGACCTGGAGACCCTGCGCTCCTTCTATCTCGACCGCGGCTACATCAATTTCAACATCGATTCCACCCAGGTTTCGATCACTCCCGACAAGAAGGACATCTATATCACCATCAATATCACCGAAGGCGAGCAGTTTCGCGTCAAGGAGGTGAAGCTGGCCGGTGACTTCGTGGTGCCGCCGGAAGAGCTGTTTCCGCTGGTCGGTATCAATCCGGGGGACATCTTCTCGCGGCGCTATGTGACCTCCACGGTGGACGCCATCGGCGAGTATCTCGGCGACCAGGGTTATGCCTTCGCCAACGTCAATACCATTCCCGAGGTCGACGAGAAGCAGCGGCTGGTGACGGTGACCTTCTTCGTCGATCCGGGCAAACGGGTCTATGTGCGGCGCATCAACATGGTGGGCAATACGCGCACCCGTGATGAGGTGCTGCGCCGCGAGATGCGGCAGATGGAGGCTGGCTGGTTCTCGGCCTCGGCGGTGGAACGTTCCCGCACCCGCCTCGACCGGCTCGGTTACTTCGAGGAGGTGAACGTCGAGACGCCCAGCGTGCCCGGCACCCCCGATCAGGTGGATGTCAACTATTCGGTGACCGAGCGACCCTCCGGCAACCTGCTGCTCGGCCTCGGCTATTCGCAGACCTCGGGCATCCTGTTCAACGCCAGCGTCAGTCAGAACAATTTCCTGGGCACCGGCAAGCAGGTGAGCTTCAGTTTCAACAACAGCCAGGTCAACACCGTCTACAGTTTCAACTATGTCAATCCCTACTACACGGTGGACGGGGTGAGCCGTGGTTTTGGCGCCTACTTCCGGCAGACCGATGCCAGCCAGGCGAACCTGGCCAGCTACAACGTCGACACCTACGGTGGCAATGTCAGCTTCGGCGTGCCGATCAACGAGTTCGACCGGGTGCGGCTGAATGCCGAGTTCGAACACCTGGAACTCTCCCAGACCGCCTTCTCGCCCCAGGTGGTGGCGGATTACATCAACGCGCAGGGCGATACTTTCGACAACATCCGCCTCACTGCCAGCTGGGCGCACGACACCCGCAACAAGGCCCTGTTCGCCGATCGTGGCATGTTGCAGCGATTGTCCGCCGAGGTGACCCTGCCCGGACTCGATCTGCAGTACTACAAGATCAACTACCGGCATTTGCTCTACGTGCCCCTGACCCGCTATCTGACCCTGTCGCTGAATGGCGAGATCGGTTATGGTGACGGCTACGGTGACTATGATCAGCTGCCGTTCTTCAAGAACTTCTATGCCGGCGGTGTGCGCTCCATCCGCGGCTTCCAGGACAACACCCTGGGTCCCAAGGACAGTGCCACCAGGCAGCCGATCGGCGGTGCCTTCAAGTTGCTCGGCAATGTCGAACTGTATTTCCCGCCGCCGCTGCTGTCGGAACTGAAGTCCTTCCGCATGAGCACCTTCTTCGACATCGGTAACGTCTTTGCCGATTTCAACGACTTCGAGGCCGGCGAACTGCGCTACTCGGTGGGTGTCGGCGCCACCTGGCTGTCGCCACTCGGCGCCCTGACCTTCAGTCTGGCCAAGCCCCTGAACGAGAAGGAGGGGGATGACACCCAGATCTTCCAGTTTACAATTGGTACCAACTTCTAGATCGGGCAGGGGGCCCAGAAGCGATGAAAAGACATATCCACAGTATCCTGCTGCTCTGTGCTTTGCTGCTGCCGGGGCTGGCGGCAGCCGAGGTCAAGGTCGGTTTCGTCAACACCGCCAAGCTGATGGAGAAGGCGCCGCAGGCCAAGGCCGCGATCAGCAAGATGGAGGCGGAGTTCGCGCCACGGGAGAAGGATCTGGTTGCCCTGCAACGCGAAATCAAGAGCAAGGAAGAGAAGCTGGCTCGCGACGGCGCAGTGATGAGCGAGGCCGAGAGGTCCAAGCTGGAACGCGAACTGATCAGCCGCAAGCGCGAGCTGAAGCGTTCCCAGGACGAGTTCCGCGAGGATCTCAACATTCGCCGCAACGAGGAACTGTCCAAACTGCAGCGCCGCCTCTACGAGGCCATCGTCACCCTGGCCAAGGAGGAGAAGTTCGATCTGATCCTCAGTGAAGGTGTGGTCTTTGCCAGCAAGCGCATCGACATCACCGATGCCGTTCTGCAGCATCTCGACAAGGCCTTCAAGTCGTCCAAGTAGCCGGGATCCTCGACTTGAGCCTGACCCTGGGAGAACTCGCTGAACGTACTGGTGCGCGCCTGCAAGGCGAGCCGGGGTTGCGTATCGAGGGGGTCTGTACCCTGCAGCATGGGCGTCCGGACTGCATCAGCTTCCTGTCCAACCCGAGTTACCGCAAGTACCTGGCCGGCACCCGCGCCGGAGCCGTGATCCTCGCTCCGGAGGATGCCGCCGACTGTCCGGTCCCGGTGCTGATCAGCGAGCGGCCCTATGTGACCTATGCGCGGGTCGCGGCCCTGCTCAGTACCGAACCCTCACCCGAACCCGGGGTGCATCCCAGTGCGGTGATCGGGGATGGCTGCGAGATCGATGCCAGCGCCAGCATCGGACCACTGACGGTCGTCGAGGACGGGGTGCGGATCGGTGCCCGGGTGCGGATCGGTCCCGGTTGTGTGCTCGGCCGGGGCTGCCGGATCGGCGACGACAGCCGCCTGGTGGCCAGGGTCACCCTCTGTCACGGCGTGCAGCTCGGCCGGCGTTGCCTGGTGCATCCGGGGGCGGTGATCGGCAGTGATGGCTTCGGCATCGCCGACGACGGTGGTCACTGGGTCAAGGTGCCCCAGCTCGGAGGAGTGCGGATCGGTGACGATGTCGAGATCGGTGCCAACACCACCATCGACCGCGGGGCGCTGGAGGACACGGTGATCGAGGAGGGTGTCAAGCTGGACAACCAGATCCAGGTCGCCCACAACGTGCATATCGGTGCCCACACGGCAATCGCCGGCTGCGTCGGTATCTCCGGCAGCGCCCGCATCGGCAGTCACTGCATGCTCGCCGGCGGAGTGGGGGTGGTCGGTCACCTGGAGATCGCCGATCACGTGGTGGTGACCGGCATGTCGATGGTGACCAAGTCGATCACCGAGCCGGGGGTCTATTCCTCCGGCCTGGCGGCGATGCCCAATGAACAGTGGAACAAGGTCTTCGTGCGCCTGCGGCGACTGGACGAGATGGCGCGGCGACTGCGAAAACTGGAAAAGAAACTCTCCGATGAACAATGAGCGCCCCCCGGGCGCCAATCAGACTGGACGCGAGCATGACCGATATCAATATGGACATCAATGCCATCATGCAGTACCTGCCGCACCGCTACCCCTTCCTGCTCATCGACCGGGTCGTGGAGTACGTGCCGGGCGAGTCGCTGCTGGGCTACAAGAACGTTACCTACAACGAGCCCTTCTTCCAGGGACATTTCCCGCAGCGGCCGATCATGCCCGGGGTGCTGATCATCGAGGCCATGGCCCAGGCCACCGGCCTGCTGGCCTTTCGCACCGTCGGTCAGGACGGGCGCAACGAGAACACCCTCTACTTCCTGGTCGGGGTCGACAAGGCGCGCTTCAAGCGCGCCGTCGAGCCCGGTGACCAGCTGATGCTGGAGGTGAAGGTGAAGACCAGCAAGCGTGGCATCTGGGTGTTCGAGGCCACCGCCAGGGTCGATGGCCAGCTCGCGGCCAGCGCCGAGATCATGTGCACCGAGCGGGAGGTGGGCGCTTGATCGACGCGCGTGCCGTCATCGATCCGGCCGCCGAACTGGCCGACGACGTGGAGGTCGGCCCCTTTGCGGTGATCGGCGCCGGGGTGAAGATCGACAGCGGCTGCCGCATCGGGCCGCATGCCGTGATCCGCGGGCCGACCCGGATCGGCCGTGACAACCGGATCTTCCAGTTCGCCTCCATCGGCGAGGACCCCCAGGACAAGAAATACGCCGGGGAAGCGACCGAGCTGGTGATCGGCAATGGCAACACCATCCGCGAGTTCGTGACCATCAATCGGGGCACGGTGCAGGATGCCGGTGTCACCCGGATCGGTGACGACAACTGGATCATGGCCTATGTGCACATCGCCCATGACTGCGAGGTCGGCAACCACACCATCTTCGCCAATTCCGCCTCGCTGGCCGGTCATGTGCGCGTCGAGGACTACGTCATCCTCGGCGGTTTCACCCTGGTGCACCAGTTCTGCACCCTCGGGGCACACTGCTTCACCGCCTTCGGTACCGCGATCGGCAAGGATGTGCCACCCTACGTCATGGTCTCCGGCCAGCCGGGCCGGCCGCACGGCCTCAATACCGAGGGTCTGAAGCGGCGTGGTTTCAGCGCCGAGACCCTGCTGGCGCTGAAACGGGCCTACAGGACCCTGTACCGTTCCGGCCTGGGACTGGAAGACGCCATCCGCCGCCTCGAGAAACAGACCGCGGAGGAGCCGGCATTGCAGCCCTTCGTCGATTTCCTCAAACACCAGCGTCGCGGCATCATCCGCTGAGCCGGCCCGTGGTTGCCATCTCCGGGGACCGTCCACTGCGCATCGGCCTGGTGGCCGGCGAGGCCTCCGGCGACCTGCTCGGTGCCGGGCTGATCCAGGCCCTGCGCGAGCGTTGCCCCGGGATCGAGTTCGAAGGCATCGGCGGTCCGCTGATGCAGGCGGCCGGCTGCCGCAGCCTGTTTCCCATGGAACGCCTCTCGGTGATGGGGCTGGTCGAGGTGCTGCGCCATCTGCCCGGCCTGCTGCGGCTGCGCCGCCAGCTGGCCGGGCATTTCCTCGCCCGGCCGCCGGACCTGTTTGTCGGCATCGATGCGCCGGATTTCAATCTTGGCCTGGAGCGCCGGCTGCGGGCGGCGGGCATCCCGGTCGCCCACTACGTCAGTCCCTCGGTCTGGGCCTGGCGCCGTTACCGGCTGCCCCGGATCGCGCGCAGCGTCGACCGCATGCTGACCCTGTTTCCCTTCGAGGCCGAGTTCTATCGTGAGCATGCCGTGCCGGTACGCTTCGTCGGTCATCCGCTGGCGGACATGATCCCCGCCGAGGTGGATGCCGCCGCGGCCCGCCGCGCCCTGGGGCTCGAGCCGGGGGCGCCGCTGCTGGCCCTGCTGCCGGGGAGCCGCCGGGGTGAGGTGACGCGCCTCGCCCCGTCCTTCATCGGGGCCGCTGCCGAGCTGGCACGGCGCCGCCCCGGCCTGCAGTTCGCTGCCCCCTTTGCCACCGCGGCCACCCGCGCCCTGTTCGAGGCCGAGCTCGGCCGTCATCCCGAGGCGCCGCCGATCCGCTGTCTCGACGGCCAGTCCCGGGAGCTGATGGCCGCCGCCGATGCGGTGCTGCTCGCCTCCGGTACCGCGACCCTGGAGGCGCTGCTGCTCAGGCGACCGATGGTGGTGGCCTACCGACTGGCACCGCTCAGCTACCGGTTGCTGCGCCGCCTGGTCCGGCTGCCCTACTATTCACTGCCCAACCTGCTGGCCGGCGAGGCGCTGGTGGAGGAGCGCTTGCAGGCGGCGGTGGAGCCCGTCACCCTGGCGGACGACCTCGAGCGGCTGCTGGACGACACGCCCCGCCGCGAGCGTCTTGCGCAGCGCTTTGCCGCCATCCATGAGCAACTGGGGGGCGATGCCAGCGGCCGGGCCGCCGAGGCCGTGCTGGAGCTGCTCGGTCGATGAGCGGGCAGCTCGTCTTCGGTTTCTCGGGCGACTGCCGGCACCTGGCCGGGGTGGACGAGGTCGGCCGCGGTCCCCTGGCCGGACCGGTGGTGGCGGCGGCGGTGATCCTCGATCCGGAGCGGCCGATCGCGGGGCTGGCCGATTCCAAGAAGCTCAGCGAGCGACGTCGCGAGGCCCTGGACGACGAGATCCGGGAACGGGCCCTGGCCTGGGCGCTGGGCCGTGCCGAGGTCGAGGAGATCGACCGGGTCAACATCCTCCAGGCCAGCCTGCTGGCCATGCGCCGGGCCCTGCTGGCCCTTGAACCGCCGGCCGACTACGCTCTGATCGACGGCAACCGCTGCCCACGGCAGTTGCCCTGCCCGGCCGAGGCCGTGGTCAAGGGGGACAGCCGGGTGGCGGCCATCAGCGCCGCTTCCATCGTCGCCAAGGTGGCGCGCGATCGGGAGATGGTGGCGCTGGACGCCCGCTACCCGGGCTACGGTCTGGCCCGCCACAAGGGCTATCCCAGCCGGGCCCACCTGGAGGCGCTGCAGCGCCTGGGGGTGAGCCCCGTCCACCGCCGTTCCTTCGCCCCGGTCAGGCGCCTCCTGGAGGGCAGTGACGGAGGGCGTTGAGACTACAGGTAACTCAGTGACTTGCCGCTATCTTCCAGAGGAGGCATGAGGGCATGGGAAGGTGCCTTCAATGATGCATGGGAGGGGAGGAACCCCGTGGTTACATTGAGCGTCGCGACCTTCGTCGCCTTGCTGGAAGTGCTGGTCGTGCTGCTGGTCCTGGTAGGGGTGCTGGCCTGGCTGCTGCGGCGCAGTCGCCAGCAGCTGGCTGAGGCACCGCAGCACTATCTGCGCCGCGAGATTCGCCTTGCCCGCCAGCGCCTGGCCGAGCGGGACTGCCTCCAGCAGCGGCTGCGCCTCGCCCTGCTCGAATTCGAACAGACCCTCGCCGGGGCGCCGGCGGCCGTCCGTGATGCGGCCTTCTGGGAGGGGCTGGAATCCCGCCTGGCGGAGCTGGTGGAGGCAGCCGGACTGACGGCGGCAGAGGTCGCCCCCCGGGCCGGAGATGAGGCAGAGGATGAGCCCCCGACCGCCGGGCTGGTGCAGCAGCAGGCCAGGGCCATCGAGCGGCTGCGCGGCCTGGTCCGCGAGCTGCTGCAGCGACTGGGAGAGGAAACCCTGAGCCAGGGCGAGGACATCGATGCGCGACTGCACGAGCTGGAGAACAGCAACCGCGAGCTGCACCAGTGCGTGCAGGTACTCGAGGACGAGAACGAATTCCTTCGCCGCCAGATCGCTGCCCTGCTGCAGATGGGGCAGGAAGACAGGGCCCAGACCGGGACGGAAGCAGGCTGAACCCGCCTATTGCACGAAGGCGGCCTTGCATGCGTAATTTTTCCGGCATTTATCGAGGCAGTGATCACCTATGCGAGCAATTGTGCCCTGTTACGGTTTGTGCCTGTTCGAGTTCAGACCAAATCTGGCGGCGCATTTTGCCCGCCTCCCTTGAACCCTAGCTACGGCTATGCTTCGGCGGGCGATCGAACAGACTGCTTGGCCAGATTCGCCCTGAAACTCGAATCCTTCGTGCAATAGGCGGGTGAAGGGGGCTGCCACAGGAGGCGGATCGAGGCCGTCCTGGTGCAATAGGCGAACAGTCCCTGTCAAGCTTGAATAGTCGGCCGCAAACCCGGAAACTCGCCGCATGCCGGTGTCCTTCGTCCATCTCCGCCTCCACAGCGAATACTCCCTGGTCGACGGCCTGGTGCGCATCAAGCCACTGGTCCGCGCCGTGGGCGAGGCGGAGATGCCGGCGGTGGCGATCACCGACCAGTGCAACCTGTTCGCCATGGTCAAGTTCTACCGGGCGGCCATGGCGGCTGGCATCAAGCCCATCGTCGGCGTCGATGCCTGGATCGGCAATCCCCAGGATCCCGCCCAGCCGAGCCGACTGGTGCTGCTCTGTCAGGACCGCCGCGGTTATCTGAATCTCTCCGAACTGATCTCGCGCAGCTACACCGAGGGCCAGCACCGCGGCCTGCCGATCATCGACCGGCGCTGGCTGGAGGGCTTGAGCGACGGCTTGATCGCCCTCTCCGGCGGACGCGAGGGCGACATCGGCCAGGAACTGCTCGCCGGGCGGGAGGCGGAGGCCCGGCAGCGACTTGCCGGCTGGCAGCGCCTGTTCCCCGGCCGCTTCTATCTGGAGCTGCAGCGCACCGGTCGCAGTGACGAGGAGGACTATCTGCACGCCGCGGTGGGACTGGCGGCGGCCGAGGGGGTGCCGGTGGTGGCCACCAACGACGTGCGCTTCCTCGGCCGCGAGGACTTCGAGGCCCACGAGGTGCGGGTCTGCATCCACGATGGCCGCACCCTGGACGACCCGCGCCGGCCGCGCTTGTACAGCGAGCAGCAGTATCTGAAGACCCCGGAGGAGATGGCCGAGCTGTTCGCCGACATTCCCGAGGCGCTGGAGAACACGGTCGAGATCGCCCGCCGCTGCAACCTGGAACTGACCCTGGGCAAGAATTTCCTGCCGGATTTTCCCATCCCGGACGGCCTCACCGAGGCGGAGTATTTCCGGCAGCTGGCGCGTGAGGGGCTGGAGAAGCGGCTCGACCGGCTGTTCGACCGCAACGCGCCGGACTTCGCCGAACGGCGCCGGCCCTACGACGAACGGCTGGAGACCGAGCTGGAGGTCATCATCCAGATGGGCTTCCCCGGCTACTTCCTGATCGTCGCCGACTTCATCCAGTGGGCCAAGGCCAACGGCGTGCCGGTGGGGCCGGGGCGCGGCTCCGGCGCCGGTTCGCTGGTCGCCTATGCCCTGACCATCACCGACCTCGATCCTATCGCCTACGATCTGCTGTTCGAGCGCTTCCTCAATCCGGAGCGCGTGTCCATGCCCGATTTCGACGTCGACTTCTGCATGGAGGGCCGCGACCGGGTGATCGACTACGTGGCCCGGAAGTACGGCCGCGAAAAGGTGTCGCAGATCATTACCTACGGCTCCATGGCGGCCAAGGCGGTGGTGCGTGACGTCGGCCGCGTGCTCGGCCATCCCTACGGTTTCGTCGACCGCATCGCCAAGCTGATCCCCTTCGAGATCGGCATGACCCTGGACAAGGCGCTGGAGCAGGAGGAGGCGCTGCGCGAGGTCTACGAACAGGAGGAGGACGTGCAGGCGGTGATCGACATGGCGCGCAAGCTGGAGGGCCTGTCGCGCAACGCCGGCAAGCATGCCGGCGGCGTGGTCATCGCCCCCTCCAAGCTCACCGACTTCACGCCGCTGTACTGCGAGCAGGGCGGCGCCAACCTGGTCAGCCAGTTCGACAAGGACGACGTCGAGGCGGTCGGCCTGGTCAAGTTCGACTTCCTCGGCCTGCGCACCCTGACCATCATCGACTGGGCGCTGAGGACCATCAACCGCCAGGGCGCGGAGCCGGTCGACATCGAATCCATCCCGCTCGACGACCCGGCCGCCTTCGAGCTGCTCAAGGGCTGCAGGACCACCGCCGTGTTCCAGCTCGAATCCAGCGGCATGAAGGATCTGATCCGCCGCCTGCAGCCCGATACCTTCGAGGACATCGTCGCCCTGGTGGCGCTGTTCCGCCCCGGTCCGCTGCAGTCCGGCATGGTGGACGACTTCATCGCCCGCAAGCACGGCCGGCAGAAGGTCGAATATCCCCACCCGGACCTGGAACCCATCCTCAAGCCGACCTATGGCGTCATCCTCTACCAGGAACAGGTGATGCAGATCGCCCAGGTGCTGGCCGGCTACACCCTCGGCGGGGCCGACATGCTGCGCCGTGCGATGGGCAAGAAGAAGCCGGAGGAGATGGCCAAGCAGCGAGCGATCTTCACCAAGGGTGCCCTGGAACGCGGGGTGGACGAGAAGACCGCCACCTACATCTTCGACCTGATGGAGAAGTTCGCTGGCTACGGCTTCAACAAGTCGCACTCGGCGGCCTATGCCCTGGTGTCCTACCAGACCGCCTGGCTCAAGGCCCACCATCCGGCGGCCTTCATGGCCGCGGTGCTGTCGGCGGACATGGACAACACCGACAAGGTGGTCACCCTGATCGACGAATGCCGCGACATGAAGCTCGAGGTGGTGGCGCCGGACATCAACCGCTCCCACTACCAGTTCACGGTGGAGGGCGAGGACACCGTGGTCTACGGCCTGGGTGCCATCAAGGGCGTGGGCGAGGCGGCCATCGAGGGCATGCTTGCCGAGCGGGAGGCCGGTGGTTCCTTCGCCGACCTGTTCGACTTCTGTTGCCGGGTCGATCTGCGCAAGCTCAACCGGCGGGTGCTGGAGGCCCTGATCCGTGCCGGCGCCTTCGACCAGACCGGCATGAATCGCGCCAGCCTGATGGCCAATCTGCCCAAGGCGCTGAAGCTGGCCGAGCAGCACGAGCGCGACCGGGGCATGGGGCAGAACGATCTGTTCGGTTCGTCCGATGCGGCGGCCACGGTAGCGGTCGCCGTGGAACGCAGCGAACTGCCGGAGTGGGACGAGGAAACCCGACTCAACGGTGAGAAGGAGACCCTCGGCCTCTACCTCACCGGACATCCCATCGCCCGCTACGAGGCGGAACTGGCGCAGATCGTCAGCGGCCGGATCGCCGACCTGACCAGCGGGGCCGGGGAGGGCGGGGGGCGCGGCGGCGAGCGCAGTGTGGTGGTGGCCGGCCTGGTGATCGGCCTGCGGGTGCGCAATACCCGCCGCGGGCGCATGGCCTTCGTCACCCTCGACGACCGCAGCGCGCGGCTGGAGATGCGGGTCTTTTCCGAGACCTTCGAGCGCTATCGCCAGCTCTTGTCCAGGGACCGGGTGCTGGTGGTGCGCGGCACCCTGGGGCTGGACGACTATTCCGGTGGTTTCCAGCTCACCGCCGACGAGATCTACGACATCACCCAGGCGCGTGAGGTCTTCGCCCGTGGCCTGCTGATCCGGGTCGACGCCGCTCAGGCGGGCAACGGTTTCATGCAGCACCTGGCCGAGACCCTGCAACCCTACCGGGAGGGCGGCTGCCCGGTCTGGCTGGACTACCGCAACGAGGTCGCCCGCGCCCGGCTCGCCCTGGGCGACGAATGGCGGGTCCGCCCCGAGGACGAACTCCTGCATCGGCTGCACGAACTGGCGGGCCCGGAGCGGGTGCAGCTCCAGTACCGGGAGGGGTAGGGGACTGCTCCACGGCCATGCTCGTTACCCTGCTCCAGATGTTTGCCCTGATCGGCGCCGGTCTGCTCTGGGCCTGGTTCAACCCGGCGCGGCTGGACGCCACCCACATCCGCCGGGTGATCACCGACCTGGTCTATTTCCTGTTTCTGCCGGCGCTGGTGCTCAAGGTGCTCTGGCTGGCGCCGCTCGGTGCGGATTCGCTGCACATCGCCGCCGTGGCCGCAGCGGGCGTGCTCGGCATGCTGGGCGCCGGTCTGCTGCTCTGCCGCCTGTGCCGGGTGCAGCGGCCGGTGGCCGGGGCGGTGCTGCTCGCCTCGGCCTTCCCCAATGCCACCTATCTCGGCTACCCGCTGCTGATCAGCCTCTATGGCGAGCGGGGCGGAACGGTGGCGATCCAGTACGACCTGTTTGCCTGCACCCCGTTGCTGCTGTCGGTGGGGATCCTGCTCGCGGCCCGCTACGGCGACAGGGGCGAGCGTCCCCATCCCCTGTGGATGCTGGTCCGGGTGCCGCCGATCTGGGCGGCGCTGGCCGCCGTGGCCTTCAACCTGAGCGACCTCCCGGCACCGGAGTGGCTCATCGGCCTGCTCGGCATGATGGGCTCGGCGGTGGTGCCGCTGATGCTGATCGCCGTCGGCCTGGCCCTGGTGCGGGGGTTCGCCGAGCTGAGCCATGCCGGCAGCATCCTGCCGGTGGTGGTGCTCAAGCTGGCGTTGCAGCCGCTGCTGGTGTGGGGCATGGCCCTGTTGCTGGGGATGACGGGTGAGTTGCGCACCGCCGTGGTCCTGGAGGCCGCCATGCCCAGCATGGTGCTGGGCATCGTGCTTTGCGACCGCTACGGCCTCAACACCGGCATCTATGCGGCGGCCGTGACACTCACCACGCTGCTCAGCATCCTGACCCTGCCGCTCTGGTACGGCTGGGCCTGAGCGGTCGGTGGCCAGGGCTGTGTAACTTTGGCAGGAAACCGGTAAAATCCACCGATCCTGCAGCAATCCGACGCGACCCGACCATGAACCTCAATTTTCTGGATTTTGAACAGCCGATTGCCGAACTCGAGGCCAAGATCGAGGAGCTGCGCTATGTCGGCGACGATGCCGAGATCAACATCAGCGAGGAGATCGGCCGGCTGCAGGAGAAGAGCCGCAGTCTCACCGAGTCGATCTTCTCCAAACTCACGCCCTGGCAGGTCTCGCAGCTCGCCCGCCACCCCCAGCGGCCCTACACCCTGGACTACATCGAGCGGATCTTCACCGATTTCGAGCAGCTGCACGGTGACCGGGCCTTCGCCGACGATCCCGCCATCGTCGGCGGTGTGGCCCGGCTGGAAGGGCAGCCGGTGATGATCATCGGCCAGCAGAAGGGGCGCGACACCAAGGAGAAGCTGACCCGCAACTTCGGCATGCCCCGGCCCGAGGGTTACCGCAAGGCCCTGCGGCTGATGGAGCTGGCCGAGCGTTTCCGGCTGCCGCTGTTCACCTTCATCGACACGCCCGGTGCCTATCCCGGCATCGATGCCGAGGAGCGCGGCCAGAGCGAGGCCATCGCCCGCAACCTGCAGGTCATGTGCGGTCTGCGCATCCCGGTGATCTGCACCGTGATCGGTGAGGGCGGTTCCGGCGGTGCCCTGGCCATCGGTGTCGGCGACCGCCTGCTGATGCTGCAGTACAGCACCTATTCGGTGATCTCGCCCGAGGGCTGCGCCTCCATCTTGTGGAAGAGCGCGGAGAAGGCGGCCGATGCCGCCGAGGCGCTGGGTATCACCTCCAGCCGGCTGAAGGATCTGGGACTGATCGACGACATCGTCGAGGAGCCGCTGGGCGGGGCACATCGCGATCCCGCGCTGATGGCCGAGCGGCTCAAGCAGAAGCTGCTCACCGAACTCGAGACCCTCAAGGCGGTGCCGGTCGACCAGTTGCTCGATTCCCGCCACCGGCGGCTGATGGGCTACGGGGAGTTCAGCGTCAAGTCCTGACCGCGTGGCAGGGGGGGCGTTGAGGGTAAGAAGCCAGAATTCAGAAGCCAGAATTCAGAAGCTAGAAGCCAGAAGCTAGAAGCTAGAAGTGTGTAGGAGCGGCCTCCAGGCCGCGATGTTCGCGGATCTCCCGCTGAATGCGCGTGGAACAGCACGCCCCGGAGATCGCGGAGGACGTCGGAGGCGGCAAACGGCTTTCCTCTGTGGCTTCTGTGGTTCAGGCCAGCGGTATCGGTTTGCCGCAAGAGCCGGATGGCCACGGAACCCACGAAACCCACGAAAAATCCTTTCATCCTTTTCGTGCCTTCCCAGGCTATGAAGAGCGGGCGGAAACCGGCGTCGCTGGCCGCCCTACGTCTGAGAGGCACGAAAAGCGCACGCTATCCGGGATCCAGCAGGAATCTCATTCTGAATTCTGGATTCTTCCCCCTGATTTCCGTAGCCATGGCACAGCGGGGTTAACCCGGATATTGCACCAAGGCGGCCCCTATGATCGGAGTGCAGGCTGGTATACAAGGCCAGGAGGCTCGCAAATAGGCCCTCGTGGCGGGGTACACTTTGTGCCTATTCGATGTCAGGCCGACTCTGGCTGCGCATCTTGGGTGATCCTCCTCAAGCCATGGCAACGGCTATGACTTTTCGGACGATCACCCAAGCTGCCTTGCCAGCCTCGCCCTGAGCATCGAATCCTTGGTGCAATATCCGGGTTAAAATGGCCCCATGGATTTCTTCCCCGATGAATTGCCCGCCAGGCTGCAGGCGCTCTGTCCGGAGGCCGGGGGCTTCTGGGTGGCGTTCAGTGGTGGCCTGGATTCGCGGGTGCTGCTGCAGGCCCTGGCATCGGTTCGCGAGCGGTTGCCCGCGGCCCCTGGTGCGGTGCATGTCGAGCATGGCCTGCAGCCGGAGGCGGCGGCCTGGGCAGAGGACTGCCGGGCCTTCTGTGCCAGCGCAGACATCCCCTTCGTCCATCTGCAGGTCGATGCCCGGGCCGCTGCTGGCGAGAGCCCGGAGGCGGCGGCCCGAAGCGCCCGCTACCGGGCGCTGGCCGACTGGTTGCCGCCGGGTCATGCCCTGCTGACCGCGCACCATCAGGACGACCAGGCCGAGACCCTCATGCTGCAGCTGCTGCGCGGGGCGGGGCCGCGCGGCCTGGCGGCCATGCCGGCCCGCAGCCCCTTTGCCCGCGGCTGGCTGTTGCGGCCGCTGCTGGAAAGTGGTCGCGAGGACCTGCGTCGCTACGCGGCGACGGTCGGTCTGCGCTGGATCGAGGATCCCAGCAACCGGGACCGGCGCTATGACCGCAATCTGCTCCGTCACGAGATCCTGCCGCGACTGCAGCAGCGCTGGCCGGCGACTGCGGCCGTGCTGTCACGGGTGGCGGCGCACCAGGCCGAGGCCGCCGGTCTGCTCGACGAGCTGGCCGCGCTGGATGCCGCCGCGGCTGCGGGGGCGGAAGCGGGCACCCTCTCGGTGGCCGCGCTGCGCGCCCTGAGGTCGCCACGGCGGCGCAACCTGCTGCGTTACTGGCTGCGCGGGCACGGTCTGCCGCTGCCGAGCAGTGCGGTGCTGGCACGCATCGAGCGCGATGGCCTGGTCGAGCGGGCCGATGCCGAACCCTGCATCCGCTGGCCCGGCGGCGAGGTGCGCCGCTACCGCGATGCGCTCCATGCCCTCGAACCCCTGCCGCCGCCGGAGGCGTCCGAGCGGGAGTGGGCAGCCGAGACGCCGCTGGCGCTGGCCGGTGGCCTCCTGCATGCGCGTCCGGTAAGCGGCCGGGGGCTGGCGAGGCGGGCCCTGGCCGACGGCCCCTTGCGGATCCGGCTGCGGCAGGGCGGTGAACGCCTGCGCCCGGCGGGCCGGACCCATCAGCGGCCGCTGAAGCATCTGTTGCAGGAGGCGGGGGTGCCGCCCTGGGAACGGGCGCGGCTGCCGCTTCTGTACCGCGGTGACGAGCTGCTGGCGGTGGCCGGCCTCTGGGTGGCGGAGGGCTGGCAGGCGGCGGCCGGCGAGAGCGGTCTCTGGCTCGAGTGGAGCCGTCTGCCGGGACGCTCTGCGGGCAGCTCCCAGATTGTGTGCGACTGACCCTTCTGGTATCGTTTCCTCCCGTCCCGAGCACAGACGCCGTCGTTGTCTGCCTGCGCTCTGTCCCTGTTCCTCCGAACCTGTTTGAGCTTCGATGACCCGATATATCTTTGTTACCGGCGGCGTGGTTTCCTCACTGGGGAAGGGCATCGCCGCCGCCTCGCTTGGCGCCATCCTCGAGGCCCGTGGCCTGAAGGTGACCCTGCTCAAGCTGGATCCCTACATCAATGTCGATCCGGGCACCATGAGTCCCTTCCAGCACGGCGAGGTGTTCGTCACCGAGGACGGGGCGGAGACCGATCTCGATCTCGGCCACTACGAGCGCTTCGTGCGCGCCCCCATGAGCCAGAAGAACAACTTCACCACCGGGCGGGTCTATTCCTACGTCATCAGCAAGGAGCGGCGCGGCGACTACCTGGGCGCCACGGTGCAGGTGATTCCGCACATCACCGACGAGATCAAGCGCCGCATCCGCGCCGGCGCGGAAGGCGCCGACGTGGCCATGGTGGAGATCGGCGGCACGGTGGGCGACATCGAATCCCTGCCGTTTCTCGAGGCCATCCGCCAGATGGGCGTGGAGGAGGGGCACGACAACGCCCTGTTCATCCACCTGACCCTGTTGCCCTACATACCGACCGCCGGTGAGCTGAAGACCAAGCCCACCCAGCACTCGGTCAAGGAGCTGCGCTCCATCGGCATCCAGCCGGACATCCTCATCTGCCGCGCCGACCGGCCCATCCCGGAGGACGAGAAGCGCAAGATCGCCCTGTTCACCAACGTCGAGGAGCGCGCCGTCATCGCCGCCCTGGACGTGGCCAGCATCTACCAGATCCCCATGCTGCTCTCCGAACAGGGGCTGGACGAGATCACCGTCAACAAGCTGCGCCTGGACTGCCCGCCGCCGGATCTGTCCGACTGGGAGCAGGTGATCGAGGCCCTGGAAAACCCCAGTGGCGAGACCACCATCGCCATGGTCGGCAAATACATGGATCTGACCGAGGCCTACAAGTCCCTCTCCGAGGCCCTGATCCATGCCGGCATCCACACCCGTACCCGGGTCAACATCCAGTACGTCGACTCCGAGGAGATCGAGCGCAGTGGCACGGCCTGCCTGGAGGGGGTCGATGCCATCCTGGTGCCGGGTGGTTTCGGCGAGCGGGGCGTGGAAGGCAAGATCCGTGCGGTGCAGTATGCCCGCGAGAACCGGGTGCCCTATCTCGGCATCTGCCTGGGCATGCAGGTGGCGGTCATCGAGTATGCGCGTCATGTCGCCGGGCTGGAGGATGCCCACAGCAGCGAGTTCGACCGCAACTGCAAGCATCCGGTCATCGCCCTGATCACCGAGTGGACCACCCAGGACGGGCGGGTGGAGAAGCGCGACGAGGCCTCCGACCTCGGCGGCACCATGCGCCTTGGCGGCCAGCCCTGCAAGCTCAAGCCCGGCTCGCGGGTGCACGAGACCTATGGCAAGGACGTGATCGTCGAACGTCACCGCCACCGTTACGAGTTCAACAACAACTACCGGGAGCCGCTGGAGCGCGCCGGCCTGCAGATCGTCGGCACCTCGCTGGACGACAGCCTGGTGGAGGTCGTCGAGCTGAACGACCATCCCTGGTTCATCGCCTGCCAGTTCCATCCGGAGTTCACCTCCACGCCCCGGGACGGCCATCCGCTGTTCACGGGGTTCATCCGCGCCGCGCGCGCCGCCCGCGAGGCAGGCCGCGGCGATTCGCTGGCCAGCGCCTGAGCCCTGCGGTAGCCGCCACGGCCCTGACGAGACTGAATTGACCATGCAACTCTGTGGCTTCCAGGTCGGTATCGACCACCCCCTGTTCCTGATCGCCGGTCCCTGCGTGATCGAGAGCGAGCAACTGGCGCTCGACACTGCCGGTGAGCTGAAGGCGATGACCGAACGTCTCGGTATCCCCTTCATCTACAAGTCCTCCTTCGACAAGGCCAACCGTTCCTCGACCGCCAGTTTCCGCGGACCCGGTCTGGAGGAGGGGTTGCGCATCCTGCAGAAGGTCAAGGAACAGATCCAGGTGCCGGTGCTGACCGACGTGCACGAGGATACGCCGCTGGCCGAGGTGGCCGCGGTGGTGGACGTGCTGCAGACCCCGGCCTTCCTCTGCCGCCAGACCAATTTCATCCAGAACGTCGCCCGCCAGGGGCTGCCGGTGAACATCAAGAAGGGCCAGTTCCTCGCCCCCTGGGACATGCAGAACGTGG